>CAIKZO010000113.1 GCA_903832005.1 Enhydrobacter aerosaccus | reverse complement strand
CGATCAGGCCGGGCGAGACGATCTTGCCCGCGACATTGCGCGTGTCCGTGCCGGAGAGATTGTCACCGATCGCCGCCACCTTGCCGCCGGCAAAGGCGATGTCGGCGACCTTGTCGATGCCCTGCGACGGGTCGACGACGCGACCGCCCTTCAAAACCAGATCGTTCATGCTTGGCCCTTCGTTCATGTGCGGGCCTTCGTATCATATTTACGAATCGTCGTCGTAGTCGTCGGCCAAGGGGTCGTAATCGACGATGCATCTGCCGAAATAGTCGTCCGCGCCGTCGGCGTGCGGCTCCGACCGGCGCCAGGTGATCGGTCGGATCTGCATCTCGGGCGGCGGATCGTAGGTCCAGGGCGGCGGCTGCGGTTCCGGTTCCGGCCTCGTTTCTGGTGTCGGTCCTGGTGGCGCAGGGACCGAAGCGGCAAGGTGCGCTTCAGGCGGTGGCGATGCCTTCGATGCCTCGGCCCGCCGCGCGGCTTCCTCGCGTTCGGCTTGCGCGGCCGCGGCAGCCTTCTCCGTCTCGCGGCGGCGCCGCTCCGCCTTGGCGCGCTCTTGCTGCATGTATGCGGTGACCGTGAAGTAGGCGATGCGGCACCACAACAGGGCCTCGAGCTGGATGATGCGCCGCTCGAGCGCCGTCATAGCTTCGGCAACTGCCGCAGGTCCGCCTCGAGCGCCCGCACGCGGTCTTCCAGCGTGGCGAACTCGATGGCGCGCCGCTGCCGTTCGACCACGTCGGCCACCGCGGCGCCTTCCTCCGGTGTCAGGTGCCCGGACTTGATCGCCGTGGCGACGGCATCGAGCGCGTGCACCACGTCCTGCGGTTCGACGATGTCCGGCATGTCGAATTCGACCAGCCGCCCGCGCGGCTGCGACCACGCCCGCTTCAGCACCAGTTCGGCCGCGCGCCCGTCGCCGGCCTGCGCCATTTCGATCTGCTTCGTCAGCACCGCCGCCGCGCCTGCGCTCGCCAGTTGATCGAGCGCGCGGTTCGCCTCGCTGCGCCAACCCTTCGGACGGCCCGGGCCGCCTGCGTTACCTTTTCCGAACTTCGACATGACCACTCCCGTTTAATAAACGGGCGGTAAACGACAGCACCGCCCGCGATCAGGAGAGTTTAAGCGCGCTGGCCAAGATCGCGTATTATGGTCGTTATATCGAACTTGATGCACACCGGCTTGAAACGGACGGCGTCGCTCTCGAGCGCTTTTGTGGTCGACTCTGGTCCGCGCCGGAGAGAATCCGGCCGCGCGGACTAGCGCGAAGTTTTCAGGGCTTTTGCGAGCGGGCCTGTCTTGGGCAGGGACATTTTCTCGAGGCCGAGCCAGTCGGCCATCAGGCGCAGTTCCTTGCGCAGCGGGCCCGCGACTTCCTTCGCGTCCGCGCCTTCCTCGAGATGCGCGGCGTGCACCAAGAGCGTGCTGTTGGCGCGGTCGGCCTTGAGATCGACACGGCCGACCAATTTGTCGCCCAGCAGGAAGGGCAGCACGTAGTAGCCGTGCACGCGCTTGGCCGCCGGCGTGTAGATCTCGATGCGATAGAAGAAGTCGAAGATCCGATGCGTGCGGTCGCGCTCCCAGATCAGCGGATCGAACGGCGCCAGCAGCGCGCGCGCCTCGACGGAGCGCGGCTGGCGCGCGGCGAGATCGAGATAGCCCGGCTTCTGCCAGCCTTCGACCTCGACCTGCAACAGTTCGCCGGCTTCCACGAGTTCGGCCAGGCGTGCCTTGGTGTCGGCGACGCCCAGGCGATAGTAGTCGCGCAGGTCAGTCTCGGTGGCGACGCCCATGGCGCGCGCCGAGAGCCGCAGCAGTTCGCGCTGCGCCTCTTCGGGCGAGGGCGTCGGCATTGCCTGAACGGTGGCGGGCAGCACGCGCTCGGTGAGGTCGTACACCCTCTCGAAGGTGCCGCGCCGCGTCGCCGTCGTCAGGTGGCCCGCGAAGAACAGCCATTCGAGCGCGAGCTTGCCATCGCTCCAGCCCCACCAGGCGCCGCGGCCGGGACCGGCATTCTCCAGTTCGGAAGCCGCGATCGCGCCGCGATCGGTGACCTGGCGCAGGATCTCGCCGATGTACTTGGCCTTCTCGCGCCGGAACGAATGCAGCTTGCCCTTGCCGTCACCCGCGTTGCGGGCCGCGCGATCCATGCGCCAGCGCCACAGCGGCTGGGTCGACAGAGGCAGCAGCGAGGCCTCGTGCGCCCAGAACTCGAACAGCCCGCGCCGGCTCTTGCGGCCCCAGGCGATCTCGTCGAGATGCGCGCTGTCGTAATTGCCGAGCCGCGAGAACAGCGGCAGGTAATGCGCCCGCGTCAGCACGTTCACGGAGTCGATCTGCAACAACCCCAGCCGGTCGATCGCCCGCTTCACATGCCCGACGTTCGTGGCGCCATCCGGCCGCTCCGAGGCAAAGCCCTGCGCAGCGAGAGCGATGCGCCGGGCGGCGGCGGCTGAAATTCGACTCGAAGAACGACGCATCGTTCGCACGATGCCGGGACGCCGCCCGAACGGCAATCCCCCTCCCTAACCCTCCCCCTCCGGGGGAGGGGATTCTGAGGAGGGACGGCGCTCATGACTCCCTCCCCCGGAGAGGGAGGGTAGGGAGGGGGATGTTGCCCCAGTCGAGGTGCGCGATCGATCACGGCTGCTGCAGTGTTGGCTCTGCAATCCCCCACCCTAACCCTCCCCCTCCGGGGGAGGGGATTCTGAAGGGGGACTGCGCTCATGATTCCCTCCCCCGGAGGGGGAGGGTAGGGAGGGGGCGAAGAGTTACGACACCACCACCGTCATCGTGAAGGGGCCGGCGTTGGCGGCGGCATGCGCCACGGCGTCGTTGATGTCGTCCAGGCCGAACGTCGTGACGGCGAGCGCGTCGAGATCGATGAGACCTGCCCTGACCATCGCGATCATCTGGCCCGGCGCTTCGCGCGGGTACATCCACTTGCCATGGATGGTGATGCAGTTGCGCATCAGCCAGGCGTAGGGGAGGTCGACGCCGGGGCCGCCGGCCATGCCGACGCCGCCCATCAGCACGACGCGACCGTAGGGGCGGACCGTGAGCAACGCCGTGCGGACCTGCGCCGGTGAGGCGGCGGGCAGCAGAATATCGAGCACGCAATCGATCGGGCCCGGGGCGGCCGCGAGGATGCGCGCACGATCCTGTTCCTCGTCGCCCTGCATCTGCACCGGCAGCACGCGCTTGCCGTAGCGTCTTGCGACCTCGTCCAGCACCGCGCCGTTGCGGCCCGTCGCGATCACCGCCCGTGCACCGATCGCCAGGGCGACGGCTACGGCGGCGCTGCCGAAAGCGCCAGTGCCGCCGTTCACGACGACGATCTCTCCCGCCTTCAGGCCGGCGACAAGGAAGCCGCCGTACGGGACCAGCAGCCGACCGAGGCCGCACCACCTCGGCGCCTCTGTTGGATCGATCGTGCCGAGGCGGGTGAGGTTCTCGGTCGGCACGCGTGTCTGCTCGGCGAAGGAGCCGTCGTGGAAATGCCGGTGCAGGATCCGGCCGCCTTCGGTGGCGGCGGTCAATCCCTGCAGGAGGATGTCGGGCGAGACCGAGTCGTCACGCGAGCGCACGGTCGGATCGCAATAGACCCAGTCGCCGGGCGCGAGACGCGTGGCATCCGGGCCGACCGCGCGCACGCAGCCAATGCCGCCGGAGCCGGGAACGACCGGCAGGTCGAGGAGATAGTTGCGCTTGCCGCTGTAGACTTCGCGGGCATAGGCGAGCATGGCGGTCGCGGCGACATCGACGATCACCTCGCCGGTGCCAAGAACGGGATCGGGCACGGTCTCGATCGCGAGAGGGGTGCCGAAGGACTTCAGGAGGGCTGCTTTCATGGGCCCATTCTGGCGGGCTTCCCCGATGGCATTCAGGCCTGGTATTATCCTAGGATTATGAATACCTCCCAGACACCGAACGAACTGGGCGACTTCCTGCGCTCGCGGCGGTCGCGCCTCAATCCGAAGTCGGTCGGCCTGCCCGCGGGCCGCCGGCGCCGCACACCAGGTCTCCGCCGCGAGGAAGTTGCCGAGCTCGCGGGCATCGGCGTCGACTGGTACGTGCGGCTCGAGCAGGGCCGCTCGGTCACGCCGTCCGTCACGACGGTCGATGCGCTGGCGCGGGCGCTGCGTCTCAGCAAGGTCGAGCATGCCCATCTGCGTGCGCTGACGCACAACGCCGATCGCCGGACCTTCGTGCGCGAGACCGTGCCGGACACGATCCGGCGCCTGGTCGAGGGTCTCGCTCAGCCCGCCTACATCACCGGCCGCCGTTGGGATGTGCTGGTCTGGAACAAGGCCGCCGAAGGCATCTTCGCCTTCGGCCGCGTTCCCGAAGAAGAGCGCAACATCCTCATCTCGGTCCTGACCAATCCGGTGACACGCCGACGGTTCGGCGCGAAGTGGGCCGAACAGGCGAGGGCCATCCTCGCCCAATTCCGCGCGACCCACGATCTCTGGGCAGACGATCCCGCCTTTCGCGACCTGCTCGACCGCCTGCGGGCCGGCTGTCCGGAGTTCACCGGCTGGTGGAAAGCGCACGACATCAAAGGCTCCGCCGCCGGCGTGAAGACGATCAAGCACCCCAAGAAGGGCGTGCTGCGCTTCGAGCACGCAAGCTTCCAGGCCAACGACGACCCGGCGCTGCGGCTGATCATCTACACTCCAGTCTGAAAATCCCCTCCCCCGGAGGGGGAGGGTTAGGGAGGGGGATCTTGCTCCCAGTCGGGATGCATGACCGCCCAGACGATCGTTTCGATCACGGCGTCCCGTTCGCTCGAGACCGTCCCATTCCAGAATCGAAGCACGCGAAATTTCTGCGCTTTCAGAAAAGCACTCCGCACTTCGTTGTATGCCGCGCGATCGAGGTGCTGACTGCCGTCGAGCTCGATGACGATCCTGTTTTTCAGACACGCAAAATCGGCAATGTAAGGACCGATCGGTACTTGCCGGCGAAAGCGGGCACCGACGATCTTTCCGCGTCGAAGCTCCTGCCAAAGAGCGCGCTCGGTGTCGGTCGCGTTGTTGCGAAGATCACGGGCAAACTTTTTTGTGGAAGGCTTTGCATCGGGCCGCATCGCACTAGGTTGCCGGGACGGTGTTGGCACGGCAATCCCCCTCCCCAACCCTCCCCCTCCGGGGG
>CAIKZO010000112.1 GCA_903832005.1 Enhydrobacter aerosaccus | reverse complement strand
CCCATGATCAATCCATCTTGATGTCGGCGGCCTTCACGACGCCGCGCCAGCGTTCGATTTCGGTGGCGATGAAGGTCCCGTACGCGCCGCGCCGTTCGGTGGCGGGCACGAAGTATAGCTCTTTCAGTTTCGCGATGACCGCGGGCTCGGCCATCATCCGGTCGATCTCGGCTGCAAGTCTGTCGAGGATCGGTGCCGGGGTGTTGGCGGGCCCGGCGATGCCGATCGAGCCGACGGCAAGCACGCTGGGATAGCCTTGCTCGGCGACCGTCGGGACGTCCGGCAGATAGGGCGAGCGCTTGGAGTCGCAGATGCCGATCGCCTTCACCCGGTTGCCCAGGATTGGCGTGACGATCGCGGGAACGGCGTCGGACATCAGCTGGATGTCGCCGCTCTGCAGCGCCATCTGGGCTTCGGCATTCCCTTTGAAAGGAACGTGCGTCATGCGGATGCCGGCGGCGTAGAGCGTCAGGGCGACCGCGAGATGGCTGGCCGAGCCATTGCCGGACGAGCCGTAGTTGAGGTCGCCGCCTTTGGCCTTCTCGATCAGGTCCTTCACCGACGCGATACCGCTCTTGGGACTGGCGATCAGCGTCTGGGGCGTGAGGCCGAGATTGGCGATCGGCGCGAAATCCTTGACCGCGTCGTAGGGCAGCCTGGGATAGATCACCGGCGCAATGATGTGCGTGGAGATCGTCGTCATCAGCAGTGTGTAGCCATCCGGCGGCGCCTTGGCCGCCACGTCGGCGCCGATCGTGCCGCCGGCGCCCGGCCGGTTCTCGACGATCACCTGCTGGCCCAGCGCCTTGGTGAACTGGTCGGCCATCAGACGGCCCAGGATGTCGGTCGATTGACCGGCGGGATAGGGCACGATGATTTTGACGGGCTTGGTCGGGTACGCGGCCTGCGCGCGCGCCGGAGCGGCCAGCGTCGAGGCAGCGGCCGCTGCCAGTACCGAACGACGTGTCAGCACTAGGCGGCTTTCTTGTTCTGCTGCGTGGGATGCTCGCCCGCGATCTTGAGGAAGTTCTCCAGGATCTTGTGGCCGTATTCCGAGGCGATGCTCTCGGGATGGAACTGCACGCCGTGGATCGGCAGGCTCTTGTGGCGCAGGCCCATGATGATGTCGCCGGTCCAGGCCGTCGGCTCGAGTTCGGCCGGGAAGCCCGCCTTGTCGACGATCAGCGAATGGTAGCGGGTGGCCTGGAAGGGGGTGGGCACGTCCTCGAACACGCTCTGGCCCTTGTGATCGACCCCCGACAGCTTGCCGTGCATGGGCATCGGCGCCCGCACGACCTTGCCGCCGAACACCTGGCCGATGGCCTGATGGCCGAGACAGACGCCGAACAACGGAACCTGCGCCTTGGCCGCGGCTTTGATCAGGTCCATGCAGATGCCCGCCTCGTTGGGCGTGCAGGGGCCGGGCGACAGGACGATCCCGTCGGGTTTCAGCGCCATCGCCTCGTCGACCGTGATCTGGTCGTTGCGATGCACGGCGCAGCGTGCCCCAAGATCGCCCAGAAAGTGGACGAGGTTGTAGGTGAAACTGTCGTAGTTATCGATCAGAAGCAGCAAAATGCACCTGTCACTGCTATGAAGTGTGTGACGGCTATTTTCGCGGAAACGGCCCCGGAAAGATAGGGGCCGTCAAAAATGGAGCGCCTGCAGCCATGCGGCTGGCACTGAACGGCATCCTGCGGGACGCAGCACGGCGGCTGTCGGACCGTGTCCGGAAAGCCAGCTGGGCGCAGGCCCGGCACTGGTTCCGCATGCAGGGCCGGCTGCGGTCGAACGAGCCGACGCAAATCCTCGTCTGCGCGGGCATGGGCGCGGTGATCGGGGCCCTGATCGCCGGCATGCGCGAACTGGTGGATCTCGGTCGCGAGTTCGCCTTCAACATCGTGGGCGACCACACGCTGAGCACGGGTATCGGCCTCGACATGGAGCGTGTGCTGTTCGTGCCGGTCGCGGGCGGCCTGCTGCTCGGCCTGTCGGCCGTGATCATGCGCTATTTCGGTGCCCGCGAGATCGTCGATCCGATCGAGGCCAATGCGCTGCATGGTGGGCGCATGTCGATGCGCGACAGTACGCGGCTGGTGGTCGACACCTATATCTCGAACGTCGCGGGCGTCGCTGTCGGCATGGAGGCGGGCTACAGCCAGGCCGGCGCCGCCGTGCTCTCCAAGGTCGGTCAGTACTTCAAGCTGCGCCGCAGCGACCAGCGCATCTTCGTGGCCACGGGTGCGGCCGCCGCGATCGCCGCGGCCTTCAATGCGCCGATCGCGGGCGCCTTCTACGGCTACGAGTTGATCCTCGGCAGCTACGCGGTGCCTGCATTGGCCCCGGTCGCCGCCGCGGCACTGGCCGGCACGCTGATGGATCGCGCGATCGCCCATGCGGACGAATTGTTCGTCGTGCAGCAGATCTTCGACTTCAACGGTTGGGTCTACGTCCTGTTCGGACTTTTGGGCGTCCTCTCGGCCGGCTTCAGCATCCTGGCCATGCAGTCGGTCACCTGGGTCGAGCGCGCGCTGCGCCGCCTGCCGCTGGTGCCGCAATGGCTGCGGCCGGCAATCGGCGGCGTCCTGGTGACGGCGCTTGCCTATCCGATCCCGCAGGTGCTGGGCAGCGGCCACGGCGCGATCCAGCTGGTGTTCGATCGCGATCCCGCGCTCACGACCTTGGTGATCCTGCTGATCGCCAAGCTGATCGCTTCGGCGCTGTCGCTGGGCGCCGGGTACCGGGGCGGCATGTTCAGCTCCTCGCTGTTCCTCGGCTGCCTGTTCGGCGCGGTCTTTGCCGATATCGCCTCCTTCGTGGTGCCGAGTCTGGCGCCACAGCATGCCGCGTTGATGATGGTCGGCATGGGCTCGGTCGCCGCCGCGATCATCGGCGCGCCGCTCACCATGGTGTTCCTGGTGCTGGAAGGCACCGGCAACTTCCCGATGACCGTCGGCGTGATGGTGGGCGTGATCATCTCCTCGACGATCGTGCGGCTGGTGTTCGGCTATTCCTTCTCGACCTGGCGCTTCCACCAGCGCGGCATCGGTATCCGCGGCGCCCACGATATCGGCTGGCTGGCCGATCTCACCGTCGCCCGGCTGATGCGCGCCGATCCCAAGATCGTGCAGGAGGGCATGTCGGTGCGCGAGATCCGCGCCAAGTATCCGCCCGGTACGGCCAAACGTGTGTTCGTCGTCGGCAAGGAAGGCGTCTTCCTGGGCCAGCTCGACATGGCCGCGATCGACGAGGTGAAGGAAGAAGAGACGCTGGACGCCAAGTTCGCGCGCGACTTCGCGGTCCATGACGATCTTTACCTGCTGGCCTACGAGAACGTGCGCACCGCGATCACGCGCTTCGAGGAGAAGGAGGTCGAGGCGCTGGCCGTCCTCGATTCGTCCCTTGAGAAGGTCGTGGTCGGCTACATGACCGAGCACTATGCGCTGCGCCGCTACAATCAGGAGCTCGAGCGCCGCCGCAGCGCCGATCTGGGCGAGCGCGACCTGTTCTCGATCTCGGAGCCACCGCGTTAAGCTCTTTTCAGCGCGCGCAATGTGCGCAAAACTACAGGCATGATGAAATTCGCGTCGTTCCTCATCGCCTGGCTGCTGGCCGTGCCGGCTTTCGCCCAGATCGACTGCAACGCCGGCCTCGAGCCGGTCGATAGCGCGGCTGATTTCAACCTGAGCGCCCGCGAATTCGTCAAGGTCATCGTGACCAACGAACAGGCCTTCGTGAAAGGGCTGGGTAGTCACGGCTATGCCGTCGACATCACGGTCGAGACCCTGAACGGCGACACGGTCGATGGTGCCTTTCACCGGGCCTCCGTCATCGACTTCGATGCGAGCGGTGCGCGGCGCGAGACGGTTGCGCCGGGGGCTGCCAACACGCTCACCCGGTTGAAGCTCAGCGCCAAGGACATCAGCGTGTTGGGTGACCCGATGTCGTTCGCGCTCACGACCGACAGTTTCGCCGACCGCGACATCGTCTATTCCGGCCGCCAGAAGTACAAGGACCGCAACCTCGCGCTGTTCGACGTGCTGCCACGATCGGACAAATCCACTGTCCACGCTTTTGCCGGCCGCACCTGGGTGCGCGGTGCCAAATCGGCGATCGTGAAGACGTGCGGCAGGAGTGCCGACTATCCCGTGGGCAACATGCGGTTCGAGGTTCTGCGCGCGCAGGACCCGGACGAGAACTACTACCCGGTATCGATCCGTACCGACGAAGAGATCCCGATCGACGGTGCGCCAGTGCATGTCCGCGTGACGGTGAAATACTCGGACTACAAACCCAAATCCTGAGTCATTGCTCGGATGGTCGTCGATCCCCTGATCGTGCTGCTGCTTCTGGCGGCGGCCCTCATGCACGCCAGCTGGAATGCGCTGCTGAAAGCCGACCGCTCGGATCGGCTGGCGACGTTCGGCGTGATCATGACCACCGGCACCGTGATGGGCCTGGTCGCCTTGCCGTTCCTGCCGACGATCGAGCACGGTGCCTGGCGGTTCCTCGCGATCTCGGTGATCGTGCACGTGGCCTATTACACGTTCCTGCTGAAGGCCTATTCGTACGGCGACCTCAGCCATACCTATCCGATCGCGCGCGGGCTGGGACCGCTGCTGGTCGCGCTGGTCTCGGGCCGGTTGATCGGCGAGCATTTGCGCGTGCAGGACATGCTGGGCGTGCTGTTGCTCAGCGTCAGCCTCGTGACCCTGGCGCTGCCGCTCAAGGGACTGCAGTCGAAGACCGGTGGCCGTCACGGAATGGCGACCTTGTTCGCCGTGATGACCGGCTTCACGATTGCCGCCTACATCATTGCCGATGGCTTCGGCGTGCGCGCCGCCGGGCCCGACATGGCGCATCGCCTGGCCTACATCGCCTGGCTGTGCGTGCTCGAAGGGCCGTGGCTGCTGGTGCTGGCCATGGTGCTTCGTCCCGACACCATATTGGCGCATCTGCGGCGTCACTGGTGGAAGGGCATGATCGGCGGCGTCATCGCCAACACCGGCTACGGCATCGCGATCTACGCGCTGGTGCTTGGGCCCATGGCGCATGTCGCGGCGTTGCGCGAGACGTCGGTGCTGTTCGGCGCGCTGATGGGAACGCTGCTGCTGGGCGAGCCCTTCGGCCGACGACGTGTCATTGCCGCCGTGGTCATCGTGGCCGGCCTCGCGCTGATGAACGGGCCGCAAATCATTTAGCTAAAGCGCTGGCGGCGGATAGAGGCGGGCGGCATCGGCGTGCAGGTGCGCGCGCGAGCTGCTGCGCAGATACATCATGTGGCCGCCGGCATAGAGGTTCACGCTCACGCGCCCCTCGGTGAGCGAGGGCGGCAGGCGCTCGATCGCGAAGCGGCTGGTCATGTAGGGCGTGACCAGATCGGTCATACCGTGCGCGATGGTAACCTTGAGTTGCTGGTTACTGGCCAGCGCCTCGCGCAGCGAATCGGCGGCACCGACATATTCGCCGCGCGCATTGCCGTCGCGCCAGTTCCATTGGCGCGGGATCTCACCGTTGGAGATCCGGTAGGGCAGATCGGTCGCGATGCCGAGCGTGTCCTTGAAATAGCCGTGCACGCCCTCGGTCAGCACGGTGATCAGCCCGTCGTAGACCGGGTCCATGCGCGTCTCGCCAGTCGCCGGATAGGGATCGAGGCCGGCGACCGATGCGTCGTAGCGACTCAGCACCTGTTTCTGGGAGCGGCGCGCTTCCTTGGCGTAGACACCGGGCGAGATGCGGCCGTCGTAGCGGGCGACCAGATCCTCGGGCAGTCCGATGAGATGCGCGACCTCGTCGGTCACTTGCTTCTGTACCGCCAGATCGCGCGGTGTCGCAACGAGTGCCGCCAGATAGGGACCGAGCGCGAACCGCTCGGCCTCGGCCAGCGCGGGCGGCGTGACCGTGCCCAGGCGTTCGATCTTGGCCGCGGCATAGGAAGGCAGGCGCAGCGCATAGGGCAGCGGTTCGAATTCGTTGCCACCGAGCAGGCTGAACTCGATCACCGGTGAGATCATGAACACGCCCTGGATGGTGATGCCGCGCTCGGACGCCAGCAGCTTCGGCAGGCGCGCCGCGCGGAAACCGCCGTAGCTCTCGCCGACGAGGTATTTCGGCGAGGCGGCGCGATCGTTGGTGTTCAGGTAGCGGTTGATGAAGGCGGTGAAGGTCTGCAGGTCCTCGCGCACGCCATAGAACTTCTTGCCCGCGTCGTCGCTGCTGCCTGTCGGGCGGCTGTAGCCGGTGCCCACCGGATCGATGAACACCAGATCGGTGAGGTCGAGCCAGCTGTCGGGATTGTCGACCAGATGCGCGGGCGAGTCCGGCATCTGGCCGTCCTTGCCGAACTCGACGACCTTGGGGCCCAGCGCACCGAGATGGAGATAGGCCGAGCTGGCGCCGGGACCGCCGTTGAAGACGAAGGTGAGGGGGCGCACTTCGTGCGCCACGCCATCGCGCGTATAGGCGACGTAGAAGACCGAGGCCTGGTGTTCGCCCTTGGTGTTGTCGAGCGGCAATGTTCCTGCGGTGACCGTGAACGCGGCCTCGCCCGTGCCGATCCTGAAGCGGTGATGCGTGATCGCATTGGCCGGCACGTTGCTTGCAGATTCGTCCGCGGCGGCGACGGACGCGAAGCTCAGAGCCAGCACCGCGGCCAACAGGATTCGGACGACCATGAAGAAACCTCTCGGGACAGAATCCGCGGCGGACTTGTCGGCGCGCGGCTTGGCTGTCATGCCTTCGCGTCAATTGTCGGCGAGAGGACGTCGTCGTGTCCATACGTAACCTCGACAAGTTGGCCGAGCCCCGATCGGTCGTGGCGATCGGCGCCAGCGCCCGTGTCGGCTCGGTCGGCGAGGCGGTGACGCGCAACCTGCTGGCGGGCGGCTTCAAGGGCGATATTCATCTGGTGAACGTTAAAGGCGGCGAGATCGCTGGCCGCAAGGTCTTCACCAGGCTGGCGGACCTGCCGGCGCCAGCCGATCTCGCGGTCATCATGACGCCACCCGAGACGGTGCCCGGCCTGATCGAGGAACTGGGCACGCGCGGCACCAAGGTCGCCGTCGTCATCACTTCCGGTCCGGGCAGCGGTCCGTTCGCGCGCATTGCCAACACGCAGTGGCGCGACAGCCTGCTGAAGGCCGCCCAGCCGCATCTGCTGCGCATCGTCGGTCCCAACTGCATCGGCTACGCCGCGCCGCGCATCGGCCTCAACGCGAGCTTCGGTCCGGGCAAGCTGCGTGGCGGCCAGATCGCGGCGGTGGCGCAGTCGGGCGCGGTGCTGGCGGCGCTGGCGGACTGGGGCTCGGCGCAAGGCATCGGTTTCTCGCACCTGATCTCGATGGGCGACATGGCCGACGTCGATTTCGGCGACGCGCTCGACCTGCTGGCGCGCGACCTCGATACCCGCGCGATCCTGATGTACGTCGAGGGCATCACCCACGCGCGCAAGTTCATGTCCGCCGCGCGCGGCGTGGCGAGGGTGAAGCCGGTGATCGTGCTCAAGGCCGGCCGTCACGCGGCGGCGGCACAAGCGGCGGCCTCGCACACCGGCTCGATGGCGGGCTCGGCCGCCGTCTACGATGCAGCCTTCGCGCGCGCCGGCCTGGTTCGGGTGGTCGGGCTGGGCGAGTTGTTCGACGCCGCTGAGACGCTCGGCCATTCGATCGTGCCGCGCAACGAGCGGCTCGCGATCCTGACCAACGGCGGCGGCGTCGGCATCGTGGCGACCGATCTGTTGCTCGATGGCGGCGGCGAGCTGGCGACGCTCTCGGCCGAAACCATCGAGGCGCTGGACAAGGCGATGCCGCGCATCTGGTCGCGCGCGAATCCGGTCGACATCGTGGGCGACGCCGATGGGCCGCGCTATGCGCACGCGCTCGACATCCTGGCGGCCGATCGCGGCGTGGGAGCGGTGCTGGCGATCAACGTACCGACCGCGCTCACCTCGGCGGAGGACGCCGCACGCGCGATCGCAGCGGCGCCCGGTTTACGCAACGTGCCGGTGATCGGCTGCTGGATCGGCGGCCCCGAGGCGGAAGCCGGCCGGAGGGTGCTGCACGACAAGCGCATCCCGGCCTACGACACGCCGCTGCGCGCAGTGCGCGGCTTCATGCACATCGTGCAGTACCGGCGTGGCCAGCGCGCCTTGCAGCGCACGCCACCCTCGATCCCCGAGGGCCGGGTCGATACAGATCTGGTGCGCCGCATCGTGAAGGCGGCGCTGGCAGAACGGCGCGAGCTGTTGACCGAGCCCGAGGCCCAGCAGGTGCTGGCGGCCTACGGCATTCCCGTCGTGCGCACCGAGGTCGTCGCGGATGCGGCGGCCGCCGCGGCGATGGCGCGCGAGATCGGCTTTCCGGTCGTGGTGAAGGTCCTGTCGCGGGAGATCACGCACAAGTCCGATGTCGGCGGCGTGGCGCTCGACCTCGGCTCCGAGCAGGCCGTGCTCGATGCGGTGCGCGACATGACCAACCGCGTCTGCACGTCGGCGCCGGGCGCCATCCTCGACGGCTTCGTCGTCCAGCCGATGGTGAAGCGTCCCGGCGCGGTCGAACTTATCCTGGGCGCGACGGAGGATCCCGTATTCGGTCCGATCGTGCTTGTGGGCCATGGCGGCGTCGCGGCCGAGGTGATCGACGACAAGGCGCTGGCGCTGCCGCCGCTCGATGCCGTGCTGGCCGAGGATGCGCTCAGCCGCACCCGCGTCGACCGGCTGCTGCGCGGCTATCGCGACCGGCCACCCGCGGCGCGCGAGGCGGTGGGCGAGGCGATGATCCGCCTGTCGCAGCTCATTGCCGATGTCGACGATATCGCCGAACTGGACATCAACCCGCTGCTGGCCGATGCGGCGGGCGTGCTGGCGCTCGATGCGCGCATCGTGGTGCGCAAGCCCGCAAACCAGGAACGCGCCGCGCGCTTTGCCATCCGGCCCTATCCGGTCGAACTGGAAACCACGATCGAGCACCGCGGCGAGACCTTACGCCTGCGCCCCATCCGGCCGCAGGACGAGGGGATGCTGAGCGCGTTCGCGCGGCACCTCTCGCGCGAGGATATACGCTTGCGTTTCTTCGGCCCGATCCGCGAGCTGACGCATGAGATGGCCGCGCGTCTGACCCAGATCGACTACGATCGCGAGATGGCGTTCCTGTTGCTCGATGGCGAGGAGTTGCTGGGCGTCGGGCGGCTCGCGGCCGAGCCGAACTTCGAGCAGGCCGAGTTCGCGCTCGTTGTGGCGTCGGAGCGCCAGCGGCGTGGCTATGGCGAACTGCTGCTACGTCACGTGATCGATTACGCGCGTTCGCGCGGCATCAAACAGATCTTCGGCCATGTGCTGCGCGAGAACAGGAAGATGCTGTCGCTGACCGAACGGTTGGGCTTCCAGAGGAAGAGCGGAACGAGTGGCGGTTACGACTTAAGCGTCCTCAAGTTGCTCTAGGGGAATGTATCAATTGTTTTGTCCGACAGAGTGAACTGGGACAAAATTGTGACCTTTGACCAAGGACTTGGGATCAATCGCTCAGATGGCGTCTAAGAAGAACAGAAGCAGGAAGTCGAACAGAAAGAGTCCGAAAGCGCCTGCCACCCGTCGCGAAAGGTTCATGGTTCGCGTGGCGACGCTCAAAGCGTGGGTCGACGCCCATCGCTGGCACTCGATCACCATCGGCATCGTCGTGCTGTTTGTCGGCAGTCTTGTCGGTGGCTACTGGATCGCAAGCCATCTCGATTCGTCGGATCGTGACCGGCTGGCGCGCGACACCCTGCAGGATATGAAGAAGAGCGCGCCGCCGCCGCCCGCCGCGAAGTACGCCTCGATCGACGAGATCCCCGGACTGCCGCGCTACAAGGAAACGGAGCAGTCGGTGCCGACCGTCGAAGAGAAGCCACGCGCGCCGCAGGTCGCCGCTGCAGCCTCGTCGTCTTCGTCGCAAGCCACGTGGAAGCGTAACGCCGTGTCGTTCGCCGATCTCAACGCCAAGCCGCTGGTTGCCATCGTGATCGACGACGTGGGCCTCGATCGCCCGCATTCGAAGCGCGCCTGGGAACTGCCGGGGCCGCTCACCATGTCGTTCCTGCCGTATGCCAAGGGTCTGCACGAGCAGGCGCGGGCGGCTCACGCCCGCGGGCAGGAGCTGATGCTGCATCTGCCGATGGAACCGATGGGCCGCGCCGATCCCGGCCCCGGCGCGCTTCTGGTGTCTTTGAGCGACGCCGAGCTGAAGCAGCGAGTCACGACCGCGCTCGACAGTTTCGATGGCTATGTCGGCGTCAACAACCACATGGGCAGCCGCTTCACCGCGAGCAAACCCGGCATGGAGACCGTGCTGAAGCTCTTCAAGGCGCGCGGCCTGATGTTCCTCGACTCGCGCACGACGGCGCAGACAGTGGGCGAGCAGACTGCACAGGAGCTGGGCGTGCCCGCCATGCCGCGCAACGTCTTCCTCGATGACGACGAGGCGCCCGACGCGGTGCGCCGCAGACTGGCCGAGACCGAGGCCGTCGCGCGCCGGCAAGGCTTCGTCGTCGCGATTGGCCATCCGCACGAGGCAACGCTGCAGGCGCTGACCGAGTGGCTGCCGGGTCTCGCCGCCAAAGGCCTCGTACTTGCTCCGGCGACGGCCGTATTGCGCAAGCGCAATGGTTGGGATTGAGTCGCGCCAACGAATAAGTTGGAGGAAGCGACGTGCGTTATCACAAGCAGGCGATGATCGTGGCCCCGCAGCCGGAACCGACGGAGGCGGGCGCCGACGTGCTGCGCGAGGGCGGCAACGCCGTCGATGCGGGCATCGCCTGCGCGCTCGTCCAGACCGTGGTCGATCCGCAGATGTGCGGCATCGCGGGCTTCGGCTCCTGCGGCATCTACATGCCGGGCAAGAAGTTCCATGGCTACATCGATGCCCACGCGCCGGCGCCGCTCGCGGCACGTCCCGACATGTGGGCCAAGCTGATCGAGGGCGAGGCGCGCGACGGCTACGGCTTTATCCTGAAGGGCAGGGTGAACGACATCGGCTACAAGTCGATCTGCGCGCCGGCCAACCTCAAGATGTACTACGAGGCGCACAAGGAGCACGGCAGCCTGCCGTGGTCGCGCATCGTCGAACCGGCGATCCACTGGGCCGAGAACGGCTGGACCGTGCGGCCGCACGTCCATTTCTGGTGGGCCGACGACGGCGCCTTCGGTCGCGCGCCCAACTTCGAACGTACCGGCTTCACACCGGCCGCACGCGCGCTCTACTGCCGGCCCGATGGCGTTCCCAAGAAGGTAGGCGACGCCGTCCTCAATCGCGACTACGGCCAGACCCTGCGCGCGATCGCCAAGGGCGGCGCCGACGTCTTCTATTCTGGCGAGATCGCTCATGCGATCGACGAGGACATGAAGAAGAACGACGCGCTGCTGTCGATCGAGGACCTCAAGGCCTGGAAGACCACGCGCAACAAGCCGCTGTGGGGCAAGTATCGCGGCTACGACGTCTCGACCAACCAGCCGCCGGGTGGCGGCGTGATGCTGCTCGAGATGCTGAACATCCTCGAGAACTTCGACCTGCGCGGCCTCGAACACAATTCGGCGGAATACGTCCGCATTGTCTGCGAGGCGATGAAGCGTGCCACCATCGACAAGGACCTGAAGGTCGGCGACCCGAAATTCGTCACAGTGCCGGTCGAGGAGCTGACGTCGAAGGCCTATGCCAAGTCGATGGCCGACGAGATCAAGCGCGGCGAGAAGGCATCGGTGACGCGCTTCAACACCGGCAACGTCTCGAAGGACACCACGCACATCTCCGTCCTCGACAAGGACGGCAACTGTTTCACAATGACCCATTCGCTCGGCATGCCGTCGGGCGTGATCTCGCCGGGCCTGGGCTTCATGTACAACGGCTGCATGGGCGTATTCGATCCGCGGCCCGGCCGCGCCGGCTCGATAGCGCCCGGCAAGGCGCGCTTCAGCTCGGTCGTGCCCTCGATCATCTTCAAGGACGGCAAGCCGCACCTCATCATCGGCGCCCCCGGTGCGACCCAGATCGCCATGGGCGTGCTGCACGTGATCCTGAACGCACTGGACTTCGACATGACCATGGTCGAGGCGGTGAGTGCCGCACGCTTCTCCGCGACCTCCGACACGATCGACATCTCCAACCGCATCCAGGGCCGCGTCGAGCGCGAACTGCAGGCGCAAGGGTATCCCGTCGTCCGCAGCCCCTACGGCTTCGGCTTCGCCGCCGTCCACGGCATCCGCATCCATGTCGATGGTCTCGACGGCGGCGCCGATCCCGGCCACGACGGCGTGGTCATCGCCGCCTGATCGCTAAGCCGCCGCCTTCATCGCGGCGACGCCTTTGTCGAGGAGGGGCAGAACCTTGTCCCGGGCCTCGGCCGGCACGCCGAACACGATCCTGTCGACGCCGGCGTCGCGGGCCTTCTTGATCGCGTCGACGTCCATGGCGACGCCGAACACGGTGATCGGCACGTCTTCCTTCGTGCGGCCCTTTTCCTTCAGCAATTCCAGGAAGGGCGGGATCATCGACAGCGTGTCGCCGCCGCGGCCACCGATCGGCATCCAGCCGTTGCCGTAGTTCACCGCGCGGCGCGCGCCGTGCGGGAAGTCGCCGCCAACGATGATCGGCGGATGCGGCTTCTGCACGGGCTTGGGCCATTGCATCATCTCGTCGAACTTCACGAGGTCGCCGGAATACTTGGGCTTCGACTTGCCCCAGATCTCCTTCATCGCCTCGATGCGCTCGCGCATTAGCTTGAAGCGGCTCTTGAAATCGACAGTGCCGTGATCGGCCATCTCCTCGGCGTTCCAGCCGCCGCCGATGCCGAACAGGAAGCGGCCGTTGGAGATGCGGTCGAGCGTCGCCACTTCCTTGGCGGTGTAGATCGGATCGCGCTGCACGACGAGGCAGACGCCGGTGCCGAGTTTGATCGTCTTGGTGACGGCCGCCGCCGCTGTCAGCGCCAGGAACTGGTCGTAGGTGTCGTAATACCACTTGGGCAGGTCGGGGCCGCCCGGCCAGGGCGACTTGCGGCTGGTCGGGATGTGGCTGTGTTCGGGGAACCAGATCGATTCGAAGCCGCGCGCTTCGGCTTCCAGGGCGAGCTCTTGCGGCGCGATTGAATAGTCCGTCGGAAACATCGTTATGCCGAACCGCATGCTTCGCCCTCCTGATCGCCGTTCTTAGCGTCAGTCTATCAATCTCTCTAGGGCACGCGGCGGAATTCGAGATCGACGCGGCCGTCCTTGTCCACACCCTGGCAGAGCGCCGTCGTGTCGCTCACGCGGCGGCAGGCCAGTTGCACCGCGGCCCAGATGGCGGGCGGGGCGCCCTCGCAGGTGCCGGCCGGTTGCTTGGCGATCAACGTGCCGTCGTTGGCGAAGCTCGCCGTGAGAGGCGCCTTGCAGTGCCAGGTGCCGCCAGGATCGACGATCGTCTGCTCGTGCGTGCCGGTGCCGTTGTCGCCGAAGCAGATTTGGCCCGCCTTCGCCGTGGCCTTGCCGGTGGGACCGTTGGCGAAGTGATGGGCGACGGGCGCATCATGGCCGAGCTGCCAGCACCCCTTGAGCAGGCCGAGATCCTTCTTGTCCCACCGCTCCGCCGCGAGGGGCGCGGCGGGTTTGCATTGATCGGCCTTCTTCTTGAGATCGTCCTGCAGAGAAGCGAGTTGGGTTCGCAGAGTGCTGCCGTCGGCTTGGGCATCGCTGAGCGAGGTCTTGAGGAGACCAGTCGAGTCGGCAGCAGGCGGCGACGCAGGGGTGGCTTGCGTCTCGAGCGTCGACACAGTCACCGCCGCACCGACGGGCGTACAGGCGCGCAGCCCCCACGAGGCAATCAAGGTCAGCAACACCAACATCAGGCCGGTGAGCAGCGTGCCGAGCCAGGCCGACCAGCGCGCGACCAAGGCTACAGCGCCGGAAGCCCCGGCGGCAGCGGCCGGGCGTTCGAGGCCTGTTCGAAGGCGTAGGCGAGGCGCAACAGCTTGGCCTCGCTCCAGGCGCGGCCGGCGAAGGTGATGCCGAGCGGATAGTCCGGCGTTTCCTTGTCGCCGACGCCGCTGATCAGGCCGCCCGGCACCTGCACGCTGGGATAGCCAGCCTTGGCCGCGATCGAGGCGCCCGTGGTGCCGGTGAACAGCACCGCGTCGAGCTTGTGCTCGGTCATGTAGGCATCCATGCCGCGCTCCTTGGCGGCCAGCAGGTCCATCGCCCGTGCCGATTTGTATTCGAGTTCGGACAGGTCGCCCTTGGTCGCTTGCGCGGCAAGGAAAAGATCCTGGCCGAAGCGCAGCGCCTTGTCGGCGTTCGCCAGGTTGAAGGCGATGACGTCGGCCATCGTCTTGGTCTTCGTGCTGGTGGCCCAGTCGCGCAGATAGAGGTTCAGGTCGCGCTTCAGCTCGTAGAGGAAGACGATCGACGCGGCGCCCGGCGTGTACTTGGTGCGGCTGAGCGGATTGGTGTTGAGCACGGCCATCCCCGTGCCCGGTCCGCCGATCCAGCCAGCGGTCGGCATGTTGGCGCGCACGATCGTGGCGCCGGCGTCCTGCAGCACCGTGAGCGCCCGCGCCAGCACCTCGGCGGAGCGCGGCGGCAGCTTGCCCATGTAGGCGTCGTTGGCCGGGTCCGACGGATCGCTGGGCAGGCCGATGCGCGCGCCCTTCAATCCGTCCTTGTCGAGGCTGGAAGTGTAGTCGGCGGGACGCTGCAACAGCTTGGTCGCGGCATCGAGCGGATCGTGGTCAGCCAGCACGTTCAGCAGGAGCGCCGAGTCGCGCACGGTGCGGGTGAGCGGCCCCGCCGTGTCCTGGCTGTGCGAGATCGGGATCACGCCGGCGCGGCTGATCAGGCCGACGGTCGGTTTCACGGTGACGAGGCCGTTCTGATTGGCGGGGCTGAGGAGGGAGCCCGAGGTCTCGCTGCCGATGGCCGCGGCACACAGGCCGGCCGCGACGGCGACCGCCGAGCCCGCGCTCGATCCACCGGGCTGCACCACCGGGATGCCGCGGTCGTCCATCAGGGTCGGTGAGAAGGGGTTCTTCACCTGGCCGCCCAGCGAGCTGTAGCCCGAGGGCATGTCGATCGCGAGGATGTTGGCGAACTCGGTCAGGTTCGCTTTGCCGAGGATCACCGCGCCCGCCGCGCGCAGTTTCTTGACGACGGTCGAGTCGTCCTTGGCATGGGCACCTTCGAGGGCGACCGAGCCCGCCGTCGTGGGCTGCTTGTCGCCGGTGGCGATGTTGTCCTTCACCAGGATCGGCACGCCGGCGAGCGGCTGGGCCTTCGAGGGCTTCACCTTGTCGAAGCGCGCGGCGATCGACAAAGCGTCGGGATTGACCACGCGCACGGAATTGAGCGCCGGCCCGCCGCGGTCGTAAGCCTCGATACGTGCGAGATAGGCTTGGGTCAGGGCCGTCGCTGTCGTGGAGGCTTTGGCGAGGCCGTCCACCAAGTCGGTCAGCGAAGCGTTTTCGACGGGAAGGGTCATCTGTTGGGCCTTTGCTTCTCTTATGGAGGCGACACCCAATGCGAGGGGCAGCAGGGTCATGTCGCGGCGGGTCGGGTTCTTCATGGTCAAACCGGCATCGTGCGTTTCTGGTAGGCGCGACCGATGCGGGCGACCTCCGGATTGTGACCGGAGATGACGCGTACACCCTCGTCGAGGCGCTGGGCGATGTTCTCCGGCGTGGCGCCTTCCAGGAAGGCCAGTTTGTTCTTGCGACAAGCAGCGAAGACCTTCGCGCGCGCGGCTTCCATCTCGGGCGGATAGGGACGGCGCTGCAGCGTCGTGTAGCCCAGCGAGAGGCCGAGATCGCCTGGCCCCAACTCGGCAAATCCCAATCCGGGCATCGACAAGATTTCTTCACAATGTTCGACGCCGGGTGGGCTTTCGATCTTTACACCAAGCAAAAGCTCGCCGTTCGGCGCCAACGGCCACGGCTCGCTGCGGGCAAAATACTCTTGCTGATCAATGCCCCAGATCGGGGCCGCCGTCGGCTCCGAGCCGCGGCCGCGCGAGCCGATCCCGAGGATGTCGGCGCCTGCCTTGTGATGCGGGAAGCGGCAGGCCCGCACGAACTCGCGAACCGCGTCTGCCGACTCGGCCTGGCAGAGCAGGATGCCGTGCGCGCCGCGCGCCAGGATCTGGCGGAACTGCCAGGCGTTGAAGGCGACATTGGGACCGTCGGTGCCGTTGACCGGCGGCTCGACGATGACCGTCGGCGCGCGGTGGCTGGAGTTGGTCGGGCCGCCGTCGACCAGCCCGCGCATGTAGGCTTCGAAGCCGGTCATGTCGAAGGCGCCGTGCTCCATGCCGACGTTGATGTAGTCGGCCCAGGTCTTGGCGTCCTTCAGACCCTGCTCGTAGGTCAGCACGTGACCGGTGTGCGGGCCGTCGTAATAGAGCGCCTGATCGGCCTCCAGCAGCTCGATCGCGCGGTTGATCCGTTTGGCCATGCCGAAGCATGCCCCTACGAATGGAGCGCGCGCCAGACTTTTTCCGGTGTTGCCGGCATTGTGAGCGCGGCGCCTGCGGGGCCGGGGATCGCGTGGGCGATCGCGTTCATCACGGCTGCAAGGGCGCCGGTGGTGCCGGCCTCGCCGGTGCCTTTGACGCCCAGCGGATTGGTCGTGCAGGGCACCGGATGCGCGGCGGTCTCGAACATCGGCAGGTCGTCGGCGCGCGGCATAGTGTAGTCCATGAACGAGCCGGTCAGGAGCTGCGCCGACTCGCGCTCGAAGATCACTTCTTCCCACAGCGCCTGGCCCACGCCTTGCGCGATGCCGCCATGGACCTGGCCTTCGACCAGCACGGGATCGAGCATGTTCCCGCAATCGTCGACGGCGGTGTAGGCCGCCAGCGTGACCACGCCGGTGTCGGGATCGATCTCGACTTCGGCGATGTGGCAGCCGTTGGGGAAGGTCTGCGGCACGATCGCCTGGCCCTTGGTGTCGAGAGGATCGTTCAGCGTCCTGGCCCGATCGGCGACCTCGAACAGCGAGAGATGGCGGTCGGTACCGGCGACGCGAAACAGGCCGTGGGCATATTCGATGTCGGCCTCCGATGCTTCCATCATCAGCGACGCCAGCTTGCGGCCTTTTTCGATCACCAGCTCGACCGTGCGGACCAGGGCGCTGCCGACGGTCGTCGTCGAGCGCGAGGCCACGGACGCGCCGCCCATGATGTTGAGATCGGTGTCGCCCTGGCGGACGACGACGATAGTTTCGTCGAGGCCCAGGAGCTGCGCGGCCAACCGGCGATAGAGCGAGGCGTGGCCTTGGCCGGACGGATGCATGCCGAGCGCCACCACGAGCGCCTCGCCACCGGGAAAGCGGACGCCGGCCTCGTCGCCGGGCATGCCGCCGGCATGTTCGAGGAAGCAGGAGATGCCGAGGCCGCGCCGTTTGCCGCGTGCCTCGGACTGCGCGCGCCGTCTGCCGAAGCCCACGTAATCGGCCTGCGCCAAGGCCTTGTCGAACAGGCCTTCGAAATCGCCGCTGTCGAACTTGGCATCGACGGCGGTGTGGTAGGGGATCATCGCGGGCGGGATCAGGTTGCGCCGCCGCAGCTCGACGGTATCGATGCCGGTCACCTTGGCGGCTTCCTCGACGAGCCGCTCGATCGCGTAGTTGGCCTCGGGACGTCCGGCGCCGCGATAGGGCCCCATCTGCACCGTGTTGGTGAATACGCACTGCACATCCACCGTGATGTGCGGGATGTGATACATCGCGGGAAAGCAGCGCGCGAAATTGTTCGAGGCGATCGAGGCGCCGTGCGACGACAGGAAGGCGCCGACCGCCGCGATGGCATCGACCTTCAGCGCCAGGAAACGGCCGTCGGAGTCGATCGCCACGCGGGCTGTCGTGACCGTGTCGCGGGCCTGGTTGTCGCTCTGGAAGGATTCGGCACGGCTCGAAATCCAGTGGACGGGCCGGCCGAGTTGCTTGGCGGCGACCAGCATCGCCACATATTCGGGATAGGCCGCCGTCTTCATGCCGAAGGCGCCACCGACATCGCCGGTCAGCAGGCGCATCTTCTGCGGCGGCAGGTCGAGGCTGGCGGCCAGCTGGTCGCGCAGCATGCGGACGCCTTGCGAGGGCGCGCGCAGCAGATAGGTCTCCGATACCGGGTCGTAGCTCGCCGTGCCGCCGCGCGTTTCCATCGAGGCGACGACGATGCGCTGGTTGAGTTCGACGACTTCGACGGTGTGCGCCGCGGATGCAAAGGCGCGCTCGACGGCCTGCTGTTGCACGTCGTAACCGGCCTGCGGTGCCACGAAGTCGATGGCGATGTTACCGGGCGCTTCCGGCCAGAGTTGCGACGCGCCCGGCGCAATGGCGTCCTGGATGTCGGCAATGGCCGGCAATGGCTCGTAGTCGATCTCGATCAGCTCGGCGGCATCCTGGGCGATGGCGGGCGTCTCCGCGACCACGAGGGCAATGGGCTGTCCGACATGCATCGCGCGTCCGTCGGCGAGCGCTGGCCGATAAGGCGCGATGAGCGTCGTGCCGTTTCGGCCGGGCACGGGAACGGGATAGGTGATCGTCCGCGCCCCGGCGGCCTTGAGGTCGTCGATGGTGATGACGCCCAGGACGCCGGGCAGGGCGCGCGCGGCCGTGGTGTCGATCGACTTGATGCGGGCATGCGCATGTGGCGAGCGCAGGAAATGGCCCGCTGCCGCGCCGGTGGTGTGGACGTCATCCATGAAGCGGCCTTCGCCGCGCAACAGTGCCCTATCTTCAATACGAGGCGCCCATCCGGCCGGGCGATGGCCACCGTCGGCCGCCATCAGCCGGTCAATCCCAGGAAGGGCTTGAGCGTCTGCCAGAAAGCTTCGGGATCCTGGATGTGCGGCGAGTGTCCGCAGTGGGCCAGCTCGACGAGCTTGGCACCTGGAATGCCCTTGGCCAGCGCGTAGGAGAGAGCGGGCGGCGTGGCGGTGTCGAGCAGGCCGACGACGACGAGGCTCGGATTGCGGATGGCCGCGATCTCGGCGCGATGATCGAACTGCGCCAGCGCGCGACAGGCGGCCGCGAAGTGCTTCGGATCGGCGGCGCGCAGGCTGGCCTTTCTCTCCTCGGCGATCTCGGGATGAGCGGCGAGGAAATCGTCGGGGAACATGCGCTGCAGCGCGGTCGCCAGAACGGCTTCCATGCCGCCGGTTTCGACCTTCTCCGCCATCATCGCGAAGGCGCCTTTGCCTTCGGGCGGAATGGCGGCCCCGGTGTCGACGAACATCAACTTGTCGAACATCGCGCCGTGGCGTGCGGCGAGGGCCACCGAGACGAAGCCGCCGAAGCCGTTGCCCAGCAGGTCGGCCTTTGCCGTCAGTCCATGCTTGGGCAGTTCTTCAGCGATGCGGTCTGCGAACTGCTCGAGGCCGGGACCGGCCGGCGCCGATTGACCGAAGCCCGGCAAGTTCACGAGCCAGATCGTCCGCTCGGCGGCAAGGCGCGGCGCGATGCGATCGAAGGCGGTGCGGTCGGAGAGAAGGGAGTGAAGCAGCACCAGGTCGGGACCCTGGCCCATCTTCACAACATCGAGAGCAGTGTTGTGCGCGATCATCTTCCTGTCACTCTAACGTCAAAGAAAGCGTTCGGGGGGAAATATCCAATGGTGTCCACGGTGAATGCCGGACCGCGACTCGATCGGCTGCCCATATCGTCGTTCCATTATCGCATCTTCTGGCTGATCGGCGCGGGCATGTTCTTCGACGGCTACGACCTCTATGTCGCAGCCTCGGTACTGGGCGCCACCGTGCAGTCGAAGTTCGCAGTGCTGTCCCAGGTGCCGCAGTTCATCTCCTGGACCTTCGTCGGCATGACCATCGGCGCGGTGATCGCGGGTTTCCTGGGCGACAAATACGGCCGGCGCTTCACCTATCAGTTCAATCTCGTCGTGTTCGGCGTGGCGTCCTTTGCCGCCGCTGCGGCACCCACGATGGACTGGCTGATCGCGGCACGCTTCGTCATGGGGCTCGGCCTCGGCGCGGAGATCGTGGTCGGCTATTCGACCATGACGGAGTTCGTGCCGCCCAAGTCGCGCGGCCGCTGGATGTCGTTCATGGCCTTCATCGTGGTGGCGGGTTTTCCCGCGACGTCGATCATCAGCACTATCGTCGTGCCTAACTTCGGCTGGCGGCCGATGTTCGTGATCGCGGGCGTCGGTGCGCTGATCGTCTGGTACCTGCGCAAGAACCTTCCCGAGAGTCCGCGCTGGCTCGAAGCCAATGGACGGATGGAAGAGGCGGAAGAGTTGATGCGCCAGATTGAGCAGGAAGCCTCCGGTGGGCGGCCCTTGCCTCCGCCGGCAGTGGCCGCGCCGGTTCAGGTGTACGGCTTCAGTTCGCTGTTCAGCGCGACCCTGCTGCCGCGCCTGATCGTGGGTTCGGTCGTGCTGATCGTGATCAATACGCTGATCTTCGGCTTCGTGAACTGGCTGCCGACCTTCTTCGGCCAGCAGGGCATCAGCATCACGAAGTCGCTGACCTATACCATGGTGCTGGCCGGCGGCTCGCTGGTGGGCTGCGCGCTGGGCGCCTGGGCCGCGGACCAGTTCGGCCGCAAGCCCACCATCATCGGCGCCTCGCTGCTCAGCATCGCCGCGGGTTGGGCCTATCCTTACATGGCCGATCCGACGATGCTGCTCAGCGTCGGCTTCGTGCTGATCGTCGGCATCTATATCCTTACCGCCGTGCTCTACGGCGTTTACACCACCGAACTGTTCCCGACGGAGGTGCGGCTGCGCGCCAACGGCCTGTGCAACATGCTGGGCCGTGGTGCAACTGTCGTGTCGCCGTTCATCGTGCTCTCGTTGTTCAAGACCTACGGCGTGCAGGGCGTGCTGGCGCTGATGATCGGGCTGCTGATCCTGCAGATCGTGGTGGTGGCGATCTGGGGTATCGAGACCAACAAGCGTGGCCTCGAAGAGCTGGAAGGAACCAAGGCCTGACACTCTCGATCCACGACCTGCGCGAGCGGCCGTATTACGCAGCCGCTGTCGGCGAGCGGATCTGGCGCGCGTTCTGGCAGCGCAAGGGCAAGCCGCTGAAGGCGCTCCAGGACGGTATGCAGAACTTCCTGGAGCCGGGGACGCGCATTCCGTTCGCTTTGGTCGCCGAGCAAGACGGCAAGCTGTGCGGCAACCTGCTGGTGATCGAGAGCGACGAGCCGGCGCGGCCCGATCTCACGCCGTGGATCGCGGCCGTTTGGGTGGATGAGGATGTGCGCAAGCAGGGCGTCGCGGCCTCACTTCTGCAGGAGGCAATCCGACGTAGCGCGCTGCTCGGCGTCGAGCGGCTCTACCTGTCGTCGCGGCCGGCGCTGCGCGACTTCTATACGAAGCTGGGATGGCGGCCGATCGACGAGAACGTCGGTGACGCCAAGCTCATCGTCTACGACTACATCATCCCGGGCGCGCCGAGGTCGGTGCCGTCGACCATGCGGCTATAGCGGAACGGCGTCGGATCGACGATCGGCGGGTCGCCGGCTACGATGTCGGCGGCGAGGCGTCCGGCGCCGGGACCGATGCCGAACCCGTGGCCGGTATAGCCGGTCGAGAGGTAGAGGCCGGGCATCGTGTCGACCGCGGAGATCACGGGAATGCCGTCGGGTGTCGAATCGATCAGGCCGCCCCAGGAATGTGCGACTTCGAGGCCCTTCAGCACCGGATAGTGCTGCGCGAGTTTGATCAACCCTTCCTGCATCAACTTCGGATCGGCCGCGGGATCGATCGTGCGTTGCCGCTCGAACGGCGAGACGCGATCGAACGACCAGCGCGCGAACGTTTCCGGTCCGTCGAAGAACGAGCGGCCGATGCCCAAGGTCACGCCAGTCCAGCGCTTCTTCAACGTCGGCAGGAACTGCCGCGCATAGATCAGCCCCTGCGGCGAAAGCTCGACCAGGCCGCGGCCGCCCAGACCCACCGTGTAGCCGCCGTCGAGGCGGCGGCGGATCGTGACGTCGGGCATCGACAGGCCGCCGTCGGTGATCTGCGGCGCGGCCCTGGTGAAGAACGACGTCGAGCGCACGCCGGCCTGCGGCAGGCGAATGCCGTGACGGCGGCAGAACAGCGAACTCCAGGCACCGCCGGCGCAGAGCACTTTCTGCGCGCGAATGCGGCCGCGCTCGGTGATCACGCCTGCGACCTTGCCCGCTTCGATGTCGAGACCGCGCGCGGCGCAGTTCTGGTGGATCGTGGCGCCATACGAACGCGCGGCCTCGGCCAGCGCGGGGCCGGCGAGCGCGGGTTCGGCGCGACCATCGGTCGGGGAATGAATGCCGCCGATCCAGTCGCCGGTGCTGCCGGGCGTCATCTCCTTGGCCTCGGCGGGCGTCAGGATGCGGCTGTGCATCTGATAGTCGCGCGCGGCCAGGGTCCATGCCTCGTATTGCTCGAAGTCGGCGCGGCGGGTCGTGACATAGAGGAGGCCGCTGCGGCGGAAGCCGGTCTCGACGCCCAGCTCACGGTTGAGGTCGCCCCAGATCTCGAGGCTCTTCATGGCAAGCGGCAACTCGCGCAGGTCGCGATGCTGCTGGCGGCACCAGCCCCAGTTCCGGCTGGTCTGCTCGCCGCCCACCATTCCCTTCTCGATCAGCGCAACGGAGTGGCCCTTCCTGGCGAGGAAGTAGGCGGCGGCGCTGCCAGCCATGCCGGCGCCGATGATGACGATATCGACAACGGCGGGAAGTTTGTCGTCACTTACGACGGGCAGGACGGGCACAGGCATCGACGCGGAACTCCGTTGGTTCCGCGCACGCTACCACGCTTTGCGGCTTATTTGACGGCGCCGCCTTGACCACCGCCCTGGCCGCCGCCTTGGACGGCGCCGCCGCCGCCCTGATGCGGCTGCGTCTGCGACCCACCGCCACTGCCGCCGCCGATGCCGATGCCAAATCCTTTCGGCAGGCCGAAGGGAATCTGCGGCACGGTGTGCTGTTGTTGCTGGGCCACGCAGTCGCGGCCTTGCTGGACCGTTCCCTGCGGGCAGACGCAGACACCCGGCGCCGCGCCCTGGATCATCGGCGCGGCACAGGCCTGCTGCTGTGGCGGCTGCTGAGTCTTCACGCACTCGCGGCCTTGCAGCGTGGTGCCCTGCGGGCAGACGCAGGATCCCGGTGTTGCTCCGGCCACCATAGGTGCGGCGCAGGCCTGGTGTGGCGGTGGCGGCGGCGGCACCTGCCGCTTCACGCACTCGCGGCCCTGCAGGATCGTGCCCTGCGGGCAGACCTGCGTCGTCGCCGGCTTGCTGACGGTGACGCAACTCCTGTTGTCGAGTGTGTTGGCGTCGACCTGGTTGGTCTCGCCGTTGAAGCCCACCGTCGCGCAGTTGGTGAAGGGCGGGAAGGGCGCGCTGCCCGTGGCGGTGGCGCCGATCGTGATCGTGCCGAGATCCTGGTTCGGTCCCGTCGGGTCCGGACCAGTGTAGAGGCACGACAGGGTGCCGCCCGCTGGGATGTTGCCCGAGGTGCAACTCCAGTTGGGCCCGCCGGAGGCGCTGTTGAAGATCATGCCGGCCGGCACGACGTCGGTGACGACGATGGCGTGGCTTCCGTTGAAGCTCGCGCCCACGTTCGTGACCTTGAGCATGAAGTCATAGAGGCCGACCTGCGGGGCGGGCGTCGTGCCGCCGCTCTTCTCGATCTTGACGTCGACGGGCTTCGGACAGTCCGGCATCGTGAGCTTGATCGTGCCCGAGCAGCACGAATCGGTGCCCTCCATGGTGCCGCCGCCACGCTTGGTGGCGTTGGCCAAAAGGGTGACGGCTTCGCCGGCCGTTGCGCCGACGAGGGTCCAGGTCATCGTCGCCGCGGCGGGCTGCTGCTGCGGCACGACGGTAACGCCCGCGGTCTGCGAGATCATCGTGATGTCGCTGCTGTCGAGGCCCGCGCCGCTGGTGGTCAGCGTATAGCTGCCGTCGGGATTGCACTTCACCTGGGCATTGATGTCCTTCAGGCAGTCCACCGGCGGCGTTTGATTGCCGCCGCCGCCGCCACCTCCGCCGCCACCGTTGGTCTGGCTGCAGTCGGTCGAGCCCATGCAGATATTGTCGTAGCCCACGACTTCCGATGGTTGCGGCGTGAAGTCGACCGGCAGTTGGACCCGCGTCACGTTGCCGATGATCTGGTTCCACTGCGGATTGGGTGCGGAGGAGCCGCCGATCTTCCAGGCGCCGGTGGCGTCCGACGGCAGGTCCTCGCCGGCCTGCGTCTGGCGGACCGGTGCACAGAGGTGATGCCAGCCGGGCGCTGACCCGCTGTCGGTCGTGGCCGGGATGTTGGAGACGAACGTCGCCACGAGGCTGCCCGACCCGTAGATCGTGAAGGACGGATGGATGATCGTGTTGGGGGCGAGCGGAATCTCGATGATGCGGATGTCGAAGCAGAACTGCGCGCACGAGCCCAGTTTCTGCACCCAGTTGCCGAGATATTTCGGATCGGCCGAGCAGGCGGCCGAGGCGCCGGACTGATCCGTCAGCTTAAGATACCAATCGGACTGGCCGCCCTTGGAACTGCTGTCGTTGCTCGTGGTCACGCTGATATTCGGCGCAGCCGCGCAGGGGGCCCAGCCGTCGAGTCCTGTCGCGCTGAAGGGGCTGCAGAAGGGACCGGACTGCGCTGCAGCCGGAGCGACGAGGGCGAGCGCCGCCAGCACGAAGCCAACGAGGGTCGCGACCATGTGTGTGCGGAGCGTGCTCATTGTCTCACTCCGCAGGCGCCGGCTGGAAGGGTGACCGTGATCTTGGCGCGGCAGCAGTTGTAGGGCTTGCCGCTGGCCGCGGCTGTCGCGTCGAACGCGCAGACTTCTATGGTGGCCGAAGTGCCGGGTGGTCCGCTGACACCGATCGCCGCAGGATTGAGCGAGATCGGTCCGGCGGGCACGCTGACGCCCGAGGTCTGCGAGGTCGCGGTCACCGCGTTCACCCACGCAGGCCCCGTCGCCGTGAGCTTGTAAACCCAATGGCCGGTTTGCGCGTTGCATTCGAAGGCGCCGGTGCTGGCGAAGCAGGCCTTGGGCGACTGTGGCGGCACGACGATGGAGGTACAGTCGCGGTTGTTGCCGAGGTTGGTCTCGCGGCGCGGGCCCGCACCGACGGCGGCAGTGGCGCAGTTCTCGTAGGTCCGCGGTGCCTTGGTCGTGAAGGTCAGCACGAGCTGGTTGAGATGCGCTCCGGTGTTGAACAGGCCGGAGTTCGAGGTGTAGCCGCAGTTCACGTTGCCCGCCGCGACGGCGCAGCTCCAGTTGACGCCGCTGGCACTTGCAAAGGTGAGGCCGGCCGGCACCGGATCCTTGATGCTGATCGCGGTGCCGGGCGTGAACGGCATGCCGACGTTGGTGACGTCGATCTTGAACTCGACAGTCCAGGTGGCCGACGTCTGGTCGTACCGGACCGTTCCCGCGGTCTTCTTCAGCGCGATGTCCGTCGTGCGATGCCGGCCACCGCCTCCGCCGCCACCACTTCCTCCACCTCCACCTCCACCGCCGCCGCGTCCACCGCCGTCGACGGCACTTGCCACGAGATAGGGCGCCTCAGCCGGAAACCCCGGGCCGCCGTATGCCAACGCAGCTGCGCCGCCACCGCCCGTGCCGCAGCCACGGATGCGGATGCCGCCGAGATGCCCGGTCGCGGTGGGATCCTCGAAGCGGTCGTCGTAGTCGATGAAGGAAGTGATCGTGGGCGGCTCGTTGAAGTTGCGCACCGGTGCCGCGGGCGCGCCTTGCACGCCGTGCACGATCAGTGGCCCACCGGGTTCGAGGAGGGCGCGCATTGCCGGGTTGTTGCGCAGGTTCTGACCGGTGCTCCACAGCGCGTACTCGCAGACCGTCTCGGTGATGCGGCCATCCTTGCCGTAGCCATAGCCGAAGCCGAGCGCGATGCCGCCGTTGGTGTTGCGCCAGGTGCCGGCGAGACCCACGGCATATTCCTCGGGCTGCGCGATCCACTTCGACGGCGTATTCGGATCGTCCGGATTTTCCAGCCAGTAGCGCAGTACGCGCGGCTCGCCGGGCTTCGTGAACGTCGAATAGTCGTAAGCCGCGGTGACCGGTGCGCGCTGCGCCAGGATCATCGCGCCTTTCTGGGCGAAGGCGATATCGGAGACTGGATAGGGGCCGGGCAGGGCAGGAACGTCGAGCTCCCAGCGCGGGTCGGCCGAGAAGCTGCCGTCACGCTCGATCCCGACCGACCAGACCTGCGGTCCGTCGGTCGCCGCACCGTTGCGTGCCGAGTAGTAGAGGCGGCCGTCGTGGACGGCGAGGCCCCACACCCGGCGCTCGGGCGGCGCGTAGCCCCATGTCTCCGGATTGGTCGAGTCGAATTTCGGCACCGCGATGTTGAGGCGATTGCGCGGATCGAAGGCAAGTGGCGGCAATTGCACGGCGGTCCGTGCGGTGACGCCATGGTCGAAGGCAGGGCCCGACTCGGTGCCGTCGGCGATCGCGAAGCGATGGATCAGTCCGGTGTAGAGGTCGGAGACGAACAGTTGCTTGTGCGCGTCGTCGTAGGCCAGGCCGCCGAGACCGGGACCGGGATTGGGCACGCCGTCGAGCATGACGTTGGCGAACAGGGTGACCGCGCCGGTCTTGCCGTCGACCTTGTAGATGCTGCCCGGGCCACCTTGCAGGGCGAGGCCGAACTGGCCGTTCTGCCATTGCGCGCCCGGACCGCCGGTCTTGAGGCGCTCGATCGTGCCGTCGGCGGCGCGGTGGACGATGTTCAGGCCGAAGGCCGAGGTCGCCGCGAGATAGATGTTGGGCACAGTCTCGTTGTCGAGCGCCACGCCGAACACTTGGCCCACATCCTTCGCCTGGATGTCGCGCGGCTTGGTAGCCGGCCAAAGACTCGCGTCCCACAGCGTGTCGCGACCGTCGTCGATCACCTGCGGATAGCCGAGGTCGACGATGCGTGCGGACGGCCCGTCGGGATTTATGAAGGTGAGATCGACGATCGCCTTGTTGGCCGGTCGCCGCGCCTGTGGATCCGGCAGCACGACACCCGAGAAACCGGTGACGACGGCGTTTCCCGGAGAAAGGATTGGTGGCGCCGGCTGTTGTGCGTAGACGCACGGGGACATTGCCAGCAGCAGGATCACTGCCGCGGCGACGCTCGACTTGATTCTGCGCACGGTAGTCCCCCCGTTAAGCGCCGCGATGCCCCATCGTCCTGGACGCTAGCTCACTTGCATTTTATTTGCACTATATATGTCGATAGGTGAATGAACTGTGAACCGTCGTGCTGCTTTACGCGCTGGAACCCGGGGCAGTAGGGTCTGTGCCCCTAAGGAGCGCCCCATGGATTTGACGTTCGGCAAAGAAGAAATCGCCTTCCAGCAAGAGGTCCGCGACTGGCTGAAGGACAATCTCACGCCCGAGATCATGGGTGAGATCAAGGCCGGCCGGAACGCCTACATGCCGAAGGAGCGCCTGATCGACTGGCAGAAGCGCCTGGCGAAGAAGGGCTGGCTCTGCACTGGCTGGCCCAAGGAATTCGGCGGGCCGGGCTTCACCACGACGCAGAAATATATCTTCGAGATGGAGATGGCGAAGGCGGGCGCGCCCGGCACCTCGCCGTTCGGCCCCAAGATGTGCGCGCCGGTGATCATGAAGTACGGCTCGGACGCGCAGAAGAAGCAGCACCTGCCGCCGATGCTGAACTCCGACCTGATCTGGTGCCAGGGCTATTCAGAGCCAGGCTCGGGCTCCGACCTCGCGAGCCTGCGCACCAAGGCCGAGTTGCAAGGCGACTTCTATATCGTCAACGGCCAGAAGACCTGGACGACCCTGGCGCAGACCGCCGACTGGATTTTCTGCCTCGTGCGCACCTCGAACGAGGGCAAGCGTCAGGAAGGCATCTCCTTCCTTTTGATCGACATGAAGACGCCGGGCATCTCGGTCGAACCGATCATCACCGCCGACGGCAATCGCGCCGGTACGCAGGAAGTGAACTCCGTCTTCTTCACCGACGTGAAGGTGCCGGTCTCCAATCGCGTGGGCGAGGAGAACATGGGCTGGACCTACGCCAAGTACCTGCTCGAGTTCGAGCGCGGCGGCAATCCGTATAGCCCGCGCCTGCGCTCGGGCTTCGAGCGGCTGAAGCGCCTCGCACAGGCGCAGCCCGAGGGCGAGGACTCGATCATGGCCGATGCCGCGTGGCGCGAGAAGCTGGCGCGCATGGACATCGAGATCTCCGGCCTCGAGATGTTCGAGCAGGAATTCTATTCCAAGCTCGCGTCGGGTCAGAACCCGGGCCCGCTGTCGTCGATGATCAAGCTGCGCGGCACTGAGGTCATGCAGCAGGTCCAGGAGTTCGCGGTCGAGGCCGTCGGCTGGTACTCGATGCCGTTCCCCGAGCAGCGCACCTGGAACTCCAACGTCGAGCCGATCGGCCCCGAGGGCGCCGACGTGCTGGCGCCGCGCTACTTCAACGGCCGCAAGATGACGATCTACGGCGGCTCGTCCGAAGTGCAGCGCGGGATCATGTCGAAGGTGATGTTGGGACTCTGATCATGGATCTGGCCTTCAACGCCGAGGAACTCGCCTTCCAGAAGGAAGTGCGCGACTGGATCACCGCTAACATGCCGGCGGAGGTGGCGGAGGAGAGCCGTCGCAGCCGCACCAGCCACGTCTCCAAGGAGCGGCTGCTGCAATGGCAGAAAAAACTCGCCGGGCGCGGCTGGCTCTGCCCGAACTGGCCGAAGGAACATGGCGGCCCGGGCTGGAATTCTACGCAGAAGTTCATCTTCGAGATGGAAATGGCGCGCGCCGACTCGCCTTATCTCTCGTCGTTCAGCATCAAGATGGTGGCGCCGGTCCTGATGAAATACGGCAGCGACGCGCAGAAGAAGCGCTTCCTGCCCAAGATTGCCGCGGCCGAGGAACTCTGGTGCCAAGGCTACTCCGAGCCGGGCTCGGGTTCCGACCTCGCGTCACTGCGCACAAAGGCCGAACGGCAGGGTGATTTCTATGTCGTGAACGGCCAAAAGATCTGGACGACCAACGCCCACTTCGCCGACTGGATCTTCTGTCTCGTGCGTACCTCGAACGAGGGCAAGCGCCAGGAGGGTATCTCCTTCCTGCTGATCGACATGAAGACGCCGGGCATCAAGGTCGATCCGATCTACCTGGTCGACGGCACGCGCACGCCGATGCGGCACGAGGTCAACCAGGTGTTCTTCACCGACGTGAAGGTGCCGGTCGAGAATCTCGTGGGCGAGGAGAACAAGGGCTGGACCTACGCCAAATACCTGCTCGAGTTCGAGCGCGGCGGCCAGGCCTTCGGTCCGCGCCTGCGCAAGGCCTTTCGTCACCTCAAGGAACTGTCGCACACCCAGTTCGATGACGGCGAGCCGCTCTCCGACAATCCGAAGTGGCGCGAGAAGATGGCTGCTCTCGAGATGGAGATCGATGCCGTCGAGATGAACGAGCTGATGTTCTATTCGAGCATGAAGACCGGCGACAATCCGGGAACCCAGGCTTCGATCGTGAAGATGCGCGGCACCGAAGCGGGGCAGAAGGTGACCGAGCTCGCCGTCGAGGCCGTCGGCTGGTACGGCACGCCTTTCACCGAATTGCGCAACTACGACAGCAACATCGTTCCGGTCGGCGGCGAATACGTCGACGACGTCTCGCCGCGCTATTTCAACACCCGGAAGACGACGATCTATGGCGGGTCGTCGGAGGTCCAACGCAACGTGCTCGCCAAAGCAATGTTGGGGCTTTGATCATGCAACGAATATACGTACTGCTGATTCTTGCCATCGGAACGGGACTGTCGGCGACGGCGTCTGCGCAAAGCAGCGGCGATGCCGCATATTGCGACAAGTTGGTCAAACTCTACCGCACCTACGTCAACAATCCGGAAGATCCGCGGCCTACGTTCGCGTCGCCCGTCGCGGCTCACGAGAACGCGATCGCGAACTGCAAGGCGGGCAACACGTCCGCCGGCATTCCCGTGCTCGAGCAGGCGTTGCGGGACAACAAGTTTACCCTGCCGTCGCGTGGAGATGGTTGAACATGCAGTATCGTAATCTTGGCCGGGCCGGTCTCCGCGTATCAGAGATCTGCCTCGGGACCATGACCTTCGGCAACGGCGCCGATCAGGACGGCGCCACCAAGATGGTCAACACGGCGCTCGACGCCGGGTTGACCTTCTTCGACACGGCCAATTCCTATGTCGGCGGTACGTCGGAGACGATGCTGGGCGTGGCGCTGAAGGGCAAGCGCCAGGACGCCATCATCGCCTCGAAGTTCTTCAATCCGATGGGCGGGCGGCCCAACGATTCGGGCAACTCGCGGCTGCACATCAAGCAGCAGATCGAAGGCAGCCTGAAGCGGCTGCAGACCGACTATCTCGATGTCTACTTCGTCCACCACGTCGACCACACGACGCCGCTCGAGGAAGTGCTGCGCGCGCTCGACGATCTCGTGCGTGACGGCAAGATCCTCTACACCGCCTGCTCGAACTACGAGGCGTGGCGGCTGATGGAGGCGATGTGGATCAGCGACACCAAGGGTTGGGAGCGCTTCTCCTGCTACCAGCCACAGTACAGCCTCGTGGTGCGCGACATCGACGAGGAGATCGTGCCTGCACTCGAGCTCAAGGGCCTGGGCTGCGTGGCGTGGTCGCCGCTGGCCTCGGGCTATCTTGCCGGCAAGTATTTGCCCGGCAACCTCAAGGTGCAGGGCACGCGCTCGGCCGAGGGCTGGGGCTTCCAGCACAGGTTCTTTGCGCCTAATCATGAGGAGATCCTGCAGACCTTGCTCGACGTGGCCAAGGAACTCGGCCGAACACCGGCGCAGGTGGCGCTGCGCTGGGTGATGGACAAGCCGTTCATGACCTCGGCGATCGTGGGCGCGCGCAACGCCGAGCAGTTGTCAGACACGCTGAAGGCCGGCGGCTGGACGTTGCCGAAGGAAGCGTTCGACCGGTTGGACAAAGTCTCTGCCCGGCCCAAGCGCTATCCGCGGGCCTTCGAGGATCCGATGCCGGAGCGGCGTTCGTCTGCCCTCAAAATGCCGGGGATGGGCTAGATATTGGGCCGCAATCCGGTCCCTCAATAGTCAGTTTACGTGAGCGATCCCCGAACGATTCCTAACCCGCGCACCTTCCGGGAGCGTTTCGGCGCGCTGCGCACCTTGCGCCCGTTCGTGTCCATGGTCTGGCGCACGAGCCCCGGCCTCACGATGGGACTCGTGTTGCTGCGCCTCGTGCGCGCGCTCCTGCCGGTGATAAGCCTCTATATCGGCAAGCTGATCATTGACGATGTGGTGAGGCTGGTGGCGATGCCGGCGCGGCCGGTGACGGTCCACGATTGGCTGGCGAGCGGTCTGTTGACGGGACTGGCGATGCTGTTGCTAGCGGAGTTTGGGCTCGCCGTTCTGTCGGACGTGCTGGGTCGGGTGGTGTCGCTGGTCGACAGCCTGTTGTCGGAGCGGGTGAGCAACTCCTCCAGCGTGCGTCTGATGGAGCATGCCGCCACGCTCGACCTCGAGGATTTCGAGGATGCCGAGTTCCAGGACCAGCTCGAGCGCGCGCGACGCCAGACCAGCGGCCGGCTCACGCTGATGGGCCAGCTCTTCAGCCAGGCGCAGGACCTGGTCACGGTGGCGAGCTTCGCCGCGGGCCTGCTGGTCTATGCGCCGTGGCTGATCGTGCTGCTGCTCGTGGCGCTTATCCCGGCGTTCCTGGGCGAGGCGCATTTCAACGCCCAGACCTACACTCTCGACTTCGGCCGCACGCCCGAGCGGCGCGAGCTCGACTATGTGCGGCAGACGGCGGCCAGCGCCGAGACAGTCAAGGAAGTGAAGATCTTCGGCCTGAACGGCTTCCTGATCGAACACTACAAGCGCCTTGCCAAGAGTTTCTACGACGCCAACCGCAATCTCGCGATCCGCCGCGCCGCGTGGGGCGGCGTGTTCACGACCCTCGGCACGATTGGGTACTACGCGGCCTATGCCTACATCGCCTGGCGTACATTGGAGGGCGAGTTCACGGTCGGCGATCTCGCGTTCCTGTCGGGTTCCTTCCTGCGCTTGCGCACCTTGCTGGAAGGGCTGCTGACGGGCTTCTCGTCGACGGCAGGGCAGGCGCTCTACCTCAGCGACCTCTTCTCCTTCTTCGACACGAAGCCGGAGATCTTGTCGCCGCAGGACCCCGCACCCTTTCCACATCCGATTCGCGAGGGCTTCGTGTTCGAGGACGTGGGCTTCATCTACCCCGGCGCCGAGCGCTGGGCGGTGCGGCACCTGAACTTCACGCTGCAGGCGGGTGAGGTGGTGGCGCTGGTTGGCGAGAACGGCGCCGGCAAGACCACCTTGGTGAAGCTGCTGACCCGGCTCTACGACCCCGACGAGGGCCGCATCCTGCTCGATGGCCGCGACCTGCGCGACTACGACCTTGAAGCGCTGCGCGGCAGCATGGGCGTCATCTTCCAGGATTTCGTGCGCTACAACTTCACGGCGGGCGACAACATCGCCGTCGGCCGCATCGAGGCGCGCGACGACCACGCGCGCGTCGAGCGCGCCGCCGAGCGCAGCCAGGCCGACCAGGTGATCCAGCGCCTGCCTGGCGGATATGCGCAACGGATCGGCAAGCGCTTCAAGAACGGCGTCGAACTGTCGGGTGGCGAATGGCAGAAAGTCGCGATCGCCCGCGCCTATATGCGCGAGGCCGAGGTGCTGATCCTCGACGAGCCGACGGCGGCGCTCGACGCGCGGGCCGAGTTCGAAGTCTTCCAGCGCTTCAAGGAGCTGAGCCAGGGCAAGACCGCCGTGCTGATCTCGCACCGCTTTTCGAGTGTACGCATGGCCGACCGCATCTTCGTGCTCGCGGACGGGAAGGTGGAGGCCACCGGCACGCATGAGGAGCTGGTGTCGAGGCCAGGCCTCTATTCCGAACTGTTCGAGCTGCAGGCCGCAGGCTATCGCTAAGGCCGCTGGGGGCGCGCCACTCCAGTGGCGCGATCAAGGGCTGCTGGCTGGCCGCATGACGCATCACTGGAGTGACGCGCCCCCCAGCAACACTCTCTTAGTGGGCCTTCATCAGCCGGCCAGCACCGGTTCACCCACGATCTGCGTGCGATGCATCAGGCGGCGCAGGCTCTCGTCGAAGGCGTCGCGACGATGCATGACGCAGCGGTTGTCCCACATCACGAGATCGCCGATCCGCCACTTCTGGTACCAGGCGAAGCGCTCCTGCGTAGCGTGCGCCCACAGCGCGTTCAGCAGCTCTTCGCTCTCTTCGACGGACAGGCCATGGACGTAGGCGCCCGGCCGCCGTCCGAGGAACAGCGCCTTGCGCTTGGTCAAGGGGTGAAGGCGGACGAGGGGATGCACGGCGCCTGGCGTTTTGGTCACGTCGAGCGTGGTCTGGAAACCGCGGCGCAGCTCACCCGCCGAGTTGCGGCTCGAATCGTGGATACAAGTCTTGCCCTCGATCGCCTGCTTCAGTTTTTCCGACAGCGTCTCGTAGGCGGCATACATATTGAGGAAGCCGGTGTTGCCGCCGTCGGGTGGCACTTCGAGCGCATAGAGCAGGCTCGCGCGTGGCGGCAGCGGATTATAGGACATGTCGGTGTGCCAGACGAGTTCGTAGGAGCCGAGGCCGCCCATCGCCTTGCCGTCCTTCTTCACGCTGGCGATCACCGCCACCCAGTCGATCGCCTCGTCGGTGACGCCCGAGTCCTTGCGGTCGAGGCCGGCAGCCGCGACCGGCACGCGATCGAGCTCGCCGAAGCGCGCGCTGAACTTCATCAGGGTCGGATCGTCGAGCTTCTGTCCCGAGAAGCGCAGGACCAGATGCTCGCCCCACGCCTTGGCGATCGTGTCGAACGTGGTGTCGTCCATCGGCTTCGAGAGGTCGACGCCGTAGACATCGGCCGCAAGCGCGGCGCCGGTCGGCTGTATCCAGAGTTGGGTCATGTGGAATTCTCCTGCTGCTAGCCGTGCATGGTCAAGCCGCCCGACACGCTGATCGTCTGGCCGGTGATGAAGGCCGCGTCGTCGCTGGCCAAGAAGCAGACAGCGCCGGGAATATCTTCCGGCTGGCCGACCCGCTTCATTGGGATCGCGCTAACAAGCGCCGCGCGTACCTTCTGACCGCGCTCGTCGTCGCCGGCGACGGCCGCGAGCAGCGGCGTGTCCGTCGGGCCGGGGCAGACTGCATTCAGGGTGATGCCCTTGCGCGCCACTTCGCGTGCCACCGTCTTGGTGAAGGCAATGATGCCGCCCTTGCAGGCCGAATAGACCGCCTCCTGTGAGGAGCCGACACGGCCAGCATCGGAGGCGATGTTGACGATGCGGCCGCTGCCGCGACTCACCATGGTCTTCAGCACGAAGTGGCTCATGTTGAGCGGACCGCGCAGGTTGATGCCGATCAGCGTATCCCAGAGGTCGGGCGTGGTATCGACGAAGTTGGCGAATTTGTCCCAGCCCGCGTTGTTCACCAGGATGTCGGTCGGGCCGACCTCCTTTTCGAACTGGGCGATGGCGCGACCGACGGCTTCGTAGTCGGCGATGTCGACGCCGGACGCGAAGCCCTTGATCTCGGCCGCGACCTTGTTCGCGCCGTCGAGGTTCTTGTCGAACACGCCGACGTGCGCGCCGTACTCCGCAAAGCGGCGGCAGATCGCGCCGCCGATCGCGCCGCCGCCGCCAGTGACGATGACGTTCTTGCCTTTCAATCCGCGCATGATGCGTTCCTCACAGCGGCGAGTAGGGATCGAACTTGGGCTTGCGCTTCTCCAGGTGCGACGCGAGGCCTTCCTTCACGTCGGGACCGAGGAAGCCCAGCATCTCCAGACCGAGCGACGTATCGAAGGTTGGGCCCATCATGCGCAGCCAGTTGTTGAGCGCGTACTTGGTGAAGCGGATCGAGCTCTGCGCGCCTTCGGCCAGCTTGGTCGCGACTTCGAGGCCCTTGGCCTCGAGCTGGTCGTCCTCGACGCAGAGAGAAACGAGCCCGATGCGCTCGGCTTCCTCGCCGTCGATGGCTTCGCACAGAAGGAGATAGTACTTGGCCTTGGCCATGCCGCAGAGCAGCGGCCAGACGATGCAGGCGTGATCGCCCGCGGCGACGCCCAGCCGCGTATGGCCGTCGATGATCTTGGCCTTATTCGAAGCGATCGACACGTCGGCCAGGATGCCGGCCACGAGACCCGCGCCGACGGCGGGGCCGCGCATGGTGCTGACGATCGGCTTGGAACAGTTGATCACGTTGTAGACGATGTCGCGCGCTTCCTTCCACGTCCGCAGCAGCGCGTTGTGATCCTTCATATTCTTTTCGATGATGTCGAAGTCGCCGCCGGCCGAGAACACCTTGCCGCCCGCGCCCTGGATGATCACGCAATTGACCGTGTCGTCACCGTCGATGTCGCGCCACACGTCGACCAGTTCGCGATGCATGATCGCGTCGGTCGCGTTGTATTTTTCCGGCCGGTTCATGGTGACGCGCAGCACCTTGGGATGCGGGCGATCGAACAACAGGCGCTGGTAGCGTTTTTGCCACTCGGACATTGGTGTCTCCTCCGTTTGGAGAAGACCCTAGCGCCGAGTGTTGCCGGACGTCCAATTGGCGGCGTTAGCGAAGCGCACGGCTTCTTCCGCCGCGCGAACGAGTGCGCGCGCCTTCTGGTGGCTTTCCTGGAACTCCGACTCGAGGTCGCTGTCGGCGACCACACCAACGCCGGCCTGCACGTACATGGTGTTGTCCTTCACCAGGCCGGTGCGCAGCAGGATGCAGGTGTCCATCGTGCCGTTGGCGGCGAAGTAGCCGGCGCAGCCTGCGTAGATGCCACGGCTCACCGGCTCCAGTTCGTCGATGATCTGCATCGCGCGCACCTTGGGCGCACCCGAAAGCGTGCCGGCGGGAAAGCCCGCCTTCAGCACGTCGATCGCATCGAGCCCGTCCTCCAGCGTGCCTTCGACATGGCTGCTGATGTGCTGGACGTGGCTGTATTTCTCGATCGTGAACTGCTCGACGACGCGCACCGAGCCAATCTTGGAAACGCGGCCCACATCGTTGCGCGCGAGATCGATCAGCATCAGATGTTCGGCGCGCTCTTTCGGATCGGCCAGCAGCTCTTCGGCGAGACGCTTGTCCTCTTCCGGCGTGGCGCCGCGCGGCCGCGTGCCGGCCAGCGGACGGATGGTGACGGTGTTGTCGCGCAGGCGTACCAGGATCTCGGGGCTCGAGCCCACGATGGTGAAATCGCCGTAGTCGAAGAAGATCAGGAACGGCGAAGGGTTGATGCGGCGCAGCGACCGGTAGAGCGACAGCGGCGGCAGCTTGAACGGCAGGGAGAAACGCTGCGACGGTACGATCTGGAAGGCATCGCCGGCGGCGATGTATTCCTTGCAGACCGAGACCATGTTCTTGAACTCGGCCTCGCTCATGTTCGGCGTCGGCGCGGGCAACGGCTCCAGCGCATCGGCGCTTTCGCGGCGGCCGGGCAGCGTGCGCTCGAAATTGGCGGCGGCATCGGCCAGGCGTTCGGCGGCAGCCTCGTACGCGGCGCGCGCGCTGACGCCGTCCTGCGGCCAGACCGGCGTCACCAGGTTGACGACGTCCTCCAGGCGATCGAACACGCAGACGATCGTCGGGCGTACCATGATCGCATCGGGCAGGTTCAACGGATCGGGATGCTGGGTCGGCAACTGCTCCATGTCGCGGACCATCTCGTAGCCCAGGAAGCCGAACAGGCCGGATGCCATCGGCGGCAGGCCGTCGGGAATGTCCAACTGACATTCGCGGATCAACACCCGCAGCGTATCGAGCGGACGGCCGGGCAGGGGCTCGAAGCTGTGTGTATCGATATGGGCCCGGCGATTGATCTCGGCCTTGCCCTTGATGCAGCGCCAGATCACGTCGGGCTTGAAGCCGATGATCGAATAGCGGCCGCGCACCGAGCCGCCCTCGACCGATTCCAGCAGGAACGAGTTGGGGCGACCGTCGGCGAGCTTGAGGTAGGCGGAGACCGGCGTCTCGAGGTCGGCCACCAGCTTGGTCGAAACAAGCTGCGGTTTGCCGGCCTCGTAGACCCGCGTGAAGGCGTCGAGTTCTGGCGACACGGTCATCGGCTTACTGCTGCTGTTGCTGCTGCGGCGAGAAAGCCTGGGCGAACGCCGGCTGATCGACCGTCACGCCGTACTTCTGACGCAGCGCGCCCAGAAGCTGCGCCACCAGGTCGTTGCCGACCAAGGTGTCGAGCTGCGTGCCGAAGCGATCGAGCGTCTCCTTGCTTTTGGCGAGATCGGCCGGCTGGATTTCCTTGGGCCGGACGATCACGTTGCCGTCGGCGATGCGCACCGCCGCGACCTTGCCGACGGCCAGGCGGAACACTTCCTGCGTGGCCTGCTGCGACAGCTGGTTGGCGGCGTCGGCGTCGTAACGCGTCACCGGCTTGGACGTACGCATTTCCACGCCGAGGTCCTTGGCGATCGCGGCAAGGTCTCCACCGGCATTGGCCTTGTCGACAGCTTCCTTGACCTTGGCATCGGAGAGCTTGCGGCGCTCCTCGGTCTGCCAGGCTTCGGTCACCTTCGCCTCGACCTCGGTGAGGGCGGGGATGCGGGCCGGGGTGATGCGATCGGTGCGGACAACAAAGTACTCGCCCTTCTGGGTCTCCAGTAGATCGCTCTCGGTGCTTTCGCGCGTCGAGAAGGCTGCCTGCACGAGCTCGGCCGATGCCGGTCCCAGCACGACCTGCTTGCCGGCCGCATCCTGGCCGCGCGCATCGACGTTCTCGTAGCTCTTGACCTTGAGCTGCAGCTCTTCGGCTGCCGCTTTCATGGACTGCGTCTTGCTGAGCACGCGCTCGAAATCGTTCACCTGCTTGATCAGGATGTCGGGCGCGAGCTGCGCCTTGAGGTCCTTGGTGAGTTTATCCTTCACCTCGTCGAACGACGTGACCTTGCCCGCCTCGATCTTGTTGATGCGCACGACGTGCCAGCCGAGCGGCGACTGGATCGGCGTGGGATCGAGGCCCTCGGGGGCGGCGAACACGCCGTCAGCCAAGGCGCCGGCCGGCAGGTCTTTCTTCATCACGGTGCCGAGCTTGATCACGCCATCGGCGGCGCCGGTCACTTCCTTCGTGGCGTCTTCCAGCGACTTACCGCCCTGAGCGGCAGCGATGATCTTCTTCGCCTTGTCTTCGCTGTCGGCCATCGCCTGGTCGACGTCGCGCTTCTCGGGCGCACCGAACTCGGCCTGGCGGGCGTCGTATTCCTGCTTCAACTGGTCGGCACTGACATTGACCTGGTCGGTCACGTCGTCGGCGGTCAGCAGCACATACGAGAAGGCACGATACTCCGGGATCTGGAACCTGGTCTTGTTGGCTTCGAAGTAGGTGTTGAGCTGCTCGGCGGTGGGCTTCGGTACCGTAGCGATCACGGTGTCCGGCACATAGACCGTATCGGCGACGCGCTTCTCGCCTTCCATCTTGAAGATGTCGTCGCGGAACGTCGTGGGCGCCAATCCCTGCGTGTGGATGATGCCGAGCAACTGGGCTGAGGCGATCTCGCGGCGGATATCGGCGACGTAGGAGCTTTCCTGGATCCGGGCCTGCTGCAGGCGATTCTTGTAAAGGATCGGATCGAAGGCGTTGTTCGAGCCCTGGAAGGCAGGATTGCGGGCGATCGCGGCACGAACCTCCGCGTCGGAAACCGAGAGGCCGTATTCCTGGATCGCGTTGTCGATGACCGCGCGCTGGACGGTGTCTTCGAGGGCGCGCACGTGAATGCCGTAGCGCAAGGCCTGCTCGGGATCGGGCCGTTGGCCGGTCTGACGCTGGATCTGTTCGAGCTGGCGGTTGAACAGGTCGCGGACTTCAGTGACGGACACGGACGTACCGCCGACCCAGCCGTAGACCGGAATATGGGTGCCGCCCACGTGGGCCACTTCGCTGCTGGCGCCACCTTGGCGCAGCATGTCGCCGATGCCCCACAGAGCAAAGCTGATGATCAGCGTGCTCATGAGCAACGCCATGATGACGTAACCGGCGTATTTTCTGAATTTGTTCACGGGCAGAACTTCGCGTCAAAATGGGTTTTTATGAGGGGCGCATGCCTACCACCGGTGCCCTTTGACCGCAAACGCCGTCGCCGCTAGACACACGACCAAGCAAAAACGAGGAAGACCATGGCTCGCACGCGACTCCCGCTGATCGCCGGAAACTGGAAAATGAACGGTCTCACGGCCGATGCGCTGGCGCTGGCGAAGGCCGTTGCGGCCGGCGTGAAGCAGGGCGGCTGGACCGATCGCGAGGTCCTGATCTGTCCGCCGGTGACGCTGCTCATGGCCATCGCCGAGGCGGTGAAGGGGAGCGGCCTGCTGGTCGGCGGCCAAGACTGTCACGTCAAGGCGAGCGGCGCCTGCACCGGCGACGTATCGGCGGAAATGCTGAAGGACGTGGGCGCGAGCCACGTCATCGTCGGCCATTCGGAACGCCGCACCGATTGCGGCGAGACCGATGCAGTGGTGCGCGACAAGGCCGAGGCGGCGTGGCGGGCAGGGCTGCTGCCGATCGTTTGCATCGGCGAGACCCTGGCCGAGCGTGAGGCCGGCAAGGCCTTCGACGTCCTCGAAACACAGCTCAAGGGCAGCGTTCCCGTTGGCGCGACCGCGGCTACGCTGGTCGTGGCCTACGAGCCAGTCTGGGCGATCGGCACCGGCAAGACGCCGACCACGCCCGACGTCGCCGCAGCCCACGCGCATATTCGCAAGGTCCTGGGAGGCCTCGTCCCCGGCGCGGCGGGCGTCCGTTTGCTGTACGGCGGATCGGTGAAAGGCAGCAACGCCGCGGAGCTTCTGGCCGCCGGAGATGTCGACGGCGCACTAGTCGGCGGTGCGGCCCTTAAGGCCGACGAATTTTTGGCTATCGCCAAGGCCGTCTAAAGCGGCTAGAAGCCCCGGCTGAAAATGGACAGCGTTAGAGCATTTCTTCACGATTGGCGGCTGGTGCTGCTGATCATTCACGTTGGCGTCGCCGCCACCATGATCGTCTCCATCCTGCTACAGCGCAGCGAGGGCGGCGGTCTTGGCATGGGCCGCACCGACGCGCTCTTCTCCGTGCGAGGACAGGCCAACGTCCTGTCGCGCATCACGGCGATCTGCGCCGGCGTCTTCTTCTTTCTGAGCCTGCTGATGGCCTGGAGCCTGGCCGGCCCCGCGCGCACCAGCGGTTCGATCATGGATAGCGTTCCGGCCGGCACGACGCCTGCGCCGGGTCTCGGTGGCGGCAGCCTGCCAGCCCCCGGGGGGCCGACGACGCCCCCGGCGGTGCCCGCGGCACCGGCCACGCCCTCCGCGCCCAACCGCTAGCAACCGATGCGTTGGACCGACCTTTCCCCCCGCCGAAACATCTCCGGCGGGGTGATATCCCCATGGCCGTGCCCAACAAGATTTAGTAGGGTGTAACTCCATGACGCGCTTTATTTTCATAACAGGCGGCGTGGTTTCCTCGCTGGGTAAGGGTCTCTCGTCAGCCGCACTGGGTGCGCTGCTGCAGGCCCGCGGCTATCGGGTCCGGCTGCGCAAGCTCGACCCCTACCTGAACGTCGATCCGGGCACGATGAGCCCGTATCAGCACGGCGAAGTCTTCGTGACCGACGACGGGGCGGAGACCGACCTCGATCTCGGCCACTACGAACGTTTCACCGGCGTCGATGCAAGGCAGACCGACAACATCACCACCGGCCGCATCTATTCTTCGGTGATCGCCAAGGAGCGTCGCGGTGAATATCTCGGCGCCACGGTCCAGGTGATCCCGCACGTCACCGACGCCATCAAGGACTTTGTCCTCGCCGGTACCGACAACGAGGATTTCGTGCTGGTCGAAGTGGGTGGCACGGTGGGCGATATCGAAAGCACGCCGTTCCTCGAAGCCATTCGCCAGGTTGCCAACGAGATCGGCCGCGAGAACACGATGTTCGTGCATCTCACGCTGTTGCCGTGGGTGCCGACGGCGGGCGAGCTCAAGACCAAGCCGACGCAGCACTCGGTCAAGGAACTGCTGAGCGTCGGTATCCAGCCCGACCTGCTGGTCTGCCGCTCGGGCGACAAGGAGATCCCGGCCAACGAACGCCGCAAGATCGCGCTGTTCTGCAACGTGAAGCCCGAGAGGGTGATCGAGGCGCGCGACGTCGACACGATCTACCAGGTGCCGATCGCCTATCACGACCAGGGCTTCGACGCGGAAGTCTGCAAGTATTTCCATCTCGACGCCGAGAAGGAACCCAACCTCGATCGCTGGCGCGGCGTGGTGCGTTCGGTGCGCGAGCCCGAAGGCAAGGTGACGATCGCGGTCGTCGGCAAGTACACGGTACTGCTCGACGCCTACAAGTCGCTGTCCGAGGCGCTGACCCATGGCGGCTTCGGCTCGAACGTGAAGGTCGGGCTGGAGTGGATGGACTCCGAGGTGTTCGAACGCGACGACGCGGTGAACCATCTCGAGCATGTCCACGGCATCCTGGTGCCCGGCGGCTTCGGAGAGCGCGGCACCGAGGGCAAGATCCATGCGGTGAAGTTCGCGCGCGAGCGCAAGGTGCCGTTCTTCGGCATCTGCTTCGGCATGCAGATGGCCGTGATCGAGGCCGCCCGCAACCTGTTGGGCATCGAGCATGCCTCCTCGAGCGAGTTCGGCCCGACCGACGATGCCGTGGTCGGCCTGATGACCGAATGGATCAAGGGCAACCAGATCGAGAAACGCGCGGCCGACGGCGACATGGGCGGCACGATGCGGCTCGGCGCCTATGACGCGCATCTGCGGCGCGGCACCAAGGTGCATGACATCTACGGCGCCGACGTGATCAGCGAGCGCCACCGGCATCGCTACGAGGTCAACGTGAACTACAAGGACCGGCTGGAGCAGGTGGGCCTGCGCTTCTCGGGCATGTCGCCCGACGGCATCCTGCCGGAGATCGTCGAGATCCCGGACCATCCCTGGTTCATCGGCGTGCAGTACCATCCCGAGTTGAAGTCGCGGCCGTTCGCGCCGCATCCGCTGTTCAGCTCGTTCATTGGTGCCGCCAAGCAGCAGAGCCGGCTGGTCTAGCCGCTCTTCTTCAGGCCCTCGCGCAGCTTCGAGATGCCGAGCGCGTTGTCGATCAGCCGGTCGAGGATCCGCGCAGGCAGCAGACGCGGCAGGATCCAGTAGAGCAACCATTTGTCGGGCAGCGCGTATCGCGCGCGCGGTCGGCGTGCGGTCAGCGCGGTCAGGACCTTGGCCGAGACGGCCGAAACCGGCTGCGCGTTCTTCCGATTGTCCGCGAGGTTCACGTACTGGAAGAGCGGCGCGTAGTCCGTGTCGGCGAACGAGGTGCTGATATGGGCCGCCTTGTCCCAGATCGCGGTGTCGATCGAGCCGGGCTCGATCACGACCACGTCGACGCCGTACACCAGCAGTTCGCGGCGCAGCGAATCCGACAGTGCCTCGAGGGCGTGCTTGGAGGCGGCGTACGCCCCCATGAACGGGTAGGCGATCTTGCCGCTCATCGAGCTCATGTTGACGATGCGGCCGGGCCGTCCGGCATCGCAGCGCCGCAGCAGGGGCAGGAAGGCCTGGCACATGCTGAGCGTGCCAGTGACGTTGACGTCGAAATGCTGGGCGAATCGCTCGGTCGACTGCACCGACAGCGGGCCCGGATCGCAAATGCCGGCGTTGTTCACGAGGCCGAACAGGCCGTGCGATCCGACCTCGGCTTCGACCATCGACACGGCCTTGGCGATGGCGTCGCGGTCGGTCACGTCGAGCAGGAGCGGGGTGAAATTCGAGCCGCAGACGCCCCGCACATGGTCGGCCTGTTCGGCATGGCGAACTGTGCCGAATACCTTGTAGCCCTCCCGGCACAGGGCCTGGGCCAGGCCATGGCCGATGCCGGTCGAGACGCCCGTGACGACGATGGCTTTCATGCCTCGGTTCTAGCAAGGGGATGAGGCGGGCGCTAAGGTCGTATTTCGGTCACCTTCATCGGTTGAATTCAGGGTCTCATGTATCGTTCCATCCTCGCCGCGTTCCTCGCCCTGACCGTGCTCGCTGCCGGAGCCTGGGCCCAAAGTGCCGCGACCTCGTCGTACGGCAAGACCAATCGGCGCGACCCGATCTTCCTGCGCTTCCCGGAGATGGCGCAGCGCTTCTGGGTCGATACCGAAACGATGGCCGCGACCCACAAGTCGGTGGCGGTGCCGATGCCCAAGCAGTGCGCCTTCGTCTATTCCGACGCCTACACCAAGGGGCAGATGAGCGAGCGCGAGGTCCAGGAGACCGCTGTCTCCAACTGCGCCCACCACCTCGCCGATCTCGGCCCCCTGGGCGAGAACTACGGCGTCGCCTGTACCTGCCGGATCGTCATCAGCGACGAGGCCTACGTGGTGCCCAGGGAAACGATGCCGGATCAGGCCTACGGACCGGCGTCGATCTTCTATCGCGATCCCAAGGGTAACATCGCCCGGCTGAACGGCGTCGCCCGCTATGGCGCGCTGCTCGGCCGCGACCGCTCGGTCACCTTCGCCGTCGAGAATGTGCGCGGCGAGCCGGTGTGCGAGGGCACCTTCACGAACGAGAACGCCAACAACGGCCGCTTCTCGCTGTCCTGCTTCAACGGCCAATTCAACGGCAGCGGCACCTACGACAGCAAGGTGGGTGCGCCCAACGATCACATCATCGCGCGCGGTTCGACGCCGAACAGCCAGCCGGTCGTGATGGTGATTGGCCTGCCGGCGCAGCTCGCGGCCAACACCTACGGCGGCATCTAGATGGCACGCTGGCCGCTGGTCGCAGCACTCCTCGCAGTGCTGCCGTTGACGGCCTTCGGCCAGAGCGCCGAGACGGTCGAGCGCTGCTTCCAGAATCCGGCCGCCTGTTCGTCGAGCGGAGGCGGGCAGCCCGCGCCGGCACCCTCGGCCGGGCCTGCCACCGCCTCCCGGCCCGCGGCACCGCCCGATTACACGACCGTGCTGCAGAGTCCCGAGCCAGACCGGCGCAAGCTGCAGGAGTCGCTGCGCGCGCTCGACAGATACAACGGACCGATCGATGGCGACCTGAAGTCGGAGGCTTCGACCAAGGCGATCACCGAGTGGCAGAAGGCCCATGGCTATACCCAGGCCGGCAAGCTGACGCCGACCGAAGCCGTGACGCTGAACAACGAAGCTGCGCGGGCGCCGATCCGGCGCATCGATCCTTCGGCGCAGGCCGCCGTCGCACCGCCGCCCTCGAACGCCGACCTGCTGAAGGCCGCACAAGCCAGGCGGGCGGCGCAACGCAAGGCAGCCGAACCCAAGGCGGAAGCGGCGGCACAGGCGCTCGTGCGTGACCTCAAGGCCTACATCGCCGCCGACGGCAAGGGCGCGGCGGGCGACCAGTTCACCGACTTCGCCAAATGGTACGGCGAGACCAAAACCGCAGGCCGCACGATCGGCGACATCACGCCGACAACCGAGGACTACGGCGCGGCCAAGGCCGGTGCCGCGACGACGACGGAAGTGAAATTCGACGTGAAGCAGGACGGCAAGAGCTACCCGCAGTGCCTGGTCTTCGCCTGGGTCGAAGCGACGCCGCGCAAGAACGCACAGGCCTTCCCCTGCGACGATGTCGCGGCTGTCGAGAAGTGGAAGGGCGATCAGGCCCTCAAGAGCGACTGGCGGTAGGGGCCTCCCATTAAATAAATGGGAAAAAAATGGGAGTGGTCCGCTTCCGGATCACTCCCGACCCGGGCCACCGCTCTCCTGCATGTCATTGCGCCAATATTGCGTATTACGCAATATTAGTCAATAGGCTCCGGACAGGTAATTGGTCTTGGTCGCGGAACGGCTAAGCTTTCCGGACGACGTCATGGGCAAGCCGGGCTGTCGGGAGATCAGGATGACTTTCCCGTCGATACCGCTGGCTTCCTTGACGGCCTGACGGACGTCGGCTTCGAGGGCTTCACCGGCAGCTGGATCGGCCGACGACGCCTGCACAACGACGACGAGAGACTCGGTGTCGTTCGACGCGACTGAAAAGGCGCAGACGTCGCCGCGCCGAAGCTGAGGCAGCGTCTCGACCTTCCATTCAATGTCCTGGGGCCAGATGTTGCGGCCGTTGACGATGATCAGGTCCTTGGCGCGGCCGGTGATGACGATCTCGTCGCCGTGCCAATAGCCCAGGTCTCCCGTATCGAGCCAGCCGTCGCGTAGGGGGCTGGCGCTCTCGAGGTCATCGGGAAAGTATCCCGGCATGACGCTGGGGCCGCTGACAAACAAGCGTCCGATCTCGCGCTGGCCCAGGGACTCCCCGGCCTCGCTGCGGATGTCGATGCGATGTCCTGCCATGACACGACCGCAGACGACGAACGATCGGGTCTTGTCCGAGCCGGCTTCCTTGAAGGTGTCCGTCTTCAATCCGTGGAAGGGACGGGCGAACGTCAGGCCGACGCAGACCTCGGCCATGCCATAGCTCGCGAACCAGGCGCGCGCATCGAAGCCCGCAGCGGCGAACGTGTCGGCGAAACGATCGAGCACCGAGAGCTGGATCATGTCGGCGCCTACGCCGGCCAGCCGCAGAGAGGACAGGTCGAGATCGCCCAACGGCTTGGTACGCGCCCGCCGGGCGACCAGGTCGTAGCCGAAGCTCGGACTGTAAGTGATGGTGGCGCGCCGGCGCGAAATCAGCGACAGCCATTGCAGGGGCCGCTTGGCAAAGTCACCAGGCGCCAGCAGGTCGATGCTGCGCTGGGCGCACATCGGCGCCAGCACGAAGCCGATCAGTCCCATGTCGTGATAGAGCGGCAGCCAACTCACACCCGAGTCGTTCTCGTCGACCTGCTGGGCGGCCAGCGAGCCATCGATATTGGCCATCAGCTGGTCCTGGCGGATGTCGATGCCGCGCGGCTTGCGGGTGCTGCCCGACGAGAATTGGATGTAGCAGCGTTCGCCGGCGCCGAGCGGCCGAAGCGGGTCTGTGCTTTCGGGAAGGGCGTTGAACGTCGACATCGGGCCGACAAGCCGCACGGTCGTTTCTTTGGCGGCGGCGCGCGCGAAGTCGGCAAGCTCGTCGGGCGCCAGCAGACCGGTGGCGCCGGCCGCTTCGACCTGGCCGCGCAGTTGTTCGATGTAGGTTGCGCGCGAGCCCATGCCGACGGGTACGGCGACCGGCACCGGCACGACGCCGGCATACTGCGCGCCGAAGAAAGCGATGCAGAAGCCCGGCCACGTGTCGGCGATCAGGACCAGCCGCTCACCGCGCTCGAAACCCGCGCCGATCAGGCGGCGGGCAAAGGCCTGCGCTTCAATCCACAGATCGCGATAGGGAAGGCTGCTCGACAGTTTGCCGCGCGCGTCGAAAAAGTTGAGACCGGTTTCGCCTCGCGCGGCATAGTCGAGCGCCTCGCAGAGACTATGGAAGCCGTTGCGACGGAAGGGCAGGCTGGCGTTTGTCGAGGGCGTAGGCCCAGTGACCCTGCGATCGGCACTATGCTTCAGCGCGATTTCATAGCGCTCGAAGTCGCCCTCCGAGAGGGGCGCAGACAGGATCCCACGGATCGACGTCATTTGAAGACTCCCAAGCAGTTCACACGCGTAGCGCGTCACCGCTCGGTTGACCGTTCCTATGGATCATCCCGTCCACGGGAAGCGCGACGCTATCGACGGCAGGTCTTCTGGCTCACGGGTCGATGCTTGCGCCTGTCTTCCCAGACCGAAGTCCAGTGACGTAGGTGGCGTTCGCTCGCCGCTTACAGCTGCGGGTACAGCCGCCGATTAATCCCGGAGGACGCACGGCGTTCCCTGTTAGCCTCCGTTAAGGAGGACCGTCGATGGCGGTTCTATAGCTCTGCACGAGAGCGCTGACAATCGGCGAGCTATGCGACCTTTTCGAGATAGCTCTCGAAAATTCCGACATGCACCTGCGCTGCATCGGCTGAATTCGGCCACAATTCTTCCGCGTTGAAGCGCACGTCGTAGGTCGGCTCATCGTCAGCGTGTATTCCGTGGGCGTGCGCGTCGGGAAATGGATAGGCGGGCGAGATACCGATCACGACACCGGTCTTGCCGCGAACGTAACCCGGCGCACGAACGTGGCCGGGGATGTGTTCCACTCTCACGGTGACCTTGTCGCCGATCGCGAGCTTCTGGCGCGTCGAGACATTGCCGCGGCCGGGCGCGCTCGGCATGGATAGCGGGTAGTGGCCCTGGGCGCGACGCTCGAGCTCTTCCTGGCTCACGATGCCTTTTTCGACGCAGAGCGTGGCAAGGCTGGTGAGCGAGCGCTCGTAGTAGCTGGCCGACAGATAGTGACGCGGCTCCATGCGCTCGATGGCATGGCGATATTCGTCCATGTTGAAGATGCCAAGCTTCACCGCGAGCGAGTAGAGCGCGTTGACCCGGCGCTCCCACGGCTCGTGGAACGTCTGCGCCTTCAATGTGTAGCGCACGCGACCGAAACCCTGCCGGCCGCCGATGTCGTGAATGCCGTCCATGGTGATCTCCTTAGAGGTGGGCGACGCCGATCATCGAGTCCTTGGTCACGATCTCGGCCAGCTTCTCTTCCGACCAGCCGATCGTGTGGGACGGCTGCACGGGCAGCACCATGTAGCGAGTGTTCGCCGTGGTGTCCCAGACGCGGATGTCGACCGAAGGCGGCAGGTCGAGGCCCATCTCCTTCAGTACGGTGCGCGACTGGCGCACGACGCGGGCGCGATATTCTAGATCCTTGTACCAGTCCGGCGGCAGACCGATGATCGAGAACGCCGTGCACGAGCAGAGCGTGCAGACGATGACGTTCTGGAGCTCGGGCTTGTTCTCCAGCACCACGAGATGGCGGTGATGCGCGGGCATGCTCAACCCCAGCTCGGTGACCGCGGCACGGCCGTTTGCCAGGAGGCGCTTCTTGAATTCGGGGTCGGTCCAGGCCTTGGCCACGACGCGCGCGCCGTTCTGCGGCACCCAGTCCTCTTCGGCCAGATGCTTGAACTGATCGATGAAGACCTTGGGCTCCATGCCACGGTCCTGCATGACCGCTTCGATCGCATCGACGCGCTGTTCCACTGATGCCGTGTTCTGTTGGACGTTGCCGTGATCGGGCATGCGGTCACTCCTCGAATTTCAACTGTCGCCCGACTATAACTTGCCCGAGCGTATCGGCGCGGCTAGAGAAATCGCGCCCCTATAGGAGTTTTTCTAATGAGCGCCATTGTCGACATTCGTGCCCGTGAAATCCTCGACAGCCGCGGCAATCCCACGGTCGAGGTCGATGTCGAGCTGGAGAGCGGCGCCACCGGCCGCGCCGCCGTTCCGTCCGGCGCCTCGACCGGCGCCCACGAGGCAGTCGAGCTGCGCGATGGCGACAAGAAGCGTTACGGCGGCAAGGGCGTGCTGAAGGCGGTGAGCGCGGTCAACGGCGAGATCATGGACCTGCTGTCTGGTCTCGAGGCTCGCGACCAGATCAAGATCGACAAGGCGATGATCGATCTCGACGGCACGCCGAACAAGGGCCGCATCGGCGCCAACGCGATCCTGGGCGTCTCGCTCGCGGTCGCCAAGGCGGCCGCGCTCGAGATCGACCTGCCGCTCTATCGCTACGTCGGCGGCAGCCACGCCTCGCTGCTGCCGGTGCCGATGATGAACATCATCAACGGCGGCGCGCATGCCGACAATCCGATCGACGTCCAGGAATTCATGATCATGCCGGTCGGCGCGCCGACCTTCGCCGAGGCGCTGCGCATGGGCTCCGAAGTGTTCCACGCGCTGCGCAATCAGCTCAAGGATGCGGGCCACAATACCAACGTCGGCGACGAGGGCGGCTTTGCGCCCAACCTCGCCACCGCCGACGAAGCGCTGGCCTTCATCATGAAGTCGATCGAGAAGGCGGGCTATCGCGCGGGCGAAGACGTCATGCTGGCGCTCGACCCGGCCTCGACCGAGTTCTTCAAGAAGGGCAGGTATGAGATGGAAGGCGAGGGCAAGTCGCTCGATGCCGGCGGCATGGTCGACTTCTACGCCGATCTCGTGAAGCGCTATCCGATCGTCTCGATCGAGGACGGCATGGCCGAAGACGACATGGCCGGCTGGAAGGCGATCACCGACCGGCTCGGCAAGAAGATCCAGCTGGTCGGCGACGATCTCTTCGTCACCAACCCCAAGCGCCTGTCGCAGGGCATCAAGGATGGCCTCGCCAACGCGATCCTGGTGAAGGTGAACCAGATCGGCTCGCTCACCGAGACGATGGACGCCGTCGCCATGGCGCAGCACGCCAACTACGGCGTGGTGATGTCGCATCGTTCGGGCGAGACCGAGGACACGACGATCTCCGACCTCGCAGTCGCCACCAACTGCGGCCAGATGAAGACCGGCTCGCTGTCGCGTTCGGATCGCCTGGCCAAGTACAACCAGCTCCTGCGCATCGAGGAACAGCTCGGCACGCAGGCGCGCTACGCCGGCCGGTCGATCCTGCGCGGTGCCTGATGCGGAAGATTTTGATTATCGGCATCGGCGTCGGGAACCCGGACTATCTGACGGTTCAGGCGATCGAGGCCCTTAATCGGGTCGATGTCTTCTTCATTCCGGACAAGGGCACCGAGAAGAAGGCTCTGCGTGCGCTGCGGGAGACGATCCTCGCGCGCTTCATCAAGGACGCCGGCTATAAAAGTGTCGGCGTCGCGATCCCCAAACGCCGTGCAGCGGGCGACGACTATCGCGGCAGCGTCGATGACTGGCATGGCGCGCTGACGGAGAACTACGAGAGTCTGTTCGCCAGGCACCTCGGCGAGGGACAGGTCGGCGGCTTCCTCGTGTGGGGCGATCCGATGCTCTACGACAGCACCTTGCGCATCATGGAAAAGCTCCAGGTCGAGGTCGAGGTGATCCCCGGCATCACCGCCGTCCAGGCGCTGGCCGCGCGCCACAAGATCGCGCTCAACCGCATCGGCGAGCCGGTGCTGGTCACCACCGGACGCAAGGCGATGGAAGGCCTGCCCGAGGGGACCGACAGCGTCGTCATGCTCGACGGCGAACAGGCCTTCGCCCATGTGCCGGGCGACTACGACATCTTCTGGGGCGCTTACCTCGGCACCAAGGACGAGATCCTGGTCTCCGGCCGGCTGGCCGACGTGAAGGGCGAGATAGAGGACAAGAGATCCAAGGCGCGCGCCGCCCATGGCTGGATCATGGACACGTACCTGCTGCGTCGACGGACGTGAACGCCACTTCGTAATGGGTGGCGAAATCGTCGAAGCTCGACAGAGCTGTGCGGCCTTCCCGCTCGACATGGGCACGGCCGATGTCCGTGCCGGCAAAAGCCTCGATCGAGGCGCGCGACTCCCACAGGGTGAGGGCAACGAATTCCACGCCGCCATCGATCTCGCGTCGCATCAGGAAGGCGCTGCGGTGGCCGGCCAGTTGCTTCAGCGCCGGCACGACCGCGCTGGTGAAATGAGCGGCGTAGGCGTCGGCTTTGTCGAGGGTGGCGCGGGCGTGCCAGGTGCGGGCGATCATGGCCAAAGCCTAGTGGCGCACCCCGGGCCGGTATTGGTAAAAATTGACCGTGGCGCGCAGCGATCCCCGCAATTCGACGCAGTACTGGTGGGACCGGCATCTCACCGGTCTCAGCCTGCTCAATGCCGACTTCACGACGCACGAATATCCATTGCACACGCACGAGGCGCTGGTCATCGCCGTGACGGAGCAGGGCGGCTCGATCGTGCGCAGCCGCGGCAAGATCGAGGAAGCCACGCCCGCGACCCTGTTCGTGTTCAATCCGGGCGAGCCGCACGCCGGCCGCATGGGCTGGAGCGAGCGCTGGAAATACCGCTCGATGTATCTGGCGAAGCCGGCGCTGGAGGCGGTCGCGCATGACCTCGGTCTCGAGGAGGTGCCGTACTTCACGCGCAACATCCTGGCCGACCGCGACCTGATCGACGCCTTCCTGGCGATGCACCTGGCGATCGAGCAGGGGCGGGACGTCTTCCAGGAGCGCGAGATGCTGGTCGCCAGCTTCGGTCGCCTGTTCCGGCGGCACGGCAGCGGCGGTGTGCGCATCGAGCCCGCGCCGCGCGATCGCGCGCTGCTCGATAGAGTGACGGAGCGCATGCACGCCGAATACGCCAGCGAGCTTCGGCTCGAAGACATGGCCGCCGACGTTGGTCTCACGACGTTTCAGCTGATCGGTCTGTTCAAGCGCACCGTCGGCCTCACGCCGCATGCCTATCTCACGCAAGTGCGGCTGGGCATGGCCTGCCGCCACCTGCGCCACGCGCGGCCCCCGGCCGATGTCGCGGCCGACGTGGGCTTCTACGACCAGAGCGCGCTCACCAATCACTTCAAGCGCTGCTACGGCATCACCCCGCTGCAGTTTGCGCGGGCATCCATGGCCTAACGCGCTTCATATTCCTCTCCCCCTAGTGGGGGAGAGGAGCCAGAAAGCGGTTCAATTTTCGCCAATACCAGTTGCCGCCTAAGCAGCGAGGATGCGCCATGCACCTGTTTTGTCATGACCATCCCGAGACGCTCAGCGTCGAAACCGACATCGTCGATGCCCAGCCGGGCAAGGTCGTCCTCGCGCAGTCGCCATTCTATCCCGGTGGCGGCGGACAGTTGGCCGACACCGGCGTGCTGCGCTGGGCGGGTGGCGAAGCGAAGATAACGGGCTTTGACGTATCTGGCGGCAAGGTCTGGCACCTGCTCGACACGTCGTTGGAGATCGCGGGCAAGGTCGAAGCGGCCGTCGATCCGACGTTCCGCCAGACCATGCGCCAGCTTCACACCGGCACGCATATCCTCAACGCCTTCGTCTTCCAGGCCTTCGATGGCGCGCTGGTGACCGGCGTGCAGATGGCCGCCGATGGCACGGCGCGGATGGATTTCGACGTGCCTGGCGCCGACAACGACCGCCTGCGCGCGCTCGAGGCGCCGATCAACGACGCCATCAAGCAGAATATCCCGGTGAACTTCGTCTACATCGGCATGTCGGTGGCCCAGGCCGAGCACGGGCTGATCCGCAGCCGCTCCGTCGCGCCGCCGCCGACCCCGGACGGCAAGGTGCGGATCGTCGAGATCGTGGGCCTCGATCGGCAGGCCTGTGGCGGCACGCACCTGTCGTCGACCGGCGACTCGCCCGCGCTGCGCATCCTGAAGATCGAGAACAAGGGACGGCATAATCGCCGGGTTCGGCTCGGTTTGGCCGAAAACCCTTGATTTTCAGCACCATATGTTGGCATATGCCCTGAGGAAACCGGCATATGTTGTTGAGACCCCGCCAGATTCTGGCTCCCGTGATCTTCGCCACCTTGTTTGGCTACTTCGGCTATCACCTGGTGAATGGCGATCGTGGCTTGCTGGCCATGGCCCGGCTCGAGCGTGAAGTGCAGATCGCCGACCAGAACCTCGCCGAAGCCGAGACCACCCGGAAGATCTGGGAGCGCCGTGTCGGCGAACTGCGTAACCAGAGCCTCGATCCGGACATGCTCGACGAGCGCGCGCGGGCGCTTCTGAACTACGCCCGCAAGGACGATGTGATCATCTTCACACCGACTCGCTAGCGACTTTAGACGAGCCGCCACGCGGCTTCCCGAAAGAAACTTTCGGCCGCGCTTTTCCAAACGCAAGCAATCGCTCTTTTGCTGCGGCGCACTCACCCTAAATCCAATTTTTTGCTGCTGGATCAACCACATGGGCACAGGCGGTGCTATAAGCCGCTGCGGGCCTTTTTGAGGGGAATTGTCATGGCGAAACCGGCCACCAAGCCGAATGCGCAATCGTCTGCTGCCAAACCTTCGGCGGCCAAGCCTTCAACCCCCAAGCCCGGTGACAACAGCGTCAGTCCCGACGAGTTGAAGTCCTTCTATCGCACCATGCTGCTGATCCGCCGCTTCGAGGAGCGCGCCGGCCAGCTCTACGGCATGGGCCTGATCGGCGGCTTCTGCCATCTCTACATCGGCCAGGAAGCGGTCGTGGTCGGCATGCAATCGACCATCGACGGCAAGGACGCGATCATCACCTCCTATCGCGACCACGGCCACATGATCGCGGCCGGCATGGACCCCAAGGGCGTGATGGCCGAACTGACCGGCCGCAGCGGCGGATATTCGCGCGGCAAGGGCGGCTCGATGCACATGTTCAGCCGCGAGAAGAACTTCTACGGCGGCCACGGCATCGTCGGCGCCCAGGTGCCGATCGGCACGGGCCTGGCCTTCGCCCACAAATATAACGGCAACAAGAACGTCTCGCTGACCTACTTCGGCGACGGCTCGGCCAACCAGGGCCAGGTCTACGAGGCGATGAACATGGCGGCGCTGTGGAAGCTGCCGGTGATCTACATCATCGAGAACAACCGCTATGGCATGGGCACGTCGGTCGAGCGTTCGACCGCGGTGACCGATCTCTACAAGCACGGCGACGCCTTCGGCATCCCGGGCGAGGCGGTCGACGGCATGGATGTGCTGGCGGTGCGCGCCGCCGGCGAGCGGGCTGTCGAGCACGCCAAGGGCGGCAACGGCCCCTATATCCTCGAGATGCAGACCTATCGCTACCGCGGTCACTCGATGAGCGATCCGGCCAAGTACCGGAGCAAGGAGGAGGTCGACAAGTATCGCAACGAGCGCGATCCGATCGATCACCTGAAGGCCCGCCTGGTCGAGCAGAAGATTCTCGACGATACCCAGATGAAGGCGATCGACGCGGAAATCCGCAAGATCGTGGCCGATGCGGCCGAGTTCGCGCAACACAGTCCCGAGCCCGATCCGTCGGAGCTGTGGACCGACGTCCTGGTCGGAGTCTGATCGCATGTCCACGAATGTACTGATGCCCGCGCTGTCGCCCACGATGACCGAGGGCAAGCTCGCCAAGTGGCATGTGAAGGTCGGCGACGACGTGAAGTCCGGCCAGGTGATCTGCGAGATCGAGACGGACAAGGCCACGATGGAAGTCGAGGCCGTCGACGAGGGCAAGGTCGCGAAGATCCTGGTCGAGGAAGGCACCGAGGGCGTCGCCGTCAACACGCCGATCTGCGTGCTGGCCGCCGACGGCGAGAGCGTGTCCGACGCACCGGCCGCCGCCGCGCCTGCACCAAAGGCAGAGGCGGCACCGCCGCCGCCGGCCGAAGCGAAGCCCGCTCAAGCTGCACCGGCGGCACCTGCGGTTGCCGCATCGGCGCCGGAACCCGACTACACCGGCAAGACCGTCAAGATGACGGTGCGCGAAGCCTTGCGCGACGCGATGGCCGAGGAGATGCGCAAGGACGGCAACGTCTTCCTGATGGGCGAGGAAGTGGCCCAGTACCAGGGCGCCTACAAGGTGAGCCAGGGCCTGCTGGAAGAGTTCGGCGAGCGCCGCGTCATCGACACGCCGATCACCGAGCACGGCTTCGCCGGCCTCGGCGTCGGTGCTGCCTTCGGTGGCTTGCGCCCGATCGTCGAGTTCATGACATTCAACTTCGCCATGCAGGCGATCGATCACATCATCAACTCAGCCTCCAAGACGCTCTACATGTCGGGCGGCCAGATGGGCTGCCCGATCGTCTTCCGCGGTCCCAACGGTGCGGCCGCCCGCGTCGGCGCCCAGCATTCGCAGTGCTACGCGAGCTGGTACGCCCACTGCCCGGGCCTGCGCGTGCTGGCGCCGTGGAGTGCGGCCGATGCCAAGGGCCTGCTCAAGGCCGCGATCCGCGATCCCAATCCGGTGATCTTCCTCGAGAACGAGTTGCTCTACGGCCAGCAGTTCGACGTGCCGGAGGATCCCGACTTCGTCCTGCCGATCGGCAAGGCCAAGATCGAGCGTCCCGGCAAGGACGTCACCATCACCGCCTTCTCGATCATGGTCGGCAAGGCGCTGCATGCGGCGGACGAACTGGCCAAGATCGGCATCGATGCCGAGGTGATCAACCTGCGCAGCATCCGTCCGTTCGACACCGAGACGATCGTCCAGTCGGTCAAGAAGACCAACCATCTGGTGTCGGTCGAGGAGGGCTGGCCCTTCGCCGGCATCGGCTCCGAACTCGCCGCTCTGATGATGGAGCATGCGTTCGACTATCTCGACGCGCCGGTGAAGCGCGTCGCGGGTCTCGACATTCCGCTGCCGTACGCGGCCAACCTCGAGAAGATGGCGCTGCCGCAGGTGGACACCATCGTCGAGGCGGCCCGCGCGGTCGTCAATCGCTAGGCGCGGGGAGCAGCGAGCATGTCGATCAATATCCTGATGCCGGCGCTCTCGCCGACCATGACCGAGGGCAAGCTCGCCAAGTGGCATGTGAAGGTGGGCGATGCCGTGAAGGCAGGCCAGGTGGTCTGCGAGATCGAGACCGACAAGGCCACGATGGAAGTCGAGGCCGTCGACGAAGGCAAGGTCGGCCAGATCGTCGTGCCGGAAGGCACCGAGGGCGTCGCGGTGAATGCCGTGATCGCCGTGCTGCTGGAAGAGGGTGAGAAGGCGGGCGCCGCACCAGCCGCCGCGCCTCCCGCGCCGGCCAAGGCTGAAGCTCCGAAGGCAGAGCCGCCCAAAGCCGAGGCATCCCCTGGACCGCGGGCTTCCAGCCCGCCTCAGAGCGCGCAGGATGCGCGCGGTCCGGAAAAGCCGAGCGGTGATCGCATCTTCGCGTCGCCGCTTGCCAAGCGAATCGCGGCTGACAAGGGCCTCAATCTCGCCGGCATCAAGGGCTCCGGCCCGGGTGGCCGCATCGTCAAAGCCGACGTCGAGAATGCGAAGCCGGGCGCTGCTCCGGCCGCAGCGCCGGCCAACGCACCTCGGCCCGCGCCGACGGCGCAGCCGATCGTCACCGCGCCGGGCGACCAGAGGATCCCGCACACGGCGGTCCGCAAGGTCATCGCGCGCCGCATGCTCGAGTCCAAGCAGACCGTGCCGCATTTCTATCTCACGATGGAGATGGAGATCGACGCGCTGCTGGCGGCCCGCGCCGCGATCAACGTGGTGGCCGAGAAGAAAGGCGCCAAGGTCTCGGTCAACGACATGGTGATCAAGGCTTGCGCCAAGGCGCTGCGCGATCACCCGGAATGCAACGCCTCGTGGACCGAGGATGAGATGGTCATGTACGGCGCGGTCGACATCTCCGTCGCCGTCGCCACCGACCGCGGCCTGATCACGCCGATCGTGCGCAACGCCGACATGAAGGGCGCGGCCCAGATCTCGGTGGAGATGAAGGACCTTGCCGCGCGCGCCAAGGTCGGCAAGCTGAAGCTCGAGGAGTTCCAGGGCGGTGGCTTCACCATCTCGAACCTCGGCATGTTCGGCATCACGCACTTCTCCGCGATCATCAACCCGCCGCAGGCCATGATCCTGGCCGTCGGCGCGGGCGAAGAACGCGTCGTGGCGCGCAAGGGCCAGCCGGTCGTGCGCACCATGATGAACTGCACCTTGGCGGTCGATCATCGCGTGGTCGACGGCGCCATGGGCGCTCAATTCATGCAGACGTTGAAGGCGTACATCGAGCAACCCGCCGCGATGCTGGCCTAGGAGAGCGACATGGCCGAGACCAGTTTCGATCTGATCGTTGTCGGTGGCGGGCCGGGCGGCTACGTCGCCGCCATCCGTGCGGCGCAACTCGGCATGAAGACCGCCGTCGTGGAGCGCGAGAACATGGGCGGCATCTGCCTCAACTGGGGCTGCATCCCGACCAAGGCGCTGCTGCGCACGTCCGAGGTCTACGGGTTGATCAAGCACGCCGAGGAATATGGCCTCTCGGTGAAGGACGTCTCCTTCGACAACAAGAAGATCGTCGAGCGCTCGCGCAAAGTGGCGAGCCAGCTCAGCAACGGCGTCAAAGGCCTGATGAAGAAGAACAAGATCACGGTCTTCGAGGGCACCGCCAAGCTCGCGGGTGCCGGCAAGCTCGCGGTCGCGATGAACGACAAGACCAATCAGACGCTGACCTACAAGAACGTCATCCTGGCGACCGGTGCGCGGGCGCGGCAGCTGCCGGGCCTCGAGAGCGACGGCAAGCTGGTGTGGAGCTATCGCGAGGCGATGGTGCCTGCGGAAATGCCGAAGTCGCTGCTGGTGATCGGCTCGGGCGCCATCGGCATCGAGTTCGCGAGCTTCTATCGCACAATGGGCGCGGAAGTGACCGTGTGCGAAGTGCTGGAGCGCATCCTCCCCGTGGAGGACGAGGAAGTCTCCGCCTTCGCCAAGCGTGCTTTCGAGAAGCAGGGCATGAAGATCCTGACCGCCGCGACGGTTTCCAACCTGAGGAAGGGCGCCAACAACGTCACGGCGACCATCACCCAGGGCGGCAAGAGCCAGGAGATCACCGTCGATCGCGTGATCTCGGCAGTCGGCATCGTCGGCAACGTCGAGAACCTGGGCCTCGAGGGCACCAAGGTGAAGGTCGAGCGCACGCACATCGTGATCGATCAGTGGGGCTTCACGGGCGAACCCAATGTCTATGCGCTTGGCGATGTGGCCGGACCGCCCTGGCTCGCGCACAAGGCGATGCACGAGGGCGTGCTGGTGGTCGAGAAGATCGCGGGCGTGAAGGGCGTGCACCCGATGAAGACCGAGAACATCCCGGGCTGCACCTACTGCCAGCCGCAGGTCGCCTCGATCGGCCTGACGGAGGCGGCGGCCAAGGCCAAGGGCCTGCAGCTCAAGGTCGGCAAGTTCCCCTTCATCGGCAACGGCAAGGCGATTGCCCTTGGCGAGCCCGAGGGCTTCATCAAGACGATCTTCGACGCCAAGACCGGCGAGTTGCTGGGCGCCCATATGATCGGCGCCGAGGTGACCGAGCTGATCCAGGGCTACAGCATCGCCAAGACCCTGGAGACGACCGAGGCCGAGCTGATGGCTACGGTGTTCCCGCATCCCACCCTGTCGGAAATGATGCACGAGTCGGTACTGGCGGCATACGGCCGGACGCTCCATATCTAGGTCGATATGGACGGCTCGCATGACAAACCTCTTCTGAGCCGCGCCGAGCGCCACCCCGAGAAGGCGCACCGGCCGGACAATCCCATCCAGCGCAAGCCGGACTGGATTCGCGTGCGTGCGCCCAATTCGCCGGAATATGCCGAGACCAAGCGGCTGATGCGCGAGCTGAAGCTCACGACGGTGTGCGAGGAGGCGGCCTGCCCCAACATCGGCGAGTGCTGGAAGAAGAAGCACGCGACGTTCATGATCATGGGCGAGACCTGCACGCGGGCCTGCGCCTTCTGCAACGTCGCCACCGGCAAGCCGGGCGCGCTCAATCCGCACGAGCCTGCGAATATCGCCGAAGCCGTCGGCAAGCTGGGCCTCGACCATGTCGTCGTGACCTCGGTCGACCGTGACGACCTGGACGACGGCGGAGCAGGGCACTTCGCCCAGGTGATCGAGGCGCTGCACCAGTCGGCGCCGAACACCACGATCGAGGTCCTGACGCCGGACTTCATGAAGAAGCCGGGCGCGATCGAGACCGTGGTCGCCGCGCGCCCCGACGTGTTCAACCACAATCTCGAGACCGTGCCGCGCCTCTACACGACGATCCGGCCGGGTGCGCGCTACTTCACCTCGCTGCGCCTGCTCGCGCGCGTCAAGGAAGTCGATCCCGCGATGTTCACCAAGTCCGGCCTGATGGTCGGTCTGGGCGAGACGCGCGAAGAGATCCTGCAGGTGATGGACGATCTGCGTGCCGCCGACGTCGATTTCCTCACCATCGGCCAATATCTGCAACCCACGCCGAAGCATGCGCCGCTCGATCGGTTCTGGACGCCGGCCGAGTTCGATGAGCTCGCCGCCATGGCGCGCGCCAAGGGCTTCCTGATGGTCTCGTCCTCACCGCTCACGCGGTCGAGCTATTTTGCCGGCGACGATTTCGTCCGCCTTCGCGCGGCGCGCGCGGCCCAGCTCAAGTCCTAGAAGCATCGTGGCCATCACCCGTCATGCCGAGCGCAAAATCGTGCGCTTCGCGCCGAAGCAGCTGTTCGACTTGGTGGCCGACGTGCCGCGTTACCCGGAGTTCCTGCCGTGGTGCACGGCCGCGCGCGTGCGTCGTAAAGAGGGCCCGGGCGTCGAGGTCGACGAGTTGGCGATCGGCTTCGGTCCGTTCCACGAGAAGTTCGTCTCGCGAGTCGTGCTGACGCCGGACGACCCGGCCGGCCCGCGCATCCTCACCACCGGTGTCGAGGGCCCATTCAAGCAGCTCGCCAGCCAGTGGCATTTCCGGCCGCATCCCGACGGATGCGAGATCGAGTTCGCGCTCGAGTTCGAGTTCCGCTCGCTGATCCTGCAGCACACGGTGCGAGTTCTGTTCGCCGAGGCCGTCAAACGGATGGTCGCTGCCTTCGAGGCGCGCGCCGCCCAGCTTTACGGCAAGCCTGCGTCGTCCTAGCGTTCGGCCAGTGCGGCCAGCAAACCCAAGGCAGTGATCGTCGCCAGCCGGCGGATGCCATCGCGGTCGCCCGGGAACACATGCTGCTCGGCAATGATATCGAAGCCCGCACGTGCGGCGGCGAAGTGGACCAGGCCGACTGGCTTCTCGGCGCTGCCGCCACCGGGACCGGCCACGCCGGTCACTGAAACGGAAATCGATGCCTGCGAATGGGTGAGGGCGCCGCGTGCCATGGCGCGGGCGACGGGCTCGCTCACTGCGCCATGATTCTCCAGCGTATCGAGGCCGACGCCCAGCATGTCGTGCTTGGCTTCGTTTGAATAGGTGACGAAGCCGCGGTCGACAACGTCGGAGGAACCGGCGATCGCCGTCAGCGCGGCGGCGACCAGCCCGCCGGTGCAGGATTCGGCGGTCACCACCATCAGGCTGTGCTTGCGGCAAGAAGTCAGCACGCGCTCGGCGGCGTCGCGGATTTCATGATCGAACATCGGATACTCCTAGCTACGCGGCAATTCGATGGTAGCGATGGCCTGGGCAGCGATGCCTTCGCGGCGCCCGGTGAAGCCCAGTCCCTCAGTCGTGGTCGCCTTTACGCTCACGCGATCGGCGGTGACGCCGGCGATGCGCGCGATCGAGGCCACCATGGCATCACGATGTGGGCCAATCTTGGGCGCTTCGCAGACGAGAGTGAGATCCAGGTGCGTGATGCGCCCGCCACGCGCGGCAACGAGATCGACGGCGTGCTTCAAGAAGTGGTCGGACGAGGCGCCGCGCCACTGCGGGTCGGACGGCGGGAAATGTTTGCCGATGTCACCGGCGCCGATCGTGCCCAGCACCGCGTCGGTTAGCGCATGTAGCGCGACGTCGGCATCGGAATGGCCGGCCAGCGTGTGCGTGTGGGCGATCGCGATCCCGCCCAGCATGACTTGCTTGCCGGGCGCGAAGCCGTGGACGTCGAAGCCGGTGGCGGTGCGGGTTTCCATCGTCTTGGTTCGTAGAAGGTCTTCGGCCGTGGTGACCTTAACGTTGTCCTCGTGTCCGGCCACCATGACAAGCTTCAACCCGGCACGCTCGGCGACGGCGGCATCGTCGGTCAGCGCCGTTGCCTCATCGGCGCCGAGTGCGGCCGCCGCACGATGGGCGGCGAGGAGGGTGGCGAATCGGAAGATCTGCGGCGTCTGCGCCCGCCACAGATGCGCGCGCGGCACGGTGGCGGAGATCGCGCCTTCGGCATCGACGCGCTTCAACGTGTCGGCGAGGGGAATTCCCAGGATGGCGCCGTCAATTCCGGCTCGGTCGGCCGCAGCGAGGCAGGCTGCAATATCCTCGGCGCGTACGAAGGGCCGGGCGGCATCGTGGATCGCGACGAAGTCGGGAGCGCTCGCCGCCAGACTCTCGAGGCCGTTGAGAACGGACTGCTGGCGGCTCACTCCGCCTGCAATTGGTGGCGCGAGGCCGAGACCCGCGGTGGCATTCGCATAATGCGCCTCATCGCCGACTGCGATCACGATCCTCACGTCATTTATGGCGGGCGAGGCGCGCAACGCGAGAATCGTATGGTGCAGGACCGGTCGTCCATCCCATATGGCATACTGCTTGGGCAGCGGGCCGCCAAAGCGGGTTCCACGGCCGGCGGCCACGATCAGGGCGGTACAAGTCGTCACGAATGCTTAGATAACATCGGGTTAGGGCTCGCGCACTTGCGACGCTTGCGCAGTGCCTCCGGACCCGCTAATGGTCGCTCAATTATTGTGCACTGCACAAGATGCCTATAATCTGATCAGGGAATGAACAAAGTTTCTCGTCTCCAGCCCGTCGATATCGGCCCCGTTCGCATCGAGGACCCGGTGATCCTGGCGCCCCTCTCGGGCGTCTCGGACATGCCGTTTCGTCAGATGGTGAAGCGCAGCGGCGCGGGCCTCGTCGTCTCCGAGATGATCGCCTCGGCGGCAATGGTGCGGGAGAACCGCAAGACCCTGCTGATGGCCAAGAACTCGCCGGAAGAGTTCCCGATGTCGGTCCAACTCGCCGGCTGCGAGCCGCAGGTCATGGCCGATGCCGCCAAGCTGAACGAAGATCGTGGCGCCGCGATCATCGACATCAACTTCGGCTGCCCCGTTAAGAAGGTCGTGAACGGCCACGCCGGCTCCTCGCTGATGCGCGACGAGGTCCATGCCGCGAAGATCCTTGAAGCGACCGTGAAAGCCGTGAAGCTGCCGGTGACGCTCAAGATGCGGACCGGCTGGGATGCGAGCAACCGCAACGCGCCCAACCTCGCACGCATTGCCGAAGAGTGTGGCATCAAGCTGCTGACGGTACACGGCCGCACGCGCTGCCAATTCTATGACGGCCATGCCGACTGGGGCTTCATCCGCGAGGTGAAGGCCGCGACGAAGCTGCCGGTGATCGTCAACGGCGACATCAACACGCTCGAGGACGTCGACCAGGCGCTCGAACAATCCGGCGCCGACGGCATCATGATCGGTCGTGGCGCCTATGGCCGCCCGTGGTTCCTGAACCAGGCCATTCATTACCTGCGCACCGGCGAGCGGGTGCCCGATCCGTCACTGGCCGAGCAATATGCGATCGTGCGTCAGCACTTCGAGGCGATGCTCTCGCACTACGGCAGCGAGACCGGCGTGCGCATGGCGCGCAAGCATCTCGGCTGGTCGTCCAAGGGCCTGAAGGCCTCTGCCGAGTTCCGCTTCGCCGTGAACCGCGAGACCGAGGCCGACAAGGTGCGCGCGCTGCTCGCGTCGTTCTTCCTGCCCGTCCTCGACCGGCAGGCGGCGTGACATGGCTTTGCGACCGCTGAAGCGCACCGATTCCGTGAGCGAGCAGTTCCCGAGCGCGATCCTGGATTCGCTCTCCGAGGCTGTCGTCGTGGTCGACGCCGCTGGTCGCATTCACTACGCCAACCTGTCAGCCGAACAGTTCTTCGGCGTCGGCCGCGCGCGCCTGGTCGGTCATCCGCTGAACGAGTTCGTGCCCGACGACACGCCGCTGTTCTTGCTGCTCGAACAGGTGCTGGCGACCGGCGGCGCCGTCGCGGAGAACGGCGTTACTTTGTCGTCGCCGCGTATCGGTAACCGCTTCTGCGCGCTCCGCCTGTCGCCGATCGTCGAGAGCGACGGGTTGGTCGCGGTCTCGCTGGTCGAGCAGTCGATCGCCCGCAGCATCGATCGCCAGATGTCGAACCGCAGTGCTGCCCGTTCGGTGAGCGCGCTGGCGGCCATGCTGGCCCACGAGGTGAAGAACCCGCTGTCGGGCATCCGCGGTGCGGCCCAGCTGCTCGAACAGTCGGTGCCGGACAGCGAGCGCGAACTCACGACACTGATCTGCGAGGAGACAGACCGCATCGTGGCGTTGGTCGACCGCATGGAAGCCTTCGAGGACGGCCGGCCGATCGATCGCGGTGCGCTCAACATCCACCAGGTGCTGAACCACGTGCGACGTCTGTCGCAGAACGGCTTCGGCAAGAACGTGCGCTTCGTCGAGAGCTACGACCCGTCGTTGCCCGACATGTTCGGCGACCGCGACCAACTCATCCAGGTGTTCCTCAATCTCGTGAAGAACGCCTGCGAAGTGCCGGGCGACGGCGATCGCGAGATCGAACTTTCCACGGCGTTCCGCCATGGCCTGCGTCTCGCCGTGCCGGGCCAGCAGGCCAAGGTGAACCTGCCGCTGGTCGTGTCGGTTCGCGACAATGGCCGCGGCGTGTCGGACGAAATCCGTGGTCACCTGTTCGACGCCTTCGTCACCAACAAGCCGACCGGTACCGGTCTCGGTCTCGCGCTGGTCGCGAAGATCGTGAACGATCACGGCGGTGCCATCGAATATGACAGCGAGCCCGGCCGCACGACCTTCCGCGTGATGCTGCCGCTGCAAACCCCGCAAGCGAGCTCATGACCACTGCGACCATCCTCATCGCCGACGACGATCGCGCGATCCGCACGGTGCTTCACCAGGCGCTCGGCCGGCAAGGCCATACGGTGCGCAGCACCGGCACGGCCGCCACGCTCTGGCAGTGGGTCCAGGAAGGCGAGGGCCAACTGGTCATCACCGACGTGGTGATGCCCGACGAGAACGGCCTCGACCTGGTACCGCGCATCCGCAAGCTGCGCCCCGACCTGCGCATCATCGTGATGAGCGCGCAGTCGACCTTGTTGACCGCGGTGCGGGCGACCGAGCGAGGCGCCTTCGAGTACCTCCCCAAGCCTTTCGACCTGAACGAGCTGGTCTCGGTCGTGAACCGCGCGCTTTCGGCGCCGGCGACGTCGCAGGCGCGGGCCGCCCAGCATCCGGAGGAGGCCGAGCGCCTGCCGCTAATCGGCCGCTCGCCCGCGATGCAGGAGATCTATCGCGCGCTGGCCCGCCTGATGGCGACCGACCTCACGGTCATGGTCACGGGTGAATCGGGCACCGGCAAGGAATTGGTGGCGCGCGCGCTCCATGATTACGGTAAGCGCCGCAAGGGACCCTTCGTTGCGCTCAACATGGCCGCGATCCCGCGCGAGTTGATCGAGAGCGAGCTGTTCGGCCATGAGCGCGGCGCCTTCACCGGTGCCGTGCAGCGTACCTCGGGCAAGTTCGAACAGGCCTCCGGCGGCACGCTGTTCCTCGACGAGATCGGCGATATGCCGCCCGAGGCACAGACCCGGCTGCTGCGCGTGCTGCAGGAAGGCGAGTACATGACGGTCGGCGGCCGCGCCCCGATCAAGGCCAACGTGCGCATTGTCGCGGCGACCCATCGCGACCTGCGCCGGGCGATCCAGCAAGGCCTGTTCCGCGAGGATCTGTTCTATCGCCTGAACGTCGTGCCGATCCGCCTGCCGCCGCTGCGCGAGCGGCTCGACGACATTCCCGAACTGGCCAACCATTTCCTGCGCGCGGCCACCGTCGACGGGCTGCCGACCAAGGTGCTCTCGCCGGACGCGATGGCGCGGCTGCGCCAGCATCGCTGGCCGGGCAATGTGCGCGAACTCGAGAATCTCGTGCGCCGCCTGTCGGCGCTGTATTCGGAGGAAGTCATCGGCCTCGAGACGATCGAGACCGAGTTGGCCGATGCCATTCTGGCGCCGGAGCCGGAGACCGGCGGTGGCGGCGGGGGAGGCGGCGACGTCAACCTGACCGACGCGGTCGACCGTCATCTCCAGGCCCTGTTCGCGGCCCATGGTGACCGGCTGCCGCCGGACGGCATGTACGATCGTGTAATTGCAGAGGTCGAGCGGCCGCTGCTGTCCCTGGCGCTGGGGGCAACCCGCGGGAACCAGTTGCGCGCGGCCCGTCTCCTGGGGCTCAATCGCAACACGTTGCGCAAGAAGATCAAGGACCTCGACGTTCCCGTCGTTCGCACGCCGCAGGTCCGCAGAGGCGGGTGATTTGGTGACAACATCGCTGGGCGGGTTACGCTTTGGCGACGCGATGACGGCGGTGGGGCGTGCCCTCAGCGGCCGCATCGCCGCAATGTCGCTGGCGGTGCTCGCGATCGTGGCGGGCGTGCTGACCTATGGCTGGCTGGCGGGTCTCGTGCCGGCGGCCTTCGCCACGACCGGCTGGATGACCGGGCTGCTGGTTTCCGATTTGCTGATCGCGGTCATGTTGGTAGCGGTGATGGCGGTGCGTCTCACGCAGCTCTGGCTCGACCGGCGCCGCGGCGCCGCGGGGTCGCGCCTTCACATGCGGCTGGTGCTGATGTGCAGCGTGTTCACCATCACGCCGACTATTGTCGTCTCGATCATCCTGTCGCTGCTGCTGCTCAACCTCACTGACTTCGTGGTGAAACCGGCGCAGGATTCATACGAGGCCGCGCGCGCCATCGGCGAGCCGGTCCGGCACGCCCGCGAGGACGAGATCCTGCGCGATATCGCGGCGATCTCGGGGCCGTTGCAGGAGCTGAACAGCAACGCGTTGCACGACAAGGAAACGACCAGCAAGCTGCTGCAGGAGTTGATCGCCGGGCGCCAGGTCATCGAGGCCGATGTGATCGACGGCGATAAGGGCCTGCTCGCGCAGGCGGTCGCGCCCGAGGCCAAGGGAGCTGCCAATCCGGTGCCGTCGGCGCAAGTGCTGTGGCAGGCGGTGAACCAGCCGCGGCCGATCGAGTTCGCTGCCGGCAGCGGCACCTACTTCGTGATGCAGCTCTTCGTCGGCGAGCCGCTGTTCCTGGTGACCGGCCACGACGTCGATCTGAAGGTCGTGGACTACATCAAGAATATCGAATTCGCAGGCAAGTTCTATGCTCAGATCGAGCAGGCGCTGCGCCGCAGCCAGCTGGTCATCTTCGTGATCTGCGGGGCGATCGCGCTGCTGATGCTGCTCGCGGCGGTGTGGCTCGCGATCCTGTTCGCCACGCGCCTCACCGAACCGATCGGCGGGTTGATGGCCGCGGCCGAACGCGTGCGCGACGGCGACCTCGCCGCGCGGGTCGAGGAGGGCCCGCCCAACGATGAGCTCGGCCAATTGGCGCGCTCGTTCAACCGCATGACCAGCCAGATCGAGCAGCAGCGCGGCGAGTTGGTGCACGCCAACAAGGAGCTCGACACACGCCGGCGGCTGACCGATGCCGTCCTGGCCGGCGTCTCGGCAGGCGTGCTCAGCATCGATTCCAAGGGTATCGTCATCCGAGCGAACCGCTCGGCGCTCGAGCTGATGGCCCTGCCGGAAGACGGCGTGCTCGACCGGTCGTTCATTTCGTTGATGCCGGAGATCGCGCCGCTGGCCGCGCAAGCCGCCGAGCGGCCCGAACGCGCCACGCAGGGCCAGATCGAGACGCTGCAACACGGCACGCGGCGTATCCTGCTGGTGCGCATCAGCGCGGCTTCGGACGCGGGCGCGGTCGTGACCTTCGACGACGTCACGGACCTGATGTCGGCACAGCGCATGGCGGCCTGGGGCGACGTCGCCCGCCGCATCGCGCACGAGATCAAGAATCCGCTGACGCCGATCCAGCTCTCGGCCGAGCGGTTGAAGCGCCGCTACCTGAAGCAGATCAAGGACGACCCGGAGACTTTCTCGCTCTGCACCGACACGATCATCCGCCAGGTCGGGGACATCGGCCGCATGGTCGACGAATTCTCCTCCTTCGCGCGCATGCCGCGGCCCACGGTCCAGCCCGAGGACGCCAAGGAGCTGTGCCAGCAGTCGCTTTTCCTGCAGCGCAACGGCAATCCGGGTGTTCGCTATGTCTCGACCTTGCCCGACCGGCCGGTGCCACTGGTCTGCGACCGCCGGCAGATTGGCCAGGTGCTGACCAACATCCTCAAGAACGCGGCCGAAGCGATCGAGGGCAGGGAGGCCCGCCCGGGCGAGACGCTGCCGCCCGGTCAAATCACCTTCACCCTGCGCGACGACGGCGCCACTGTGAGCATCACCGTCACGGACAATGGCAAGGGATTGCCGAAGGAAGGCCGCGAGCGCCTGACTGAGCCCTACATGACGACGCGCAGCAAGGGCACGGGCCTGGGTCTCGCGATCGTGAAGAAGATCATGGAAGACCACGGCGGCAACCTCACCCTCGGCGACGGCGAGGGTGGCGGGGCGCGCATCAGTCTGGTATTCCGGCGAGACGCGAAGGAAATCGCGTCGGCGGATCGTCATGCGACCGCTGCACAATGATCCGCAACTCGTAGCGGACGATTGAAGGTCATGGGTCACGATATCCTCATCGTCGACGACGAACGCGACATCTGCACGCTGATCGCCGGCATTCTGGAAGACGAAGGCCATACGGCCCGCCGCGCGCACAACAGCACCGAGGCGATGGATGCCGTCCGCCAGCGTCGTCCGGCGCTGGTCATCCTCGATGTCTGGCTGCAGGGCAGCGAACTCGATGGGCTACAGCTCCTCGAGGTGATCCATCGCGAGGATCCGCCGATACCCGTCGTCATGATCAGCGGCCACGGCACGATCGACACCGCCGTGTCGGCGATCAAGAACGGCGCCTACGATTTCATCGAGAAGCCGTTCAAGGCCGATCGCCTGCTGCTGGTGGTCGACCGTGCCGTCGAGGCCGACCGCCTGAAGCGTGAGAACGCGACGTTGCGCCGGCGCGCCGGTGGCGAAGTCGCCTTCGTGGGCTCGTCCAACGCCGCCGCCAGCGTGTGCGCCCAGATCGAGAAAGTGGCGCCGACCGGCAGCCGCGTGCTGATCTCGGGCCCGTCCGGAAGCGGCAAGGAGACGGTCGCGCGCCTGACACACCAGGGCTCAAAGCGCGCCGCCGGCCCATTCGTCATCGTGAACTGCTCGACCCTGCCGGCCGAGCGCCTCGATATCGAGCTGTTCGGCACGGACGGCGAGACCGAGGCCGATGCGTTGCGCGTGTCGGGGGCCTTCGAGTTGGCCCATGGCGGAACGCTGGTCCTGAAGGAGGTCGGCGACCTGCCGCTGCCGCTGCAGGGCCGGCTGGCGCGCGTGCTACATGAACAGTCCTACATGCGCGACGCTGGCAAGACCCGCGTCGAGGTCGACGTGCGCGTCCTGGCAACGACCGCGCGGAATCTTACCGAGGAGATCGCGGCCGGACAGTTCCGCGAGGAGCTTTATCACCGGCTGAACGTGGTCTCGCTTCGCATCCCGCCGCTCAGCGAGCGCCGCGAAGACATTCCCGAACTGGCGGCAGATCTGCTGCGTCGGGTGGCCGATGCGACCGGTTTGGCGAGCCGCACGATTGGCGAGGATACGCTGGCGGCACTACGAGGGCATGACTGGCCGGGCAACGTGCGTCAGCTGCGCAACGTGATCGAGCGGCTGCTGATCCTGGCCCCTGCCGATGGCGGACCGATCCGGGCCGACGTGCTGCCGAGCGACGTCAGCGAGGATGCGCCATCGGTGCTGCGCTGGGAGAAGGGCGGCGAGATCATGCAGCTGCCGCTGCGCGACGCGCGCGAGGTCTTCGAGCGGGAATACCTGCTCGCACAAGTGACACGGTTCGGCGGCAATATCTCGCGCACGGCGACGTTCGTCGGCATGGAGCGCTCGGCGCTGCATCGCAAGCTGAAGTCGCTCGGGCTGCACGGCGGCTCGGAACCGGTTGCGGAAGAGTAGGAGGGCGTCATGGGACGGTATGCTTACGTCAACGGCCAGTATGTCGATCATCTGCAGGCGAGCGTTCACATCGAGGATCGCGGCTATCAGCTGGCCGACGGTGTCTACGAGGTCGTCGGCATTCGCGACGGCAAGCTGATCGACGAGACGCTGCACATCGATCGCCTCGACCGGTCGCTCGGCGAGCTGCGGATCGCCTGGCCGGTGGCGCGTTCGACCCTGGGCTTCATCATCCGCGAGCTGATGCGCCGCAACCGCCTGCGCGATGGGCTGGTCTACATGCAGGTGACGCGTGGCGTCGCCCGGCGCGACCATGCCTTTCCGACGACGCCGGTGAAGCCCGCGCTGGTGATGACGACCAAGAACACCAAGCATCTCGGCGCCGATCCCGGCCCCGGTGTCGGCGTGAAGAGCACGCGCGACATCCGTTGGGAGCGTTGCGACATCAAGACGATCGCGTTGTTGCCCAACGTGCTGGCCAAACAGGCCGCGCGCGAGAGCGGCGCCTATGAGGCATGGCTGCTCGACGAGAATGGCTGCGTGACCGAAGGCGCCTCGACCAATGCGTGGATCGTGACGTCGGAAGGTGAGTTGATAACGCGCCAGACCGACAACGGCATCCTGGCCGGGATCACGCGCCATACGCTGAAGGCGCTCGCCACCTCGATGCAGCTCAAGTTTGTCGAGCGGCCGTTCACCCTGGCCGAAGCCAAGAAGGCCAAGGAAGCCTTCATCACCAGCGCCACCTCGTTCGTGACGCCGGTCGTGAAGATCGACGGCGAGCCGGTCGGCGACGGCAAGGTCGGTCCGACCGCGCGGCGCCTGCGCGAGGAGTATGTGCGCTTTGCCGACGAAGGTGAGGCCGTGACGTGAGCCTGCCGGAAGGCATCAAGAGACCGCGCGCCGTTCTGTTCGACTGGGACAATACACTCGTCAATTCGTGGCCGACGATCGTCGAGTGTTATCGCAACACCTTCACTGCACTGGGACTTCCGGCGTGGACCGCGCAGGAAGTGAAGGATCGTGCCCACGGCTCTTTGCGCGATCATTTTCCCACGCTGTTCGGCGAGCGGGCGGGTGAGGCCGAGCGTGTCTTCTACGAGACCTTCTTCCGCATCCATCTCGAGCGCCTGGAGCCGTTGCCCGGTGCAGCGGAACTGCTGGAGCGTTGTCACGACGCCGGTTGTTACATCGCCCTGGTCAGCAATAAGGTTGGGGACAACTTGCGGACGGAAATGGCGCATCTCGGATGGGGCCGTTGGATCAAGAAGGCGGTCGGCGCCAGGGACGCCAAACGCGACAAGCCGGCACCCGATCCGATCTTCATGGCGCTCGACGGCACGGGAATTGCCCCTGATGACAGCGTATGGATGGTAGGAGACACGCCAGCCGATCTGAAATGCGCCCATGCCGCGGGCGTAGTGCCCGTCTTCTTCGGAGGCGACGGACAGCTGTCAGACAGGCTGCGGGAACATCCTCCTCGTTTGTACGCACGCAATTGTAATGAACTGGCGGCATTGCTTTGAACCGGACACCGCCTATATTTGTTGCAACTCGGTAGTGGGTATAGACCCACGCCTTCCACCCGGCGGTCCTCGAGGGCCGTCCGGACGCCCAGCAAGAGGCCAAGAACATGAGCGAAAAGGCACAAAACGTTCAGGACGTCTTCCTGAACCATCTGCGAAAGAACAAGACTCCCGTCACGATTTTCCTCGTGAACGGAGTGAAGCTGCAGGGGATCGTTACCTGGTTTGACAACTTCTCGGTGCTTCTGCGCCGCGATGGTCATTCCCAGTTGGTCTACAAGCACGCGATCTCCACCATCATGCCGGTCACGCCCGTCCAGCTCTTCGACGGGGATAAGGCCGACGCTGCGGGCTGATTTGACAGACGACATCGAGCACGACGAACCCGAGAAGCGTAAGCGGACTCTGCTGGAGACGGTGCTGCCTGCAATGCGGGCCGCCGTCGTCAGCCCGTACGAGCCGAGCCTGCGTGGCTCGGCCGAGCGCAACAGCGACGCCAAGCTCGAAGAGGCGATCGGGCTCGCGCGCGCGATCGACCTCGATGTGCAGGTCAAGGCGAGCGTGCCGCTGCGCCGGATCACGCCTGCCACCCTGTTGGGCAAGGGCGTGGTCGAGCGCATCAAGGGCGCGATCGAAGAGCATGAGATCGGCCTGGTCGTGGTCGATGAAAAGCTCACGCCGGTGCAGCAGCGCAATCTCGAGAAGGCCTGGAACACCAAGGTGATCGACCGCACCGGTCTCATCCTGGAGATATTCGGCGCGCGTGCGCGCACACATGAAGGCCGTCTTCAGGTCGAACTCGCCGCCCTCGACTACCAGCGCGGCCGATTGGTCCGGTCATGGACCCACTTGGAACGTCAACGCGGCGGCTTCGGCTTCCTCGGTGGTCCCGGCGAATCGCAGATCGAGATCGATCGCCGGTTGATCGGCGAGCGCATCGTCAAGATCAAGCGCGACCTCGAAGGCGTGCGCAAGACGCGCGCGGTCAATCGTGCCGGCCGCAAGAAGGCGCGCCTGCCGACGGTCGCCCTGGTCGGCTATACCAACGCCGGCAAGTCGACGCTGTTCAATCGCCTGTCGGGCGCCGAGGTGATGGCCAAGGATCTTCTGTTCGCCACGCTCGATCCGACCATGCGGTCGATCCGGCTGCCGAACGGCAAGGAGTGCGTGCTGTCCGACACTGTCGGCTTCATCTCAGACCTGCCGACGCATCTCGTGGCCTCGTTCCGCGCGACGCTCGAAGAGGTGATCGAGGCCGACCTGATCGTCCATGTGCGCGACGTCGCCCACCCCGACAGCGAGACCCAGCGCCACGATGTCGAGGACGTGCTGCACGCGCTGGGGGCGCTGGAAGAGGGCGGTGCGATCTTCATCGAGGCGCTGAACAAGATCGATGCCCTGCCCGAAGAGCAGCGCCTCGTCCTGCAGACCCGCTCGTCGACCGGCCCGGAACGCTCGCGGCATTATCCGATCTCGGCGCTGACCGGGGAGGGCGTCGACCAGCTTCTCGAGGCGATCGGCGATTTCCTGAGCAAGGCGGGCGCGCCGCGCCAGGTCGACGTGCCCCTGAGCGACGGCGCCACCATTGCCTGGCTCTATCGCCATGGCGACGTCCGCAGTCGTAGCGACGACGAGGAAATGGCCCATCTGACGGTGGCCCTGGACGCGGCCGCCTCGGCCCAGTTCGACCGGCGGGTGGCCGATGGCCGCGCGCGTTGACACCATCGGGGGCCGCTTTCTATAAGCGGCACCGTTCCCAGACAAAGGACAGAAACCATGAAATTCCAGCCGCTTCACGACCGACTCCTGCTGAAGCCGACCGCCGCCGAGACCAAGACCAAGTCCGGCCTCATCATTCCCGACACGGCCCAGGAAAAGCCGATGCAGGGTGAAGTCGTTGCCGTCGGCAAGGGCAAGCGCCTCGAAGACGGCCGCCTCGAGCCGCTCGGCGTAAAGGTCGGCGACAAGGTCATCTACGGCAAGTGGTCCGGCACCGAGGTCAAGCTCGGCGGCGTCGACCATGTGATCCTGAAGGAAGAAGACCTCTTCGGCGTCCTCGGCTGAGTCCGATGCTCAAGCCCGGCGATTCGCAACGGGTCGCCGAGCTGATGCGGGAGACGGCGGCGGCCGAACTGCTGCCGCGGTTCCGCAATCTCGCCCAGCACGAAATCCGCGAAAAGAAGCCCGGTGACCTCGTCACCGTGGCCGATGTCGCGTCCGAACAACGCCTGGCTTCCGGGCTGGCGAAGATCCTGCCGGGCGTGGCGGTCGTGGGCGAGGAGGCAGTCGAGGCCGATCCGTCATTGGTCGAGCTGATCGGCCGCCCGGGCGAGGCCTGCTGGATCGTCGATCCCCTGGACGGCACCGCGAACTTCGCCGCCGGCCGCGACCGTTTCGCGATGATCGTTTGCCTGGTGCATGACCGCGAGACGATCGGCGGCTGGATCCTCGATGTGCCGAACGACCGGATGGCCGCGGCGGAGAAGGGGAAGGGCGTTACGCTCGAGGGCGTCGCCGTCCACGGCAAGGTGCCGACCGGGCCCCCGAACGGCGTGCTTGGCGAGCGCGTTCGGAAGGAATTCGACCGGCAACTGAGCGAAAGCCAGCGCGCGCGGTTGGGCGAACTGACGACGCTCCGTTGCGCGGGCCGCGAATATATCGAGATCCTGACCGGCACCTTCAGCTTTAATCTCTATCGCATGACCAAGCCGTGGGACCATGCCGCCGGCGCGCTGATGCTGGCGGAAGCGGGCGGCAACGCCCTGCGCTTCAACGGCAAACCCTACGGGCCGGCCGATCCGATGGAATCGGGCATCGTGGCGGCCTCGACCCCGCAGGTTCTGGCCGACGTGAAGGCGATCTTCGAGACGGTCCAGTTTCCGTTGCTGGCGCCGCGCTAAGCCTTCGTTTTGGCTTCCTGCCAGAGCTTTTCCATCTCTTCGAGCGTCGCATCTGCCGGTTTGCGCCCGTCCTTGGCCAACTGGCTCTCGATATAGCGGAAGCGCCGCTCGAATTTGTCATTGGTGCCGCGCAATGCGGCCTCCGGGTCGATCTTGCAGTGGCGCGCGAGGTTGGCCATGGCGAACAGAACGTCGCCCATCTCGTCGGTGACCCGGGCCTGGTCGATGGGCACGGCCGCCAGCTCGGCGCGCAACTCGCCCAATTCCTCCTCGATCTTGTCGATGACGGGCGCGGTCTCCTTCCAGTCGAAGCCGACCCGGGCCGCCCGCTTCTGCATTTTCTCGGCACGCAGGAGAGCGGGGAGGGCCTTGGCCACGCCGTCGAGGGCACCTGTGGGCTGTTCGCCACCCTTCTTGGCCCGCTCGGCGGCCTTGCGGGCCTCCCAGGAGATCGTCTGCTCGTCGGCGTCCGCGATCTTCAGGTCGCCGAACACATGCGGATGGCGGTCGACCATCTTGTCGGCGATGGCGGCGGCCACGTCGTCGAAGGCAAAGGCGCCGGTCTCGCTGGCCATCTGCGAGTGGTAGACGACCTGCAGCAGGAGGTCGCCAAGCTCTTCATTGAGCGCCGGCAGGTCGTCGCGCTCGATGGCGTCGGCGACCTCGTAGGCTTCCTCGATCGTGTACGGCGCGATGGTCCGGAACGTCTGGTCGATGTCCCACGGGCAGCCGTGTTGGCGGTCGCGCAGCCAGGCCATGACGGCCAGGAGGCGGGCCAGCGGCTCCTTGGGCAGGTCTTCGACGGTTGGCTTCTGGGCGCTCATCCTAGGGTATCCGCTATATCCAATTATCGTATAATATATATTATGACAAATAGTGATATTATAGATAATTCAGTTAGTTACCAATCTATATCGAGTTTTGACTTTAGTAATGCCACGAGCTTGAGGCCGCGGTCGGTATCGGCGGCCTGGACGCCCGTCGTCATCAGCACGCCCTCCTTGGGATTGCCTGGCTTGGAGATCACGACGTCGAAGACCGTCCGTGGGCCGCTGTCGCCCCGGCTGGGCGGCACGTTCTCGTAGACGATCAGGAACGTGCCGTCGGCCAGCTTCCGGGCCTCAGCCTTGATCCCTGGCGTCCGCGACCTGATCGTGCCCATCTTGGTCGCCGCATACTGGTCAGCGCCCTGGACGCCCTCGTAAGCAAAGTCGACCCGCCAGACCAGGACGCGGGTCTTGCGGTCGCGGCTGTAGCCGACGCCCCGTTCGGCATCCTCGGTCGCCTCCCAGCCCAGCGGCAGCGAGAGCCCGATCTTCACCGAGCTGAAAAACACCTTCGCCAATCCGTTGTCGCGATCGATGGTCACCAGCCGCGCTGCTGTCGGCTCCGGGCCGCCCGGCAGCATCGGGTCCTTGCGGTTGAAGCTGGCGCCGTTGTCGTCGTTACCGAAGTCCTTGAAGGTCAGCCCGCCGGCGTCGAGGCCGTCATCGGCAAGGGCCGGAAGGCCGCCGGCGCTGCTTGCCGCGGCCGCAAGAGCGCCCAGCAGGAACAGACGGCGCCCGGACTCCTTTTGTCTTGGCTTATTTATCAGATGAAATATCATCCATAACCAACTGTTCTAAAACGGATTATTGTCAATCCGATTCGATAATCAGCCCGTCGTAACAGGGCTTCACGTGGGCCGGTGTGCGCCGATCGACCTCAGCATAGTCCATATCGATGTGGAGATTGGTCAAAAACGCCCGCCGAGGCTGGATCCGTTCGATCCATTCCAGGGTGAGATCGAGATGGGCGTGCGTCGGATGAGGCTTGTACCGCGTGGCATCGACGACCAGTACGTCGACCCCGCGCATCGCCTCGATGGCTTCGTCGGACAGCCGGACCACGTCATTGGCATAGGCCATGGCGCCAAAACGGAAACCGAGCGACGAGATCGTCCCATGATCCTGCTCGAACGGCAGGACATCGATCCCGCCCGCCCGGAACGGCCCGTCGATCACGTTGGCCCGGTAGATCGGATTGTAGAAGCCGTTGTCTTGGGCCTCGAAACAGTAGTTGAAGCGCCGGCGCAGTACGCCAAGCGTCCGTTCGCTGGTCCAGGCCTCGATCTGGCCTTGCCGGAAGGTATAGGGCCGCAACTCGTCGATGCCGTGGACCTGATCGGCATGCTCGTGCGTCCAGATCACCGCATCGATCCGCCGAACGCCGGCATCGAGGAGCTGGTCCCGCAGGTCTGGCGACGTATCGACCAGGACCGTCTTGCCCTTGTCCTCGACCAGGATGGAGCAGCGCCGGCGCCGGTTGCGCGGATCCTTGGGATCGGCGTCGCCCCAATCCCCGTGCCCGTCTCCACCGCCCAGGCGCGGCACGCCGCCCGAGGTGCCGCAGCCCAAGATGGTCAGACGCACCGGGAGCGCTCGGCCTTGGTGAAGAGCTTGAAGAAGTTGTCGGTGGTCGCCGCCTCGAGTTCGGCAATGCCGATGCCCTTGAGCTCGGCCACCTTGGCGGCCGTGTGGGCGACGAAGGCGGGCTCGTTGGTCTTGCCGCGCTTGGGGATCGGCGCCAGGTAGGGCGCGTCGGTCTCGACCAGCAGCCGGTCGAGCGGGATGTCGCGCACGATGGTGCGCAGCGCTTCGGCGGCCTTGAAGGTCACGATGCCCGAGATCGAGATGTAGAAGCCCAGCGCCAGGGCGCGCCGCGCGACCTCCGGACCGGAGCTGAAGCAGTGGATCAAGCCGGGGAAGGCGCCCTTCCCGTACTCGTCCTCCAGAATGTCGCCGGTCTCGGCGTCGGCATCGCGCGTGTGCACGATCAGCGGCAGCCCGGTCTGGCGGGACGCGGCGATATGGGTGCGGAAGCTCTCAGCCTGCTCCTCGCGCGGACTGTGCTCGTAATAGAAATCCAGCCCGGTTTCGCCGATACCCACGACCTTGGGATGGCGCGTGGCCTCGATCAGCCGGTCGGGCGCGCGCTGCCCCTCGTCCTTGGCCTCGTGCGGATGGACGCCGACCGAGCACCAGACGTTGTCATGACGCTCGGCGATCGCCCGCACCCTCTCGAACTGGTCGAGTCGCGTACCGATGGTCAGCATGCCGGCGACCCCCGCCGTCCGCGCACGCGCCAGAACGCCAGCCTCGTCGGTCACGAGTTCCGGAAAGTCGAGGTGGCAGTGGCTGTCGATCAGCATGTCAGGCGGCGGCCTTGGGCTCGACGAAGCGCGGGAATACGCCCGCGGGCTTCGGCAGCGCCGTCCCGGGCACTAGCTCCTTATCGAAGGATGCGAACGCCCTGCCCTCGGCCGGCACGGCGAGCTGGTCCAGGATCTTGGCCGTCGAGTCCGGCATGAAAGGTTGCACCAGCAGGGTCACCCGCCGGATCGTCTCGGCGAGCACCCACATGACTGTGTCGCGGCGCACCGGATCGGTCTTGGCGAGCGCCCACGGCGCCTGCGCGTCGATGTAGCGGTTGGCGTCGGCGATCACTTCCCAGATCGAGGTCAGCGCCTTGTGGAAGGCCTGATCGTTGAGCTCTCCGCGCACGATGGCCAGCAGGCCGCGCGCACGGTCGAGCAAGGCGTTGTCGGCCTCGGTCAACGTGCCCTTGGGCGGCACCTTCTCGCCGCAGCTCTTGGCCACGATCGACAGCGAGCGCTGGCAGAGGTTGCCATAGGCGTTGGCGAGATCGGCGTTGAGACGGCCGATCAGAGCGCGCCGCGAGAAATCGCCGTCGTTGCCGAACGGCACCTCGCGCAGCAGGAAGTAGCGCACCGGATCGAGTCCGTAGTCGCCGATCAGTTCGACCGGGTCGATCGCGTTGCCCAGCGACTTCGAGATCTTCTGGCCCTCATTCGTCCACCAGCCGTGCGCAAAGACGCGCTGCGGCGGCGGCAGGCTGGCGGCCATCAGAAAGGCCGGCCAGAACACGCAGTGAAAGCGGATGATGTCCTTGCCGACCATGTGCAGGTCGGCCGGCCAGTACTTCCACAACGGACCGCTAGTGTCGGGATAGCCGCACTCGGTGATGTAGTTCGTGAGCGCGTCGAGCCAGACGTACATGATGTGCTTCTCGTCGCCCGGCACCGGAATGCCCCACGAGAAGCTGGTGCGCGAGACCGAGAGGTCCTGCAGGCCGCCCTTCACGAAGCTCATGACCTCGTTGCGCCGGCTGTCGGGGCCGATGAAGCGCGGGTTCTTCTCGTAGAGCTCCAGCAGCCGGTCGGTCCAGGCCGAGAGCTTGAAGAAGTACGACGGTTCCTCGACCCACTCGACCTCGGCGCCGGTCGAGGTGGCGCGGCGCTTTTTGTCCGGCCCGACCTCGGTCTCGCCCTCGACGAAATAGGTCTCGTCGCGCACGGAATACCAGCCGGCGTACTTGCCGAGATAGATATCGCCCGCGGCGACCAGCTTCTCCCACAGCGCCTGGCACGCTTTGTAGTGGCGCGGCTCGGTGGTGCGGATGAAGTTGTCGGGGGTGTAGTTCATCTTGCCCACGAGGTCGCGGAACGACTGGCTCACCTTGTCGGTGAAGGCCTGCGGCGCGAGGCCGGCCGCCGCGGCAGCCGTCTCGATCTTCTGGCCGTGCTCGTCGGTGCCGGTGAGGAAGTGAACGTCGCGACCGTCGAGCCGCATGAACCGGGCCAGCACGTCGCAGGCAAGTGTCGTGTACGCGTGCCCGATGTGCGGCACGTCGTTCACGTAATAGATCGGTGTGGTGACGTAATAGGTACTGCGGTCCGGCATGATGGCGCCTTCCTCCCATGCATTCAGGGAGGGATCAAGGCAGCTAACGCATGGCCGATTGCAGTTCCAGGAAGCTCCCCATGACCGTCTGCTTGCGATCGAGGTTTACCGCGTCGGCGCGCGAAAACAGCTTCGTGATCCTGTCCGACGCCTCCATCCAGCGGTCGAGGCCGGCGCCGGCGAGCAATCGGGCCTGGAGCCCCTTCTCGCCCGGCACGACCGGAGGCCCTTCCGCGCCGATCGCCGCGTGGCGGGCAAGGCCCTTCATCCAGCCGTCGAACAGGTAGTTCAGCGACCGCCAATCGACATTCGCTTCCTCCCCGCGCTTCGCGAAGCGCTCGGCGAAGCTATGCAGCCGGGGCATGTCGAGATCGGGCAAGGTGGCGAGCACGTCGACCATCTCGCGGTACAGGCCGAGGCTTCCGGCGCTGGCTAGTTCGAGGGCACGGCCAATGCTGCCGTCGGCCAGGTTCGCCAGTGAGGCCTTCTCGTCCGCCCCAAGCTCCGGAGCATAGTCGCCCATCAACTGCATGACGGTGTCGTTTGGCAGAGACTGCAGTGCCAATCGCCGGCACCGTGAGCGGATGGTCGGCAGCAAGCGGCCGGGCGCGTGCGCCACGATCAGCAGCACGGCGTTGGGCGGCGGCTCCTCCAGCACCTTCAGCACGGCGTTGGCGCTGTTTCGGTTCATCTCGTCGGCCGAGTCGATGATGGCGACGCGATATTGCCCCATCGCCGGCGTCATGTGCATGAACGCGCCGAGGCCGCGCACGTCGTCGACCGCGATTTCAGAGCGCATGCGGCCGGTGTCGGGATTGAGCGTGCGGCGCAGGTGAAACAGGTCGGGATGCGAGCGCGCGTCGACCAGCGACCGGCCCGGCGCATGCAGATCGACGTCGAGACTGTCCGGCGACGTGGCGAAGAGGCCACCCTCCTGCCCTGCGAGAAGGAAACGGGCGAAGCGCCAGGCAAGGGTGGCCTTGCCGATGCCGCGCGGGCCGGTCAGCAGCCAGGCGTGATGCAGCCGGCCAAGTTGCTGTGCGGCCAGCATCGTCCGTTCGGCGATGTCGTGGCCAACCAGCCGCGTGTTGCGCCACGGCGGCGCCCAGGCGTGCGGCCACTCGAGCTTTTCGAGCTCGGCGGGATCGGTGCTGGTCTTGCCGCGGGCCATGGTGCGATCAGATTCCCAGTCGATCGGCCACGGTGCGGGCGATCGTGGCCGCAATAGTATCGATATCGTGGCCGGCGTCGATCACCGCGCAGCGCTGCGGTTCGCTCCGGGCGATCTCAAGGAAGCCCGCCTTCACTCGCTGGTGGAAGGCGATGGGCAGGTTTTCATAGCGGGTCTCCGTACCGCGGCGGGCCGCTGCCCGCGCAAGTCCCGTCTCGATCGGCAGGTCGAGGATCAGGGTGAGGTCGGGCCGGAAGTCTCCCACGGCGACCTCGTAAAGCCGTTCGATGGTCGCGAGGTCGAGGCCATGGCCGTAGCCCTGATAGGCGCGCGTCGAATCGGCGAAGCGGTCGCTGATCACCCAACTGCCGATCTTCAGCGCGGGCCAGACGGTCGATCGGAGATGCTCGCGGCGGGCCGCGAAATGCAGGAGAGCCTCGGTTGGGCCGTCCCATTTCTCGACCGGTCCCTCGACCAGCAGCTTGCGGATCATCTCGGCGCCCGGTGCACCGCCCGGCTCGCGCGTTGCGACGACGGTCTTGCCGCGGCCTTCGAGCCACGTCTTGAGCAGCCCGATCTGCGTGGACTTGCCGGCCCCTTCGCCGCCCTCGAGAGTGATGAAACGACCCGGCGTTCCGCCGTTCACGATGCCCAGCCGAGGAGGTAGTGACGGACCAGGGTCGACATGCGGCTGATCATGCTGGCCCGTGCGACGTCGGCCCCCGCCTGCAGCGGATACTCGATCACCCGTCCATCCGGCATGGTGACCACGGCGGTGCCGATCTGGGCGCCTTTGACGATCGGCGCGGGGATCGGACCGTCGAAGCGCGCGACGATGCGTGGCTGATTGGTCTGGCCAACGGTGTTCGTGACCATGACCGCGTGTGGGATCACCAGGGACACTTTGTCCTGGGCCCCCAGCCATACCGGCGCCTCCGCCACAGCATCGCCTGCCTTCAGGAGCGTGACGTTACTCGATTCGCGGAAGCCCCATTCGATCAGCCGGGCGGTCTCCTGCGCGCGGTCCGCCATCGAACCCAGGCCGTTCACCACGAGAATCAATCTACGGCCGTCGCGGATCGCCGACGTCGTCTGGCCGAAGCCGCCCTCCTCGGTATGGCCGGTCTTGAGACCGTCGACACCGGGCACGTTCTTGAGGTCGAGATTGCGGTTCGACTGGGTCTTGCCGTTGAAGGCGAAATCGCGCTGTGAGTAGTAGTGATAGAACTGCGGGAAATCGCGGATCGTCCGCATCGCCAGCACCGCGAGATCGCGCGCCGTCACCATCTGTCCCTCGGCGGGCCAGCCGGAAGAATTCTTGAACACCGATCCGGTGAGGCCGATCGCGCGCGCTTCCTTGTTCATGCGCTCGGCAAAGGTCTCTTCGCTGCCGGCCATGCCTTCGGCGACGGCGACGCTGGCATCGTTGCCCGACACGACGATGATGCCCTGGATCAGGTCGCCGATGGACGGACTGTCGGTACGCTCGAGGAACATGGTCGACGAATGCGTGCCGCGCGTGATCGCATAGGCGCGCTCGCTGACCGCAAAGCGCGTGTCCATCTTCAGCTTGCCCGACGCGAGATCCTCGAACAGCAGATAGACCGTCATCATCTTCGCCATCGACGACGGCGCCATCGGCTTCTCGGCGTCCTTGGCCAGCAGCACCGTGCCGGTCTGGGCGTCGATCAGGCAGGCGAAGCGCGCGATCGTCGGCGGGCCGATCTGCGAGGGGCCGGCGGCATCGAGCTTCGCGGCCTGCGCGGCGGCAGCCTGCTTGGGACCGGGCTGTGCGGGCGTAGGCGCAGGCTTGGCGGCCGCCGGCGGCCGAGGCTTGGCCTGCTGGCGCTTGGGCTGCTCAGCCTGTTGGGCATGGACGTCGATCGCCGGTCCGGCGACCGCGGTCAGCGCCAGGAGAACTGCGAGGAATCGGTTTCGATCAATCCGCCACAACACGTGCCTCACCATACCCTGACCGCTTCAACCGATCGGCGACGATGCCGGCGGCGTCCGGGGTCGTATAGGGCCCTACTCTCACGCGGTATACCTCGTGCCCACCGGCCGAGGCCTGGAAAATCTCCGTCGAGCCGTAACTGCTGATCAAGTCGCGCTGACGCTGCGCGTTGTTCATCGTCGAGAACGCGCCCGTCTGGACATAGAAGCTGCCGCCGGATTGAGACGTTCCCGAGGCAATCGAGGCAATCGTCGGACCGCTCTTACCCACAGGTGCCGGACGCGTCGGCGGTGGCTCGGCGCGGACGAAGACTTCTTGCGGTGGCGGCGGTGGTGCCTGCTGGAACGGTGTCTGTTGGACAGGAGCCTGCTGGATGGGTGGTGGGGCTGCTGCGGGCGCGGTCCGTTGGCCGGCGGCGAGTTGCGCGAGTGCGGCCTGCTGTTCGGACGCCCCGCCGCCGCCCATCGCCACTTCCTTGACCGTCTCGCTCTCGGCCGAGAGTTGGTCGATCCGGACATGCGCCGTACCATTGCGCACGATGTCGAGGTCCTGGGCCGCCGCGCGTGACAGATCGATGATCCGGCTACGGGCATAAGGTCCGCGGTCGTTGACCCGCACCACCGTCGACCGTCCGTTGTCGAGATTGGTCACCCGCACGATCGCCGGCATCTGCAGGGTGCGATGGGCCGCGGTGTGGTCTTCCTGATTGTACTGCTCGCCGTTGGCCGTCGACTTGCCGTGGAAGCCCGGCCCGTACCAGGAGGCGACCCCGGTCTCGACGTGGTTGAACTCTTCCTGGGGCACATAGGTGACGCCGTCGATCACATAAGGCGCACCGACCTTGTAGGCGCCTCGGCTGGCCACGCTGCTTCCGCCGCCGCCGCCACTGCTCGCCCCGCGATGCGCACAGGCGCCCAGGCAGGCGAGCAACAAAACTGCGGCGCAGAGACGGTGAAGGGGCATTGCCGCCCCATCATACACGATGTTGGGCCACCCTTGGAACCGTCCGCATCATCTAGCCTTTAGCGCTTTGACGAAGTCCCGGCCGACAATCGGCAAATATGCTGCTGCATAGTGGTGGAAGTCCGTCCCCGCGTTGTCGAGGACACTGGCCTGACCGTCACGCTCGATGAAAGTCCGGGGATCCAGCACCGGCAATCCAACCTTTCGTGCAGCCTCGATGGTCTTCTCGACATGGCGGAGGCGCTCGGCGAGCAGGCTTCCGTCGGGCAAGCGGACGGCAACATGCGGCACGACCAGGATGGGTCGCGCGATGAGCGTTTGAAGCCGAGCCAGCCCGTCGGCGATCTCTGCGGCGGACAGGTAACGCAGGGTGAGTTCACGCAGCACCAGCCGTTCGCCATCGTCGACCCGCCATAACCTCTGCCAACGCCGACGCAACGCCTCTTCGACACTGCGAATCAGCGCCTCTGATGGCCGCTGCTGCCGATCGACCGCCTTCCACCATTCTTCCGCGACGGCGCCCCCGCCCACAACGAGGCGGGCGTGGATTTCGTTCACATTGAGCGTCCAGCCGCGGGCTTCGTAGTGCTTGTCGGTGCAGATCTCGATCACCAAGCTCTCAGCCTGATCGAGCGGTGCCTTCATGCTCCGGCGCAGGCGCAAGCCGCCGTCGAAAGCAAAGCACCGCATTCGTTTCGGCATCGCAATCTCGCCGCGCACCAGACGTACGAACTGGACGGCCTCGCGGACGTCGTGGAGATAAAGCGGCGGTCGCGGCCTGAATTGGCCGTTGAGGCATTCGATCTCGCCTTGTTGTTGCGCGGAGATCAGCGGGTCGTGCACCCGACATGACCCCAAAGCCAGCACGCGCATCCCTTGCCTCCTCAGCCGACGCTGTGGCAGGCGATACTACAAGAAGCTGTTAGTCCCACCAGCCATTGCCGTTCGAGTGGTCCAAGCCCTGCATCATCTGTTCGAACGTGAAGCCCCAGTCCGGATTGGCCGCCGGATCGTCCTCGCGATGGCGTCGGATCAGCGTCTTGTCGGAGCCAAAGTAAATCCGCAGTCCTGCGAGGACCGTGTAGGAAGATTGAGCGCCCGCTTCGGCATCGACGAAAAGCGAGATGTTGTGCTGCTGGCCGAACGTGGGCTGGAACTCGACCCCGCCTGTGGCCGCGACATGGCCGACGATCGACCTGAGTCCAGCCGTCAAGGCGAGGTCGGGCACGGGATAGCCCGTGAGGTGGCCCGTGTAGAAGCCGCCGCTCTGCGCGCCGGCTGCCGTGAGGGCCGCGGTGTCCAGGTAGCCTGCGTTGGCGCCGAGAGTGACCAGCCCGGCATAGAGCTCGCCCTCCGCGCCATACCATCCGACATGCCCGTCCGCGCCGCCCTCGATCGTTGCGTAAGGGCCGAGGAGCCCGATTGCCGGATCGCGCCAGAACAGATGCGCCGTGCTGCCGCCGCCGAAGAGGCCGTCGGACGTCACGCCGTTGCCGTCGACCTGCAGGCCGAAGGCGTGACCGAGCGGCATGGTGATCGACCCGCTGGCGATGCTCAGGGCGTTGCTCCCGCCCGGCGTGCCTTCGACGCCGCTCTCGAGCGAGAACTTGCCGTTCAGGCCGGAGACGGCCGGCAAGCCGCTGTTGGTAAAGGAGATGTCCTGTGCGCGACTGGCGCTCGCGAACGCCCAAGCCAGCGTCGCGACAAGTACAAGGGGGACGTGACGCATGCTCTACCCTGTCACCCGGAGACTTCCGATGTAAACGGAGTCAGTGTCGCGGGCGCAACACGGCTCGACGCTATGCCGGGCAATGCTGTAAGAACCTGCGCGAGCAGCAGGTTGGATGGGTGGCCGAGCGGTTTAAGGCACCGGTCTTGAAAACCGGCGTGGGTTCACGCCCACCGTGGGTTCGAATCCCACCCCATCCGCCACTACCATGCAAACGGCTGTCAACCCATGTCAACCGTTGCAATAACAGGTGTGTTTTGTGCTTCTGTTGTCCTCCACTGTAAGCCGCTGTATCATCACGACTATGGGTAAGCCTGTGGGTTGTGGAGGAGTGCGTGGCCAAGAAGCTCACTGCAGCGCAAGTTGAGCGTCTGCGCGCCCCCGGCCGCCATGCATGTGGCGGCGGCCTCTATCTACAAGTAACGAGCGCTGGCAGTCGGTCTTGGCTCTTTAGATATCAACGATTTAGCAAGGCCCACGAGCTGGGCCTCGGCGCTTATCCCGTGGTTGGCCTTGCCGCGGCACGTGATGCCGTCCTTGAGCACCGCCGGACGTTGCACGCTGGCAGGGACCCGCTGGGCGAACGCAGGCGGCCATCCCCAGCGGCAGCTACGTTCGACGCCCTGCGTGACGAGTACATCGAGGCCCACAAGCCCGGCTGGCGCAATCCCAAGTCTGCGGCGCAGTGGAAGGCGAGCCTTCAGACTTACGCCTCGGCTGAGATTGGTACGCGGCAAGCCCGCGAGATAACTGTTAACGACGTGCTCGCCGTTTTGAAGCCAATCTGGTCGACCAAAACGGAGACCGCGCGTCGCGTTCGTGGGCGGATTGAGGCGATCCTTGACTACGCTAAGGCACGGGGGTTGTGCGAAGGCGAAAACCCGGCTCGATGGAAAGGCGGCCTTGACCATCTGCTCCCGATGGCGGGCAAAGTCCGCAAGGTGAGGCATCACGAGTCCTTACCAGTCGAGGCTGTCCCTAGCGCCATGCACAAGCTGAAGAAGACGTCGGGGGTCGCGGCTTTGGCGGTCCGCTTCATTATACTAACAGCCTGTCGTGCATCTGAGGCCGTTGGCGACAAACGCGCCGTTGGCGCCACGTGGGGGCAGATCGACTTGAAACACGAGATCTGGACAAAGCCATCGGTGCGCATGAAGGCTGAGCGCGAACATCGCGTCCCCTTGTCAAAGCAAGCGCTTGAGGTTTTGAAGGAAGTTGCGAAGTTGCGCCAGGACGAGCGTGTCTTTCCGGGTTTTGCAAAAGACCGGCCGCTGTCCCTCACCACCTTGTTGAACACCCTGCGGCGCGCAGCCCCCGGTGATGCGACCGTTCACGGTCTGCGATCATCGTTTAGAGTTTGGGCCGCCGAGCTGGCGCGCGCGCCCCGCGAAGTCGCCGAGGCCGCTCTCGCTCACGTCGTAGGCAGCGCCGTCGAACGGGCGTATGCAAGGTCCGACCTCCTCGAGCAGCGACGCGAACTGATGCAGGCTTGGGGAGATTTCGCCTGCAGCGCGACGCCGAAGGCCAAAACTGGGAAGCTGCGCGAGCCACGCTGAGGATCACGGAGCCGTCATGGCAAAGCCGAAGCGTCTTAAACCAAAAGAGCACGTCGAGGCTGAGAGCGACGCCCATGATCTCGTTTGCAAAGTGCTCTCCGTAGTGCTGGACCAATACAAGCCCAAGCTGGATCATCACAAAAATCACGCAATTATGCTTGGACGTGACCCGAATACCGCCCTGCGTGCAGCAATACTGCGAGGCGCGAGGCGGGCGCTAAACGCGGAAGGCAAGCGTAAGTGGATCCCGTTCGCTGAGGCTTTAAAGCGCTCGCCCGAAGGGCTCCCGTACCTCGACCCACCGCGTAATCCGCAGGCGCTGCTAGATGCGCTGAGAGGAGATCCAGAGCTAATAAAGAAATGGGCTATCAAACGAATGGAAACGCTGATCAATCCGCCGCCTCTGCACGAGGACGGTGATCCTAAGCCCTCGACATACTCGGTAAAAGTGCGGCCAGCATCCTATAGCGTCGCCGCGGAGCTAGGCGGTTTAGTGAAGGCGGACCAGATACGCTCGTGGTGGCGTTACCGAAACAAGCGATAAAACTCAAGCGGGCGTGGAATGGGCCGCTTTCTTATGAGCAAACGCGGCCCCCGGATAGATGGACGCTGCAGGTTGTGCGTGCATATGGATGTCGCCCTTTTTCTTTTCCAAGAGGTCGACATGCTTGAACGCAAACCAGCCACTGCCGCTGTCCATGGCAATCTCGAAAAGCGCGGGCGCAAGCGCGCTCGTAAATCCCGCTCACGTCATCTTGGGGAGGCGGGGGGTAAAGGCGACGCCACCGCCGACGACGATGCTGTACTAGCAACGCTCGATGAGGCAGGGCGCAAACTCAAGCTCTCGCGGATGACTTTGCACAATTTGATTGTGGCTGGAGAGTTGCGCGTGCGGCGCTTTGGGCGAGCAGTGCGGATACCTACCAGCGAGATTAAGCGTCTCGGTACGCCGGGGGTCTCTTCCACCATCAAATAGAAATCCGGCCGCCCCATGCGGGAGCGGCCGGTCGCTATCTAACGGTACCTTGTGGAAGGTTAACGAAAGTATAGCGCATCGACGCCTTGCGCGCCACGGCGGCCTCAACCAGTTGAGGCGACTCGTGCACATCCACGTTCACAAAGACCCCGCGAAAGCCGTCGCTCAGTGGCGGCGCGTGCTGAAACTCGTACCTGATCGAATGACGCGAGAGGCACTTGATAGCGCAGCCTATAAGGCGGCCCTAGGTCGCCGGGCCCCAGTGGTCGTCTGCATCTCGGCCTACGAGGGACCGACAACGGCGGACGAGATTGCATGGAGGGACGCCGTAACTCTGCAGTGTGTGACCAACACTTTGATGGGGGGCGCAGTTCTGTTCGCGTTTACTGACCCCAAGTGTCAACGCCGGAGTAAAAATGCATCGGCTGGCCGGAGTAAAAGTGCGTCACGGCTGATGGCAGGAAGGCCCCCCGCGGGGGGCCTTCCTGCGTCCTCGTTTATTCCTCGGGTGGGCT
>CAIKZO010000111.1 GCA_903832005.1 Enhydrobacter aerosaccus | reverse complement strand
CGCCGTTCGAGCAGGAGAAGGATCCGCTGATCAAGCGCGAGACGCTCGAACTGGTGCGCGCCTATTACAAAATTCGCGAGCCCCGGGTGCGCAAGCGCATCTTCGAGATGGTCAAGGCCGTGGGCGCGGCCAGCCACGCCGAGGTCCTCGGCGGCCGCAAGGGGCGCTGAAGCGGGTAGGGGGCCTTGAGGCCCCCTCTTGATTTCCACCGCCAATTAGAGTTTTTAGCGGCGCGGCGTCGTTATCCGGCGCCGTCGCGGACGGATTTGGACGACTTGCCACCGCGTAAACAAAGGCTAAGCCGGACGTAGGCGGCCCTGCCGCCCTGCCCGGAGTCCAGTGACATCGGTGGAGGGTGCAGTGGCGCTCAAAGACTATCTTTTTACGAGTGAATCGGTTTCCGAAGGCCATCCGGACAAGGTCAGCGACCAGATCTCGGACGCGATCCTGGATGCGTTCATTGCCAACGACGTGAAGCTTGGTATTGCCGACGACAGCCACGCCAATACGCGCCTGGGCTGCGAGACCCTGGTCACCACCAACAAGATCGTGATCGCCGGCGAAGGCCGCGCCTCGGCGCCCTTCATGAAGAAGTTCGGCAAGCATGCGGTCGTCAACCGCGAGGCCCTGACCGAAATCGCCCGCGATGTGGTGCGCGACATCGGCTACGACCAGGACGGCTTCTCCTATCACGGCGCCGACGTCGAGGTGCTGCTGCACGGCCAGTCGCCCGACATCGCGATGGGCGTCGATGCCAAGAAGAAGGGCGGCAATCTCGGCGAGCAGGAAGGCGCGGGCGATCAGGGCCTGATGTTCGGCTTTGCCTGCCGTGACTCGGAAGAATACGAGAAGGGCTCGTTCATGCCGGCCCCGATCTTCTTCTCGCACAAGATCCTCGAAGTGCTGAGCAAGGCCCGCCGTTCGGGCGAGCTCGGCGACCTGCAGCCCGACGCCAAGAGCCAGGTGACGGTGCGCTACGTCAACGGCAAGGCCGTTGGCGCCACCAAGGTCGTCGTCTCGACGCAGCATCGTGAGACCAACGCCAAGGGCAAGAAGTACAACTCGAACATGATCCGCGAGATGATCACGGGCCATGTCGAGAAGTCGCTGCCCAAGGGCTGGATGCCCAAGAAGGCCGCCGACTTCTTCTGCAATCCGACCGGCAACTTCGTCGTCGGCGGTCCCGATGGCGACTGCGGCCTCACCGGCCGCAAGATCATCGTCGACACTTACGGCGGCTACGCTCCCCACGGCGGCGGCGCCTTCTCCGGCAAGGATCCGACCAAGGTCGACCGCTCGGCCGCCTACGCCGCGCGATATCTCGCCAAGAACGTGGTGGCCGCCGGTCTTGCCGACCGCTGCCTGATCCAGGTGGCCTACGCAATCGGCGTTGCCGATCCGATGTCGCTCTATGTCGACACCCAGGGCACCGGCAAGGTCGACGAGCGCAAGCTCGAGAAGGTGCTGGCAGATGTGTTCCCGCTGCGCCCGACCAACATCCGCCGCGGCCTGCAGCTCAACAAGCCGATCTATCAAAAGACGGCGGCGTACGGTCACTTCGGCCGCAAGCCCGAGAAGGATGGCAGCTTCTCCTGGGAGCGGCTCGACCTCGTGACCGAGCTGAAGCGCGCGTTCGGCGCCCGATAAAGACTCAAGACTCTGCCGTAAGCGATTGAATTTACGGTAATTTCCGTTATCCTGCTCCGGCGGCACCCGCGCCGCTGGAGCAGGCAGCGGATGGCTCCCCTCGAAAATACCGATATCGCCGACGAACGCCTGATGCCTTCAGCGCGTCCGGTCGATTCGTTGATGCGGGCGCTGCTCTACATCGCCCAGCAAATCGGCCGGCCGGTCGGTGAAGCCGACGTGCGCCGCGTGGCCGTGCTGCCTGAGGAGAGACTCGACGAGGCGGCCTTTCTCGCCGTCGGCACGCGGCTTGGCCTCGAGGCAAGTGCGCTCGATCTCGATGCCGCGTTGCTCGACGAACTGCCGACGCCCTTTGCCGTGATCGCTTCCTCGGGCAGGACCCATGTCGTGGTCTCGGGACGGGACACGCAGTGGACCGTGCTCGACGTGGTCGAGGGAAGGGTCTGGCAGGCCACCGTCGAAAGCGTGAAGGCTTTGGGCGCGCGCGCCCTGGTGCTGCGCCTCCCGATCGAGACGACGCAGCCAGTCGACTGGCGCGCGCCGCTGGCCGCCAAGGTGCGGCCGGTGATCCTGAAGCTCGCGGGCGCATCGTTCCTGATCAACCTGCTGGGACTCGCCACGCCGCTCTTCATGATGCTGGTGCTGAACCGCGTGATCGGACACGGCAGCGCCGATGCCGTCACCACGCTGATGACGTCGCTCAGTGCGGCGATGCTGGCGGCCTATGCACTCGACTTCAGTCTGCGTGTCGGGCGCGGCTGGTTGTCGGCCAAGACCGGCGCGCGGCTCGATGTGTTGATGAGCGGCGAGGTCGTGCACCATCTCCTGCAGCTTCCCTATCGTCATTTCGAGCGCACGCCATCGGGTGTCATTGCCGAGCGCCTGCGCCAGCTCGACGTGCTACGCGGCTTCTTCACCGGCCAGATGCCGGCGCTGGCGATCGATCTCGCCTTCGTGGCGCTGTTCCTGGCGGCGGCGTGCGCCGTAAGCGCCACCCTGGGGCTGATCACTGCGGCAGCCATCCCGGTGCTGATCGGCGTGTCGCTCGCCACCCATCGTGCGCAGCGGCGCCTCGCCGACGAGAATTTCCAGGCGCTCGCTGCCAAGGCCTCCACCCTCACCGAGACCGTGGCCAACGCCCAGACGATCAAGGCGCTGGGCCTCGAGGCCGAGGTCGAACGGCGGTGGCAGGCGCGGGTCGAACAAGCCGCGGCCGCCAATTTCCGGGTCAATCATCTCGCCAACATTGCCGTCAGCGCCTCGGGCATCCTGCAACTCGTGGCGTCGCTGGTGCTGATCGTGGTCGGTACCTACGAAATCGAAGCGGGCCGGCTCACCGTCGGCGCGCTGGTCGCGGCCAACATGCTGGCGATGCGCGCGCTACAGCCGATGCGGCAGCTCGTGGCGGCGTGGCATCAGCTCCAGGCGGTGCGCACCGCCTTCCAGCGCATCGACGAACTGATGCACGAGCCGGTCGAAAGCCCGCCCGGTGTGTTGGCGCCGTTGCCGCCGATCACCGGCGGCATTCGCTTCGAAAGCGTGTCGTATCGCCCCGAAGACGGCGCGCCCGCGATCCTGCACGCGGCCGACCTCGAGGATCGGGCCCGGCGAGATCCTGGGCATCGTCGGCCCTTCGGGATCGGGCAAGACCACCATCGCCAACCTGATCCAGGGCCTGTTCCGGCCGTCGCTGGGCCGCGTGTTGGTGGACGGCAACGACGTGGCGCACATGCCGCCGGCGCAGCTCCGCGCCCAGATCGGCAGCGTGCCGCAGGACGTCCAACTCTTCACCGGCTCCGTTCGCGACAACATCGCCATGGGCGTCGCCGACAAGGATCCCAATCGGGTCGTGGCGGTGGCGAAGTTCGTGGGTGCGCATGGCTTCATCCAGCGGCTGTCGCACGGCTACAACACGATCGTCGGCGAACGCGGTCGAGGCCTGTCGACGGGGCAGCGCCAGTTGCTGTCGATCGCCCGCGCGCTGATCCGCAACCCGCGCATCCTGATCCTCGACGAGGCGACCAGCGCGCTCGATCCCGCGACGGAGGAACAGCTCCTGCGGCAGCTCAAGAACAACACGCGCGGCCGCACGCTGATCATGATCACGCACCGGCTGGCGCCGCTGGCGATCGCCGACCGTGTCGCACTGGTGATGGACGGCCGCATCGAACGCGTGGGCCCGCCGACCGAGATCATGGCCTACGCCCGCATCCGCATGGCCGAGGCCACGCGCGCCGACGATCAGCGTTAGAGCATTTTCCGTGTCTGCAGACTCATGTCTGCGCTTCGACGCGCCCCAGCATCAGCGCCCTGCCGTGTAATGTTGTTGCGCACAGGGGGTGGCGGAATCCGGTACAAATTGGCCGAAAACCTTATGGCATCGACATCCGAAGTGTCCCAGGATTTCGGTGCACACCGCGTCATTTTTTGAGAGCCCCCGGTGTCAGACGATCACGTCTGAAGGGAATCGGCTCTAGAGGACCTCGACGAAGTCCGGATCTTCCAGCCGCGCCAGCCGCTCGGAGGCAAGACGCGCACAATCGATCAGCAGCGACTTGCGTCGCGCCGCGGCCACCGGACGGCGCGGCGGGTGGCGCAGGATTTCACCGCCATAGGCATCGGCCACGATCAGGCCGATCTCCTCGGTGATCAGCTCCTGCGGAAAATCGACCGGCACGGCGACATAGAGGAGGTCGCACCAGTTGAGATAGTCGGGCCACTTGTCGTCGACCCTCCAATCCTCGATCGAGGATTTCGTTTCGACGATCGTGAGGCCGCCGTCGCGCGCTACCGCGAAGATGTCGGCGCGCCGGCCATCGGGCAGGGGCACTTCCCGCAGCACGGAGTGGCCGGCCTGGCGCATCAGGCGGCACGCGCCGCGGCAGACGGCGAGGGTGATGTCGGGACGCGCCTGTCGGGGCTGAAGGAGGGGGCGCGGTTCCATCCGTCGGGGCGTCGCTCAGGGCTTGGGGGCAGCCGCCGGTGGGGGCGCCAGTTGCGGCACCGAATCGTCGACGGGACGCTCGAGCAGGGGCTTGAAGGCTTTGGCCAGCGCTTCTGCTTTGTCGCGATCCTTCTGGGCCATCTTCTCCTTGGCCTTCTCGCGTACGGCATGGGAATCGGGATAGCCGCCGGCTTCGGCCAGGGTCAGCCACTTGTATCCCTCGACGGTGTCCGGCGAGCCGGCGACGCCGCCCATCAGCATGACACCGAAGGCGTGCTGGGCTTCGGGCAAGCCCTGACGGGCCGCCCGGCCGTACCAGGCGAGGGCTTGGGCAGGATCGCGGGCGATGCCGGCGCCGGCGAAGTAGGCGTTGGCGAGCTTGAATTGCGCCGACGGGACGCCTGCATTGGCCGCCACCTGGTACCAGCTCACGGCCCGTTCCACGATCTTGGTGTTGGCGTCTTTGTCGCGCGAGGCTGGCGTACGGGCCGACAGGTCGCCCAGTGCCAGGGCCGCCTCCGGCACGCCGCTGTCGTTGGCCTGCAGCAGCCAGGTCTGCGCGCCGTTAGGATCGCGCTTGACGCCGAGACCGTCGACGAGGGCCAGGCCATAACGCAGCGACGCCAGCGCGTGGCCTTTCTGCGCAGCGCGGCGATAAAGATCCGCGGCACGCACGGAATCGGCGCCGAGCGGTCCATCATGTTCTTCCATCGCGCGGCCGAGCGTGTAGAGCGCGGTGGGATCGTCGGTGGCGGCCGCCTTCTCGAGCCAGGCCCTTGCCTGCACGAGATCGCGCGGCACGCCCTGGCCGCGCAGGTAGAGGATGCCGAGATTTATCTGTGCGCGACGATGGCCTGCATTGGCGGCCTTCTCGAAACACTCCGCCGCGCGTTTGTCGTTGCGCGCCGTGCCGGCCAGGCCTTCGGCGAAGACCAGCCCCAGTCGATGATTGGCTTCGCTCGATCCGGCATCGGCGGCATGTTGAAGCGCCTTCAGTGCCTCGCGATTCTGGCCGCGGTCGAGCAGCACGACGCCGAGCCACGCCTCGGCATCGGCGTCGCCCGATGCATAGGTGCGTAACGTCTTCTCGGCGGAAGCGAGATCGCCGGCGCGATAGGCGGTGATGGCCTCGCGCAGCGGCGGCGAGAGGCGGTCGTCGGATTGTGCGAAAGCAGTCGTGCTGACCGCGAGCAACGCGCCCGTCAACCACGCTACGGCGAGCGTGGCGCGCGCGACGATCATTTCGTCTTGAAGGTGAAGGCCAGGGCTTCGGTCTTGGCCTTCTCGATTTCCTCGGGCTTCAATTCCTTGGCTGTCTGCTCGATCAGCGTGCCGACATTTGGCGCGTTCCAGCGATCGGCGATCAACAGCCACTTGAAGGCGTTGTAGAAACTCTTCGGCACGCCCTTGCCGTCGGCATAGGCGCCGGCGAGGGGAAGCATGGCCGGGACATAGCCGCGCTCGGAACAGTCGAGCAGCAGCGGCGCGCCCTTGTCGAGGTCGAACATCTTCGAGTTCGGATTACCGTAGACGTAAAGACCGAGAAGGAATTGCGCGCGCGGGTCGCGTTCCTTGGCGAGCGGCTGCAACTCTTTCTCGGCGCCGGTCATGTCGTTGGCCTGAATGGCCTTGATGCCACCCTCAATGGTCGCGAATGCCGGTTGTGCCGCCACCAGGGCCAGGAGAACGGGAGAGGCGGCGAGGGCAGTGCGGAAGGAACGGAGGAAGGGCAACGAACGAACTCCCGACAGGAAAAAGCGTCAAAAGCAAAGCGCGCGACCGTCTAGCATGGAATTTGGCCCAAAACACGACGTCGCGGCCGCAGGCGCCACTCCAATCCCAGGATCGGAAATCAATTTGCACTGTCCAAGCGGTCGATGAGTGGGTGTGTTTTCTGCTAAGGGACTGTTTTGAAACGATTAAATTCCAAAAAAAGAGAATATTGCGCGACTCCTGCATACCCTTTTTTGACTATCTGATGTCAGAGAAGTCCTCTAAACCCTAGGAATCACGCAGGTTGTTCAAAACCAGATATGCATTTTTGCAACTAACACTCGCCGCGAACCTTTGATAAGTTCACATCATTAGAGATCGAGTTCGTAGATTTAATTCATATCTGAAAGGCTTTTACCGACAGAGATGGCAGCGCCGACAGTGAGCGCGCCGCACCACACAAGTTTCCCAATACCCGCCAACGGCTCCCCAAGCCGTTCATCGAAGCCCCCTTCCCACACACCCCAAGGCTTCGATAATCCCACACCCAGGCGGGTACCTAAGGAAGGCCGGTCGTTCCCCAAGCGACCGGCCTTTCGTATGTCTGGGCTCCCGTTTCGACGGGACAAAACCTCAGAAGATCCGGAAAATCAGCATTATCGGCGACTGGTTCTGTTTTGGATTGTTGATAGTTGCTGCTTGACTGCAGCTTCAGATACCCCAAAAGTGCTTATCTTGAAAAAAAAACGTAGCAAAATCAGCTATCCAAATCCTCAAGATATGCATTTTTGCAAGTGACGCTGAAAATCAACCGTGTTAATGTCATCTCATTAAAGAAATTCTTATTCTATTGGTTTTAATATGAAAATTGTCGGATTCCCGGTTGACGTATCGCGCTCGCAAGACGGCCGCGTCGTTCGCGGTCTGCGAACCCGTCAAGGTTTGATCCAGGCGACCTTGGATCTCATTCAAGCTGGCGATGTTGAGCCGACCTCCGCCGCGATCGCGACCATCGCCGGTGTGTCGAGTCGGGCACTCTTCCAGCACTTCACCAATCTCGCCGACCTCTACGCCGCCGCGTTCGACCTTGCGGTTAGCCGCGCGTTCGATGGCAATCAACCCGTCGACGTGGGGGCCTCGCTCTCCAATCGTATCGATCTGCTGGTGTCCGACCGCTCCGAACTGTTCGAGCAGTGGCTGCCGGTGTGGCACTTCGCCGAACGCGTCCGCTCCGTGGCGCCGGCCGTGGGCCTGGGCGTCGCCCAGCTGCGCAAGCTGCTGCGCGAGCGCCTGGCGGCGTGGTTCGCCACCGAGCTCGGCAATCTCGATCCCGCGTCGCGCAACCTCGTCCTCGACTCGCTCGATCTCGCGTTCGGCCTCGACAGCTGGATGAACATGCGCGAGCAGCTCCGGCTGTCGCCGATCCACGCGTCGCGTACCTGGCGTTTTACTGCCGAAGCCATCGTGCTTCAGGCGCTCACAGTTCCCGCACAGCCCGTGGCGGTGGCCTAAAAAGCCACCAACGACGAAGCTCCTTCCCCAAGAACCCAGGCTTCGTCGCTTACCTTTCCACCCAGCCACGGGACTACAGGAGGCCGGTCGTTCCCCAGACGACCGGCCTTTCTCTTTTGTGCAGCAGACAAAGAAAAAGGCGGCGGGTTTCCCCGCCGCCTTTTCTCGTAAAACCGAAAGGCTCTAGTTGGCCTTGGCGCGATACGTGGTGTGGCAGCCGCCGCAGGCCTTGCCGACATCGCCGAACGCTGCGGCCGTTGCGGCCTGGTCGCCCGATCCGGCGGCCATTGCGAGCTTGTCGTACGCGGCAGCGGCATTCGCGCTGGCCTTCTGGAAGCCCGGCATGTCGCTCCACACGGTCGGCAGGGCCTTGGTCTCGCCCTTGTCGGAACCGGCCGGGAACATCTTGTCGAACGCGATCTCGAGTTCCTTGAGCTTGGCGGCGTGCGGAACGATTTCCTTGAGGTCGCCCTTGGCGTCGATCACGGCCTTGATGGCGCGCATCTCGGGGCCCGTCGCCTTGCGGTTTTCCTGACGCGCCTTGATCACATCCGCCTGCGCGAACGCCACCGTGACGCCGCTCACCAGCGCGCCGGCCGTCAGAGCGCCGATCACGGCCATGACCACTGTCTTCTTCAGCATGAAAGAACCCCCGATTGTTTATCTCAGGGCCTATTTGTTGCAGAGGTTCACGTCAAAGCGAACAGCGCTGCAGGGAATTTTCTGTCACGACTGCGTGTAGTAGTCAGTGATATCGCGTGAACTCGGAGGCGTCATGACTGGCAAAAGCGGCGATAAAATCAGGGTCTGGGATGCACCGGTCCGGTTGTTCCACTGGACGCTCGTGATCCTCATGTGCGTGTCCTATTTCACCGGCCGCTGGGGCGGCGACTGGATGAAGTTCCACTTCTGGTCGGGTTACGGAATTCTGGCGCTGCTGCTTTTCCGCATCGCCTGGGGCTTCGTCGGCAGCACCACCGCGCGTTTCTCCAACTTCGTGAAGGGACCGATGGCCGCCGTCGGCCATCTGCGCGAACTGCTCGGCAAGCACGGGCCCTACGACGCCGGCCACAACGCGGCGGGCGGCGCGATGGTCGTCGTGTTGATCCTGGCCGTGTTGGCGCAAGTCGGCACCGGGCTGTTCTCAGCCGACACGGATACCGGCATGGTGGCGGGTCCGCTCGCCGCCAAGGCGGGCGACGCCGTGATCGAGAAGGCGACGGCCTTCCATCACTACTGGATCAACGTGCTCCTGATCCTGGCGGCCGCTCACGTCGTGGCCGTGCTCGTCTACCTGGTGTGGAAGCGGCACAATCTCGTGGGTGCGATGATCACGGGCAAGAAGCCGGTCGAGGACTGCGTGCCGCCGGGCAAACCCGCACCGCGGCTGGCTTTCGGCTCCAGCAGGCTCGCGATTTCGCTGCTGATCGCTTCCGCGGCAATTGTCTATTTCATTGTCAGGGCAGGCGGCTGACCTCTAGGGTGAACGCCACCTTGTGAACCTGGATTTTGCATCATGAAATTTAACGGTACCGATTCCTACGTCGCCAGCGACGACCTGCGCGTCGCCGTGAATGCGGCGATCGCCCTCGAGCGGCCGCTGCTGATCAAGGGCGAGCCCGGCACCGGCAAGACCGTGCTGGCGCATGAGGTCGCCAAAGCGCTGAAGGCGCCGATCATCGAGTGGCACATCAAGTCGACCACAAAGGCGCAGCAAGGCCTCTACGAGTACGACGCCGTCTCGCGCCTGCGCGATTCGCAGCTCGGCGACGAGCGCGTGAAGGATATCGGCAACTACATCAAGAAGGGCAAGATGTGGGAAGCCTTCACGGCCCCCAACCGCCCGATCCTGCTGATCGACGAAATCGACAAGGCCGACATCGAATTCCCGAACGACCTGCTGCTCGAACTCGATCGCATGCAGTTCTACGTCTACGAGACGCAGCAGACGATCAAGGCCGAGCAGCGCCCGATCGTGATGATCACTTCGAACAACGAGAAGGAACTGCCGGACGCCTTCCTGCGCCGCTGCTTCTTCCACTACATCCGCTTCCCCGATCGCGAGACGATGACCGAGATCGTGGACGTCCATTTCCCCGACCTGCAGAAGAACCTGCTGCGCGAGGCGCTGAACGTTTTCTACGACATCCGCGAAGTGCCGGGCCTCAAGAAGAAGCCGTCGACCTCCGAACTGCTCGACTGGCTGAAGCTCCTGATGGTCGAGGACATGTCGCCTGAGTCGCTGCGCTCCAAGGACAGCAAGCAGCTCATTCCGCCGCTGCATGGCGCCCTGCTCAAGAACGAGCAGGACGTCCATCTGTTCGAGCGTCTGGCCTTCATGGCGCGCCGGGAGCAGCGCACCACCTAAGGGAGCAGCACGATGTTCGTGAACTTCTTCCTCGAACTGCGTCAGGCCAAGGTGCCGGTCTCCATCAAGGAGTACCTGGCGCTGATGGAAGGCATGGACAAAGGCGTGTCCGACTTCAGCGTCGACGATTTCTATTACCTGTCGCGCGCCATCCTGGTGAAGGACGAGCGCAACCTCGACAAGTTCGACAAGGTCTTCGGCAACGTCTTCAAGGGCCTCGAGGCGCCGGTCGGCGAGGGCACGCAGGCGGAGATTCCCGAAGAGTGGCTGCGCAAGCTGGCCGAGAAGCTTCTCACCGAAGAAGAGAAGAAGCAGATCGAGTCGATGGGCGGCTGGGAGAAGCTGATGGAGACGCTGAAGAAGCGTCTCGAGGAGCAGCAGAAGCGCCACCAGGGCGGCAGCAAGTGGATCGGCACCGCCGGCACCTCGCCGTTTGGCGCCTTTGGTTTCAATCCCGAAGGCGTGCGCATCGGCCAGGACAAGAATCGCGAAGGCCGCGCCGTGAAGGTGTGGGACAAGCGCGAGTACAAGAACCTCGACGACACCGTCGAGATCGGCACGCGCAACATCAAGATCGCGCTGCGCCGCCTGCGCAAGTTTGCGCGGGAGGGCGCCGAGGTCGAGCTCGACATGCCCGACACGATCCGCTCGACGGCGCGCAACGCGGGCTACCTCGACATCAAGATGGTGCCGGAGCGGCGCAACAAGGTGAAGCTGCTGGTCCTGTTCGACATCGGCGGCTCGATGGATGCGCATATCCGCGTTTGCGAGGAGCTGTTCTCGGCGGCGCGCTCGGAGTTCAAGCAGCTCGAGTTCTTCTATTTCCACAACTGCCTCTACGAGAAGCTGTGGAAGGACAACCGCCGCCGCCACGTCGACACCTTCTCGACGGCGCAGATGCTCCACACCTATCCGCCCGACTACAAGATCCTGTTCGTCGGCGACGCCTCGATGAGCCCCTACGAGATCGCTTATCCGGGCGGCTCGGTGGAGCACTGGAACGAGGAGTCCGGCCAGACCTGGATCCAGCGCGTCTCTGATACCTATCGCAGCATGGTGTGGCTGAACCCGGTGCCGGAACGGCACTGGAGCTACACGCCGTCGATCCAACTGCTACAGCAGCTGTCGTCGAACCGCATGTTCCCGCTCACCTTGGGCGGGCTCGACAGCGCGATGAAGGAATTGAACAAGTAGCGATATTGCCTGCCCGCAGGGGGAGGTGCCCGAAGGGCGGAGGGGGACTGGGTCGTCATCGCGGTAGTGATTTTCGTGTTGAAAGACCGAGTCCCCCTCCGACCCTGCGGCCCACCTCCCCCTGCGGGGGAGGAAACGATGAAGAAGAAGGGGAAACGACCATGAAGACCGGGCCGGCGATCGCCGAAATCCTGAAGCGTGAAGGCGTCGAATATCTTTTCGCCTACCCCGTCAACCATCTGATCGAGCACTGCGCCGCGCTCGACATCCGTCCGATCATCGTGCGCCAGGAGCGCATCGGCCTGCACATGGCCGATGCCATGTCGCGCCTTACCAAGGGCCGCAAGATGGGTGTGTTCTGCATGCAGAGCGGCCCGGGCTCGGAGAACGCCTATGGCGGCGTGGCCCAGGCGTTCGGCGAATCGGTGCCGCTGCTGGTCATTCCGGCGGGCTATCCGCGCCGCATCGCGCACGTGCCGCCCAATTTCAATTCGACGCTCACCATGGCGCATGTCGCCAAGCACGCGGAGCCGATCACCTCGGGCAAGGAAATCGAGAACATCATGCGCCGGGCCTTCAGCCTGCTGCGCAACGGCCGCGGCTCGCCGGTGATCATCGAATTCCCCCAGGAGGCCAACGGCGAGGACGCGCCCGATCCGCTGACCTACGAGCCGGTGATCGCCACCAAGTACGGCCCCGATCCGGCGGCGGTGAAGGAAGCGGCCAAGGTGCTGGTCGCGGCCAAGCGGCCGGTGATCTACGCCGGCCATGGCGTGCATTGGGCGGAAGCCTATGCCGAGCTGAAGGAACTGGCCGAGCTGCTGGCCATTCCCGTCTGCACCTCGTTGCAGGGCAAGAGCTCGTTCGACGAGACGCACCCGCTGGCGCTGGGCTCCGGCGGCCGCGCTTATCCCAAGGCGGTGCGCCACTTCCTCGATCATTGCGACGTGCTGTTCGGCATCGGTTGCTCGTTCACCGAGACCAACTTCGGCATCTCGATGCCCAAGGGAAAGACGGTGATCCACACCACGCTCGATCCCAACCACCTGAACAAGGACGTGCGCTGCCAGTACGGCCTGCTGGGCGATGCCAAGCTCGCGCTCCGCGCCATGATCGACGAGTGCTCCAAGCTGGTGGGTGGCAAGAAGCGCGACGCGGCGCCGGTCGCGGCCGAGATCAAGCCGATGGCCGATGCGTGGCTGAAGGAGTGGATGCCCAAGCTCACCAACAACGAGGCGCCGCTCAATCCCTATCGCGTGCTTTGGGACCTGCAGAACACCGTCGACGTCGCCAACACGATCATCACCCACGACGCCGGCAGCCCGCGCGACCAGCTCTCGCCGTTCTGGAAAACCACCGCGCCGCATACCTACATCGGCTGGGGCAAGACCACGCAGCTGGGCTACGGTCTCGGCCTCGCGATGGGCGCCAAGCTCGCCTGCCCGGACAAGCTCTGCATCAACGTCTGGGGCGATGCCGCGATCGGCTTCACCGGCATGGACTTCGAGACGGCGGTGCGCGAGCGCATTCCGATCATGTCGATCCTGCTCAACAACTTCTCGATGGCAATCGAGCTGCACATCATGCAGGTCTCGACCGAAAAGTATCGCAGCACCGATATCTCCGGAGATTACGCCGCCATGGCCCGCGCCTTCGGCGGCTACGGCGAGCGGGTGACCAAGCCAGAAGACATTATTCCGGCGATTAAGCGCGGTATCGAGCAGACCAAGAAGGGTGTGCCGGTGCTGCTGGAGTTCATCACGTCGAAGGAAGTGACGATCTCCGTTCCGAAGTAGAAGAGTCCCCCACCCCAACCCTCCCCCTGCGGGGGAGGGAGTTATTCTTTCCCTCCCCCGGAGGGCGAGGGTAGGGAGGGGGACATGACGAGGAGCCAGCCATGACAAAGATCCTGACGCCGCTTGCCGAGTTCGACGTCGCCGCGCGCGACGGTCTCTGGATGAGTCCGGTGGATGCCACGAAGGTCACGGGCTGGACGCTGAAGCCCGAGGGCATGTGCCGCGACGATCTCTGCGTGCCGCTGCCGGCGTCGGCCGTGGGCATCAACGAGGTCGACCTCGCGGCCTTCTGGACGAAGCTGGGCGGTCCGGTCGTATCGAGCGCAACGCGTGACGTGTGGGCGCTGGGCGCGCCGCCGGAAGAGCGCAATGCCGCGCTCGAAGGACTCGAGGCACCTGACTTTACTTTGCCCGATGTCGACGGCACGCCGCGCAGGCTCTCGGATCTGCGGGGTAAAAAAGTATTCCTCGCCACCTGGGCCAGTTGGTGAGGCTGCCGGTTCGACTTGCCCGTGTGGCAGCAACTCTACAGCGAACTTGAGGACAAGGGTTTCATGGTGGTGGCCGTCGCGGAGGAAAGCCGCGGCGCCGATCACGCCCGTCCCTGGATCGAGCAGGCCAAGTCCGATTACTGGCAGCTGATCGACACCGACCACCAACTCGAGGATCTCTACAATCTGGTGAACGTGCCGCAGGCGATCTGGATCGACGAGCAGGGAAAGATCGTGCGGCCGCCCGAAACGGCAGGATCGACCGATCACTTCAGGGGGATGGACCTCAAGACCCGCACCATGTCGCCGCAGGCGCAGGAAGAACGCCTGGCTGCGCGCGTGGCCTACATGGACGCCGTGCGCGCGTGGGTGAACACGGGCGAGCATGCGCTGCCGGCCGATGCAGCCCGTGCGAACCTGCCGAAGGTGACGCCGGAGATCGCTGCAGCGCGTGCGCACTTCCGTCTCGGCGTATGGCTGCGCGCCAACGGCCGTGCGGCCGAAGGCGACTTGCAGATGGCGGAGGCAAGCCGGCTGCATCCCGAGTCGTGGAGCCTGTGGCGCCAGGCGGCCGACCTCGACGAAGTCGGCAAGGCGTCGGGCCCCGACTTCTGGAAACGCGTGCAGGCATTGGGGGAAAGGCCCTACTATCCGCCTCCCAAGCTCTAGGGGGAGCCGATGCGCCTGTCGTGGCATGATCTCGGAACACCGCGCGCCGACAAGGCGCACGGCAAGACAGTCGACATTCGCGGTTGGCCCACGGCCTCGCTCGGTCTCGCACGGTCCGACTATTTCGTCGTCACGGCCGAGGCCAGTTGCTGCGCCGGCTGCGTGCCCAACAATCCGTTGGCGGTGATCGAGGTCTTCGCCGACAGGGAACTCGACCTCAACGGCGGCGCGCTCAACTTGAGCGGCACCTTGCATGTCGAGACCAGCGATCCGCAGCAGTGGCGCTATCAATTGCGGGGCGCCAGGCAGGCGGCGGGACTGAAGCGGCGCGCCTTGCTCGCGGCCAGTCCGCTCTTCTGCCTGCCAGTGCCCGCGATGGCGCAAACCGACGGCATGGCCGTCGACCTCCACAGCCATGGGGGCAACCTGATTCGCGCCTCCTATGGGCGCGAGGGCCTGCTGGATGTGGCCGGCCCGATGAAGCAGGGCGGCATGTCGACGGTCTGCCTCTGCATCGTGGGCGACTCACCCGTCGTCGGTGTGACGAACGGGCGCCTTCGACCGCAGCGCGACCCGCGCCCAGGTGAGCTCTACAAATTCAGCTCGACCCAGTTCACCAAGCTGCACGAGCTGGCGCGCACCCAGTCGATGTCGATCGTGAAGACCGCCGCCGACCTGCGAGCGGCACGCTCGGGCAGTCCGACGGTGATCGTGACCTCGGAAGGCGCCGACTGGCTCGAGGGCAAGATCGAGCGCCTGGACGAGGCCTATCAGCGCTGGCAGTTGCGCCAGTTGCAGCTCACGCACTATCGGCCCAACGAGCTGGGCGACATCCAGACCGAGCCCGCCGAGAAAGGCGGGTTGACGGATTTCGGCGCGGAGGTGATCCGGCGCTGCAATTCTCTGGGCATCGTCGTTGACGTCGCGCACGGCACGTTCGATCTGGTGAAGCGCGCAGTCGCCACCACGACCAGGCCGCTGATCCTGTCGCATACGGCGCTCAGCGACCGGCCCTATCCGTGGACCCGTCTGATCACCTCCGATCATGCGCGCGCCATTGCCTCGACCGGCGGCGTGATCGGCATCTGGCCCGTGCAGACGGTCTCGAACATCAGCTCCTATGCCGAATCTTTCGCCCGCATGGTCAACGTCGTTGGCATCGACCATGTCGGTATCGGCACCGACCAGCTGGGACTTCAGGGACCGAGCTCGATGCCGAGCTACGGCGATCTGCCGCAATTGGCGGCGGCACTGCGGTCGAAATTCAACGACGCCGATGCGGCAAAACTGTTGGGCGGCAATTACCGTCGCGTTTTTGAGGCCTGCCTTGCCTGATCCCGGATCACACGTACGTGAGGCCCTAGTGTGAGGCTGTCGCCAGCGCTGTCCCCAAACGGGATAGCGCGCTAGGCTTGTGCCTCACATCGCGCACGGGAGTCTCGCATGCCTGTCCTCAACATCAACGGCCAGTCGGTCGACGCCAAGGCCGACCCGCGGACGCCGCTGCTCTGGGTGCTGCGCGACACGCTCGGCATGACCGGCACCAAGTACGGCTGCGGCATCGCCCAGTGCGGCGCCTGCACGGTGCATATCGACGGCGTGCCGACGCGCTCCTGCCAGGTGCCGCTGAACTCGGTCGGCGGGCGCAAAATCACGACGATCGAAGGCATCGCCGACGGCGATAAGCTCAACAAGATCCAGCAGGCCTGGCTCGAACTCGACGTGCCCCAGTGCGGTTACTGCCAGAGCGGCATGATCATGGCGGCGACCGCGCTGCTCGCCGCCAAGCCCAATCCGACCGACGCCGACATCGATGCGGCGATGACCAACATCTGCCGCTGCGGCACCTACAAGCAGATTCGCGAAGCCATTCACGCGGCCGCGAAGGCCTAAGGGGAGGGTGCACGCATGACGATCCAGACCACGCTCGGCTCTACGCCCCTCAACCGCCGCAACTTTCTCGTCGGCACCGCTGCCGCCACCGGCGGCTTCTCTCTCGCCTTCTCCTTCCCTTATGCGCCCGCGATGGCTGCCGAAGTGCAGGAGATCAACGCCTGGGTGGTGATCAAGCCCGACGACACGGTGGTGATCCGCATTGCCCGTTCCGAGATGGGGCAGGGCACGCTGACCGGCCTCGCCCAGATGGTGGTCGAGGAACTGGAGTGCGACTGGAAGAAGGTCACGACCGAATATCCGACGCCCGGCGAGAACGTGAAGCGTGGCCGCGTCTGGAAGAATTTCTCGACCGGCGGCTCGCGCGGCATCCGCGAGAGCAACCAGTATGTCCGTGAAGGCGGCGCGGCGGCGCGCCTGATGCTGGTCGCGGCAGCAGCGGCCGAATGGAACGTGCCGGTCGCGGAATGCACGGCGGCCAACAGCGTCGTGACGCACAGCTCCGGCAAGACGCTGACCTACGGCCATCTCGCGTCGGCCGCGGCCAAGCTCGAGCCGCCGAAGGAAATACCGCTCAAGGACCCGAAGGACTGGAAGCTGATCGGCAAGCCGATCCATCGTCTCGACACGATGGACAAGCTGACCGGCAAGCAGATGTACGGCATCGACGTGAAGCTGCCGGGCATGCTGACCGCGACCGTGAAGGCCTGCCCGGTGAATGGCGGCAAGCTCAAGAGCTTCGACGCGGCCAAGGTCGAGAAGATGCCGGGCGTGAAGAAGGTCGTGTCGATCGACGGCAATGCCGTTGTCGTCGTGGCCGATACCTACTGGAACGCGCGCACGGCGCTGGCTGCGCTGCCGATCGAGTGGGATGTCGGCAAGTCGGGCAGCGTCCAGCAGTCGGACGTCACGGCGATGCTGAAGGACGGCCTCGGCGCGACCGAGGCCTATATCGGCAACAAGGTCGGCGATGCGGCCGGAGCGATTGCCGGCGCGGCCAAGAAGGTCGAGGCGACGTACGCGTATCCCTGGCAGAACCACGCGCCGATGGAGCCGTTGAACGCGGCAGCGCTCTACACGCCCGACAAGCTGGAAGTGTGGTGCGGCACGCAGAACGGCGAAGCGGCGCTTGCCGCCGCGGCGGAAGCAGCCGAGCTGCCGGTCGCCAAGTGCGACGTCTACAAGATGATGCTGGGCGGCGGCTTCGGCCGACGCGGCCGCGCCGACTACGTGCGGCAGGCCGTGCTGGTGGCGAAGCAGATGCCGGGCGTGCCGATCAAGCTCATATGGTCGCGCGAAGAGGACATGCAGCACGGCTCCTATCACCCGACGACCATGTGTAAGTTGACCGGCGGTCTCGACAAGGACGGCAACCTGGTGGGACTGCACATGCGCATCTCGGGCCAGTCGATCCTGGCCTCGCTGGCGCCGCAGAGCCTGCAGAACGGTATGGATCCCGCGACCTTCCAGGGCATGCTGCCGAGCGGACCGGAAGGCACCTACAGCTACAACGTGCCGAACCTGCTGATCGACCATGCCATGCGCAACCCTCACCTGACGGCAGGCTTCTGGCGCGGCGTGAACCTCAACCAGAACACCGTCTACATGGAAAGCTTCATGGACGAGCTGGCCGAGGCCGCGGGCAAGGATCCGCTCGAGTTCCGCATGAAGCTGATGAAGCCCAAGAACGCCGCGGCCCTGAAGGCCGCGTGTGACCGCGCGGGTTACGGCAAGCCACTGCCGGAAGGCCATTTCCACGGCATCGCCCAGGTGATGGGTTTCGGCTCCTACGTCGCGGGCGTGGCCGAGGTTTCGGTGAGCAAGGACGGCGTGCTCAAGATTCACAAGATCACGGCGGCCACCGATCCGGGCTATGCCGTCAATCCGTGGCTGATCGAGCGGCAGGTCGCGGGCTCGTTCGTCTATGGCCTGTCGGCGGCGCTGTACGGCGAGATCACCGTCAAGGATGGCGTGGTCGAGCAGACCAACTTCGACAGCTACAACGTCATGCGCATGGACGAGATGCCCGAGGTCGACACGGTGGTCGCGGCCTCCGGCGGCTTCTGGGGCGGCGTCGGCGAACCCACGATTGCGGTCGCGGCCGCTTCGGTGCTGAATGGCATCTACAAGGCGACCGGCAAGCGCGTGCGCGAGCTGCCGCTGATGAACAATGAGCTCAAGAAGGGTGCTTAGCTGCCGCTTCGATCCGGACGTCGGCGCTTCCTCGCATTGGCAACAGCGTCGACGGCGGCGCCCGCTCTTGCGCGCGCCCAGACCAGCGCCCGGATCGTCGTCGTAGGCGGCGGCTTCGCGGGCACGCTCTGCGCCCGCACCCTGAAGAAGCTCGACCCGAAGCTTTCCGTCACGTTGGTCGAACCCGAGAAGACGTTTACCGCCTATCCGTTCAGCAATGATGTGCTGGGCGGCTTTCGCGATCTCGGCCAACAGCAGTTCGGGTACGACGCTGTCGCCAAGGACAGCGTTGCGTTGGCGCAGACAGCGGCGACCGCTGTTGATCCAGCGGCGAAGACCGTCACCCTGGGCGACGGCACGAAGCTCTCCTACGACAAGCTCGTGCTCGCACCCGGTGTCGACCTCAACTGGACCGCGCTGCCCGGTTACACCGAGGCGGCTTCCGAGAAAATGCCCCACGCCTGGAAGGGCGGGGCGCAGATCGCGTTGCTGCGCCGCCAGCTCGAGGCGATGGACGACGGCGGCGTGGTCGGCATGGCCGTGTCCGCCAATCCGACACGCTGCCCGCCCGGCGCCTACGAACGCGCCTGCCTGATCGCGCACTATCTCAAGACAAAGAAGCCCAAGTCGAAACTGCTGCTGCTCGACGCCAAGGACCAGTTCTCGATGCAGCGCCTGTTCGAGCAGGCGTGGACGAAGCTCTATCCAGGCCTGGTCGAGAGGGTGCCGCTCAGCCAGGGTGGCAACGTCACCTCGGTCGATCCGTCGACGATGACACTTGTGACTGACTTCGAGAGCTACAAGGTGGCCGTGGCCAACGTGATTCCACCGCAGAAAGCTGCCGCCATCGCCGCCAGTGCCGGCGTCGCCGACCGCACCGGCTGGTGCACCGTCGAGCCTGTTGCGTTCGAATCGACCCTGCAGAAGGACATTCACGTACTGGGCGACGCAACGCTGATCAGCGGCGTGTCCAAGTCGGCCTTTGTCGCCGCCGAGGAAGGCAAGGTCTGCGCCGCGGCCATTGTCGCGAAGCTTGCGGGCAAGATGCCGGAAGAGTCGCAACTCACAAACACCTGCTACAGCTTCGTGGCACCGGGGCAGGTCATTCGTACCACCAGCGTCTTTCGTGCGGACAAAGGCCAGCTGCTCGAGATACCGGGCTCGACTGACACGACGGCCCTCGACGCCGAACCTTCCGTACAGGCGCACGAAGCCGATGAAGCCGGCCGCTGGTTCGGCACGCTCACCAAAGAGGTGTTCGGGTGAGGGTCGTTGCGTCACTGGCGCTCGCCTTCACCCTGACGGCCGCCGGCGTCGCGGCGCAGGAACTGCGGCCCTATGTGGTCGCAGGCGACGCGATTCCCGCCTCGCTCACCGGCCAGCCAGGCGATCCAGTGAAGGGCCGCGCGATCGTGGCCGACCGCACGGTGGGCCTTTGCGTGCTCTGCCACAGCGGGCCGTTTCCCGAGGTGCCCTTGCAGGGCAATCTGGCTCCGAGCCTCGCCGGTGCGGGCGCGCGTAACACGGCGGGACAGTTGCGGCTGCGGCTGATCAATCCCGCGCGCCTCGTTCCCGACACCATCATGCCGCCTTATTATCGGCTGGATGGCTTGCAGCATGTGGCCCGCGCCTACGACGGCAAGACCATTCTGACGGCTGGGCAGATCGAGGATGTGGTGGCCTATCTCGTAACGTTGAAGGAGTAGCGAGTGGCGTCGAGACGCAGTTTCCTGGTGGGCGCGGCGGGGGTGGTTCTCCTGCCGTTCGACGCGGCGCGCGCGACGCCCGAGGCGCTGGCCGAGCTGATCAAGCAAGTGACCGGCGGCCGCGAGGTGCGCCAAGGCAAGATCAAGCTCGATGCGCCGCCGCTGATCGAGAACGGCAACACCGTGCCGCTCACGATTTCGGTCGAGAGTCCGATGACCGACGCGGACTATGTGAAGACCATCCACCTCTTCAACGAGAAGAACCCGCAGCCGCACGTCTTCACGGCGACCTTGATGCCGCGCAACGGTCGCGCGCAGGTCGGCACGCGCATCAAGCTCGCTGACACGCAGAAAATCGTGGCGATCGCGGAGACGAACAGCGGCGAATTGTGGACAGCCAGCGCCGAGGTGATCGTCACCATCGCGGCCTGCATCGAGGACGTGAACTGAGATGGCCAACGCTCTCATCAACGCGCCCAAGACCGCCAAGCGCGGCGACACGATCGAGATCAAGGCGCTGATCCTGCATCCGATGGAGACAGGCTTCCGCCCCGGCACCAATGGCCGCATGATTCCGCGCAACATCATCGAGCACTTCAGCGCGCGCTGGAACGGCGAGGAGATCTTCGCCATGACCTTCTCGCCCGCGATCGCCGCCAATCCGTTCGTCTCGTTCTTCACCGTGGCGAAGGAAAGCGGCAAGATCGACTTCCTGTGGACCGGCGACGAGGATTTCCGGGTCACCGAATCGGTCGCCATTACCGTGACATGAGATTGCGATATCTCGGCCTGGCGCTGGTTTCTATCTTCGTCGCGTCGTGGGCGGCGGCGCAAAGCGGCGGCGGTGACCAACGGCGCACCGGCTACCAGGACATGAGCGCGCCTCTGCAGCAGATGGAAGACGACGACACGGCCAACCCCGGCATGCTGTTCGTGCAAGCGGGCGAGATCTTGTGGAACGCTCCGGCGGGCAAGGCGAACAAGGCCTGTGCCGACTGTCACAGCGCGGTCGACAAAAGCATGAAGGGCGTTGCCGCGCGTTACCCTGCATTTGCCAAAGACACCGATACGCTGGTTGATCTCGACGGCCGCATCAATCTCTGCCGCACCGGCCAGCAGCAGGCCGACGCGCTGAAGCCCGAGAGCCAGGATATTCTTGCACTCTCTGCCTACGTCACGCGCGCCTCGCGCGGCTTGCCGATCGCGCCGCCCGCCGATCCGCGGCTCGTCAAAGTGCGTGCCGAGGGCGAAGTGCTCTTCAAGCGCCGCGAAGGCCAGCTCAATCTTTCCTGCGCCAACTGCCACGACGACAATGCGGGCAGGAAGCTGGCGGGTGCGACGATTCCGCAGGGGCACCCCACCGCCTATCCGGTCTATCGCTCCGAATGGCAGACAGTGGGGTCTCTGCAGCGGCGCTTGCGAAATTGCATGATCGGTATGCGATCCGAGCCCTATGCCTACAATTCCGCCGAGTATGTCGCACTCGAGGCCTATCTGATGGATCGCGCCAAGGGTTTGAAGATCGAATCGCCGGGCATCCGTCCGTAAGTCTCTGCGTTGAACCCCCACCGATCGTTGTCCAGGAGAACCTTCATGCTGCCCCTCAAACGACGCGCCCTTCTCGCCGCGTTGCCGTTCGCCACGCTCGGCGCGCGCGCGGCCCGGGCGCAGCAGCAGAAGCCGCTGGCATTCGGCACGGCGGCCGAGGGCGGCAGCTTCATGGTCTACGCGCTGGCGTTCGTCGACGCGATGCGCACGGTCGATCCCAATCTCGAGATCAAGGGCGTGTCGACCAAGGGCACGATGGAGAATGCGCCGAAGCTCGAAGCCGGCGAGCTCGACATTGCCATGGTGTCGGGCGAGGTGGCGCACGAATTGTTCGACGGCGTCGGCCGTTCGCCGACCAAGCTCAAGATCGTGGTAGCGATGTACTCGACGCCCGGCATGTTCGCCGTTCGCGCCGACAGCCGCTACCGCAGCATCAGCGATCTCAAGGGCCGCCCCATCGTGTGGAACGAGAAGGGCTCGGGCATCGCCATCCAGGCGAGCTACATGATGAGCGGTCTTGGCCTCGATCTCGATAAGGACTTCCAGCCGATCTATCTCACCAACCGTGCCGACGGAGCGGCGATGGTGCTCGATGGACGCGCCGTTGCGCTGTGGGGCGGCGGCCTGCGCTGGCCGGGCTTCATCGAGATGGCCAACAGCGTGCCGGGCGTTCGCTTCGTCGTGCCCAACGCCGAGGAGATCAAGACCATCCTGGCCAAGCATTCTTTCCTGCGACAGGTCACGACGCCGGCGGGCCTCTATCGCGGCCAGTACGACGCGCTGAAGACGGTCGGCACCTGGAGCTATATCCTGGCGCGCGACGGCCTCGACGACGAGGTGGGATACCGGATCGCCAGCGATCTCTACAAGATCGAGAGGGCCGGTAGCCTGTCGCGGCTGCTCGTGGAATCGACCATGAAGAACACGCTGGCCAGCCTGCCCGGCACCGACGTGCTGCAACCCGGGGTGATGCGCTTCTACAAGGAGAAGGGCCTGCTGCCGTAACGTCTCGCAGGAGATTTTTGTTCTCCGCTGCCTGCCAAATACGACCGCGCGTTTCATTGCCGCCACTGGCATCCCGCCCCTAGTTTCAGGGCATGTTGTCCTTCGCCCACAAAGTCGTCCGCGCCACCCGCCAGTTCATTGCCGGCACCGACGAGCCCGCGCTCTGGACCATCTCCGTCCGCGGACGGGTCGTCGGCTCGCTGGTCTCCGCCGCCGGGGAACGGCGGCTGGCCTGGTTCGACGGGGCGGACCGCTCGCTCGTGAACTACGCCGGTCCCCTGGACGGCGACATCGACGACCTCGCCCGGGTGCTCGGGCTTCGGCTTGGCGTACCGGTGGAGCTCGACTCGCTCTCGGTCTAGACTGAGCCCATCATGGCAACCGGCCCCCACGACATGGACGCGATCGATCGCAAGATCGTGACGCTGCTTCAGGACGACGCCAGCCTTTCGCTGGCGCAGATCGCTCATCGCGTCGGCCTGTCGCAAAGCCCGTGCTGGAAGCGTATCCAGCGGCTGGAGAAGGCCGGCATCATCCTCAAGAGGGTAGCGTTGGTCAGCCCCGAGTCGATCGGCGTCGGCCTCTCGGTGTTCGTCTCGATCGAGACCGGCGATCACTCTTCGGCGTGGCTCTCGAAGTTCGCGCAGACCGTGACCGCCATGCCGGAGGTGATGGAGTTCCACCGCATGGCCGGCGACATCGATTATATGCTGCGCGTGGCGGTCCCCAGCATGCAGGCCTACGACGCGTTCTATAAGCGGTTGATCGACACCATGCCGCTCAAGAACGTGACCTCGCGCTTTGCCATGGAGCGCATCAAGTCGACCACCGCCTATCCGCTTCCGCCCGATCCGCGAAACGCCGGGACGCCCAAGAAAAAGGGCTGACGGCTGGCGGGCGCGCAGGCGCGGGAGTACGCTACGGAACCCGATACCACCCGGAGCGTTTCCATGTCCGTGCACGCCCTCAAGACCGCCACCAGTCTGCGCTCGAAAGTCTCGCCGGAGGAGTGGCAGGCCCGTGTCGACCTCGCCGCCTGCTACCGGCTGATGGACCTCTACGGCATGTCCGACCTGATCGCGAACCACGTCTCGGTGCGCGTCCCGGGCGAGCACGACTCCTTCCTGATCAACGCCTACGGTCTGCTCTACGAAGAGATCACCGCCTCGAGCCTGATCAAGATCGACCACGAGGGCAAGATCCTGTCCAAGCCCGACTTCGGTCCCGGCCTCGACTACGGCGTCAACCGCGCGGGCTTCGTGATCCATAGCGCGATCCACATGGCCAAGCCCGAGGTTGCCTGCGTGATCCACACCCACACCTGGCCCGGCATGGCGGTGTCGACGATGGAGTGCGGTCTGCTGCCCAACACCCAGACCTCGATGCGCTTCGCCAAGATCAGCTATCGCGACTTCGACGGCGTCGTGCTCGACCTCTCGGCGCGCGAGGCGCTGGTCAAGGACCTCGGCGACAACAACGCGCTGATCCTGCGCAATCACGGTCTGCTCACCACCGGCGCCACCATTGCCGAGGCGTTCAACGCGATGCACCGGCTCGAGCTGTCCTGCAAGACGCAGGTCGCGGCGATGTCGTGCAATACCAAGCTGATCGACGTCCCGGCCGAGGTGGTCGAGGCGACCTACCAGAACTACCAGCCCAAGACCCGCCGCCCGTTCGGCGTGCTCGACTGGCCGGCCCTGCTGAGAAAGCTCGATCGCAACGATCCGAGCTTCCGCGACTGATTTGGATACGCCGCACAGCTCGATTAAGGCCTTTGCCGTCGTTGCTTGCGGCTATTGGACCGCACCGGGATACCGCGGCGCCGCCTGGCTGCTGACGGCCGGCATGCTCGTGTTGGGTGCCGGCAACGTCGGCATCCAGCTCTGGCTCAACCTGTGGAATCGCGACTTCTTCAACGCGCTGCAGGACAAGAACCTCGACAAGCTGTTCCACCTGCTGTGGATCCTGGCCGCCATCGTCGTGACAGCCGGCATCGGCGTCGCCGTCCAGCTCCACGTCAAGCGCAGCCTGCAGATCTACTGGCGCACCTGGCTGTCGCGCACCACCGTCGAGCGCTGGCTCAGTGCCGGCCGGCAGTATCAGCTCGGCCTGCTGGCCGATGAGGTCGACAATCCCGACGGCCGCATCGCCGAGGACATTCGCGTCTCGACCGAGTTCGCCTGCGAGTTCGCCCAGAGCCTGCTGCAGTGCGTGCTGCAGCTCTTCACCTTCCTCACGGTCCTGTGGACCCTCTCCGGCAACCTGCCGGTGACTTTGTTCGGCACGCAGCTCAACGTGCCGGGCTACATGGTTTGGTGCGCGGTGGGCTACGCGCTGATCGGCTCGCTCTTCACCTATGCGCTGGGCCGCGGCCTGATCGACGCCGGCAACGTGCGCCAGGGCCGCGAGGCCGACTATCGCTCGGGCCTCACCCGCGCGCGCGAGCATGCCGAGAGCATCGCGCTGCTGCGCGGCGAGGACGACGAGCGCGAACGGCTGCGCGGCTCGCTGTTCGAGCTGCGCACCGCCTGGCACCGCCAGACGCGCGGCCAGGGCAACCTCTCGCTGCTCACCAGCTCGCTGGCCTACCTCGCCCCGATCGTGCCGCTGGTCGTGGCACTGCCGCGCTACCTCAGCGGCCAGATCCAGCTGGGCGGCCTGATGCAGACCGCGCAGGCCTTCTCCAGCGTGCAGTGGGCGCTCTCCTGGCTGATCGACAACTTCTCCAAGTTCGCCGAGTGGCGCGCCTCGTGCGATCGCGTCGTGCACCTCCACATGGCGTTGCACGACCTCGAGGAGAGCGTCGACGGCGTAGACCACGAGCGCATCACGCTGCACCCGCCGACCGACGTCGACATGCTGGTGCTGAAGGAGCTTGGCCTCGCTCGTCCAACCGGCGAGATGCTGGTGGCCGACGCCCAGGTCGAGATCGCCCGTCCCGAGAGGGTCCTGATCCGCGGCCAGTCGGGCAGCGGCAAGAGCACCATCATGCGCGCCGTGGCCGGCATCTGGCCGTGGGGCAAGGGCGACATCCACCTGCCGGTGGGCAGCATCGTGTTCATGCCGCAGAAGCCCTACTTCCCGCTCGGCACCTTGCGCGACGCGCTACACTACCCCAAGGCGTCGGAGGGAATCACCGACGAGATCCTGAAGGACACTTTGCACAAGGTCGGCCTCGACCATCTGCGCGAACGGCTCGACGAGGTCGACCGCTGGGACCAGATCCTGTCGGGTGGCGAGCAACAGCGCGTCTCCTTTGCCCGTTCGCTGGTCCACAAGCCGCAGTGGATCTTCATGGACGAGGCGACCTCGGCGCTCGATGAGGCGGGCCAGGAGAACGTCATGAAGCTCCTGATCGAGGAGCTGCCCGAGACCTCGATCGTGAGCATCGGCCATCGCCCCGGCCTCGAAGTCTTCCACACCCGCGAACTCACCCTCGAGCCCGGCAAGGGCGACGAAGGCGCGACCCTGACCCAGAAGGTGCGCGCGCGCAGCGAGAAGCGCGCGCTCAAGGACGTCTATTCCCGCATGTCCGCCGCCAGTCACGCCCATGCGCGCGACCCCGGCTTCTGGCAGACCCTGCGCACGAGGGTCGGCAACGCGACGAAGCCCAAGAAGAAAAAGAAAACGGGTTAAGTCACCTCCTGCCTTACAGTACTTCGTGGAAGCCGATCGCGACCCGGTCGGGCGTGCGGGCGGCGATACCGATGAACGTCGACGTCTCGAGCCACTTCAGCGCCGGGTCCGACGTCTCGAAACGCGGCGCGGTGCGGAAGCGGTAGCTGTCGAACGGCACGAGTTCGCCCTTCGACATGCGCGCCAGGATTTCCGGTGACGCCACGCGCAGTCCGTCGTTCTGCACATAGACCAGCGCGCCCGATGCACTACGGATCGTATAGCGCGCCACCACCTCGATCGTGCCGTCGGGCCGCACGACCTGCCAATCGGCGCCGCCCGGCAATATCTCGCCCTGGAAGTGCGGGCCCTCGGCCGTGCCGCCCAAGATGTCGACGATCCGCCGATGGCCGCGCGCCGTTTGCCCCAGGTCCTGGATCGGCCCCACGATCACCTTCACCGAAAAGACGAAGCGCGTCTTGGGCGGTGCCGTCAGGAAAGTATCGACGTCGCTCATTGTTTTTGCTTCCCCAGCAAATGATCCGAAATGATCCGCTGCTGGATCTCGCTTGTGCCCTCGAAGATCTTGGTGAGGCGGGCGTCGCGCCAGTAGCGTTCCACGGCATGCAAGGTCGTGTAGCCCGCGCCGCCGAACACCTGCAGCGCTTCCGACGTCACGCGCTCGGCCATCTCGGAGGCGTGGTATTTCACCATCGCTGCTTCCTTGTCGCAGCGCCGCTTCTGGTCGATCTCGTCGCACACGAAATACATCAGCTGGCGCGACGCCTCGATGTCGGTCGCCATGCGCGCGAGGCGAAAGCGCGTGTTCTGGAAATCGCCGATCGCCTGGCCGAACTGGCGCCGCTCCTGCGCATAGGCCGTCGCGTCCTCCAGCGCCCCACGGGCGAGCCCGATCGCGCGTGCAGCCGTGTGGGCGCGGGCGCGCTCGAGGCCGGCGGAGATGTAATAGAACGCCTTGCCTTCCTCGCCGATCAGCGACTCGGCCGGCAGCCGCACGTCGTCAAAGGCGAGCTCCCAAGTCTTCCAGCCGAAGTAGCCGATCTTGGGAATTGGTGCTCCCTTCACGCCGTCGGGGAGCTGCCCGCGTGGCTTCTCGATCAGGAACGACGATAGGCCGACATGCTTGCGCTTGGGGTCCGGCGACTCCGACGTGCGTGCCACCAGCATGATGTAGTCCGCCCCATCGGCAAACGTGCACCAGTATTTGTTGCCGTTGATGACCCAGCTGTCGCCGTCCTTCTTCGCGCGGCAGGAGATGCTGCCGAGGTCCGACCCGACGTTCGGTTCCGACATCGCCGCCGCCCCCAGGAACTCGCCGCGGGCGGCGCGGGGCAGGAACACCTTGCGCTGCGCCTCGCTCATGCCGCGGCCTGCGCTGAGGCCATTGCCGCGCGCGAGGATCGAGGCGACGCTCATCCAGGCGCGCGCCAGCTCCTCGGCGACCAGGCAGTATTCGAAGACGCCCAGCCCCATCCCGCCGTATTCCTCGGGGATGACGATGCCGAAATAGCCCATGTCGGCGATCTTCTGGATCAGCTCGCGCGGGATGTCGCCCTTCTCGGGATCGAGCTTGTTGGCGATCGGCAGGACCTCCTTCATCGCGAAGGCGCGCGCCGTCTCCTGGATCATGCGGCGCTCGTCGGTCATGTAGCCCATGGCGTTTCCCCGTTTGTTGCGTCAGCATAGCTTGTCATCCCGAGCGAAGCCGAGGGATCTCTTTTCGGCACGCAATGAGAGATCCCTCGGCTTCGCTCGGGATGACGGAGTGTTTTGGGGGGATGCGTATGTCGAAGCTTTCTCGTTGGGTCGTCGGCGTTCTTTTTCTCTTTGCGATTTCTGGTCCGGCGAGCGCCGACGATTGGCCGTCGCGCCCGATCACCATCACCATGGGCTTCCCGCCGGGCTCGGGCACCGACGTGGTGGCGCGCACCCTGCAGCCGCTGCTCGACAAGGCGCTCGGCCAGCGCATCGTGATCGACTACAAGGCCGGCGCCGGCGGCAACGTTGCCTCCGACGTGATCGCCAACGCCAAGCCTGATGGCTACAGTTTCCTGCTGGGCACCGCCGGCACGCACGGCATCAATGCCGCGCTCTACAAGAAGCTCTCCTTCGACGTTGAGAAGGATTTCACGCCGATCTCGACCCTGGCCGACATCTCCAACGTGCTGGCGATCAACACCAAGACGATCGATGCGAAGGACGTGAAGGACTTCATCGCCAAGGTGAAGGTGGCGCCCGGCAAGTACAACTACGCCTCGACCGGCAACGGCGCCGGCACGCATCTGGCCTTCGCCGAGTTCAACGCCAAGGCTGGCCTCGACATGGTGCACGTGCCCTACAAGGGCTCGCCCGACGCCGTCCAGTCGGTGCTGAACGGCGACACCTGCTGCATCTTCGCCCAGGTCCAGATCGCGATCCCGCAGGCTGCCGCGGGCAAGATGAAACTGCTGGGAGTCTCGACCAAGAGCCGTGTGCCCGCGATCCCCGACGTGCCGACGATCGATGAGGCCGGCCTGCCGGGCTTCGAGAGCTACACCTGGTTCGGCGTGTTCGGCCCCAAGGGCCTCGACCCCGCGATCGCGCTCAAGATGAACCTCGCGATCAAGACCGCGCTGGCCGATCCGGACGTGCAGAAGAAGCTGATCGAGCTGGGCGACACGCCGCGCTACGAGACGCTGGAGCAGTTCAAGGCGACGGTGCATGCCGATCGCCTGAAGTGGGCCGACGTGGTGAAGAGCGCCGGCGCCACGGCCGAATAAGAAAAAATCAATGGAGGAAACATCATGCAGCGGAGCAACGACCGCATCCTGACGACCCATGTCGGCAGCCTGCCGCGCAACGCCGAACTGAGCGATCTCCTGATCCGCGACGAAGCGGGCGAGGCCATCGACAAGGCGCTGCTTGCGCGCAAGAGCGAGGAAGCGGTGAAGCATGTCGTGGCGCACCAGTCGGCGTCGGGCGTCGACGTGGTGGGCGATGGCGAGCAGCCACGGGTCGGCTTCCAGACCTATGTGGCGCAGCGCATGAAGGGTTTCGGCGGCGAATCGAACCGCCCGTCGCCGACCGACTTCGGCAAGTTCCCGGCCTTCGCCCGCCAGGCCGCGGCGCGGGTCAGCAAGCGCAGCAAGGTGCGCAACGCGCCGCAGGCCGTCGCCGACATCGTCTACGAAGACCTGACGCAGGCCGAGGAAGAGTGCCGCATGTTCAAGGCCGCGCTCGACGGCCTCGCGAAGAAGCCCGCCGACGCCTTCATGACCGCGGCCTCGCCCGGCATCATCGCGACCACCCTGATGAACGCGCACTACGACAGTCACGAGGCCTATGTCTTCGCGCTCGCGCGCGAGATGAAGAAGGAATACGAGCGCATCGCGCGCGACTTCGTGCTGCAGATCGATGCGCCCGACCTCGCGATGGAACGCACCATCCTGTACCAGGACAAGAGCACGGCGGAGTTCCTCAAGATCGCCGAGATGCATGTCGCGGCGATCAATGAGGCCACAGCAGACATCCCGCGCGATCGCATCCGCCTGCACTGCTGCTGGGGCAACTGGGCGGGTCCTCACGTGGACGACATCCCGATGGGCGAGGTGCTGCCGGTGCTCTACGGCGCCAAGGTCGGCGCGCTCTCGATCGAGTTCGCCAACCCGCGCCACCAGCACGAATACGCGGCGCTGAAGCGCGCCAAGCTCCCGCCTGAGTTCCTGCTGCTGCCCGGCGTGATCGATTCGACCACCAACTACGTCGAGCATCCCGAGGTGATCGCCAACCGCATCTGCGAGGCGGTGGCTGCCGTGGGCGACCGCAGCCGCGTGATCGCCTCCAGCGACTGCGGCTTCGGCACCTTCGCGGGCGACGAGATGGTGGCCGAGGACGTCGTCTGGGCCAAGCTGAAGGCCTGCCGCGACGGTGCGGATATCGCCACCAAGCGCCTGTGGGGATAGGCAGTTACCTGGCGGTAACGCTTTAAATAAGCCGAATCTAACATTGGGCTGGAATCGCATCGTCATTGCGGAAGTATTGCATAAAACGCAATGACTGTCTATATTGGCTATCGAAAGGAGAATTCGACATGCCGAGATTCCAGAAGGGCCAGCCTCCCGGTCCGGGCCGTCCGCCGGGCAGCCTCAACAAATCCACGCTTCTGCTCGACCAGCTTGCGAGCGAGGCCACCGAGAAGATCGTTCTCTCTGTCCAGGAACGGGCCGAAAAGGGCGATATGTATGCAGCGGCGATCCTGCTGGCGCGCACCTGGCCGCGCCGCCGTGGCCGTCCGGTCAGGCTCGACCTGCCGTCGGTCGCCGACACGGGTGGTCTGGTGGCGGCTCAAGCCGTCATGATTGCCGCCATGGCCGAGGGCGAGATCTCGCCCGACGAGGCAGCGTCGGTCGCCAGCGTTCTCGAGATGCAGCGCCGCGCGATCGAGATCAACGATCACGCGCACCAGATCGCAGAACTGCGTGCCGAGGTGCGCAAGCTGAACAAGTCGTGAGCGTTGAGTCGCATGGCCGCCTTCTCGCCGGTGTCCGGGAGGCGGTCGACACGGCGAAGGGCAGCGGGAAAGGCTGGAGCCTGAAGGAGGCTCTCATGGAGCAGAACGCCGTACATGCGATGGTCGAGCTCGCTCTGGAGCTGGCTGGCACGCGAAAGCCGCGTCCACCTGTACCTGCAGGCGGCGGCAACGCACCGATGTACGTCCCTGAACCGTCGCCACCGCCGTCCCTCCGGCGTCTGCCGCAGGGTCGCGTGTGGACCAAGGACGTCCGACCGGGTCCGCACGACGTCCTCACTTGGGAGGAGGCGATGCGGGTGCCTTGGTTGAACGGCGCGACAGAGTAGGACACCGCGCGCCGGCCCGTCAGGACATGATCTTTCTGCAGGGGGCGCGTCGTTTGGTCCTCACTGGACGCGTAGCGGAATGCTAGGGTTTTGCGTTGTTTCAGGACTGTCGGTTGATCCCTTCCAGGGACGATCGGTCGGCGAAGGCGGCACAACGATTGCTGGTCGACGGGCATAGAATGGGGCTGGAGATGAAAAGACGTCTTCTGATGCAAGTGCCGCTGTTTGGCTTGTTGGGGACACCGGCCTTTGCCGCGGACCCGCTGCCGACCCTGCAGGAAACGCCGAGCCTGATGGATCGGGTGAAGTCGGGCGCCTTGCCGCCGGTCGACAAGCGCGTTCCCCAGCAGCCCCGGATCATCGAGCAGTTCTCGGGCCCCGACGGCCCGGGCAAGCACGGCGGCCAGCTCAACATGCTGGTCTCGGCCACGCGCGATACCCGCCTGATGACGATCTACAGTTACACCCGCCTGATCGTCTACGATGACAAATTCAAGCTGCACCCCGACATCCTCGAGAGCTACGAGGTCAAGGACAGTCGAGAGTTCACCCTGAAGCTGCGCGCCGGCCACAAATGGTCGGATGGCCACCCCTTCACCACCGCCGACTTCAGGTTCTTCTGGGAAGATGTCGCCAACAACAGCGAACTGTCGCCGTCCGGGCCGTCCGTGGAGCTCATGGTCGACGGCAAGCCGCCCAAGGTCGACATCATCGACGATCTGACGATCCGCTACAGCTGGGACAAGCCCAATCCCCATTTCATCGAAACCCAGGCGCGCGCCGCGCCGCTCTTCCTGTTCCGGCCGGCGCATTACATGAAGACGCTCCACGGCAAGTACACGCCCGAAGATGAAATCCTGAGCAAGTACAAGGGCAGCCGCTGGGCCAACGTTTTCAAGCGCCAGGACTCGATGTACGGCAACAGCAACGTCGACATGCCGACGCTCAACCCGTGGGTCCTCACCACCGTCCCGCCGGCCCAGCGCTTCGTCTTCGTGCGCAATCCCTACTTTCATCGCATCGACCTGAAGGGGCTGCAGCTGCCCTATATCGACGACGTGATCATGACCGTGGCGGCTGCCAACCTGGTCCCCGCCAAGGCGGGCCTTGGCGAGGCGGACCTGCAGTCGCGCTATCTGAACATGCGCGACTACACCTTCCTGCAGAAGAGCGCCAAGCAATCGGGAATCAGGGTCTATCTCTGGGAATCCGGGTCCGGCTCGCAGCTCGCGCTCTATCCCAACCTGAATGCGAGCGATGGGGAATGGCGCAAGCTGATGCGCGACGTCCGGTTCCGCCGGGCGCTTTCACTGGCGATCGACCGGGAGGACCTCAATCAGTCCGTCTACCTCGGCCTGGCCAAGCCTTCCAACAACACGATCATGGAGCGCTCGGAGCTGTTCAAGCCCGAGTATGCGACCAAGTGGGCGAATTACGATCCCAAGCTCGCGAACGAACTTTTCGACCAAGCTGGCCTGAACAAGCGCGGCCCCGACGGGATCCGTCTGCTGCCCGACGGGCGGTCGGCCATCATCGTGATCGAGCTATCGAGCGAGGAGACCGAGGACTCGGATGCCCTGACGGTGATTGCCGAATACTGGAAGAAGGTCGGCATCAAGCTGCTGGCCAAGCCGCAATCCCTCGAGAATTTCCGCATGAGGGCCTTCTCGGGCGAAGCGATCATGACGGCCTATGCCGGATACACGACGGCCGTGCCGACGGTCGACACCGACCCCCGGGAGTTCGCGCCAACCATGCAGGGCGGCCTGCAGTGGTCTCGCTGGGGCATGTACGTGGAATCCAAAGGCAAGCAGGGCGAGACATGCGACCTGCCGCCGGCCTGCAAGCTGATGGACTACCTGAAGGAGTGGGAGACCTCGACCGATGACGCGGTGCGCCGCAAGGCGTGGGACGAGATCCTCACTGCCAACGCCGACGAGGTGTTCTCGATCGGCACCGTGAACGGCATTCGCCAGCCCGTCGTCGTCGGGCCGAAAGTCCGCAACGTCCCGAAAGAAGGCTATCACGCCTGGGATCCGGGCGGATATATCGGGCTCTACCAGCCCGATACATTCTGGATCAGCTCATAGGGCTGGATCAGCCAGTAGGGCCGACTACTTCTTGGTGAGCTTGCCCTCGAAGAGGCAGTAGCCATCGAGCATGATCGTCGAGGCGCCCTCCTTGAGGGATCCGACAACGTCCATCTTGTTGCCGCCGCCGACGACGGCCGTCGTCTTGAACTTCATGTCGGCGCCCAGTGTCGCCTTGAAGTTCCGATCCGTACGGCCTTCCTGCAGGAAGTGGCCCTGCACATCCGTACCGGTAACCGTGACGTCGATGGTCATCTTGTAGGTCGGACACTTGCCGCTTCCCGGGACGTTCTCGCCATATCCCGTCCAGGTGTAAATGGTCGGGTCGGCGAACGCCGGTCCGGCAAGAAACATCGTGGCCAGCGTGGCTACAGCTAATCTTTTCATCGTGGAGATTCCCTAACCAGAAGGACTGCAACAACTCCTCGCCGCCGCTGCGATGTGCACCCATCGCTCGACAGGCTGCGTGAACTCTAGCCAGTTTTGCTGTCGAAACGAAGGCACCCTTGGTGCAGACATTAGCGGACGGCGTCACCAAGATTGATACGGCCCGGACGGCCTTGGATCTCGAGCTCGAGCCTATTTATTTTCCACGCACCAAGATCGCGCGTGGCATCCAGATAGACCGTCCCTTTTGCCTTTGGACCCGTCGCCGGGATTTCAAGGTCGGCTTTCCCCTTGGGGCCCGAGGTCTCGATATTGCCGGACGGATTGCCGGTGTCGATCGGCGTCCCCAGTGCGTCTATCGCACTTTTATTCGTTTGAAGCTCCATAACCACCATTTTGTAGGGTTCCGAGCCTTTCAGGACCGCCGTAATGACGAAGAACATGCCAACGCCGAAGCCGATCATCGCAATGAATGCAATGACGCCCGCGATGGCCCATCTCCGCTGCACGCGCTTGAAATGATCGACGTCCTGCCAGCGCTTGTTGCGCCAGGCCCATTTGCTGCCCTTGAAGCCAAGCACGAACAGCATGACAAGGTTCACGCCGGGCACAAACATCAGCAGCGCGATATAGGTGTTGTTGCCAATGCCCCAGATCCAATTGAGGAGGAAGGCGCCCCAATTCCAGCGGTCCAATTCGGGTGGGATAACCGCGGCGACGCCTTGGCCGGATGTATTTTCCATGATGTCCAATTCTTGAATAAAAATAATAGCGCCCGCCCGACCGAACGCCCGGTTGTACTATTGCACGCTAACGACAACTTTGATGCGATCCATTGTATCCCGTCGTTCGACGGGCCGGATGCCTACACCAGACGGCCGTCGTAATACCGCTTGTGTTCGGCGCGATCGGGTTTATGTCATGCCCCATGACATGGGGAATTGAGCTTAGCGACGCGGAGCTCACCGCCTTGAAGGCGATCGACGGGTCCCTGAAACAGCACGTTGTGCCTGAAATCGAGGCGCGTTTGCTCAAATTGGAGCTTGTGGGACAGGCTCCCACAGGCGCCTTGTATCGCACCGCCTACGGCGCGTTGCGCCTTTTGATCGCGCAGTACTGAGCCCGATCGCGCCCCCGGTCGCAGCGGTGCGCGACCTAAGCAGAAAGTTGTGAAATGAAAAAGAGCTCGGAAGAGCAGCCCGACCTGGCTGCTGAAATCGGCGCAGCCCGGGGCGTGATTGCCGCTGCCAGCAAGGTGGCGTCCGCCGCGAGCGAGAAGTACGCGGAGTCGGTGACCAAGAATCATCCCGGCCAGCTGGTCCGCTTCAGCTACTCGGTCTGGTCGGCGCCGTCGGCGGATCCCAACGCCGAGAAATTCCACGGCGCGCTGAAGGCCAAGGAAAAAGCCGAGAGCGAGCTGCGCGTGCTCAAGGGCAAGTTCAAGGCAGCGACCGGAAGCGACTTCGACGGCTGAGCCGTCGGGCTTCAAAGAGCTCCTTGCGGCTGTTAGTATTTGCTGCCTCCCGGTCCGGGCGGCATCAAATTGTGAAGCCGAAGGTAAGCCAGCGCCATGCCAGCTTCTGCCCTCGCCACGATTGCAGGGCTCTCACGAGCGTCTGGCGTCGATGTCGAGTCCCTCCAGCACTATCTCCAGCTCGGCCTGTTGCCACCGCCTCAGCGCCTGCCGGGCCACAAGGCACAACAGGGCTTTCGACAGGAACATCTGGAGCGTTTGCAGTTCATCCGCCGCGCGCGTGACCTTGGTTTTTCAGTCGAGGATATTGCGGGCCTGCTGGGGTTGCACGGCGGGCTGGTGACCTGCGGCGATGCCGCCAGGATTGCGGCGCGGCATCTCGAGACGCTGCGCGCGCAAATCGAAGATCTCCGGACCGACCCAGGCAAGCGGGCCAAGTTTGTCGAGTTCGAAAGCCTGCTCATGCCGATCATGAACGCGTGCGCGAACAGCGGCTCCGGCCGGGACTGCACGATCCTGCGCGCGCTTTCAGACGGCGCATAAAGGCGGCGAAATAAATGCCCGCCCTCGTTGCTTGGGTGCCGGCAACGAGAGCGGGCGATCGGGGCAGGGAGGTGTGTGCGACTGCCCCTGTGGCACGACTGGCTTGGGGGATAGTCGTGCCGGTCGTATTCTCCGCGATCCACGGTCGCCCTGGTTGTGACCAATCTGTGAGAGCGGGGTTCGGATAATGCGCTACGGTTTCTATCTCCCGACCCGTGGTCCGATGGCCACGCGCGACGGGGTGCTCACGCTGGCGCGTGAAGGCGAGCGGTTGGGCTTCCACTCGGCGATGATCGCCGACCACGTCGTGTTCCCGGTGACCAGCGAGTCGGACTATCCCTACACTCTCGACCGCAAGCACCCGAGCGGCGGCGATGCGCTGGAGACGTTCTCAATTTTGGGCGTCGTGGCGGGCGCCACTGAGCGGCTGCGCCTGGTCACCTCGGTGCTGGTGCTGCCGTACCGCAATCCGGTGTTGACCGCGAAGATGGTGGCCTCGCTCGACGTGCTGTCGGGCGGCAGGGTCACGCTCGGTGTGGGAGTCGGCTGGCTTCGCGAGGAGTTCGAGGCGCTCGACAGTCCCGACTTCACGCGCCGCGGTGCCGTGACCGACGAATGGCTCGCGATCTTCAAGACGCTGTGGACGCAGTCGCCCGCCAGCTTCTCGGGCGCATTCTACAATTTCGCCGACATCCGCGCCGAGCCGTTCCCGCTGCAGAAGCCGCATCCGCCGATCTGGGTCGGCGGCCATTCGCCCGCCGCGTTGCGGCGGACGGCAAGGCATGGCGACGGCTGGCATCCGGTGGGCGCGATCGCGGCCTCGCCGCTGCCGCCGCAGGAGATGGTCGTGCATCTCGAGACGCTGAAGCGCCTCTGCGACGCCGAGGGGCGGGATTTCTCTGCACTGGCTATTTCCTACAAGGCGCCGCTCTACGACACCGGCGTGACCGATCGCGACAGCACCCGCCGCAGCTTCTCCGGCAGCGCGCAGGAGATCGCCGCCGACATCCGCGCCTTTGCCGCCATCGGCGTGCACGAGCTGATCTTCGATTTCCGCGGCGGCTCGCAGTCCCAGGCGGTCGAGGGGCTGCAGCGCTTTGCAGCCGAGGTGATGCCGCTCGCCGGCGATTGAAGCGGCTAAAGGCTTGCAAAATCCGGCGGGCGGAACGACGCTCGCGCAGGACACAAACGCGGGGGCGGGGGATGTCTCAAGGGAGCGGTTGGGCCGCAGGGCTTATTGTGGCTGCGATGCTGAGCATTGCGGCCTTGCCAGCGGGTGCGCAAACGAGTTGGTCGACAGGATCTGCCGAAAACGTCGTGCGTACCTTGCCTCAAGGCTGGAGCGCCGCCGACCGCGACCGCTTCTACACCACCGGTCAGGGCTCTCGCCTGATGCCCTACACCTGGTTCAAGGCGCTGCGCCGCGTCGATGTCGACGAGCCGTTCGGTGCCGATCGCCTGCAGCGCTACGGCTATCTGCGCTACGACAGTCCGCGCAGTGTCGAGGGATTGCCGATGGGCTTCGTCGTCCAGGGCAGCCGCGAGCTGGGCGATCTCGGGATGAGCTGCGCGTCCTGCCACACGACGGCGATCAGCTACAAGAAGGACAACGTCCAGTACGACCTGCTGGTCGATGGCGCGCCGGCCAACGTCGACTTCCAGCAGTTCCTCGTCGATCTCACCGCCGCGGTGCGCCTCACCTTCCGCGACTCCACGCGCTTCACGGTCTTCGCGAAGACGGTGCTTGGCGCCGACTATTCCGCCGCGGCGGAGGATACGTTGCGCGTGTCGTTCGGCCAGTGGGTGACCCAGTTCGGGGACTTCATGGACCGCAGCCTGCCGCGCACGCCGTGGGGACCGGGCCGGCTCGACGCCTTCGGCATGATCTTCAACCGCGTGACGGGCAAGGACCTCGGCATCGTCGAGAACTACGCGGTGGCCGATGCGCCGGTGAGCTATCCGTTCCTGTGGAACGCTGGCCGCCAGGACCGCACGCAATGGACGGGCTCCGTGCCCAACGGCCATTACATCCCGGCGCTGGGCCGCAACGGCGGTGAGGTGCTGGGCGTGTTCGGCGACCTCAAGCCCAAGCTCGTGACCCCGATCCTGGCCGAGCTGAACCGGCTGTTCGGCTGGAAGATCGATATCACCGTCGATCTCTCCGAGAACTCGATAGACTTCGAAGGCCTGCAAGCGCTCGAGGAGCTGATGGGCACGTTGAAGCCGCCGCCGTGGCCCGCGGACGTCTTCGGTCCGCTCGATGCCACGCGCGTGGCGCGCGGCCGCGACCTGTTCCAGGCCAATTGCGCCAGTTGCCACGGCGAGAACCCGTCGCCGCAGACGGCCGGCACCTGGCACACGCCGCTGCTCGACGTCGGCACGGATCCGCGCACCGCGAATAACGCCTGCCGCGAGGTGAAGACCGGCGTGTTCAACGGCGCGGGGCTGCTGTCGAAGATGAAGGGCGATCCGATGGCGCGCCTCGGCCCCACCGCGCGGGCCGCCGACGTGCTGAGCGACGTGGCGCTGGGTGTCATCATCGCGGGCGCGATCGACGCGGTGAAGAACGGCACCGTCGAGCAGAGCGGCGTGTGGCGCGGCCTGACCAAGGACATCCGCGCCGACGCGGGCACGGCGGGTGGCCAGGTCGCCAGCACGCGCGATCCGGCCGCCGTCGAGGACAAGGTCAAGACCCTGATGACCGGCATCTACAAGCAGCCGGACACCTGTCCGCCCGCCTACGAGGCCCGCGTGCTGCACGGCGTCTGGGCGACCGCGCCCTACCTGCACAACGGCTCGGTGCCCACCCTCGCGGAGCTGCTGACACCACCCGCCCAACGCAAGCCCACCTTCGCCGTCGGCAGCCGCGAATACGATCCGAAGAACGTCGGCTACGTCACCGACAAGGGCGCCGCCGCCAACGGCACCTTCGTGGCCGACCCCCGTACCGGCAACGCCAACACCGGCCACCCCTTCGGCACGGCCCTGCCGGAAGACGACCGCTGGTCGCTGATCGAATACCTGAAGTCGATCTAGTCAGTCCGGGATGCCGGCGATGCGGAGTGCGTCGCGGAACTTTGTCTTGTCCTCGGCGCGGTGGATCGGGGTCAGCCGGTCGAAGTTCGCGAGGCTGGCGCCCGGGAAGATCCTCTTGCACAGCAGGCCGAGGCGCTGCGCTTCCTCGATGTTGCCGGCATGGGCGTTGGCTACGACGCCGGCCAGGATGGCGGGGTAGTAGTTGGGCTGGTGCGCCAGGCAGGTCGCCACCCAGCCCAGCGCCTCGTCGTAGCGGCTGAGGAACGCGCAGGCATAGGCGTTGGCCATCTCGGCACGTGCGATGTCGGCGTCGATCGGGCTGAGGCGGCGGGCCTTCTCGTTCTGCACGAGGACGGCTGCGTGCTCGCCGCGGTACATGCTGACCAGCGCGCGCGACATCCAGCCGTTGGCGAGATTGGGATTGATCGACAGCGCCTTGTCGATCAGCGCAGCGCCCAGGTCGAGCTCGCGGCAGACATGGGCGATCGAGCTGCCGACGCCCGACAAAGCCGCGGCATCGTCGTGGCCGATGGTGATGACGCGCGAGGTGAGGCGGCGGACCTCGGCCATGCGCTGCTCGAGGCCGGGCGCCCAGTCGGCCACGTGGCCGATCGAATAGCAGCGCGCGGCGATGCCGTACGGCGGCACGAAGCCGGGATCGAGTTCGCTGGCGCGCAGCTGCAAGGCCAGCGCCTGCTCGATCGGTTCCTGCGCGCGGCCGCGGTAGAGTGGCAGGCCGCGCAGGTAGAGATCGTAGGCATCGAGGTTCTCGGTCGGCTTGCGCCGGGCGCGCTCGATCTCTGCCTGCTCCACCGTCGGCATGATGGCGCCCACGACCTTGACCGCGATCTCGTCCTGCAGGTCGAAGATGTCGGCCAGCTCGCCGTCGAAGCGGTCGGCCCAGATGTGGGCGCCGCTCGTGGCTTCGACCAGTTGGCAGGAGATGCGCACGCGGCTGCCGCCCCCCTTGTTACCACTATGGCGCACGCTGCCCTCGAGCACGTAGCGCACGCCCAGCTCGCGGCCGATCTGCCGGATGTCGATCGACTTGCCCTTGTAGGTGAAGCTCGAGTTGCGCGCGATCACGAACAGATCCTTGAAGTGCGACAGCGCGGTGATGATGTCCTCGACGATGCCGTCGGCAAAATATTCCTGCTCGGGATCGGCGCTGAGGTTCTGGAACGGCAGCACCGCAAGCGACGGCTTGTCGGGCAGCGCCGGTGGCGCGGCAGGACGAGGGGCCACGGCGGCGGCGATCGCGGCCGGCTGCCAGTGCGCGGCGTCCCATTCCACGCGGAAGGCGCGGACCGGCCGCGCGATGTTCTTCAGGGTGAGCTCGCCGGTGGCATGCAGCGTGGCTTCGAGGCGCCCCTGGATCGCGTCGCGCACGGCGCGCGAGATCAGGATGCCGCCGGGCGCCGCCTCGGCTTCGAGGCGGGCGGCGATGTTGATGCCGTCGCCATAGAGATCGTCGCCCTCGACGATCAGGTCGCCGAGATGGACGCCGATGCGGAAGACGAACTTCTGCGCCTCGGGAAGGTCGCGGTTGGCCTCGTCCATGGCCTGCTGGAATTCGATGGTGGCGCGCACCGCATCGACGGCGCTGGCGAACTCGATCAGCACGCCGTCGCCGGTCAGCTTGACGATGCGGCCGCCGTTGCGGCCGACGACGGGCTCGAGCCGCCGGGTGCGGTGGGTCTGTAATCGCGCGAGGGTGCCGCTCTCGTCCTGCCCCATGAGGCGGGAGTAGCCCACGACATCCGCGGCCACGATCGCGGCCAGTTTTCGCTGCTCACGAGCCAACCCGCATCCCCCCGGCTGCTATGGCCGGAGGATAGTCCAGATCGGTGCGAATTCCAAAAAGCGAACGACGGTACCTGTCCTAGGGGGCCTTCGTGATATTCCAGAACACCGTGACCGGGGACACGATCACGCCGTCGATCTTCTTGCTGAGCGCAAACGGCTGGTACCACTGGCCGAGGTTGACGTGGGTGGGATGCTCGACCCAGTACTTCTGCAGGTCGATGACGATCTGCTTCTGCTTCGCCGGATCGGTTTCCTTCGAGAAGGCATCGCGCATCTTCTCGATGGTCTCGTCGCACGGCCAGCCGAACATCGCCTTGTCGCACGAGGCGTTGAAGAAGCCCGCCATCACCGGGTTGAGGATGTCGGCGGCGACCCACGACGTCATGAAGGCGTTCCAGCCGCCCTTGTCGACCGGCTCCTTGCGGACGCGGCGGCCGACCAGCGTCTGCCAGTCCATCGGCACGACGTCGACCTTGAAGCCCGCGGCCTCGAGCTGCGCCTTGGCCACCGGCGCGAGATTGGCCAGCACCGAGTTGTCGGTCGCCTGCATGATCATCACGGGCGTTCCGTCATAACCCGCCTCCTTCAGGATCTCCTTCGCCTTGGCGGCATTCTGGTTGAGGATGTTCTCCATGCCAGCGTCGGTCTCGAGCGGCGTGCCGCAGACGAACATCGGCTTGCACACCTTGTAGTACTTCGCATCGCCGATCGTGGCCTTGAGATACTCCTCCTGGCCCATCGCCACCGAGGCGGCGTAGCGGATCTTGGGATTGTCGAACGGCTTCAGCAGCGTATTGAAGCGCATTACGTCCTGGTTGCCGAGCGGGTTGAAGTCGAACAGCTTCAGGTTCTTGTCCTTGGCGATCAGCGGCAGCATGTCCATCGGCGGCGATTCGATCATGTCGATCTCGCCGTTCTGCAGCGCCGTCACCTGGGTCTGCGGATCGGGGATCCAGATCCACTCAACGCGATCGACCTTGACGATCTTGGCGCCGGCCAGGCCCGACGTGGGCTCGCTGCGCGGCCGGTAGGTCTTGTTCTTGGTGAACACGACCTTCTCGCCCGGCTTCCATTCCTTGGCCTCGAACACGAACGGGCCGGAGCCGATCACGTCCTCGGCCTTGATCTGGACCATCGGGTCGGTGTCGGCCGTCTTCTTGGGCATCATGAAGGCGACGTTCGACGACGGCTTGCCCAGCGATTCGAGCACCAGGCCGTAGGGTTCCTTCAGGATCATCTTGAAGGTGCGCGCATCGACCTTCTCGAAGCCCGTGACCTCGCTCATCAGTTTCTGGCCCATCGAATCGCGCGCCCCCCAGCGCTTGATCGAGGCGATGCAGTCGTCGGAGGTGACCGGCGTGTTGTCCGACCACACGAGGTCGCGCAAGGTGAACATCCAGGTGAGCTTGTCGGCCGAGACATCGTATTTCTCGACCATCTGCGGCTTGACGTCGAACTTCTCATCGACCGCGAACAGCACGTCCCACACCATGTAGCCGAAGCCGCGCTGGACATAGGCCGTGGTCCAGATCGGGTCGAGGATCTTCACGTCCGAGTTCATCGTGGCCTTGAGCGTGACCTGCGCCTCGGCGGGCAGCGCCGCGCCGAACAGACCGCCGACGCTTGCCGCAACGGCCAGTGCCGCGATGGACTTCCTGAAATCGACCATGAATCGCCTCTCCCGTTTGCCCCAGGCTCACGAAGCAAGAAGCGGGCCGCCTAAATCACAGGAAACGCCGTTGAATATTAATACTTCAGGCGCTCGAACTCGGCGGCGATGGCATCGGCCACCAGGCGGTAGCCCTCGGCGCTGTGATGATCCGTGAGGAACAGCGCATTGACGCCGCGTGCCTGTACGGCGCGATCGACCTGGGCGAACAGGTCGAGTGTCGCGAGCCCCGCAGCGTCGGCGCAGTCGAGCATCAGCTGTGAGAGCCGGCGATGCTCTGCCTGGAACTCCGCCGGATTGCGCCAGACCAGCGGCTCGTAGAGCGCGACGACCAGGGTGGGGACTCCGAGCGCCGCCAGGTGCTGCATCAGCGGGCAGGCCAGGCGCTCGCCCGTGCCGGACGGTGTCGCGCGGACATTGCCGGAGATCCAGGCATCATGCCCGTCGATGCGCTCCAGGATCGTCGCAACAAGCTTCGACCAGCCGAAGATGCGCTGCCAGGACGACATCGTTCGCTGCGGATCGTGCATCTCGGGCACGGGAACATTGTGCAGCGCGAGCGCGCCCTTGTCGTTCAAGGTGAAATAGGGTTTGGGCGCGCCCCAGAGCTGCTTCACCTCGCTGCGCCACAGTCCGTCGGCGGTGACGATCACCACGATCGCCGCAGGCTTCTGCGTCTCGGAGACTTGCTCGGTGCGCATCACCACCTGGTCGAGGCCGAAGGCCACGACGCCGGCATTGATCACGTGCCGTCCGATCCGCGCCTGGAACAGCGCGGGCCATGTGTCGGCATCGTCGACCTCGTCGCTCTCGGCGAAAGAGGCGCCCGTCACCAGTACCGGCGGCGCCGGTGGCGCGTCCGGTGGCAGTCCCGGCGTGAGGCGATAGCCGTCGGCGTCGAAACTGATGCGCGGCGAGGTGAAGCCGGGCCGGGGCAGGAAGCCCAGCGTCTTGTCGTAAATGTAATCGACCTGCTTCTCGGGATGCGAGGCCTGCAACTGGTACAGGACGAGATTGGGCCAATGCTTGAGCCAGAAGGAGCCGGCGGCGACGCGGCAGCTCAGCTCCAGCACGGCCAGGCTCAACAGGATCGAGACGACGACCAATGCCGTACGCGCGGCAGCTTCACGCGCCAAGCGCATCCTCGCGGATCATCGCCGCGCCTTTTTCGCCGATCATGATGGTGGGCGCGTTGGTGTTGCCGGTGGTGAGCGTCGGCATCACCGAGGCGTCGATCACGCGCAGACCCTGGATGCCGTGCACCTTGAGACGGGAATCGACGACGGCGCGCGGATCCTGGCCCATCTTGCAGGTGCCGACCGGATGATAGAGCGTGCTGCCGGTGCGGCGTGCGTAGTCGAGCACGTCCTTGTCCGTCTCGACGCCGGGGCCAGGCGCGATCTCGCCGGTGCTGTGCTGGCGCAGTGCCGGCTGGTCGAAGATCCGGCGCACGTGGCGGAAGCCGCCGAGCAGCGCCAGTTCGTCGGTGTGCGTGGACAGGTAATTGGGCTTGATGTGCGGCCGCGCGAACGGATCGGCGGAGGCCGCCATGATCGTGCCGCGGCTGTCGGGCTTCACGACGCAGACCACGCAGGTCATGCCGGCCTTGTCGTCGAGTGTGCCCGGGCGCGTGCCGCTGCTGGCCGGCTGGAACAGGAGCTGCAGGTCGGGCGAGGCCAGCCCCTCGCGGCTGTCGCAGAAGACCTGTGCGGTGGTGACGCCCCAGGTCAGCGCGCCCTTGCCGGTGAGGAAGAACTTCACGATCTCCGGCAGCACCCGCGGGAAGCGCGCCACCTCGTTGACCGTCTCCGCGTCGCGCACGCGATGGGTGACGCGGATGATGTAGTGGTCGACCAGGTTCGAACCGACTCCGGGCAGATCGTGCACGACGGGGATGCCGAGTGACTGCAGGTGCGCGGCCGGCCCGATGCCGGAGATCTGCAGGATGTGAGGCGAGTTCACCGCGCCGCCGCAGACGATCACTTCGCGGTTGGCGCGCACGGTCGTCGTGTTGCCCCCGCGGATGAATTCGACACCGACACAACGCTTGCCTTCGAACACGAGCTTGCCGCCCTGCGCGTCGGTCTCGATGCGCAGGTTGGGCCGGCGCCGGGCCTCGCGCAGATAGGTCTGCGCCGTCGAGCCGCGCCATTGGCCGCGCCGCGTCATCTGCGAATAGCCCACGCCTTCGCGCTGCTTGCCGTTGAGATCGGGATTGAACGGGAAGCCCGCCTCTTGCGCGCCTTCGACGAAGCGGTGCGTCAGCGGCAGGATGGTGCGGTAGTCCTCGACCTTGAGCGGCCCGTCCTGGCCGCGCACCTCGGGATCGCCGCCCTGCTTGTAGCTCTCGGACTTCTTGAAGTAGGGCAGCACGTCGTCCCAGCTCCAGCCGCGGCAGCCCATCTGGGCCCAACCGTCGAAGTCGGCCGGCGCGCCGCGCACATAGAGCATGCCGTTGATGGAGGAGGAGCCGCCCAGGGTGCGGCCGCGGGGCCACTCGATGCGGCGCTCGCCCGAGACCTTTTCCGGCTCGGTCGTGTAGTTCCAGTTGACCAGCGGATTGCGGATCAGCGCGCGCATGCCGGCTGGGATATGGATCATCGGGTGCCAGTCGTTCGGCCCCGCCTCGAGCAGGATCACCGACGCGCCGGTCTCCGACAGACGGGAGGCCACCGTGCATCCCGCCGAGCCCGCGCCCACCACGACATAATCCGCCTGCATTTGCGCTTCTCCCTATCCCTGCCGGCGATCCTAAAGCAAAATCCACAGGTAAGGCGCGGGCGTCGCGTGGATTTTGCTTAATCAGTCTCGCGGCGCGGACCGCACGGAGGAGAGCAGCATGCTCGGACAGCTCAGGCGTACGGTAATTGGCGGTCTGGCCCTGGCCGTAGCGGCCCTGCCTCTGGCGGCGTCGGCGCAGAAGCCGTCGACGCTCAAGATCGTGATGACCTCCGACCTCAAGGTGATCGATCCGATCTGGGTGTCGGCGCAGATCATCCGCACCCACGCCTATCTGATCTACGACACGTTGTTCGCGCTCGACGCCGACCTCAAGCCACAGCCGCAGATGGTCGACAGCTACACGGTAAGCGACGACAAGCTGGTCTACACCTTCAAGCTACGCGACGGCCTCGCGTGGCATGACGGCAAGCCGGTGACGGCGGAGGATTGCATCCAGTCGATCAAGCGATGGGCCTCGCGCGACGGCGTCGGCGCGCGCCTCCTGCAGCACGTCCAGTCGTTCGACGTCGTCGATGACAAGACCTTCAAGATCAGTCTGAAAGACGCCTACGGCTTCGTCATCGCCTCGCTCGCCAAGCCCGGCAGCACCGTGCCCTTCATGATGCCCAAGCGCATCGCCGATACGCCGGGCTCCGAGCAGATCAAGGAGACGACCGGATCGGGTCCGTGGATCTTCAAGACCGACGAATGGAAGCCCGGCGAAAAGGTCGTCTACGTCAAGAACCCGAACTACAAGCCGCGCGCCGAGCCGCCCTCGGGCCTGGCCGGCGGCAAGGTCGCCAAGATCGACCGCATCGAATGGGTCTGGATTCCCGATGTGCAGACGGCGGTGAGTGCGCTGCAGAACGGCGAAGTCGATGCCATGGAGCAGCTGCCACTCGACCTGCAGCCGGTGCTGGAGAAGGACAAGAACATCGCCTTCATGCGTGGCAAGTTCCCGGGCCAATACACGTTCCGCCCGAACTGGCTGCATCCGCCGATGGACAATCCGAAGGTGCGCGAAGCGATGGGCTATGCGCTCGACCAGAAGCCGTTCCTGGAGGCGCAAGTCGGCAACGACAAGTTCTATGCGACCTGCAAGGCCTACTTCATCTGCAACACGCCGCTCGCGAGCGACGCCGGCATGGAAGGTCGGCTCCAGGGCAACACGGCCAAGGCCAAGGAGCTCTTGAAGGAGGCAGGTTATGACGGCACGCCCGTCCTGCTGATGCACTCGACCGACCTGCCGGCGCTCACCAACCTGGCGCCGGTCGCCAAGGCGCAGCTCGAAGCCGCGGGCTTCAAGGTCAACATGGTCGATCTCGACTGGCAGACCACCGTGGCGCGCACCAATAAGAAGGACCCGTTGGCGCAGGGCGGCTGGAGCGCCTTCGCAACGAGCTGGGGCGCGCTCGATTCGTCGGATCCGATCGTGTCGCAGAACCTCATCGCCTCGTGCGACAAGGCCACGCCCGGCTGGCCCTGCGACAAGCGGATCGAGGAGCTGCGCGACCAGTTCGCGCTCGAACCGGATGCCACGAAGCGCAAGACGATCGCCGACGAGATCCAGGTCCGTGCCGTTACGCTCGGCACGCATTTCCCGCTGGGCGAGTGGTACGGCCTGTTTGCCTATCGCACGACCACCAAAGGCTGGCTGCCGCCGATGTCGGCGATGGTGTTTTGGAACGCGGAAAAGGTTCAGTAGCCGCCGACCGATAGGCCTCGACAAGCGCCTTCGCTTTCCCATACCAAGCAGGAAAGCGAAGGGAGCGAACATATGCGCGGCCGCCAGGTTCTGATGGAGACGCTTGTTAACCACGGCGTCGACCATATCTTCGGTAATCCCGGCACGACCGAGAGCCCGCTGCTCGATTCGCTGCCCGACTATCCGTCGATCGAATACATCGTGCATCTGCACGAGGGCGTGGCCGTTGGTGCCGCGAGCTTCTACGGCCAGGCGTCGGGCAAGACGGCCTTCGTGAACCTGCATGTGGCGCCGGGCCTCGGCAATGCGGTCGGCATGATCTACGGCGCACTGAAGAACAACACGCCGATGGTGGTGACCGCGGGGCAGCAGGACACGCGCATGCGGCTGCGCGATCCCGTGCTGGGCCACGATCTGGCCGCCATCGCGGCGCCCGTCACCAAGTGGAGCGTGCAGGTCGAGCGCGCGGACGAGCTCGGTCCGATCCTGCAGCGCGCCTTCAAGATCGCGAACGAAGCGCCGGCCGGTCCGGTGTTCGTGGCGCTGCCGATCGACGTAATGGAGCAGGAGACTGCCGTCGCGCCGACCAGGCCCGCGACCATCTTTCCGAAGGCCGTGCCCGATCCCGCCGGCATCGCGGCGCTGGTGAAGCTGATCGCCGCCGCGAAGTCGCCGGCCATTGTCGCCGGTGACGACATCGCGCGCGCAGGCGCGGACAAGACGTTGCTCTCCATCGTCGAGAAGATCGGCGCGTCGGTGTGGCAGGAAGGCTTGCGCGGCCAGAACTCGTTCCCGACCGATCACGCGGCCTATCGCGGCACGCTCGCCTTTGAAGCGCCCGGCATCGCCAAGCAGTTGGCGGGCAACGATCTCGTCCTGATGGTGGGCGGGCCGTTCTTCGAAGAGGTTTGGTACGGTCCCGGTTCGCCCTTCGCGCCGGGCACCAAGCTCCTTCAGATCGAAGCCGCACCATCGCGGCTTGCCTACAATTTCACGCTCGATGCCGGCGTGGTGGCTGATGTTGGCAAGGCGCTTGTTGCTCTCGACGCGGCGCTGCCGAAGATCGATGGCGCGGCCAAGCGCAACGACGCGCTGAAAGCCCAGAAGGACTCCGAGGACGCCGCGCAAAAAGCACGCGTCGAGAAGGCGTGGTCACGCACGCCGACCTCGATGGCGCGCTGCATGGCCGAGCTCAAGGCGGGCTCACCCCAGGACGTCGTGATCGTGGATGAAACGATCACCGCCAATCTCGATCTCTTCAAGTCGTTCCCCTTCGCCGGGCCGGGCGATTATTACTCTGGCCGCGGCGGCGGCATCGGCCAGGGGCTGGCCGGCGCGATCGGCGTCGGCGTTGCGCAGAAGAAACGCCCGATCCTCTGCGTCTCGGGCGATGGTTCATCCATGTACTCGATCCAGGCGCTCTGGACGGCGGCGCATCACGAGCTGCCGATCGTGTTCGTGATCCTGGCGAATCGCGAGTATCGTGTGCTGAAGCACAATATCGATGCCTATCGCCAGAAATTCGAGGTGAAGTCGAACAAGCCCTACCAGCACATGGACCTGACGGGTCCGGTGATGGGCTTCGTCGATCTTGCCAAGGGCATGGGAGTCGCGGGCACGCATGTCGCCAAGGCCGACGACATCAAGGCCGCCGTTGCGGCTGCCTTCGCGTCCGGCAAGCCGCATCTCATCGAGATCGAGATCGAGGGGAAGAGGTAGTCCCCAGCGAAGAAACTATTTCTGAAATGCCCGCACCTTGCCCTGGAGGGCCTTGGTGGCGGCGATCATCAGCGGCATGTCGTTGCCCGACAGGATCATCTTCATGCCCTTGCCGATGTAGAGCTTGAGCAGCTCGTCGCTATAGGCGCCACCCATGCCGGGCCATTTGCCGTGCTTCGTGCAGGCGGCCACGACCTTGTCGACGGCGTCTTGGATCTTCTGGTGGCCGCGGTCGCCGGGAATGCCCAGCTCCATCGACAGGTCGCTCGAGCCGACCAGCAGGCAGTCGATGCCCGGCACGGCGGCGATCGCCTCGGCGTTCTCGACCGCCTTGGGCGTCTCGATCATCACGGTGAGAAGCATCTGCTCGTCGACCGCCTTGGTCATCTCGCCGAGCGGCGGCGGCGCATAGTCGAACTGTGCGTCGGCGCTACCGACCGAGCGATGGCCGCGCGGCGGGTAACGCAGCTTGTCGACGATTTCCTTCGCTTCCTCCGCCGTGTCGACGTGCGGGATCACGATGCCGAGCGCGCCGCCGTCGAGCATGCGGGTCGCCATGGTGAGCTGGCCGTAGGGCACGCGCACGATCGGCGCGACGCCCGAATCCTGCGCCGCGACGGACAGCTCGCACGCTGTCTCGATCGACATCGAGCCATGCTCACAGTCGATGAACATCCAGTCGAAGCCGGCGGCCTTCATGATCTTGATGATGTCGACGTTGCGCACCAGCCGGATGCCGCACCCGATCGCCAGCTCGCCCTTGCGGAGCCGCGCCTTGGCGGCGTTGATCGTCTGGGCCATGTCTCTCTCCCTCTACAGCGTGTTTTGCGCTAGGCTATCGGCCATGACTTTCCATGTCGAACGAATCGATCATGTCGTGCTGCGGGTGCGAAATCTCGCTTCGATGGTGGCCTTCTACGAGAGTGCCCTGGGCTTCAAGGTCGTGCGCCGGCTGGACGAGCTCAAGCTCGTTCAGATGCGCGCGGGCGCCTCGATGCTGGACCTCATCGACAAGGAACGCGGCGGCCCAGAAACCGACAAGCATGGCAACATGGATCACCTCTGTTTCCGTGTAGAACCTTTCGACCGCGATGCGATGGCAAAGCACCTGTCGCCGCTCGGCATTGCGTTGGGCGAAACCGTCCAGCGCTTCGGCGCGGAAGGCACGGGTCCCTCCGTCTACTTCGACGATCCGGAAGGCAACCAGATCGAATTGAAAGGCCCCGCCACCAGCGGAATGCCCACCTGAGGCGCGGCGCAATAGCACTTGGCCGATGCATTCGATGTGTTAGCTTCGCGCCACGGGGAAAACGAATAGGCGCCCAAGGCGCTTCGTCTGGGAGGAATTAATGCGTAAGCGTATGGCCGTCGCGGCCGCGAGTCTTGCTGCCTTGGTGACGACGGGCTTGGTGACGGTGGCGTCACCGGCATTTGCCCAGAAGGCGGGCGGCACGCTTCATCTTGCCCATCGTGAAAACCCGCCCAGCGCCTCGATCCACGAGGAAGCGACGATCTCCGTGAACCAGCCGTTCATGGCGGTGTTCAACAACCTCGTCCTGTTCGATCCCAAAGAGAAGGTGAACAGCCCCGACAAGATCGTGCCCGACCTGGCCGAGAGCTGGGCGTGGGACGACACCAAGACCAAGCTCACCTTCAAGCTGCGCTCGGGCGTGAAGTGGCACGACGGCCAGCCGTTCACGTCGAAGGACGTGAAGTGCACGTTCGACGCCGTCAGCGGTCTCGACGAGAAGATCGACATCATGCGCAAGAGCCCGCGCCGCATCTGGTACACGAACCTGAAGAGCGTCACGACCAACGGCGACAACGAGGTGACCTTCACGCTCGGCCGTCCGCAGCCCTCGTTCATGTCGATGCTCGCGGCCGGTTATTCGCCGATCTATTCGTGCCACGTGCCGGGCCGCGACATGCGCACCAAGCCGATCGGCACTGGTCCGTTCAAGGTGACCGAGTTCAAGCGCAATGAAGTGATCAAGCTGGTCAAGAATCCCGACTACTGGAAGAAGGGCCGGCCATACCTCGACGCGATCGAGTGGAAGATCGTGCCGAACCGCTCGACCCGCATGCTGGGCTTCCAGACCGGCCAGTTCGACATGACGTTCGATAGCGACGTCAGCTTCCCGATGCTGAAGGACGTAATGGAGCAGAAGAAGGACGCCGTCTGCGAGGCGCGTCCGACCAACGTCCGCTCCGACATCCTGATCAACCGCGACGCGCCGCCGTTCGACAATCCCGACGTGCGCCGCGCCCTGGTCGACACGATCGACTTCAAGGCCTTCTCCGACATCCTGAGCCAGGGCCATAACCTCGAGGGCGCGGCGATGCTGCCGCCGCCGTACGGCGTCTGGGGCATGCCCAAGGACCAAGTGGCGCTGCTGCCCGGCCACAACCCCGACGTCGCCAAGAGCCGCTCCGAGGCCCAGGCCCTCATGAAGAAGCTGGGCTACGGCCCCGACAAGCCGCTCAAGATCAAGGTGGCGACGCGCAACATCGCGATCTACCGCGATCCGGCGGTGATCCTGATAGACCAGCTGAAGCAGATCTACATCGAGGCCGACCTCGACCCGATCGATTCGTCGGTCTGGTACAACAAGATCGCCAAGAAGGACTACCAGATCGGCATGAACCTGACCGGCGGCGGCGTCGACGATCCGGACACGTTCTTCTACGAGAACTTCTATTCGAAGTCGGAGCGCAACTACACGGGCTACAACAACCCCGAGGTCGACAAGTTGATCGACCAGCAGTCGGCCGAAACCGACATCGACAAGCGCAAGAAGCTGGTGTGGGACATCGAAAAGAAGCTGGCCGAGGACGCCGCGCGTCCGAACATCGGCCACAACTACGACAACACCTGCTGGGATCCGAAGCTCAAGGGCATCCTGTTGCAGGTGAACAGCATCTACAACGGCTGGCGCTTCGAAGACGTCTGGCTGGATAAGTAAGCGTAGTCGATGGGCGCCTATCTCATCCGGCGGCTTCTGCTGATGGTCCTGACCTTGTTCGGGATGTCGGTGCTGATCTTCGTCATGCTGCGGCTCGTGCCGGGCGACATCGCCGACATCCTGACCAATGCCTCGGGCATCTCCGATCCCGCGGAGAAGGCCAAGATCGCCCATGAGCTGGGCATCGACCAGCCGATCCTCGTGCAGTACGGCAAGTGGATCGGCGGCCTGTTCCGTGGCGACCTGGGCTATGCCTACGTCTCCGAGCAGCCGGCGATCGACGAGATCCTGCCGCGCATCCCGATCAGCGGGAAGCTCGCCGGCATGGCGCTGTTCTTCGCCGTGCTGCTGGGCGTGCCGCTGGGTGTGATCAGTGCGGTGCGTCAGAACACCAAGCTCGACTATTTCCTGCGTGTGATCAGCCTCAGCGGCCTGTCGCTGCCGTCGTTTTGGCTCGGCCTGCTGGTGCTGATGGGATCGGTCCACTGGTTCGGCACCATCCCGATCTACAATTCCGATCCGCACGGCTTCTTCGACGACGTGGCCATGCTCGGCCTGCCGGCCATGGTCGTGGGCTTCCGCAGCTCGGCGCTGATCATGCGGCTGACGCGCTCGTCGATGCTGGAAGTGCTGCGCCAGGATTACATCCGCACCGCGCGCTCCAAGGGCGCCTCGATGATCGCCGTCAACTTCAAGCATGCGCTGCGCAACGCTTTATTGCCCGTGGTTACTGTCATTGGCATCGAGGCGGCGTTCCTGGTGGGCGGCCTGATCGTCACCGAGACGGTGTTCAACATCCCGGGCGTCGCGCGCTTCCTGGTCGAGGCGATCCTGTGGCGCGACTATCCGATCGTGCAGAACCTCGTGATGCTGATCGCCTTCGTGGTGGTCATGATCAATTTCCTGGTCGACATGGCCTACATGGCCCTCGATCCCCGCATCAAGTTCGCGGACTGAGAGCCAGAGAACCCCTATGGCCATCATCGACCACGACCGGGCCCTTGCCCGCGCCGGCGCCAACGTCACCGGCTTCTGGAGCCAGGCGGCCTTCCTCGCCCGGCGTTATCCGCTGGGCGCCGTCGGCGCTGTCATCGTCTCGATATTCATCCTGACCGCGGTCTTCGCCGACGTGATCGCGCCGACCGATCCGACCGCGACCAACTCGAAGTTCTCGCTCGCCCATCCCGGCAGCATGTTCTGGTTGGGCGCCGACTTCATGGGCCGCGACATGTACAGCCGCGTCGTCCACGGCGCGCGCATCTCGCTCGCCGTCGGCGCGGGCGCCATGGGACTGGGCGGCATCATTGGCATCAGCGTGGGCCTCGCCAGCGGCTATCTCGGCGGCTGGTTCGATCTCCTCCTGCAGCGCCTGCTCGACATCATGCAGGCGCTTCCGCTGCTCGTGATGGCCATTGTGATGGCCGCGGCGCTGGGACCGTCGTTGCGCAACACCATCATCGCCATCGCCATCCCGCTGGTGCCGACGGTCGCCCGCGTCGTGCGCTCCAGTACGCTGTCGCTGCGCGAGCAGCCCTTCGTCGAGGCGGCGCGCGCCGTCGGCATGGGCGAGTTTCGCATCGCCGTGCGCCACGTGTTGCCGAATACGCTCGCGCCGCTGATCGTGCTGGCGACGGCGCAGATCGGCTCGGCGATCCTGGTCGAGGCTTCTCTTTCGTTCCTCGGCCTCGGCATTCCCGAGCCGCATCCCTCGTGGGGCCGCATGCTCTCGGAATCGGCAGCGGAGTATGTCCGCACCGCGCCGTGGCTGGTGATCTTCCCCGGCGTCGCGATCAGCCTCACCGTGTTCGGCACCAATCTCCTGGGTGACGCCCTGCGCGACATCCTCGACCCGCGGCAGCGCACATGAGCGGCGACCTGCTCCAGGTTTCCGGCCTCGGCACGTGGTTCTACACGCGCCAGGGCATCGTGAAGGCGGTCGACGACGTCGAGTTCTCGGTGGCCGCCGGCGAGACGCTGGCCATCGTGGGCGAGTCGGGCTGCGGCAAGAGCATGACGGCGTTGTCGCTGATGCGCCTGATCCCGGATCCGCCGGGCCGCATCGTCTCGGGCTCGATCAAGCTCGCCGACCGCGACCTGCTGAAGCTCTCCGAGAAGGAGATGCGCGGCGTACGCGGCAACGAGATCTCGATGATCTTCCAGGAGCCGATGACGTCGCTCAATCCGGTGATGACCATCGGCAAGCAGATCGGCGAGGCGCTGATCCTGCATCGCGACATGAACAAGAAGGCGGCGATGGCGCGCGCCGTCGAGATGCTCGACCTGGTGAAGATTCCGGCGGCCGCCCAGCGCGCCAAGGAATATCCGCATCAGCTCTCGGGCGGCATGCGCCAGCGCGCCATGATCGCCATGGCGCTGGCCTGCAATCCCAAGGTGCTGATCGCCGACGAGCCCACGACCGCGCTCGACGTCACCATCCAGGCGCAGATCCTGGAATTGATCCTGGAGCTGCAGCGCGAGTTCGGCACGGCGGTGGTGCTGATCACCCACGATCTCGGCGTCGTGGCGGAGACCGCGCGCCGGGTGATCGTGATGTACGCCGGCCGCAAGGTCGAGGAGGCCACCGTCGGCGAGCTGTTCGCCACGCCGCTCCATCCCTACACGCAAGGCCTGCTGGCCTCGATCCCGCGTCTCGACCTGCTGCGCGGTGCGGCCAAGTCGGACACCGATCGTCTGCAGGAAATCCCCGGCATCGTGCCGGCGTTGTTTGCGCTGCCCAAGGGCTGCGCCTTCGCCGCACGCTGCCCCAAGGCCACCGACATCTGCCGCCAGGAGCGGCCGGCCTACGAGCAGAAGAGGCCGGGCCACTGGGCGGCCTGCTGGAATTCAAATGGTTGAAGCCAAGACTCCCGTGCTCGAGGTCACGAACCTTAAGAAGCACTTCCCGGTGAAGAAGGGCCTGCTGCGCCGCACCGTGGGCCAGGTCTATGCCGTGGACGGCATCAGCTTCACCATCGGCGAAGGCGAGACGCTCGGACTCGTGGGCGAGTCGGGTTGCGGCAAGTCGACGGCCGGCCGCGCCATTCTGCGTCTGATCGAGCCCACCTCGGGCGTCGTGAAGATGAACGGCCAGGACATCAGCGGCCTCTCGAAGAAGGAGCTGCGGCCGTTCCGCAAGCAGGCGCAGATCGTCTTCCAGGACCCGTTCTCCTCGCTCAACCCCCGCATGACGGCGGGTGACATCGTGGGCGAGCCGCTGTTCGTCCATGGCATCGCCAACCGGCGCGAGCGGGCGGAGCAGGTGGCGTCGCTGTTTGACCGCGTCGGTTTGCGGCGTGCGCAGATGGCCAACTATCCGCACCAGTTCTCGGGCGGCCAGCGCCAGCGCATCTGCATCGCCCGCGCGCTCGCCCTGGGACCGAAGCTGATCGTGGGCGACGAGCCGGTCTCGGCGCTCGACGTCTCGATCCAGGCGCAGGTCATCAACCTGTTGCAGGACCTGCAGCGCGAGCGAAAGCTCAGTTACCTGTTCATCAGCCACAATCTCGCGGTGGTCGAGCACATCAGCCACCGCATCGCCGTGATGTATCTCGGCCGCATCGTCGAATATGCCGACACGCGCGAGATATTCACCAACGGCCAGCATCCCTACACCGAGGCGCTGCTGTCGGCCGTGCCGGTGCCGGACCCCGCCGTGAAGCGCAAGAAGATCGTCCTGCAGGGCGACGTGCCGAGCCCGGTCAATCCGCCCACGGGCTGTCATTTCCACACCCGCTGCCCCTATGCCGTGGCCCGCTGCAAGGTCGAAACACCCCTGCTGCGCGAAATTGCGCCGGGCCATCACGTTTCCTGTCATTTGCGCTAAACAGAT
>CAIKZO010000110.1 GCA_903832005.1 Enhydrobacter aerosaccus | reverse complement strand
GACCGTGGCGGGCGGTCCCAAGGGCCTGAAGCCCGGCACGCGCGTCGTCGAGAAGGTGTTGGGCGAGTTCACGCCGGGCCAGTGGCGCCAGATCACGGTCAAGACCGACAAGCGCCAGGGCGAACTCGAAGCGTCGCACAAGCAGTTCGACGAGTCGATGAAGCGCCTGCAGGACCGGTTCGACAGCAAGGTCGACAAGCTACAGCGCGGCGATGAGCTGCCGCCGGGCGTGATGAAGATGGTTAAGGTCTTCGTCGCGACCAAGCGCAAGCTGCAGCCGGGTGACAAGATGGCCGGCCGTCACGGCAACAAGGGCGTGATCTCGCGCATCATGCCGCTCGAGGACATGCCGTACCTCGAGGAGGGCGGTCCGGTCGATATCGTGCTGAACCCGCTCGGTGTGCCGTCGCGCATGAACGTCGGCCAGATTCTCGAGACCCACCTCGGCTGGGCATCGGTGAATCTCGGCAAGAAGATCGGCGATATGCTGACCAGCGCCCGTGAGTCCTCGGTCGCGCAGATCAAGAAGCAGCTGCGGGATATCTACGGCGAGAAGTCGTTCAAGAACGACATTGCCGATCTCGAGGACGACCAGGTGATCGAGCTCGCACGCAACCTGAGCAAGGGCGTGCCGTTCGCATCGCCCGTGTTCGATGGCGCGCACGAGCCCGACATCGTCGACATGCTGGAGCTGGCCGGTCTCGACAAGTCGGGCCAGGTCACCCTGGTCGACGGCCGCACCGGCGAGCCGTTCGATCGCAAGGTGACCGTGGGCTACATCTACATGCTGAAGCTGCACCATCTCGTGGACGACAAGATCCACGCGCGGTCGATCGGTCCTTACTCGCTCGTTACCCAGCAGCCGCTGGGTGGCAAGGCGCAGTTCGGCGGTCAGCGCTTCGGCGAGATGGAGGTGTGGGCGCTCGAAGCGTACGGCGCCGCCTACACGCTGCAGGAGATCCTCACCGTCAAGTCGGACGACGTGGCCGGCCGCACCAAGGTCTACGAGGCCATCGTGCGCGGCGACGACACGTTCGAGGCGGGTATCCCGGAATCCTTCAACGTGCTGGTCAAGGAACTGCGCTCGCTCGGCCTCAACGTCGAACTCAATCAGGCGGCCGAGTAAGCGGCCGATCGGCCGGTCGAGCACTCGACCGGCCTCCTTCTCTTTCGCGATTTAGTCCAACGACACGTAGGACCCAAAATGACCGACCTTATTAACGTACTGGGCCAGCCGCAGGGCACTCCCACCTTCGACGAGATCCGCATCTCGATCGCCAGCCCCGAGCGCATCCGCGCCTGGAGCCACGGCGAGATCAAGAAGCCGGAGACCATCAACTACCGCACCTTCAAGCCGGAGCGTGACGGCCTGTTCTGCGCCCGCATCTTCGGACCGATCAAGGACTACGAGTGCCTGTGCGGCAAGTACAAGCGCATGAAGTTCCGCGGCATCACCTGCGAGAAGTGCGGCGTCGAAGTGACCCTCACCAAGGTGCGCCGCGAGCGCATGGGCCACATCGAGCTGGCCTCGCCGGTCGCCCACATCTGGTTCCTGAAGTCGCTGCCGAGCCGCATCGGCCTGCTGCTCGACATGACGCTGCGTGATCTCGAGAAGATCCTCTACTTCGAGAACTACGTGGTGACCGAGCCCGGCCTGACGCCGCTCAAGTATCGCGAGCTGCTGAACGAGGACCAGTACCTCAACGCACTCGACGAGTACGGCGACGACTCCTTCCGTGCCGACATCGGCGCCGAGGCGATCCGCGCCATGCTGCAGGTGATCGACCTCAACGAGGAGCGCCCGCGCCTGCGCGAGGAGCTGCGTGAGACGACCTCCGAAGCCAAGCGCAAGAAGCTCGTGAAGCGCCTCAAGCTCTGCGAGAACTTCATCGAGTCGGGCGCCCGTCCCGAGTGGATGATCCTCGAGCTGGTGCCGGTGATCCCGCCCGAGCTCCGTCCGCTGGTGCCGCTCGACGGCGGCCGCTTCGCGACGTCG
>CAIKZO010000109.1 GCA_903832005.1 Enhydrobacter aerosaccus | reverse complement strand
TGATGTTCCAGAAGGAAGTCGTCGACCGGCTCGCCGCTTTGCCACGCACCAAGGACTATGGTCGCCTGTCGGTGCTGGCCCAGCATGTCTGCGAGGTGCGACGCCTGTTCGACATCGCGCCATCGGCCTTCGTGCCGCCTCCCAAGGTCATATCCTCGGTTGCGCAGCTCACGCCACGTCCCGCGGCGGATCGTCTGGCCGACCTGGCGCCGCTCGAGCGCGTCACCGCCGCAGCCTTTGGCCAGCGCCGAAAGATGCTGCGGGGCTCGTTGTCCGGGCTGTTCGCCGATCCCACGAAGACGCTCGAAGGCCTTGGCCTGTCGCCGACGGCGCGGGCCGAGGAGCTCTCGGTTGCCGACTTCGTCCGCTTAGCGGCCCTCGCGTAGCGCCTTCACGAAGGCCGACAGGCCGATCTGACGCTCGCGCTTCAGGCGCTCAGCCGTCAGGATCGACTTCAACTGGATCAAGCTGGTCGCGATGTCCTTGTTGATGATCGCGTAGTCATACTCGGCATAATGGCTCATCTCATCCGACGCCTTGGCCATGCGCTTGGCCACGACTTCCGCCGAATCCTGCGCGCGTGTCCGCAGACGCTTCTCGAGATCACGCGTGGACGGCGGCAGGATGAACACGGTCACGAGATCGTCGCGGCCCTTTTCCTGGAGCTGCTGCGTGCCCTGCCAGTCGATATCGAACAGCACGTCACGGCCGCCGATCAACGCGGCTTCGACCGGGGCGCGCGGCGTGCCGTAGTAATGGTCGAACACCCGGGCGTGTTCCAGGAATTCACTCCGGTCTTTCATGCCGCTGAACGTCGCCGTATCGACGAAGTGATAATCGACACCGTCCTTCTCGCTGGGTCTCCGGGCACGCGTTGTGGCGGAGACGCTGAGTTGGATCTGCTTGTCGTTGTCGAGCAGTTGCCGCGACAAGGTGGTCTTGCCCGCGCCCGACGGCGAGGAGAGGACCAGCATCAACCCACGGCGGTGGACGATCGGAGCGTCGGCTTCATTCGACATTCTGTACCTGCTCCCGCATGCGTTCGATGGCCCCCTTCAGGTCGATGCCAATGCGCGTCAGCTCGATATCGGCCGACTTCGAGCACAGCGTATTGGCCTCGCGATTGAACTCCTGGCAGAGAAAATCGAACTTGCGGCCCACCGGGTGATCGGGCCGCGCCTCGGCCAGCAGGGCACGCGCCTGGGCAATATGCGCCGCAAGCCGATCGAGTTCCTCGCGGACATCGGCCTTGCCGATCAAGAGCGCCGCTTCCTGGGCAAAGCGCTCCTCGGAGAGTTGCGGCGCGCGCTCCAGCAATTCGGCGAGCTGGCCCTCGAACTTCGTCCGCACCAGGCCGATCTGCGCGTGGGCGCGCTCGGTCGCACGCTTGCTGAGCTGCTCGATCTCATCGATGTGGCCGCCGATCACCTTGTCGAGCGCCTTGCCTTCGGCCGCCCGCGACCCGGCCAGGCCTTTCAAGGCCTCCGTGAGCGTGGCGGTCAGCGACTTGTCGAGCTTGGCCAGTTGCTCCTCCGTCTCGCCGGCAGCTTCGTCCTCTTCCTCGATGACACCGCGTACGCGCAGCAGGCCGTCGGCCGACGGCGGCGCTGCGCCGGTGCTCTTGCGCACTTCCTCGACCAGCGTTCCCAGTTCGGCCAGCAGCGCGCGATTGATGCGCAGCGGTTTGGCCGTGCGTTCGCTGGTAATCGTGAGGTTGATCGATACGTTCCCGCGCTTGACGTGACCGCCCACGGCCGTCCGCGCCGGATTTTCCAGCCGGTCGAACCCCTGCGGAACTCTGCAACGGACCTCGAGATTGCGGCCGTTGACGCTACGCGCCTCCCAGACCCAGCGCCTCTGTTCGTCCGATCCCTGCGTTCGGGCGTACCCGGTCATGCTTGCAATCAATACATCCACTCCACTGGCCACAACGCGGCGCCGCACTTTAATATCAGCTCTCAGGGTGCACAACGCGACGCGCCGAAGGTTACCCCCAATGGCGCTCACTTCATCTGGTTGGTAAGCAACGCCGCGGCGCCACCTTGCTCCTTGCCGTATTTCAGCAGCGCTGCGCGACCGCCAGCGGCATAGGCTGCGACCGCACCGAGGAGGCGCTTCAATTGCTCAGGGCTGTTGCGGTCGAACTTGCAATAGGCGCCGCGTGTGAGCTTCGCGATCTGCGGAAACAATCGCGAAGCGGTGCGATCGTCGCCTTCCTGGAAGACGAAGACCGGAAGCCCGAGCAATCCCAACTGGCCTGCCGCGTGCCCCACCTTGTCGACATCCTCCTCGCAACAGTCGCCGACGAAGACGACGGCATCCATCCGACTCTCACGGCGCTGCTCGGCGGCGTAGGCCAACACGCGCCCGATCTGCGTACGACCGGCGAGACAGCGCACCGAACTCATCAGGCGCGCAAGTTCGCGGCCGTCCGACGTCCACCTGCTCACCTTGAATTCGTCGAAGCCCCGATAGAAGGCGAGTCGAACATCGAGTCCCCCCAATGCATCGGCAGCAACGAACATTTCACCCTGGATGCCGCAGGCGTGATCCCAGGTCGGCTCGCGACTGGCCGTTGCATCCATCGTGAATAACAGGCGCCCGCGGCCTTCTCGCTTCGTCGCCGGCAACCGATCGATCGCGCGGACGAACGCGTCTACGTCCTTCGATCCGGCGGCAGACGGCAGCTTACGATCGCCAGTCATGCTTTGACCTCATTCGACGCGCCCAATATGGTGCGGAGGGCGCGACGACGCCAGCGGGGGAAGCCTGAAGATAGCTGACGCTCTGCTGGTGGTCGGGTCGCTCCTGATCAGTCTGGTCCTTGCCGAGACCATCGCGCGCCACCTCGATGGCCAGCCGATCTTCGCACTCTCCCTGCTCGACGGCGACGGCGAAAACGCCACCGAACGTGACCGTGACGCAGTGCCGGTCGCCGCAGGCGTTTCGCCCGATTGGTTCTTTCACGATCCACCCGCGTTGCCGAACCGGACCAAGCCGCCCGAGAAATGGGTTCGTCTGTTCTGGCGGGTCAAGACATCTCCCGAGACGTTCGGACAATTTCGTCCTTTCGATCTCTTCAAGGCCTTCAATTCGGCCTATGCCGATGACCCGTGCAAGAATGACCTCCTGCGTCACTCGCCCGAGCGGCTTTATCTCCTCGATCTGCCCGGCGGCGAGCGCTATCCGACCTACCGCTTCCTGCCCAATGCAACGACGCCGCTCGGGCTTGTCACCAATCAGATCGGCTGGCGCGGGCCGCCGATTGAAGTACCGCGCGCGGCGCGGACCGTGCGCATCGTCTTCGTCGGAGCCTCGACGACGGTCGGCGCGCATCATTTGCCGTTCTCGTACCCCGAGTTCATAGGCCCGTGGCTCGATGAGTGGGCCGCCTCCCGGCACCTCGATGTGCACTTCGAGACACTGAATGCCGGACGCGAAAGCATCGACTCCCACGACATCGCCGCGATCGTGCACAACGAGGTGTTGCCGTTGCGTCCCGACCTCGTGGTTTATTATGAAGGCGCCAATCAGTTCGACATGGCGACGGTCGTGCCCGAAGTGCCGAAAGGTGCCGCGGCGCACCCGACATCTTCGGCGGAGAAGACTTCTCCTGGGCTACGATTCCTTTCTCGCTACTTCGACCTCGCGCGCCGCATCCAGGCTGCCGCCGGGTACGCCGCCTCCGATCTCGACGGTCGCGAATGGCCGAAGCCAAGGTATCAGCTGGTCTGGCCCGAAGGACTGAACGAGACGGATCCCGACCTTTCCTTTCGGAACCTGCCGGTACAGCTGAACGACATCCAGCGTGACCTCGACCACATGCGCAGCGACCTTGCGACGATCGGCGCCGACTTCGCGCTGAGTTCTTTCTTCCGGCTGGCGAAGGACGGGATGGTGCTCAACCCGGTCCGCCACCGTTTCATCCTCGAAGATCTCAACGTCTCCCTTTACCCCTTCCGCTATCGCGACATCGAACGCCTGACGATTTTCGAAAACCGCGTTTTCGCCAAGTACGCTCTCGTACACAATCTTCCCTTCATCGACGTCGCCGGCGGCATGCCACGCAACCCCGACCTGCTCATCGATTCGATTCATGCGACCAGCGGCGGGGTACGTGTGCAGGCCTGGGTGGTTCTGCAGCAGTTGATTCCGGTGGTCGAAAAGCATCTGGCCGCGGGTGATTGGCCGAAGCCAGTACCCACCGATATGCCCCCCTTGCCGACGTTCGTGCCCCGGCGCATTTCCGTCGACTGCCCCGCGCCCTGACGGCGCCCGGCAGTAATGCCTGGGGGACGGATCGTCGCATTTGCTGATTTTGTTCGGCCAACTCGACATATCGTGTGGATGATTTCGGCCTAGGACGCGGGTATAACCCGCCCGTAAAATTTAAAGACAAGCGCAGAGATAGACGCCGTGCCAGCCTTCCTCAAGAACGCCTTGCTCGTCATTGTCGTGACGTTCCTGTGCCTTATTGCCCTAGAGCCGATGACCCGCCTCTTTGTCGATACCGGCAAGACCTATGAACTCGAGATGTGGAAGTACGCCACCCGGGTCAAGCAGCGCGACTACCGGCCCGACATCGGCCACAGCCATCGGCCGAACGCGCATGCCGACCTCATGGCCGAGGACGTGCAAACCGACTCGCATGGGTTCCGCAGCCCGGAGATCCCCCTGACGCCGCCGCCGGGCGTTGCGCGCATCGCCTTCTCCGGGGACTCCATCGCCATGGGCTGGGGTGTCGGCCTGAAAGAGACGCTGCCGATGCAGGTGCTTTCGACGCTCAAGGCGCAGGGCCGCAAGGTTGACGGCTTCAACCTGGGTGTCGGCAACTACAACACTTCGCAGGAACTCGCCTCCTACAAGGACCTGGGCGCGAAGATGAAGCCCGACATCATCGTGCTGATCTACTTCATCAACGATGGCGAGCCGATGCCGATCTACGACGATCACAATTGGCTCGAGGAACACTCGGAAGCCTACGTGGTGATGAAATACCGGTTCGACGCCCTGATGCGCTCGTCGGGTGAAGTGCCCGATTGGAAGAAGTATTACCGCGACCTCTACAAGGACAACGCACCAGGCTGGAAGAAGACCCAGGAGGCGATCGCGGGCTTCGCCAAGGTCGCGAAGGACGCGGGCATCCAGCTCATCGTGGTCCACGTTCCCGAACTGCATGAGCTCAAGCCCTATCCCTTCGCCGACGTGACGGCGAAGGTCCGTTCGGTCGTCGAGGCGCAGGGCGTCCAGTTCGTCGACCTTCTGCCGACGGTCGAGAACCTCGACCCGCCGAGCCTCTGGGTGACGGTGCCCGATCCGCACCCCAACGGCGTGGCCGACATCGCGATGTCGAAGGGCATCGTGCCGGCGCTGATCCCGATGCTCGACAAGCTCTGCAGCACGCAGCAGAAGGGCTGCTAAGGCTCGTCGACGGCGATGAAGGGGGCTACAACTCAGAAGAAGCGCTCGTCACCCTGGGTCGACGCCTTGATGATTCTGGTCTCGATGCTGATCAGCGTCGCCGTGGCCGAGGGCGCCGTTCGTTTCCTCAACGGCCAGCCGCTGCTGGCATTCCCGTTGCCCGATCCGATCGGTTCGGCATCGGTGAAGCCCGGCGAAATCGAGGCTATCCCCCTGGCTGCCGGTGTCGATCGCGCCTGGTTCACGTCGGATCCGCCGCCGTTGCCCAACCACGCCGCGCCGCCGCCGGGGTGGCAGAAGCGCTTCAACGATTATCAGGACCACCCATCGGGCGCCTTCCAGCCGAACGATCTCTTCAAGGTCTGGAACACGGTCTTCGCGCCCGATCCCTGCGCGAACAACCTGCTGCGCAATGCTCCTGGCCAACTCTACGTCTACGATCCAGCGGACGGGCAGCCCTCGCCGCCCTTTCGCTTTTACCCCGGCGTGACATCGCCCGATCACCTCGTGACCAACCAGATCGGCTGGCGCGGGCCGCCGATCGAAGTGCCGCGCGGCGCCAAGACCGTCCGCATCGTCTTCGCCGGTTCCTCGACGGTGGTCGACGCCCACTGGGCGCCCTATTCCTACCCTGAGTTCGTGGGCCACTGGCTGAACATGTGGGCCGCGTCGAAGCATCTCGACGTCCATTTCGAGGTGCTGAACTCGGCACGCGAGAGCACCGTATCGACCGACATCGCCAACATCGTGCACAAAGAGGTGCTGCCGCTGCGCCCCGACCTCGTCGTCTATTACGAGGGCGGTAACCAGTTCAACATGACGTCCGTCGTCCACGACGTGCCGCCAGGAGCCGCGGTCCGGCCTGCCACCAGCGCTCCCTCTGCTGCCCCCGGGTGGCTGCGCGAAGCAGCCCGATATTCGGCGCTGCTTGGCCGAGTCCAGTCGGCAGTCGGCATGATCACTTCCGGCAGCGCAGGCATCGCCGAATGGCCCAAGCCCGACTACACCCTCACTTGGCCACAAGGTCTCGACGAGCAGGATCCCGATCTCGCCTTTCACGACCTGCCGATCAGCCTCACCGTCATCCAGCGCGACCTCGACCGCATCCGTAGCGACCTCGCCACTGTCGGCAGCGACTTTGCGCTCAGCTCCTTCGCCTGGATGGTGAAGGACGGCCTCGTGCTCGACCCCGCGCGGCACAAGTACATCATCGAGCAGCTCAACGCCGGCTACTGGCCTTATCGCTATCGCGACATCGAACGCCTCGTGCACTTCGAGAACCGGCTCTTCGCCAAATATGCGCGCGCCCACGGACTGGCTTTCGTCGACGTGGCCGGTCAGTTGCCACTCGACCCCGACCTGTTCATCGACGCCGTCCACACCAGCTACGCCGGCACGCGGATGCGTGGCTGGATCAATCTGCAGGCACTCATCCCCGTGATCGAGAAGCACCTTGCCGATGGCTCGTGGCCGCGCCCGGCAGGCCCCGAGCAACCGCTGCCGACCTTCACGCCGCGCGAGATCAAGCTTAGCTGCGCCAAGCCTTCATGAAACGACGATCCACCTTCTGGATCGTCTACGGCTTCCTGCTCCTGGTCACAGCCTTCGCCGGCATCGAAGGCGCCGCATGGCTCGCCACGCCGTCGTGGCCAGGCTACCTGCTGCGCCCGGCGCCGGTCGGCGTCGATGCCGTGGCGCAATGGAGCGCCGGCATGCCCGACCTCAGCTTCGCCATCAACCGCTGGCAGATGCGCGAGCGCTCGATCGCCAAGCCGGCCGGCGCTGCCTTCCGTTCGGTCTTCGTCGGCGACAGTTTCCTCGAAGGTGGCTTCACCCGTGCCGCCCTTCCTGCCCGGGTCGAAGGCCGCTTCGTCGACGCCGGTCATGACGACATGGAGGCGGTCAACCTCGGCGTCGCCGGCACGAGCCCGATCGAATACTACTATCGCATCAAGGACGTGGCCCTGAAGATCGCGCCCGACGCGGTCGTGCTTTCGTTCTATTCCGGCAATGACACCGTTACGGAGCCGTTCCCGGGCGAGCATCCGCCCTTGCCGTTCGTGGCCGAGTTGCCGCGCCCGTCGCTCCTCGGCGAGGTCGCTCCGCACATCGCCTGGCAGACCGTGAACGCACTGCGATTGTCGGGCGCGGCCACGGGCGGCAAGTATGCGCCCAACGAACATCAGGTCATCACCGAGGCCTTGTCCAAGCCGCGGGCCGAGGGCCTGCCGATCCTCGTGAAGCTGATGCACCAGTATTACTTTCCCGAGCTGCCGGAGGCCACGATCGAGGAAGTCCTGGCGCGCGGTGGCGACCGTTTCTGGGAAGAATTCAGGCCGCGCCGCTTCGATCGCGAATATCTCCAGGGCTGGATCCTCGATGGCGTGATCTCGATGGAGACCAGTTCCTCGAAGCTTGCGATGACGCCCGAGGACGCGGCCGCCGCCATTCCGGCCAATGAGATCAAGGCTACGATGTCGTGGCTCACCGCGACCGACCGTCTGCTGAAGGCGCACGGCGTGAAGTTCCTGGTGGCGGCCATCCCGGTCGGCACCATGGACCCCGCCTTCGCCGAATTCTGGAAGCCCTGGCCGCGCTACTACAGCTACACGCTGACGCGCGCCGCCTATCACGAGGCGATGGTCGCGGCGCTCGCCAAGTCAGGTATCCCCTTCGTCGATCTCGCCGACGACCTCAGGGGCGTGCGCGGGACCTACCGCAAGACCGACCTGCACTGGACGGAAGAAGGCCACGAAGTCGTGGCGGCGCGCCTGGCCAAGGAGGTCATGGCGCTTCGGCGCTGAGCGGCGGCGGCAGGTTGAGAGCTGCCACGAGGTCACGCACTTCCTGACGGGCCGCGACATGGCTCATCGTCATCGACGGGCCTGTATTTCCACCCGAGGCGCCGCGCTTCAGGTCGAGCAAGGTGAGGCCGTTCAGGAACAGCTCGCGATAGATCACGCGCTCGCTGAGGCCGCGCGCCGTGCGGAAGCCGATGCGCTTGGCCAGAGCCTCGATCACGGTGCCCATGTCGCGCTTGTTGCGCGCGGCAAGCGACGACAGGCGATTGCGCATCACGATCCAGTCCACGGGCCGCGCGCCCTGCACCGCCCGAACCTGGCGCTGCTTCCACACCGCTTCGGCATAGACCGACGGCCGCACGATCTTGAGCGTCTCCGGGTCGATGCGCGCCAGCAGGTCGAGGTCGATGAAACTGTCGTTCAGCGGCGTCAGCAGCGTGTCGGCCCAGGTGTGGGCCAGCCGCGACAGGTGGGTGTCGCTGCCCGGCGTGTCGACGATCACGAAGTCGGCCGTCGTTACCGCCGGCTCGAGCGCTGCCTCGAAGCGCGCCTTCTCGTCGGCCGGATCGCCCGAGGCCATGACCGCGGCATGGAGCGGCAGCGCGAGGTCGAGCCCTTTGCGCTTGGCGTAGGCCTCGCGGTTCTCGATGTAGCGGGTGAACGTGCCCTGGCGCGCGTCGAGGTCGATGGTCGCGACCTTGCCGCCGTCACCCATCAGCGACACGGCGATGTGCATGGCGGTCGTCGATTTGCCCGACCCGCCCTTTTCGTTGCCGATCACCAGCACATGCGCCCGCCCTGGCGCGCGCTCCGCCTGGGTCTGGACGATGCTCGGGTTCGGCGCCGGCTGAAAGGTGCTCAAGCGACCTTGCGGATCCAGACGGCGGTGTCGTGGAACACCGCGCCGCCATTGGGCCAGCCGGGATCGGCCGAGGTCACGGCATTGATGCCGATGCCGGTCTCGAAGTTCTTGTTCGGCCAGATGCCCTCGACCACGACAACGCCGCGCTGCTGGCCCTTCTTGGCCTTGGCGTGCACGACCGTCTTGCCGCGCTCGTTGCCGACCTCGACCCGGTCGCCGTCGGCCAGATCCATCGCCGCGCAATCCTCCAGATTCATCATCGCCGTCGGCCGCACTTCGCGCTTCTGGCTCGATGGTGTCTCCGTGAAGGTCGAGTTCAGGAAGGTGCGCGCCGGGGCGGCGACAAGGCGGAACGGCTTTTCTTCCGTCGCATTGTCGATCACGTCGAAATGGTCGGGCAGGACCGGCATCTCGTGGCCGCGCGGCCCCATCGCCTTCCAGTCGGGCTTGAAGCGGAATTTCTTGTCGGGCCAGCCGAAACCGTCGAGGAAGTGTGAGGTCTCGAAGCCGAGATGGAAATCCTGGCCGCCCTTCGACCAGTTGGTCTCGGCGTCCCACATGCCCGAGGCCTTCAGCGACTCGTCCATGATCTCCCACGGCGTCATGTCGAAGCCGCGGTGCTTGGCACCCAGTCGCTTGGCCAACTCGGAGATCACATAGTGGTTCTCGCGACACTCGCCCGGTGCCTCGACAACCTTCTTGGTGACCTGGAAGTAGGTGTGGCCCGACGCCGTGTAGAAGTCGTCGTGCTCGAGGAACATGGTCGCAGGCAACACGATGTCGGCATAGGCCGCCGTCTCGGTCATGAACTGCTCATGCACGGCGACGAACAGGTCCTCACGCTTGAAGCCCTTGTGCACCAGTTCGAGTTCCGGACAGACCATCGCGGGATTGGTGTTCTGGATCAGCATGCCGGTCACCGGCGGGCCGTTCTTCAGCGCGTCGGCATCGCCGGTCAGGATCGGCCCGAGCCGCGACTGGTCGAGCTCGCGGATCGACTTGTCGAGCATCTCGGTGCCTTCGATCAGCGCCTTGTTGATCGGGTACATGCCGGTGTGGCCGTACAGCGCGCCACCCCCCTTGACCTTCCAGGCGCCGGTCACGGCCGGCAGGCAGGTCACGGCATGCATGTTGGCAGCCCCGTTGCGGCTGCGGCTGAAGCCGTGGTGAGCGCGGATGAAGGCGGCCTTGGCCTGCCCGTACAGGCGCGCGAATTCGACGATCTGCTCGACCGGAAGGCCCGTGATCTTCGACGCCCACTCGGGCGTGCGCGTGGCCACGTGCGTGGCCAGCTCGCCGGGAGCGTCGGTGTATTTCCGCAGATAGTCCCAGTCGGCGTAGCCTTCCTTGAACAGGACATGCATCACGCCGACCGCCAGCGCGCCGTCGGTGCCGGGACGCACGGCGAGGTGCATGTCGGCCTGCTCGGCCGTGCCGGTCCGATAGGGATCGACCACGACGATCTTGGCGCCGCGCTTGCGGGCCTTCATCGCATGGGTCATCACGTTGACCTGGGTGCTCACGGGATTGCCGCCCCAGATCACCACCAGGTCCGAATGATCGTCGACCTCGCGCATGTCGGCGCCGCGCTTCACGCCGGTGCCGGCGATCCAGCCGCCGTCGGACAGCGACACGCAGATGGTCGAGAACCAGCGCGAGTACTTCATCGCATTGCGCAGGCGGTTGATGCCGTCGCGCTGCACCAGGCCCATCGTCCCGGCGTAGTAATAAGGCCAGATGGTCTCGCTGCCGTATTGCTTCGTCTTGGCGATGAACTGCTCGGCGATAGTGTCGAGCGCGTCGCTCCACGAGATCTCGGTGAACTGCTTGGAGCCCTTCGGCCCCGTGCGGCGCATGGGGTGCATCAGCCGATCGGGATGATGGATGCGCTCAGCGTAACGCGCGACCTTCTCGCAGATCACGCCAGCGGTGTAACTGTTGCGCTGCGAGCCGCGGACCCGGCCGATCCGGTCGGGCGCGAGGCGCTCGACTTCGAGGGCACAGGTGCTGGTGCAGTCGTGCGGGCAGACCGAGGGAACGGTCTTGATGCCTTCTTCGCGGCTGCGGCCAACGCGTACGGGAGCATAAGAATGGTCGTCTGGGCTCATGCTGCAGAATACCTCCGCTGGCAGAGCGCGGTCCACATGGCATAGTCCCCACCTCATGATCCCCCACGGCCTTTCCTACGACGAGGCGATGCGCCAGTTCCGCTGGCCCAAGCCCAAGAAGCTCAACATCGGCCGCGCGGTCTGCGAACGGCATAATCCGGGCACCCTGGCCCTGATCGTCGAGAATGCCGACGGCAGCGTGCGCAACTGGACCTTCGGCGAACTGCTGGCCGGAAGCTCGCGGCTGGCCAACGCGCTTCAGGCAAAGGGCGTCGGCAAGGGCGACCGGATCGGCGTCTTCCTGAGCCAGGGCGCCGAGCTCACCCTCTGCCACCTGGCGGGCTACCGCATGGGCGCGGTCGTGCTGCCGCTGTTCACCCTGTTCGGCGAGGAGGCGGTCGAGTACCGCCTGTCCAACGCTAGCGCCAAGGCCGTGATCACCGACATGGCCAACGTGCCGAAGATCCTGGCCGTCCGCGAGCGGCTGCCGGACCTCGAGACGGTGATCGTGATCGACGCCGGCGCGCATGGCGCCGAGTTCCTCGACTGGGACCGGCTGCTTGGCGCCGCCTCCGACGACTTCCGGACCCTGGACACCGATGCCGAGGATCCGGCGCTCTTGATCTACACCTCAGGCACGACCGGCCAGCCCAAGGGCGCACTGCATGCCCACAGCATGGTGCTGGGCACGATCCCCGCCGTGGAGCAGATGCTCGGCCACTGGCCGCGCGGCAACGAGATCATGTGGACCCCGGCAGAATGGGCCTGGATCGCCGGCCTCTACGACGCGCTGTTCCCGGCCTGGTACTACGGCACACCGGTGCTGGCGCATCGCTTTGCCAAGTTCGATCCCGAGCGCGCCTTCGCCATGCTGGCCAAGCACAAGGTCGGCGTGACGTTCATCCCACCGACCGCGCTCAAGATGATGCGGCAGGTGAACGAGCCCCGGAACCGCTGGGACTACGACCTGCGCTCGATCTTCACCGGCGGCGAGGCCATGGGCGAAGAGCTGCTGGCCTGGGGTCGCGACACGTTCGGCACCACGATCTCGGAGGGCTACGGCCAGACCGAGATGAACCTCATGACGCTGAACTCACCGGACTGGTTCGAAGTCCGGCCGGGCTCCTGCGGCCGCGCCTGCCCCGGCCGCAAGGTCGCGATCGTCGACAGCGAGGGCAACGTCCTGCCACCCGGCGAGGAAGGCCAGATCGCCGGCTGGCGCGACGACCCGATCGTCATGCTGGAATACTGGAAGAACCCGGAGGCGACCGAACGCAAGTACGCCGGCGACTGGCTGCTGACCGGCGACCTCGGTCGCATGGACGAGGATGGCTACGTCTTCTTCAAGAGCCGCGACGACGACGTCATCACCTCCGGCGGCTACCGCATCGGCCCGGGCGAGATCGAGGAGTGCCTGATGAAGCATCCGGCCGTGGCCATGGTCGGCGTGGTCGGCATCCCCGACAAGGTGCGTACGGAGATCGTGAAGGCCTTCGTCCAGCTCCGGCCCGAGATCGCCGCCACGGACGCCCTGAAGGCCGATCTGGCGGGCTACGTGAAGACCCGGCTGGCGGCCCACGAATACCCCCGTGAGGTCGAGTTCGTGACCGAGCTACCGCTGACCACCACCGGCAAGATCATGCGGCGTGAACTGCGGCGGCTGGATGCGGAGCGCAAAGCAAATTCGTGACGCGGTGTGCACCGAAATCCTGGAACACCTTCGATGCCGGTGGCGTCAGGCTTAGACCCGATTCTGCCCCGGATTCCGCCACTCCCTCCTCGCAATAATCTTGCGCGGAGATGAGAGTTTAGAACAGGCCGAGCAGGGTCTGGGCGTTGCCGTCGGGAATACCGCCCAGGAGGGCCAGGATGCCGATGACGGCGGCGGGCCACCAATCGGCGAGCCGGCTGAGACGGTCATTGGGGGCAGAAGCATGCAAAGGAAAGCGTGCGAGCATGGGAAATCCAATTACTTGTCAGCGTCAAAATAGCTAAATTATGGAAGAACCATAAGTCATAGACCTATGATTCTCAAGTCTAATTCAGCGATACTTAATGTAACAAGTTAGCTGGCGGCTGCGACCATCGATGGGTTAAACTGCAGCTCCGCCAGACGGGCATAAAGCCCATCCCGACGCACCAGATCGGCGTGGCGGCCGACATCGACCACCCGGCCCTGGTCGACGACGACGATGCGGTCGGCCTTCTGGACCGTCGCCAGGCGGTGCGCGATCACCAAGGTCGTGCGCTGGTGCATCAGCCGGTCGAGCGCCTGCTGGATCGCCTGCTCGCTCTCGGCATCGAGCGCGCTGGTCGCCTCGTCGAGCAACAGGATCGACGACTGGCACAGCAGCGCCCGCGCCACCGCCAGCCTCTGCCGCTGGCCGCCCGACAGCCGCACGCCTCGGGCGCCGAGATGGGTCGCGAAGCCCTGCGGCAGGACCTCGATAAAGGAAAGCGCGGAGGCGGATTCAGCCGCCGCCCGGACCTCGGCTTCGGAGGCGTCTGGCCGTCCGTAGCGGATATTGTCGGTCACCGAGGCGGTGAACAGCACCGGCTCCTGCGGGACGATGGCGATGGCGCGGCGCAGGTCGGCGAGCGCGAGGTCGGCGATGTTGACGCCGTCGATGCTGACCCGGCCCGCTTCGGGGTCGTAGAAGCGCAGCAGCAGGTTGAAGACCGTGGTCTTGCCGGCGCCCGAGGGGCCGACGATCGCCACCGTCTCGCCGGGGTTCACCCGCAGGTCGAAGCGATCGAGCGCCAGGCTGTCGGGCCGCGTGGGATAACGGAAGGAGACCTCATCGAAGGAGATCGTACCCTGCGTCGGCACGGGCAGCGGCTTGGACGACGCGGGCTCGACGATCACCGGCATCTCGTCGCGCAGCTCGGCCAGGCGCTCGGCCGCGCCCGAGGCGCGTTGCAGGTCGCCGATCGTCTCGCTGATCGCCCCGCCGGAGCTCGCCACCAGCACGGCATAGAACACGAAAGCCGACAGATCGCCCGCGCTGATGCGGCCGGCGATCACATCCAGGCCGCCGATCCACAGCAGGAAGCCGACAGCGGAAAAGATGATGAAGATCACCAGCGTGGTCATGATCGCGCGCCGGCTGATGCGCCGCACCGAGGCCGCAAAGGCAAGCTCAGTCGCCGCCCCAAAGCTTCGGCTGGCGTTGTCTTCCTGTGCGAAGGCTTGCACCGTGCGGACGGCGTCCAGCGTCTCGCCTCCCTCCGACACGAGATCGGCGATGCGCGCCTGCGCTTCGCGCGACAAAGCCCGCACCTTGCGTCCGAAGATGATGATCGGCGCCACGACGACCGGCACGATGGCCAGCACGTAAAGCGCGAGCTTGGGGTTGGTGTAGACCAGCATGATGATGCCGCCCACGCACATCAGGGTATTGCGCAGCGCCACCGAGGCCGAGGAGCCGATCACCTGCTCGATGAGCTGCGCGTCGGCCGAAATGCGGCTCATCACATCGCCCGAGCGCTTGATCTCGAACCAGGCCGGTCCCAGCCGCAGCACGTGGGCGAACAGGTCCTTGCGCAGGTTGCCGACAACCCGCTCGCCGAGCCACGACACCAGATAGAAGCGCGCGCCCGAGGCAACGGCCAGCACCGCCGCCACGACCAGCAACGAGGCCAGCGCGTAATTGAGGACGTCGGGCCGTCCCTGGGCAAAGCCGCGATCGATCAGGGCGCGCAGGCAGGCGCCGAACGCCAGCACCGTGCCGGCCGCCACCAGCAGCGACAGCAGCGCCAGCGCCACCCGCCCGCGATAGGGCTTCAAGTACGGTCCGAGGAAGCCGAGGCCGGAAAAGCGCTTCATTCTGGCTGCCACGCCAGGATGGCGCCCAGTTCACCGGCCAGGATCGTCATGAGATCGCCCGGGCCGCGGGTATCGCGCCACAGGCCGGTCGCTTCATCGAAAGCATAATGCCGGGCGCCCGATTTGGGGGAACTCAGCCAGATTTGCCTTGTGGGTGCATGTTTATTGATGAGCCACGTCCCCTCAGCGCCCTCGACGGTGAGCACGCCGCCCTGTAGTTCGGCGTCCGCCACATTGCCAAGGCCCTCTTCCAGGGCCTCGAGGAGGCTGTCGGCCAGGCTCTCGAAGGATGAATCACTCATATGGGGGGCCGGTCTACAGGCCCCCCGAGGGCGGGACAACCGGGCTTGTGGACACAGCTTCGTGCCTGTATACCCGCCGCCTTATCGCGCGGGCCGGTCGGAATCGGCCCCACAGGCGCAGGAGCAGACGATGCAAGAGAAGATCCATCCGGACTACCACAAGATCACCGTGGTGATGACCGACGGCACGACTTTCGAGACCAAGTCGACCTGGGGCAAGGAAGGTGGGTCGATGCGCCTCGATATCGACCCCAAGACCCACCCGGCCTGGACCGGCGTGCGCCAGAGCATCGATCGCGGTGGCCGCGTCCAGCGCTTCAAGGACCGCTTCGGCATGACCGGCTCGGCGATGGCCGCCGGTGGCAAGCCCACGGGCGCCGCCGCCAAGCCGGAAGCCGCCGCTCCCGCCAAGAAGAAGTAAGGCCAACTTCGAGGCCTCTTCTGTTACGGTACCGTCTTCCGAATTTGGGGAGACGGTCCGGTGAAGCAGGTTCGAGTCGTTTGCGCCCACGATTGCCCCGACATGTGCTCGCTGATCGCGAGCGTCGAGGACGGCAAGGTCGTGCGCATCCAGGGTGATCCCGACCAGCCCTACACGGCGGGATTCGCCTGCGGAAAAGTGAACCGCGACTCCGACCTCGTTAACTCTCCCGAGCGGATCAAGACGCCGCTGAAGCGCAGCGGCCCCAAAGGCTCCGGACAGTTCACGCCGATCGGCTGGGACCAGGCGCTCGACGATATCTCCACCCGGTGGAAAGCCATCATCAAGGAGAGCGGCCCGCTCGCCCTCCTCGGCTACGCCTACTCCGCCCATCAAGGGCTGATGAACCGCGGCCTCGTGAACGGCTTCTTCCATGCGCTGGGCTCCTCGCGCCTGCAGGCCGGCACCGTGTGCGACACCTGCTGCGAAGTCGCGTGGGACGCGACGGTGGGGCCCGTCGGCAGTGCAGATCCTCAATCGGTCGTGCATTCCGATCTGGTGATCTCCTGGGGTGCCGACCTCGCCGCGACCAACGTTCACTTCTGGGCGCTGTGCGAAGAAGGCAGGAAGCAGCGCGGCCTGAAGGTGGTGGTGATCGATCCGCGCCGCACGCGCAGCGCCAAGGCCGCCGATCTCTACCTGCCGATCCGGATCGGCACCGATGCAGCCCTCGCTCTCGGGATCATGCACATTCTCGTGCGCGACGGCCTCGCCGACCGCGATTACATCGCGAAGAAAACCCTGGGCTTCGATGCCGTCGAGCGCGACATCCTGCCGAAGTTCCCGCCCAAGCGCGTGGCAGAGATCACCGGCCTCAAGGTCGAGGACATCGAGACCCTTGCGGCGATGTACGGCAAGGCCAAGGCAGCCCTCATCCGCCTGGGTGAAGGCATGACGCGGTTGGCGGCGGGCGGTCAGGCGCTGCGCTCCGTGGCACTGCTGCCCGGCGTCACCGGCCACTACGACGTGAAGGGCGGCGGCGCCCTCCTCCTCACCGCGGCCTCTTGCGACCTCAACTACAACGCCATCCGCAAGCCCTCGGGCCCGGCTACGTCGCGCATGATCAATCATCTGCGGCTGGGCGAAGACCTCCTCAACATGAAGGATCCGCCGATCCGCGCGCTCTACGTGTCGGCGAACAACCCCGTCGTCACCTGCCCCGAAGTGCACAAGGTGCGGCAGGGCCTCATGCGCGAAGATCTGTTCACCGTGGTGCACGATCCCTTCCTGACCGACACGGCGAAGTATGCCGACATCGTGCTGCCGGCATCGACCTACCTCGAGACCGACGATCTCTACCGGGCCTACGGCGCGTACTGGATGCAATGGGGCCAGCAGGCCGCCAAACCCCAAGGCGAGGCGCGCTCCAACTTCGAGGTGGCGCAGGCTCTGGCCAAGCGCATGGGCATCACCGACCGTATCTTCACTCTGTCGCCGCAGGATGCCGCGAAGGAACTACTGAAGGGCGCGACCGGCCCCGCGGGAGCCGCGGACCATGCGACGATCTTCGCCGGGACGCCGATCTCCATCGCCCACGAATGGAGCGGCCAACCGTTCAAGACTCCATCGGGTAAACTGGAGTTCTACTCCGAGCACCTCGCGACGCAGGGCCTCTCGCCCGTCCCCGACTGGGAGCCAGATGCGATCGAGAGCGCGGACGCCGCGAAATGGCCGCTGCGCCTGCTCACGGCGCCGGGCTACTTCCAGGCACACACCGCTTTCTCCGGCGTGGGCTTCCTGCGCGGCCGCGAAGGCAAGCCGTGCTGCATTCTCCATCCCGACGACGCCAGCAAGCGCGGGCTCGCCGATGGCGCCGAGGTGCGCCTGTTCAACGAGCGCGGCCAGGTCGGCCTCGTGCTGAAGGTCAGCGATGAGGTTCAGCCGGGTGTCGTGCTGGTGCCCGGCCAACGGCCGGTTGGCGAAGCGGTCTCGGGCACGATCAACATGCTTTGTTCGGACCGTTACACCGACATGGGCGAAGGTGCCACGTACCAGAGCACCTTCCTCGATGTCGGTCCGTGGACCCAACAAGTCGCAGCAGAGTGACTTGCCGCGACGGCTAAAGCTTTTACTGTAAGCGGATGATCTCGCGCAGGAACGTTCTCTCGGGCCTCACGGCTTTGACGACCGCGGGATGCGGCGCGCAACGCACGTCCGCACCGGCCTACAATTATCCGATCGCGCCGCCGCCGCCCGATCGCGCTTCGCTGGGAATAGACGCGGTGATCGACATCAGCCGCGGCGTGAATGTCTCCGACTTCCGACAAGTGAAGCGGAGCGGCATCATCGGCGTCATCCACAAGGCGAGCGAAGGGGGCGACTATGCCGACACGGCCTGCGCTGCACGCCGTCCGGCGGCCGAAGCCGCAGGCCTGTTGTGGGGCACCTATCACTACGCCACGGGGGCCATGTCGGGCGCGCGGCAGGCCGCGTTCTTCCTGGCTTGCTCTCGTCCCGGCCCGAAGACGCTATTGGCGCTCGATCTCGAGGCCAACGAGAACAATCCATCCAACTCTATGCGCCTCGACCAGGCCGAGGAATTCGTGCGCGCCGTGGCCGAGGCGACCGGACGGCTGCCGGTGGTCTATGTGCATCCGACCTGGGCCAACGGCGATCCCCTGCCCAATTCGGGGCTGAGCTTCGGCGCGCGCATCACGCCTGCCTCGATCCTCGCGCGCTGTCCGCTGTGGGTTGCCGACTACCATGAGTCGCCCGAGGTTCCTTTCGCCTGGGCCGATCGCGGCTGGAAGCTCTGGCAATACGCGGCGGACGAGAGCCCGAGCCATCCTGCCTACGGCGCAACAACCATCGTCGCCGGCGTCAGCCACTACGACCGCAACCTTTTCGCCGGCGACGCGAACGCGCTCTATCAGTTCTGGGGCACCTGAAGCTCAGACGAAGCGGTGCTGCGTGCGCTCGCGCTTGGCGAGCTTCGGGACCGCCTGCTCCAGGATCAGCGTCTTGAAGTGCGGCGCCTGGCTGTGCTCCGCGAAGGCGGCCTCGTCCTTGAAGACCTCGTAGAAGAAGAACTTGGTGGGCTCTTCCCGCGACTGATGGATCTGGAAGGCGAGCACCCCGGGCTCGGCCTGCGCCTGCGGCAGGAATTTCCGGATGATGTCCTTCAGCGCATCGACTTCGCCGGGCTTGGCGTCCCAGAAGGCGGTGACGATCAGTCCCTGCTTGAGCGTGTTGATATCGGCCATGTGATCCTCCGTTGGTGAGGAACCTCATATAGGCCGCGGATGGCCGCCGTCATTTCGGCGGCGGCCGAAGGCTCATTTCTTCGTCACGTTCCAGAACACCGTCGCCGGCGCTTCGAGGTTGCCGCTGATGTTGTCGCGCATCGCCACTGGCATGTTGTACTGGCCGAGCGGCGCGTAGGTCGGATACTCGGCGAGCCGCACCTGCAGCGCTTCGGCCAGCTCCTTGCGCTTGGCCGGATCGGTGGTGCGCGCATAGTCGTCGCGCAGCTTCTCGATCTTCTCATCGCACGGCCAGCCGATCGACGCCTTCTCGCAAGCAGCACCGGTGAAGAACGACACGACGGGGTCGAGGATGTCGGTGGTCGCGAGCGTGGTGATGAACGCCGACCAGCCGCCGGCCGACGGCGCTTCCTTGCGCGAACGGCGCGCCAGCACGGTCTGCCAGTCGATCGACACCATATCGACCTTGAAGCCGCCCTTCTCCAGATCGGCCTTGGCGACCGGCGCGATCACGCCCGCTGCGAGGTCCGTCGGATGCAGCAGCACGATCGGCGTGCCGTCGTAGCCCGCGGCCTTCAGGAGTTCCTTCGACTTGGCCGCGTCGCCGTTCAGCTTGTCTTCCCACGCCTTGGTCGTCGACAGCGGCGTGCCGCAGCCGAAGATATCCTTGCAGACCTTCTCGTACTTCGGATTACCGACGCCGGCGTCGAGCGAATCCTTTTGGCTGAGCGCATAGAGTGCGGCCTGGCGGATACGCGGATCGTCGAACGGCTTGTGCAGGGTGTTGAAACGAAGCGCGAAGTGGGTGCCGAGCGTGTTGAGGTCGATCACCTTGATGCCCTTGGTGCCTTCGAGCAGCGGCAGCATGTCGAACGGCGGCTGCTGCATCATGTCGATCTCGCCCGCGATCAGGGCGTTCACCGCGGTCTGCGTGTCGGGCAGCACGACCCACTCGACGCGATCGACCAGCGCACGCTTGCCGCCGGCCAGGCCGGAAGCAGGCTCGGGGCGCGGCTTGTAGTCCGCGAATTTCTCGTAGACGACTTTGTCGCCCGGCCGCCACAGGTCCTTCTTGAAGACGAAGGGGCCCGAACCGATGAACTCGCTGATCTGCTTATCCGGCGGCGTCTCGGCGATGCGCTTGGGCATGATGAACGGCACCGACGCGCTCGGCTTGCCCAGCGCCTCCAGCACCATGCCGAAGGGCTCCTTCAGCGCGAGCGTGAAGGTCTTGGCATCGACGACGGTCATTTCCTTCGTGAACTGCATGAGCTTCTGGCCCATCGCGTCGCGTGCGCCCCAGCGCTTGAGCGAGGCGACGCAATCTTCGGCGGTGACCGGGGCACCGTCGTGGAACTTCAGCCCATCGCGCAGCACGAACGTGTAGGTGAGCTTGTCGTCGCTCACCTTCCACGTATCGACCATCTGCGGCTGGATCTGCAGCTTGGCGTCGAGCGCGAACAATGTGTCGTAGATCATGTAGCCGTGGTCGCGCACGATGTACGCGGTGGTCCAGATCGGATCGAGGATCTTGAGGTCCGACAGCATCACGACCTTCAACGTCGTGGTCTGCGCGGACGCAACGCCTGCCATGAGCAGTGCAGCAAGCACCGACATCATTCGAATCAAAATACGCAAGCTTGTCCTCCCTTGGCCCCTCGGCGACTATGTAAGTAACACGTTTGCTTTCGAGAGGAATTGAAATGGCGTCTCGCCCTGTGTCTATCCGCAACGTTTCGTGGGCGGTGGTGCGCGACGGTTCCGAACGACGACACGTCTATCGCCGCAACGTCGACCTCTTCCTCAAGGATGGCAAGATCGCCGAGATCGCGCCGGCCGGTACGCGAACGACCGGCCCGGGTGAGGAATCGATCGATGGCACGGGCATGCTGGCCTTGCCGGGCTTGATCAACATCCACTCCCATCCGACCACAGAAGCTGCCTATCGCGGCGTGCGCGAAGATCATGGCGTGCCGGAACAGCAGATGACCGGCCTGATGGAGCGGCTGCAGGCGTTCCGTGTACCGGACGACGGCCGCCAGGGCGCGGCCGTCATGTCCTATTCCGAGATGCTGCACGCCGGAACGACAACGGCGTGCGACGTCACCCAGCCGTTCGACGGCTGGCTCGAGACGATGGCGCAAAGCGGCATGCGCTTCTACGCGGCGCCCACTTTCCAGTCGGCGCGCTGGGGCATGAGCGCGCCGCAGACCGTCACGTGGAAATGGGACGAAGCGCGCGGTCAGGCCGAATTTGAAAAGGCCAAGCGCGCGATGGCCGATGCCGAAGCACACAACTCCGGACGACTCGACGCCATGGTCTTCCCCGGCCAGATCGACACAGTGACGCCGGAACTGTTCGCCGCCGGACGCAAGCATGCCGACGACGCCGGCCTTCCCTTCTCGACCCACATCTGCCAGTCGGTCGTCGAAGTGCGCGAGATGATCCGCCGTCACAACATGACGCCGATACAATGGGCGGCCGATCAAGGGCTACTGAACAAGGGCACGGTGCTGGCGCACTGCATCCTGCTCGACGAGCATCCGCAGATCCGCTGGCACACGACGAAGGATCTCGACCTGATCGCCGAGTCGGGCGCGTCGGTGGCGCACTGTCCACAACCGTTCGCGCGCTATGGCCTCGCCATGGATCACATCGGCCGCTATCGCGCGCGTGGCGTCAATGTCGGGCTCGGCACCGACTGCGCCCCTCACAACATCATCGAGGAGATGCGGCTGGCGATCGTCGCCGGCCGGCTGATGAGCGAGGATATCCGCAGCCTCGACACCGCGGGCGCCTTCGAGGCGGCGACCTTCGGCGGCGCGGCGGCGCTCGGCCGCGACGACCTGGGCGCCCTGGCGCCGGGCATGGCCGCGGACATCGTGCTGGTCGACCTCGGCCATCCCCTGATGCAGCCGGCGCGCGATCCGCTGCGCTCCTTCGTCTTCCATGCCGCCGACCGAGCCGTGCGCACGGTGCTGGTCGATGGCGAGGTTGTGCTGGCGGACGGTGAGCCGGTGAATCTCGACCCGAAGGCCGCCATGGAAAAGGTCGCGGAGGCCCAGGCCCGCATGATCCGGGACACGCCCAAGATCGACTATGCGCAGCGGCCGGGTGACCAGATTTCGCCTTTATCCCTCGACATCCATTGATGTCCGAAAACCGCGAGCGTCCGGCGGCCGCTCGTGGAACTATCGGGGCATGGAATTCCCGGAAGAAATCATGGACCGCGAGGCCTGCTACAAGGTCTTCCAGAGCCATGACCGCCGCTTCGACGGCCGCATCTTCGTCGGCGTCACCTCGACCGGTATCTATTGCCGGCCGATCTGTCCCGCGCGCCTGCCGATGTTCAAGAACTGCCGGTTCTTCGCCTCGGCCGCGGCGGCCCAGGAAGCGGGCTTCCGGCCTTGCCTGCGCTGCCGGCCGGAGATCGCGCCGGAACTGGCGTTCTGGCGCGGCAGTTCCAACACCGTAAGCCGCGCGCTGAAACTGATCGCCGAAGGCGCGCTCGACGAGAGCGAGGCCGGTGTCGAGGCCTTCGCCGAAAAGCTCGGCGTGGGCGGCCGTCAGTTGCGCCGCCTGTTCAACCAGCATCTCGGCGCCTCGCCCATCGCCGTGGCGCAGACGCGGCGCGTGCTGTTCGCCAAGCAGCTGATCCACGATACGCAGTTGCCGATGACCGAGGTCGCGCTGTCCGCCGGCTTCGGCAGCGTGCGGCGGTTCAACGAAACCTTCCTCAAGCTGTTCGGCCGGCCACCCAGCGCGCTGCGCCGCAAGCAGGGGCCGGACACCTCTTCACGCGATGGCGTGACGCTCCGCCTGTCCTATCGCCCGCCCTACGACTGGCCCGGCATGCTCGACGCCCTGCACGCCCGCGCCTCCCGGAAAGTCGAGCACGTCGACGGCGGCGTGTGGCATCGCGACATCGAGATCGACGGCAAGAAGGGCAGCGTCGCGGTTGCTCATCTGGCCGAGCGCCATTCGGTGGCTGTTACCATCCGCTTCCCCGACATGCGCTCGCTATGTCTCATCACGGCGAGAGTGAAGCGCGTGTTCGATCTCGGTGCCGACATCCTCACCATCGACAGCCATCTCGCACGCGATCCCAAGCTTGCGCCGCTGATCGCCAAGCGTCCCGGGGTGCGGGCGCCGGGCGACTGGGAAAGCGAACTGTCCGCTGCCAATCTCGACAGCAAAGCCCCGGCCGCATGGCGGCCGTGGCACGCCTATGCCGAACAACATCTGAGGCTCGCCGCCAATGCCGCCTAGAAAATCACGCGAAAAGCTCGAACTGCTGGTCGACCGCATCGCCACCCCGACCGGCGAGATGGTCCTGATGGCCGATCGCGACGGCAATCTGCGCATGATCGAGTGGCCTGACCAGGGCTCGCGCCTGCAGCGCCAGCTCGACCGCCAGTTCGGCAAGGGCATGGTAACGCTCGTGCCGGCGCGCGATCCGGGCGGCCTGTCCAGTGCCATGCGGCGCTACTTCAAGGGCGATCTCTCGGTGCTGGATAAACTACCGGTGAAAGCCGAGGGCACGCCCTTCCAGGAGAGCGTCTGGAAGGCGCTGCGCAAGATCAAGTGCGGCACCACCATCAGCTACGCCGAGCTGGCGCGGCGCATCGGGCGGCCGAAAGCCGTGCGAGCGGTCGGCCTTGCCAACGGGCAAAATCCGGTGGGCGTGGTCGTGCCCTGCCATCGGGTCATTGGCTCGAACGGCAGCCTGACCGGCTACGGCGGCGGGCTGCCGCGCAAGAAGTGGCTGCTGGAGCATGAAGGAGCGGCGCCGTGAGCGATCTCGAGACCCTGACCGCGCTCAACCTCGACTACGTCGCCTCGGTGCAGCGTTCCGACACCAAGCGCTTCGACGAAATCCTGTCGGATGACTTCCTCAATACCAATCCCGACGGCGCGCTGGTCGACCGTGCGGGCTTCCTCGCTCAGATTGCACCGAAGGCGAAAATTACCGATCTCACCTGCCACGACGTTAACATCCGCGTGATGGGCGACTTCGCGATCATCCACGCGCGCACGAGCTACACCCTGCCCGATGGCCGCCCGGGCAGCGGCCGTTACACCGATATCTGGGCCAGGCGCGACGGCAAATGGCTGTGCGTCGCCGCGCACGTGGCGCGAAACCAGTAAAGCTTCCTCTTGCCGACGTCGTAGGGGCTTCTCCATACTCCGGGCTTCCGCCTGAGAGACAGATGCCGCTGACGTTCAAGATCGATCACGAGAGCCGGTTCGTTACCGTAAACACCGAAGGCCTCGTGACCCTCGACGATATCCTCGTCTATTACGAAGCCCTCGTCGTGCAGGAGGCCATGGCCTATCCGAAGCTGTTCGACGCCAGCGACTGCGACCTGCGCCTCAACGACGACGAGCTGATGACGCTCGGCGCCTGGGTGAGCGCCTTCGCCCAGCACGATCCACGCGGACCGATCGCCATCCTGGCCACGACCGAAGACACCGAGAATACGATGCGACGCTACATGAACCTGGGCGGTGCCAAACGCGCGGTGAAGATGTTCCGCTCCAGGACGCGGGCCCTGAAGTGGCTGGGCGGCGAGAAGGAAGCGTAACCATGCCCATGCACTTCACGATCGACCACACCAGCCGCTTCGTCGATGTCCACGGCAGCGGTGAGGTGACCCTCGACGACGTCACCAATTATTTCGACGCGCTGGTGACCGACAACGGCATGCCCTACCGCAAGCTGATCGACCTGCGCGGTGTCATCCCCAAGATTTCCGACGACGACATGATGGTGCTCGGCGCGCGAGTCAGCGCCTACGCCCACATGGAGCCGCGCGGGCCGATCGCCGTGGTCTCGTCGGCCGACGATTTGGATCTCTTCGTGCGGCGCTTCATGAACCTGGGCGGCGCCAAGCGGCCGATGCGGCTGTTCTCGTCGATCGACGAGGCCCGCCACTGGCTGCAGAACCAGCCCGAGGCGTAGAGAGCCTAGTCCGCCGCGAGAGCTTCGGCCGTGGCGTTGCGCAGCTTCAGGCGCAGCAGCGCTGCCGGCGCGCGATCATCAGAAGAGGACTGATAGACCACGCTGAACAGCGTGCGGGCGCGGGCCAGGGCCGGACCGAAGCCCGCCTGATTGCTCTCGAAGGAATCGAAGCCGCAGCGCAGCAGGAACGGAAGCTGGTCGCGCAGCACGTCGCCGGTCGCGCGCAACTCACCGCGATAGCCCAGCCGGCTGCGCAGCAGGCGCGCCTGGCTGTAGGCGCGGCCGTCGGTGTACTTCGGGAACTGCAGGGCGATCAGCTTCAGCCGCCCCATATGGTTCTTGAGCGGATCGAGCACATCGGTGTTGGCGAGCATTACCGCCTGCGTCGGCGCCTTCAGCCAGTCGGCTAGCGGTAATGGCGCCAACTGGTCGTCGGCCGCGATCGGCGCAATGGAGCCCTCTTTATACAGTGGCATAGACGCGTTCCTTGAAGGGCTCGACGCCCAGGCGCCGGTAGGTGTCGACGAAGCGCTCGCCCTCGTCGCGCCGCTCGAGATAGGTCGCGACCAGCGCATCGACGGCCTCGACCACTCTGTCGGCGCCGACCGCCGGGCCGATGATGTCGCCGAGCGAGGTCTTGCCGAAGTCGACGTCGCCGCCCAGGCTGATCTGGTAGAGCTCGACGCCGTTCTTGTCGACGCCCAGGATGCCGATGTGGCCCACGTGATGATGGCCGCAGGCGTTGATGCAGCCCGAGATCTTGATCTTCAGGTCGCCGATGTCGTGCTGCTTCGCGAGGCTGGCGAAGTGATTGGAAATGCTCTGCGCCACCGGGATCGAGCGCGCATTGGCCAGCGCGCAATAGTCGAGCCCGGGGCAGGCGATGATATCGGTGATCTTGCCGACGTTGGCCTCGGCGAAACCGAGACGCTCAAGTGCTGCATAGACAGCCGGCAGATCCTCGACCGCGACATGCGGCAGCACGAGGTTCTGCTCGTGGCTCACCCTCACCTCGCCCTGGCTATAGGCGTCGGCGATGTCGGCTACGCCTTCCATCTGCGCCGAGCTCGCATCGCCCGGCGGTGCGCCGGCGGGCTTCAGCGAGGCCGTGACGATGCGATATCCCGCCATCCGGTGCGGCGCGGTATTGGACTTGAGCCACAGCGCGAAGTCGCGGTTCTCGAGCTTCAGCGCCTCGACGGCGCCAACCACGGCGGAGCGGTGCGACAGCGCCGGCGGCGCGAACTGGCTGGAAATCGCTTCGATGGTCTGCGGATCGAGCCGGAGCGAGGTATCCTTGTTCTGCACGAACTCGGCCTCGACCTCCTCGCGCATCTTCTCGACGCCGATCTCGTGCACCAGGATCTTGATGCGCGCCTTGTAGATGTTGTCGCGCCGGCCGTAGCGGTTGTAGACGCGCAGCACGGCCTCGAGATAGGCCAGCAGCTCGTCCTTGGGCAGGAACTCGCGGATCGTCTTGCCGATGATCGGCGTACGGCCAAGGCCACCGCCCACGATCACCTCGAAACCCACCTGTCCTTCGGGATTGCGCCACAGCCTCAGGCCCACGTCATGCACGCGCACGGCGGCGCGGTCGTTGGGCGAGCCGGTGATCGCGATCTTGAACTTGCGCGGCAGGAAGCTGAACTCGGGATGGAGCGTCGACCACTGGCGGATGATCTCGCACCACACGCGCGGATCCTCGATCTCGTCGGCCGCGGCGCCGGCGAAATGATCTGCCGTCGTGTTGCGGATCACGTTGCCGCTGGTCTGGATCGCATGCATGTCGACTTCGGCCAGCGCCGCGATGGCGTCCGGGGCGTCCTCGAGCTTGATCCAATTGAGCTGCAGGTTCTGGCGCGTGGTGAAGTGGCCATAGCCGCGGTCGTACTTGCGCGCGATCTCCGCGAGCTTGCGCAGCTGGCGCGAACTCAGCGTGCCGTAGGGAATGGCGATGCGCAGCATGTAGGCATGGAGCTGCAGATAGAGACCGTTGGTGAGGCGCAGCGGCTTGAACTGCTCCTCTGTCAGCTCGCCCGCCAGCCGCCGACGCACCTGGTCGCGGAACTGCTCGACCCGCTCCGACAGCAGCGTGCGGTCGTAATCATCGTACCGGTAAAAATGGGTATCAGGCATAACGCACCGCTTCTGACGCAATCACCTGGAACGTGAGACCGGCGACGCGGATTTTTTCGCGCAACGACAAGGGCTCGATCGTACCGTCGTCGTCCTCGGAGACCGCGACCAGGAACGGATCGATGACCGAGAAGGCCTCGGCCTTCCCACGCTCGAGCAGGACCTCGCCCGCCCGCTTGTCGCGCGCCAAGGCTGCGAGTTCGAGCTTCCGCGTCCAGTGACCGCTGTCGTCGAGGAAGACGACCACACCGTCGGACAGACGGTTGGCGGAGACGACCGTGAGGTCGCCGCTCAAGTTCTTGGCCATCAGGACACCTGTGCGAATCTGGGCTGTGCGAGTTGCGGCAGTTCCGTGGAGACGGCGCGCGCGGCGACATCGCCCACGATGATAAGGCTGGGACCGGCGTCACCGTGGGAGTCCAGGGAGACGGCAAGCCGCGCCAGGTCGGCGAGAGAGCCGGTGACGACCCGTTCGTCGGGACGTGTTCCGTTCTCGACGATGGCGACCGGGGTCCTTGGGGAGACGCCGGCGTCCAGCAGACGATCGCGCACGGAAGCAGCTTCCGAGGCGCCCATGTAGACGACGTGGGTGTGACCGCCGGTGGCATCTGCCGCGGCATGGCCCGACATGAACGTCACCGCCGAGGCGACGCGACGGTCCGTAAGAGGAATGTTCGTCGACGCGGCGATGCCAAGCGCGGCCGTGATGCCCGGCACCACGGAGACCGGCAAGCCAGCCGCGCGCAGGGCGTCGACTTCCTCGCCGCCGCGGCCGAAGACGAACGGGTCACCGGCCTTCAGCCGCACGACGGTCTCGCCGGCGCGCACGCGGCGCACGAGCTCTGCCTCGATATCTCGTTGCGCCCAGCTCGCGCGTCCTTTGCGCTTGCCGACGGAAACCAGTTCGGCGTCGCGCCGCGCGCGCGCAAGAATGGCTGGCGGCACGAGATCGTCGTGCAGGATCGCATCGGCTTCCTGCAGCAACTGCGCGGCGCGCAGCGTCAGAAGATCGGGATCGCCCGGGCCGGCGCCCACGATGTGGGCGATGCCCACGTCGGTCGCCGCACGACGGGCGCCGTCCAGTTCGGACAGGACAACTCGGCGCGCGCCCGCGCTATCGCCGGCGAGCGCCAGCTTGCCGGCCGGGCCTTCGACCAGGCGCCGCCAGAATGCGCGCCGTTCGGCCGGCTGGGAGATGAGAGCGTTCGCCTGCTTGCGGAATGTCTTGGCCAGCGCGGCGAGCGCGCCGATCCGCTCGGGCAGCGCCTGCTCGATGCGACCGCGCAGAACCGTGGCGAGCGTCGGCGACGCACCGCCGGTCGAGACGGCGACCACGACATCGTCGCGATCGACGATCGCCGGCAGGATGAAATCGCACAGCGCCGGACGGTCGGCCACGTTCACCGGCACACCGGCGGCTTTGGTCAACCGATGGGCGGCGCGGTCGCCCTCTTCCGTGCCCGTGGCAATGAAAGCCGCGACGGCCCCGCTGAAATCCGCTGTCCCAGCGTCCGCGACCTGCACCACAAGGGCGCCGGCCGAACGTACGGTCGCAGCCCGCCGGTCGGCGGCGGCACTCATGCCCACCACGACGACCTTGCGGCCCGCGACGTCAAAGAACAGCGGAAGATGCTTCACAGCACGAGCGCCCGCAGGGCGACGTTGAGGCCAAGCATGGCAGCGCCTTGCGCGAAGGCGATAAGCCAGAGCGAGGCGGTGGGGTGGTGGTCGACAAAACGCAGCATGGCAAATACTCCCGATCGATCCGTGCCATTGATCTGGCGCTTTTTCGCACGTCCGCCATGGCCGGGTTTGCCGAAGGTTTTCGCCAACTCGGCAAATCCTTCTACCCAGAGCCCCAGCCGGGAAAATTTTCTCTCCCGGGGGATTATTCCCTCCCCCTTGAAGCGCAGGCGCCGCTTCCTAAATCCCGTCCTGTCAGCCGCGCCCATTCCGGGGCGGCTGGTTTCAACCATCGCTCACTGGAGGATGTTCATGCGTACTTTCGATTACTCGCCGTATTACCGTGCCACCGTCGGCTTCGACCGTGTGTTCGACTTGCTCGACTCGGCGGCCGGCCAAGGCAACGCCAACGGCTATCCCCCGTACAACATCGAGAAGGCTGGCGAGAACGCCTACAAGATCGTCATGGCGGTCGCGGGCTTCAACGACAGCGAGCTGAGCCTGACCCAGAAGGAGAACGAGCTCCTGGTCACCGGCCAGACCGCGCCGAGCGCCGACGGCGAGAAGCAGTTCCTCTATCGCGGCATCGCCGGCCGTAACTTCGAGCGCCGCTTCCAGCTCGCTGACCACGTGAAGGTCACGGGCGCGAAGCTCGCCAACGGCCTACTGACGATCGAGCTGCAGCGCGAGATCCCGGAAGAGAAGAAGGCCCGCGCGATTTCGATCACGGCCGAGGCCGCCAAGCCGGTTCTCACCAACTAGTCGCCAGCTAACAGCCTGCTTTCATCGGCGGCTGTCTCCCGAGAGGGCGCCCCGGGTAAAACCGGGGCGCCCTTTTTCGTTTCAGGCCTGCGTGTGCGAGCCTATTTGGCGTACTTGCCGGTGAGCTGCGGCGTGTGCGGGCCTTCCTTGCCGGCGTCCTTGTGCTGCGAACGCGTGGTGCGGGCCCAGGTGCGCTTCAGCTCATCCTTCACGTTGAACGTCAACGTGCCGACCTTCTCGATCGTGAGCTCGATCTTGTCGCCATCCATGAACGAGTTGAGCCCGCGATGGTTGGTGCCGGTGGCGACGACATCGCCGGGCTCCAGCGTATGGATCGAGCTCAGCCACTCGATGCAGCGCGGGATCTGGTGCGCCATATCGTCGGTGTTGAACTTCTGCATGCTCACGCCGTTGTTCTTCAGTTCGATGGCGAGCTTCTGCGGGTCGGCGATCTCGTCCGCCGTGACCAGGAACGGTCCCATCGGGGCGAAGGTCGTGCGCGACTTCATCTGGAAGAAGACGTTGCCCGGCGGCGGCAGGCCGCGGGCCGACCCGTCGATGAAGCAGGTGTAGCCGAAAATGTACTGCTTGTAGTCGGCGGCTTTAACGTTGTGCGCACGCTTGCCGATCACCAGCGCCAGTTCTGCCTCGCCCTCGAAGATCGAGGCCGGCACGTCCGGCAGCACCATCGTGTCGCCGTTGCCGATCACCGCGGTCGCAGCCTTGTGGAAGCAGTTGATGGCGGGCTTCTCGGGCAAGGTGCCGTCTTCCATGTAGTTGACGGCCATGCAGTCGATGTTGCCCGGCCGCGGCACCGGCGAGCGCAGGCGCACGCCCGACAGAGCCACGCCCTTGCCGGACGCGACGGCGGCTTCGATCTTGGGCTTGTACGTGTCCCAGTGCTCGATCACGCCGGCGATCAGGTCGCGCGTGTCACGATGCGGCAGGTCCTTCACCGCGTCGGTGACATCGACAACCTGGTCGCCCTTGACGACGCCCAGGCGGAAATCGTTAAAATAACAAAGCTTCACTTGGTCTCTCCCTTTTCAAGAACGTCCTTGGCGACGCTCGCGGCCGACATCGCCGTCGGCCAGCCAGAATAGAACGCCATATGCGTGATGACCTCGACAATTTCGTCCTTGGTCACCCCGTTGTCGATGGCGCGAGCGACATGGCCGCGCAGCTGCTCGGTGCGGTTCATCGCCACGAGGGCAGCACAGGTGATGAGGCTCCGGTCGCGCTTGCTGAGGCCGGGCCGCTCCCAGACGTCGCCGTAGACCACTTTCTCGGTGAGATCGATCAGCTTGGGTGCAAACGAGCGCACATGATCCCGCGCGTTCACGACGGGTGGCTTGGACATTGTTTCTCTCCCTTTGGGGCGTTAGCTTTGCCGACCGAAGTTTCGGAGGAAACCATGGCCGCAATCAAGGTCGCCGATTTCGCGTACCCGCGTATGGAAGCTCCCGATCTCGACCAAATGGAGGAATTCCTCACCCATTTCGGTCTGGTGCGCGCCGAGCGCACACCCGATGCGCTCTACATGCGCGGCGCCGACAGCCACCATCATCTGCACGTCACACAGAAGGGCGGCACCAAGTTCATCGGCTTCGCCTATCACCTGGCCGACGAGGACGATCTGAAGCACTACGCCAAGCTCCCCGGTGCCTCGGGCATCGAGGCCGTGAACGAGCCGGGCGGCGGCAAGCGCGTGCGCCTCATTGAGCCCAACGGCTACCAGATCGAGGTGATTGCGGGCATGCAGAGTGTCGCGCCGATCAAGGTCGAACGCGATCTCCTCAACTCCGGCAGCGAGCCGCAGCGCCGGGTCGGCCGCATGATGCGCCTGTCCAAGTCGCCGACCTCGGTGCAGCGCATCGGCCACGGCGTGCTGGCCACGCCCAAGGTCAAGGAAACCGTGGCGTGGTTCCGGGAGACATTGGGCATGGTCCGCTCCGACGACGTCTACGCCGGCGACAAGGACAACGTCATCGGCTCGTTCAACCGTCTCGACCGCGGCGACGACTATGTCGACCATCACGTGCTGTTCTGTGTCCACAACGAGAAGACCGGACTGAACCACGTCTCGTACGAGGCGCAGGACGTCGATGCGATCTTCCAGGATCATCAGTACATCAAGGGCCTCGGCAAGTACGAGCACATGTGGGGCATCGGTCGACACCTGCTGGGCAGCCAGGTCTACGACTACTGGTCCGATCCGTGGGGCCGCGTGCACGAGCGCTGGGCCGACACCGATCGCCTCAACGTGGCGAACGGTGGCAACCTGATCAGCGCCGAAGAAGGCTTCCAGTCGCAGTGGGGCGAGCGCCCACCCGAGCGCTTCATCGGCCACGCCAGCCCCTAGCGCAGCGAGCCGGTGATCGGCAGCCCGAGCAGCACTGCGGGAGACGGGCTCATCTCCTCGCCGCCGCCATCGGCCCCGCTCTTCTCCGGCGCCAACCCGATCTTTGCCGCAAGCTCGACCGAGCGCAGCGCGCTCGGATGCGCACCGTCGGCTTCCGCCCTCCTCTGGATGCGCCGCAGGTCGCGCAAGACGCTCTCGCGCGTAACTACCACCGGCGCGTCATCGTCGATTTCTTCCGGCGCATTTTCGGGAAACGTATCGCTTCGCTCGCCAGGCCCTTGATCTTGCGAGCCCTTTCGCCCCCGAAGGCGCTCGGTTGCCGAACTTTCCCGAATTGCCGAATCGCTCAGCCGTTCCTGTGGCGGCGGCGGCAGGTAACTCCGCGTCGGATGATAGATGCGCTGATGCTTGTGCCAATGCCGCACCCGCAGATAGTCGACGCCGTCGACGTCATAGCGTTCGATACAGCCTTCGTTCTCCAGCTCGGCAAGCCAGCCGTGCATGTAGCGCGGCGCATCGAAGTCCGACGGGAAGAGCGCCTTGGCGACATCGTCCGGCTCGCCGAAGCAGCGTCCCTCGTCGTCAACCACGGTCCAGATCAGGACGAAGAGCAGCCGCGCATCGCGGCTCACGCTTCTCATGCTGGGTGAACGGGCAAAAGTGTGGTGGATGGAGCGAATTCTTGCCATTCCCCAATATTGCGTATATCGCATATATCGTCAAGATGATTATTGCGATATTCGCTCATTCGCCTTTCCAATGGCGATCGGCAAATAGTCCACCATCCATTGCCCGGCCGGGCCCAGCGCCCGATCCGAAAGAAATGCGCCACACATCGTCAAATGCGCGGTTTTGGCATCGAATTCCCTGGGCCGAATGACCTTCAACCGGCCGTTCGCGATGTCGGCCGCCACGAGATGGGCCGGCATGTTTCCCCAGCCCAGACCGGCCAGCAGCATCGACTGCTTCGCACCAAGGTCGGCCAGCCGCCAGGTTCGCCCCGACAGCACGCCGTAGTCGCGTCCCGCCGTGACGGTCGAGCGATCGGTCAGCACGAGCTGGACATGTTTGTGCAGGACATTCGTTTCGATCAGCCCCTCTATCCCGGCCAGCGGATGATCGGGCGCCACGACGGGAACCAGCTCGACGGTGAGCAAGGGAAAGCGCCTCAACCGCGGCATCTCGCTGAAGAACAGGGGCAGAAATCCGATCATGCAGGTGCCGTCGAGGACCAGTTCGGCCGCCGCGCCGAGCGACTGGACATAGATACGCGGCGGCACGCTGGGGAACTGCGCTGTGAAGGGTCGCAGTGCCTCGACAACCGCAGGCATCGGGAACATCGAATCGACGACGATCGTCAGCTCGGCCTCGAGGCCGCTGGCCAGGCTGCGCCCGGCATCGCGAAAGCCGTTCGCCTCCTCGACGATACGCCGTGCCCGGGGCAAGAGCGTCCGGCCTGCCTCGGTCAGGGCCGGCCGATACGCCGTCCGGTCGAACAACGACAGGCCGATCTGCGCCTCGAGCTTCTGGATTCCATAGGTGATCGCCGATTGCGCACGATTCAGCTTTTTCGCCGCCTTGGAGAAGCTGCCCTCGTCGAAGATCGTGAGGAATATCTGGATCTGGTCGAGCGTCAGGGAGTCCATATTCTATTTTTTAGATCAAGATGACCTAAACTTCATCTCTTTTATGCATGGCCGACAGGGCGTATTTCCCGCTCGACACTAACAGGAGATCACAATGTCCAGCCTTCTCGCCATCGAAGTCAGCCCCCGCTACGCCCACTCGACCTCGCGCAAGCTCTCGTCGGTCTTTATCGACGGCTGGCGGGCGTCCCATCCTGGCGGCACCGTGGTCACGCGCGATCTCATGAAGACCAACCTGCCGTTCGTCGACATGCCGTGGATCGGCGGCGCCTTCACGCCGCCCGAGCAGCATTCGACGGAGAGCAAGGCCGCCATCAAGATCTCCGACGAACTCATCGCCGAGCTCAAGGCAGCCGACAGAATCCTGATCGCCACGCCGATGTACAACTTCTCGATCCCGGCGGCGCTCAAGGCCTATATCGATCACATCGTCCGGGTGGGCGTCACCGTTTCCGACAACGTCGGGCTGCTGACCGGCAAGAAGGCCACCATCGTCCTGGCCACCGGCGGGGATTTCAGCCCGGGTTCGCCGGTCGAGGGCTATAATCTGGCCAGCGGCTATCTGCGCCAGGTACTCGGCTTTATCGGCATCAAGGATATCGAAATCATCCTGGCCGGACGCGCACAGGCCGGTGGCATGGGCGAGACGGCCGTCGAACAGTTCGGCGCGACCGTCAAGCTGGCCGCGGCCGCCTGAGTTACTGCACTTCGTTGGGCGCCGCCGCCAAGCCACACGGCGGCGGCGCCGACGGAGGATTGAAGCAGCCGCTACTTCTTCTTGAACTTGTCGGGCAGGCGCTCCTCGTTGCCGAGCGCCACTGAGCGCACGCCGTCGCTGTCGGGGCTGGGCGGGAAGCCGAGTTGGGCGCGCGGCGCCGGCGTCTCGACGACCGTGTTGGAGAGGCGTCCCACTCCGGTCACCTCGATATCGATCGTATCTCCGGCTTCGAGCGGCCGCGAGTTGGCGGGCGTTCCCGTCAGCAGGATGTCGCCCGGCATGAAGGTGATGTGGCGCGCGAGATCGGCGATCAGGTAGCCGCAGTCGAAGATCATCTCGCTGACGGCGCCCTCCTGGACCATCTTGCCGTTCTTGTAGCTCCGCAGGGTCGACTGGCGGACATCCACGCCCGACACCAGGCCGGGCCCGATCGGGCAGAAGCCGTCCATGCCCTTGACCCTCAGCATCGAGCCGCCGTCGGTGTCGCGGAAGTCGTGGCAGCCGAAGTCGTTGGAGGGCGCGAAGCCCGCGATGCAATCCCAGGCTTCCTCGCGGCTCACGTTCTTGGTCACGCGACTGAACACGACGGCCATCTCGCCCTCGTAGTTCACGTACTTGTATCCCTGCGGCTTCACCAGCTCGCCCTTGTGAGCGTTGAGCGCGGTCAGCGGCTTCTGGAAGTAGGTCGGCGTCTCGGGCGGCACGCGCGTGTTGCGGAACTCGTAGTAGCGCGAGATGTAGTTCACGTGCACGCACAGGATCTTGCTCGGCGTGCACGGCGGCAGATGGACCACGTCCTTCTCCTCGCAGGTGCGGCCGTCGGCGAAGACGATCTTGCCGTCCTTGAACTCCACCCAATAGGCGCTGCCGTCCTTCATGACGTGGCGGATTTCCTTCCGCGGCCCTTCGAGAACACTCATTACTTTCCCCCTACTCTTTGCTTCTTACTGAAGATCGAACCAGACATGGACGTTGCCGGTACCGGCCGCGTTTTCGTAGTCGGAGAGTTGCGTGCCCTTGGCGCGGCAGGCCTTGCCGCCCAACGCCCCCATCATCTGCGCGTAGTGAGCGCCATGGCCCTCGTACTTGGCGGCCTCGAGCTCGGGGAAGCGGTCGAGCACGATGTCGTGCCGCCCTTCCTTCCACAGGCCCAGCACTTCCTGGTCGAGCGCGCGGTTCTTCGGGTCCGATACGTTATCGGGATGCCAGATCCTCGGATTGGGCGGCACGAAGTCGAGGTCGTAGAACTTGTGGCTCATCGCACCCGAGGCCAGCAGCAGGACCCGCGCATCGGAGCGCCGGACCGCCTCGGCCACGACCTCGCCCATCTGCAGGAAATGGTGGAACTTCGCGGTCTGGCAGCTGCCGACGCTCAGCACCTTCTCGCCACGTCCCAGCAAATGCACGACGTTGATGGTGGGATAGTGCAGCGGCAGCTGCGGCGCCGTGACGTTGCGCGCCGGCACCTTCTTTTCCGTGGCCACTTCCTCGACCAGCGCCGCCAGCTCGGGCGCGCCGCGATAGTCGTAGGCAAAGCCCGGCATCGCATAGGGCAGCTCGTCGGACATGTAGACGCCCTTGTAGTGATCGGCGCCGGCCACGAGATGCATCGAGGTCGTGACCCAATGAGTATCGAAGATTACGAAGGTGTCGGGCTTCAGCGCATCGACCTTCGCGCGCACGCGATCGAAACCCTCGATCAGGTCCGAATCGCGGCCGTTGCCGCGCTGGACCCGGATTTCCTTCGGCTGCACCAGTCCGGGATGATGCGAGACGACGGCGGCGCCGACGATTTGTCCCATTTGATCCTCCTCCTCATGGGAGCGCGCCACTCCAGTGGCGCTCAGATTCCCGAGCGCCACT
>CAIKZO010000108.1 GCA_903832005.1 Enhydrobacter aerosaccus | reverse complement strand
CGCGCAGGATGCGCGCGGTCCATTGAGCTACTTGCCCTTGAAGGCCGGCTTTCTCTTTTCCATGAAGGCGCGGCGGCCTTCCTTGAAATCATCGCTGTCGAAGCAGGCGACCGTCATCGCGTCGAGCTTCTTGAGGTCGCGCTCCGACTCGGGCTTGGCGATCTCGCGCGCGGCGGCCTTGGCCAGCGCGATCGTGAGCGGGGCATTCTGCGCGATCATGTCGGTCGTCTTGGCGACCAGCGCGTCGAGCTCGGCGTCGGGCGCCACGGCGTTCACCAGGCCCATGTCGTAGGCTTCCTTGGACGAGTACTGCTTGGCGGTGAACAGGAACTCCATCGCGCGCGGCAGGCCCACGATGCGCGAGAAGCGCTCGATGCGCAGGAAGCCGTAGCCGAGGCCAAGCTTCGCCGCGGGAACGCCGAAGCGCGCGCCTTCGTTGCAGAAGCGCATATCGCAGCAGGCCGCGAGGTTCATGCCGCCGCCGATGCAGTAGCCCGTCACCTTGGCGATGGTCGGCTTGGGAAAGTTGTAGAGGCTCTCGTAGCCTTCCTTGGAGATCGCATCGTAGCGGACCTGCGCGTCGGCATTGGCGCGCTCGCTCTCGAACTTCGAGATGTCGGCGCCCGACACGAAGGCCTTGCCGCCGGCGCCGCTCACCACGACGCAGCGCACCTCGGGATCCTTTTCATAGTCCTTCAGCAGGCCCACGAAGCCGTCCCACATGTCGAGGGACACGGCATTCAGCTTGGCGGGGTTGTTGAAAACGACATGGCCCACGGCACCCTCGCGGCGGCCATAGATCTTCTGCTCCTGCATACGCATTCCTCCGGTAAGGCGGGGAATATAGCGCGCGGCCGGCATTTTGAATAAGGTGTGAACAAGGGAGGGGTTTTGGCCTCAGTAGAACTGAAAGGCCTCGGTAAGCGCTACGGCGCGACCGTTGCCGTGGATAATGTGTCTTTACGCATCGAGCACGGGCAGCTGGTCTGTCTGCTCGGCCCGTCGGGCTGCGGCAAAACAACCACGTTGCGGCTGATCGCGGGCTTCATGGAGCCGTCGGCAGGCGAAATCGTCGTGGGCGGGAAAAGCCTGTCCACAGTGAAGCGGACGGTGCCGCCCGAAGGCCGCAACATGTCGATGATCTTCCAGAGCTATGCGTTGTGGCCGCATATGACGGTCGCCGAGAACGTGGCCTATGGATTGCGGATCCGGAAGATGGATGCCGCCACGATTGCGGCCAAGCTCAAGGCGATCCTCTCGACCACGCGTCTCGAGGCGCTGGCGGAGCGCTATCCGGGCGAATTGTCGGGTGGCCAGCAGCAGCGCGTGTCGCTCGCCCGCGCCCTCGTGGTCGAGCCCGAGACGCTGTTGCTCGACGAGCCGCTGTCGAATCTGGATACAAATCTTCGTGAAGAGATGCGGTTCGAGATCCGCCGTCTGCACGATCAATATCGCTACACGACGGTCTACGTGACGCACGATCAGGCCGAGGCGATGACGACCGCCGACCTGATTGCGGTGATGAACAAGGGCCGCATCGAGCAGCTCGGCACACCGCAGGACATCTACGATCGCCCGCGTTCGGCCTTCGTCGCGCGCTTCATCGGCGGCAGCAACATCCTGGGCGGCAAGGCGGTCGACGGCGAACGCATCGCCGTCGGCGGCGCCACCTTGCGTACGACGGGTCGGCCGCTGACGGTGGGCGAGACCGTCGCCGTGTCGATCCGCCAGCACGACATCGAGCTTTTGACCGCGGCTCCGGTTGGCGGCGACAACGTGCTGCACGCCACCGTCCGGCGCGGCGTCTTTCTCGGCGCAGCGCGCGACTATACGGTGATGCTCGACGACAAGAGCGAGCTGCGCGCAACCGTCTCCGCCGACCTCGACGTGACGGTGGGACAGGACGTGTGGCTCAGGCTGCCGGCGGCAAAGTGCCGGGCACTGATGGAAGGACCCGAAGCATGACCAGGAAGCTGACGCGCCGGACGATGCTTGCGGCCACCGCTGCGGCGGGCGCAGGCTCGTTCGTCACTTCCGTGCAGGCAGCCCCGCCGGCGGAGAAGGTGACGCCCGAACTGATCGAGGCAGCGAAGAAGGAAGGCAAGCTGTCGTGGTACACGTCGGTCGACCTGCCGCTCGCGGAGAAGGTCGCCAAGGCGTTCGAGGGCAAGTATCCCGGCGTGTCTCTCCGCGTCGAGCGTTCGGGTGCGGAGCGTAACTTCCAGCGCATCGCCCAGGAACGCGCCGCGAAGATCACCAACTGCGACGTCGTGAACAGCTCCGATGCCGCCCATCTCATCGTCTGGAAACGTGAAGGCATGCTGGCGGCCTATGTGCCGGAAGATGTTGCGCGCGATTTTCCCGACATCCACAAGGATGCCGACGGCATGTTCGCCTCGTGGCGCGTGACCGTCTGCCCGATGGGCTACAACACCAAGCTGGTGAAGGCTGAAGACGCGCCCAAGAGCTATGCCCAGCTGGTCGATCCCAAGTGGTCGGGCAAGATCGTCAAGGCGCATCCCGGCTATTCCGGCACGATCATGACCTCGACGCAGCAGCAGAGCCGCGATCTCGGCTGGGAGTGGTTCGAGAAGCTCTCCAAGCTCAAGGTCATGCAGGTCCAGTCGGCGATCGAGCCGCCCAAGAAGGTCGCCGCGGGCGAGCGCGCGCTGATGGCGGACGGCACCGAGTACGGCGTCGTCGAGATGAAGAAGAACGGCGACCCGATCGAGATCATCTATCCGACCGAGGGCTGCCCGCTGATCACGGGGCCATCGGGCGTGATGGTCAACGCGCCCAATCCCAATGCGGCGCGGCTGTTCTATTCCTGGTGCATGTCGGCGGAGGGCCAGCAGCTCAACGTCGATGTCGGTGCGCTGCGCTCGGCCCATCGCCAGGTCAAGGACCGCAGCGACATGGTCAAGTTCTCCGAGGTCAAGACGATGCGCGAGGACGCTGCCGCCGTCGCTGACAAGGCCGACGAGATCAAGGCGCGCTACGTCAAGCTGTTCAGGGTGTAGCGATGCGCCGCCGCACGCTCCTGCAGGCTGCAGCGCTGGTTCCGTTCGGCGCGCGCGTCGTCTCGGCGATGCCCGCGGCCGAGCCGATGACGCCGGCGCTGATCGAGGCGGCGAAGAAGGAAGGCAAGGTCAGCTACTACAACGCGATGGATCTTTCCGTCGCCGAGCCGATGGCCAAGGCTTTCGAGGCGAAGTACGGGATCAAGGTGATGGTCGAGCGCTCCGGCGCCGAGCGGGTGTTCACCCGGATCGCGCAGGAGATGGCGGGCAAGATCTATCGCGCCGACGTGGTGAACAGCTCGGATGCCGCGCACTTCATCGCCTGGAAGCGGGAAGGGTGGCTGATGCCCTTCGTCGCCGACGACGTGGCCAAGGACGTGTCGGCGGAGATGATCGATCCCGACGGTCTTTACTGCACGCAGCGCATTCACCTCAGCGCCATTGCCTACAACACCAAGATGATCGCGCCGGCCGATGCACCGAAGGGCTTCCTGGACCTGCTCGATCCGAAATATTCGGGCAAGCTGGTGAAGGCGCATCCGGGCTACTCCGGCACCATCATGACCGCCACCCAGCAGCTCTCGCGCGAGCTGGGCTGGTCCTATTTCGAGAAGCTGTCGAAGCAGAAGGTCCTGCAGGTCCAGTCGGCGACCGATCCGCCCAAGCGCATCGAGGCGGGTGAGCGCGCCATCGCCGTCGACGGCAGCGACTACCTGTTCTGGATGTCCAAGGAGCGCGGACAGCCGATCGAGGTGGTGCAGCCGGTCGAAGGCACGCCCCAGGTCAGCAATCCGATGGGCATCTTCAAGTCGACGACCAATCCCAACGCGGCCAAGCTGCTGGTGAGCTGGATCATGTCGCCCGAGGGCCAGAAGTTCATCGTCGATCTCAGTGGCCAGTATCCCGCCAACAGGCAGGTGAAGCAGAAGGAGGGCCGGCCGGCGCTGTCGTCCATCAAGCTGCTGCGCGAGGAGCCCGCCGTGGTCGTCGACAAGGCCGACCAGATCAAGTCGCAGTACGCGAAGTACTTCAAGGTATGACCTTGCGCCGCCCCGATCTTTCCCAGCCGCTGATGCTGTTGGTGGCGGCGCTGCTGGTGCTGATGATCGTGCTGCCGATGGGCTGGCTGGTCGTCTATTCCTTCTCCGACAAGGCGGGCAATCCGACGCTGGAGAATTTCGTCCGGCTGTTCACCGATCCGGATTTCCTCGACCCGCTGATCACGACCCTCATCATCGCCTTCTCGACCAGCGCCGCCTGCTGCGTGGTGGCGGCACCGCTGGGCTGGCTGGTGGCGCGCACCGACATGCCGCTCGCTCGTACCTTTCGCGTGCTGGTGATGGCGTCGCTGGTGACGCCGCCCTTCGTCGGCGCGATCGCGTGGGAGATGCTGGCAGCGCCCAACTCGGGCCTGCTGAACCAGCTGTGGCGCGCGGTGACGGGCGCGCCGTCCGACGAGGCGCTGTTCGACATCTACACGTTGACGGGCCTGATCTTCACCATCGCCTGCTACACATTTCCCTATGTCTTCATCCTGGTCGCCAACTCGCTCGACCGGATGCCGGGCGAACTCGAGGATGCGTCGTCAATGTTGGGAGCCGGCACCTGGACGACCGCACGGCGCATCACGATTCCGCTCGCGATGCCGACCCTGCTGGCCGGCGCGCTGATCGCCTTCCTACAGGCATTGAACACCTTCGGCTCGCCCGCGATCCTGGCCATTCCCGCGGGCTTCCACACGCTCACCACCAAGATCTGGAGCCTGTTCGAGTTCCCGCCCAAGGTCGAGCTCGCCGCCGCCTCGTCGCTGCCGTTGCTCGTGCTCACGATCGTCCTGTTGCGCGTGCAATTGCTCGTGCTGGGCCGCCGCGGCTATGCCGTGCTGGGCGGCAAGTACGGTGCGCCGCGGCTGATCCGGTTGGGCAAGTGGCGCATTCCGGTGGCGACGGCGGCGATGCTGGTGCTGTCGCTGCCGCTCTTCCTGCCCTACGCAGCATTGCTCAACACGGCCTTCTCGCCGGTTTCCTCGCAGCTCGTGACGCCGGCGACCTTCACCCTGCGCAATTTCTATTTCACCTTCACCGAGCTCTCCTCGACCATGCCGGCGCTGAAGAACACGCTGATCCTTGCGGCGCTCTCGGCGACCCTGGGTGGACTGCTGGCGCTGCTGATCTCCTACATCGTCGCGCGCCAGGCGATCCGCGGATGGAAGGTGCTGGGCTTCCTCGCGACCGCGCCGCTGGCGATTCCCGGCATCGTGCTGGGCGTTGGACTGTTCCTCGCCTACACGCGGCCGCCGCTCACGCTCTACGGCACGATATGGATCCTGCTGATCGCCTTCATCACCATCGAGTTGCCGGCGGCCTATCAGCAGTTCCGCTCGGCTTTCCACGCCGTGCATCCCGAACTCGAAGAGGCGGGCCGTATGCTGGGCGCGACGCGCCTGCGCACCCTGTGGGACATCACCGGGCCGCTGCTGCGGGCGTCGGTCGTCGCCACCTGGTGCTTCGTCTTCGTCGGCGTGATTCGTGAGCTGTCGGCGGCGGTGATCCTGTTCACGTCCGAGACCAAGGTCGTGGCCGTCCTGATCTTCGACCTCAAGGAGAGCGGCGACGTCGGCGCGATCGCGGTGCTGAGCCTCACCATCGTGGCCATCACCACGGTGGTGATCGTGATCGCGAGCCGCTTGAGCATCGGACGCGACGCCGTCCGCTTGCGGACCATCGCCGGCGGCTGACATGGCCTGGGACGACCGCGCGATCGCGGCGGCCCTCGATACGGCCTGGAATTTCATGCGCCTCGTCCATCGACCCGAGCCGGTCGACGCGATCCTGACGCTCGGCAGCTTCGATCCCCGCGCCGCGATTCATGCGGCGACGCTCTGGAAGGCGGGGCTGGCGCCGGTGATCGTCATGTCGGGCGGCATCGCCCATCGCGGGGGCGTCCTCGATACCGGCTGGGACCAGACCGAGGCGCGGGTCTTTGCCGACGCCGCGATCGGCGAGGGCGTGCCGCCGGAAGCGATCCTGATCGAGGACCGTGCCCAGAACACCGGCGAGAATTTCACCCTGGGCCTGGCGGTTGCCGCCCGGTTGAACATCCGTCCAAAGAAGCTGCTGGTCGTCGCCAAGCCCTACATGACAAGGCGCGGCTATGCGACGGGACGGAAGCTCCTGCCGGACATCGAGATGTTGATGCAGTGCGAGGAGATCGATGTCGGCCGCTACTTCGCGCGAGAGTCAGATCCGAAGCGCACCTTGCTGGCGCTGGTGGGCGATCTGCATCGCCTCTTCGTCTATCCGCGGCTTGGCTTTCAGATCGCGCAGGAAATGCCGGCCGACGTTATCGACGCCCTCCGTCGGCTGGTTGCCGCCGGCTACGGCGAGCGGCTGGTGCCGGGCTACGACCTCGACGGGTCGAAGGCCGCCTAATCTAGAATCGCGACCTCTTCGGGACCGACCGGGCGATCGAGCAGTCCCAGCGCGGTCAGGAGCTTGAGCGTGTCTTCCCAGCCGACACGGCTCTGCAGGCCGATCTGCAACGTGCCGAGCTGGCGGCCGACGGCGATCATGCTCTGGTCGACATATCGCGACGAGATGTCGGGGAATATCCGCTTGAACATCGCGGCGGCCTCGCGCGGCTTGTCGCGCACCAGGCCATATCCTTCCTGCAACGCTTCGACGATCTTGCGGGCGACCGCCTTGCGACCCGGTGCTGCCCAGGCGTCGTCGTTCACGATCAGGTTCAGGCTGTAGAGGCGCACCCCGAAATCCGCGAGCCGCATGATCGAGATCTTCTTGCCGCCGGCTTGCAGCTCGGCGGGCATGATCTCCTCGTAGTCGATCAGCGCATCGACCTTGTGGTCGAGCAACGGCTGGGCGTTCCACTCGACGTCGATCTCGGTGATGCGTTTGCGATCGAGGCGATTGGCAAGCAGCAGTGCGCGATATTCGTCGACCGTGCCGCTGCCCTTCACCAGGCCGATCTTCTTGCCGTAGAGGTCGCGCGGGGCGTCGATATGGTCCTCGGCCCGCGCATAGACGACGGTCGGCGTGCGGCGATAGTAGACGGCGAGGCTGCGGACAGCCTGTTCCTTGGCACGACCGATGGCGGTCGCCGCGCCGCTCGACGAGCCGATCCAGTAATCCTTGCCCTTGCCGATCAATTCGGCGGCCACGGCGGCGCCATGGCCTTCGACCAGACGGACATCGACGCCGCGCTTGCGGAAGGCGCCCGTCTCACGCGCGATATAGAAGCCGGCGTAGGTCGGCGCAGCTTTCCAGTCGAGCAGCAGGTCGACGTTCTCGAGCGACTGGGTGCGGCCGAGGCTGGGCAAAAATAGCGGCGCGGCGACGCTCGACGTAAGGAATGTCCGCCGCCTGAGATGAAGTCTGCTCATTCCGCCGCTCTGCTCCGTCGTCCCATGGGACTGTCGGTGACTCCGGCAGCCGTCGGCAATACGATGGCTGCATGAAGAAGGATTTGTGGAGGACATTTTCCTCCGTGCTGCTGGCGGGTGCAACTGCCGCGATTCTGGTCATTGGGGCGGCCGGTGCACAGTCGCTCGAAGAAAACATGAAAAGGGCGGCCGGAGCCTACGAACGCAAGGAATTTGCAGTGGCTCTATCGATCTGGAAGCCCCTGGCCGCGCAGGGTAATGCCGAGGCCGAGACCCTGCTGGGGGCCATGTATTGGCAGGGGGAGGGCGTCCCCCGCGATCATAAGGAGGCTGCGCGCTTGTATCTGCTCGCCGCCGAGCGGGGCTATGCACGGGCGCAGAACGACATCGGCTTCATGTACGGATTTGGCGAAGGCGTTCCGCCGCACGACGATGTGCAGGCCTACAAGTGGATCAGCCTCGCGATCGAGCGCTACACCTCGAAGAACCAGGATCGGCGCGACCAGGCAGTCAAGGATCGCGCCACACTTGCAGCCCGGATGAGCAAGGCCCAACTCGCCGAGGCCGAGGCAGCCATCAAGGATTGGAAGCCGAAAAACTGAGGCGGGTCATGTTTTTGCCACATGGCCCCGGCACTGGTTCATGGGCACAATGACCATCAGCACATGAACAAGCTCGCATCCCTCGCGGCGGCCTTTTTCGTCCTGGCCGCGCTCGCCTGTGGTCGCGTCATGGCCCAGGACGTTGTCGCGCCGGTCGCGGCGGAAAGCGACCTGCCGTTCAAGCGCACGTTCGCCGCCAGCGGTATCGTTTCGGGATCGCTCGAGGAATCGGCGCTCGCGGCCGGTGTACCGGCAGCGGCTCTGGCCGAGCTGTTGCGCGGTGTGGTGGAAGCGATCGACCTCGATCATGACGTGCGTAATGGCGACCGGTTCTACGTCCGTTACGAGCGGACCTTCAGTCTCGAGGGAGCGCCGATCGACGGCGGTCGCGTGCTGTGGGCGGAGCTTCAGCTCTCCGCCAAGAAGAGCACGATCGCGCTCCATCGCTTCCGGCCGTTCGGCGCGCCGCACGATTCCTTCTGGCTCGCCAACGGGCAGGGCGCGTCTCCGTCGGAGCTGCGCTTCCCGCTGCCGAGCTACGTGGTGTCGTCGGGTTTCGGTCTCCGGGTCGATCCGCTCGACCAGCCGCCGGTGTTCGCGTTGAGCGCCGGCGCGGCCATCGGACAGCAACTCGGCAAGGGACCGACCCGTGCCGGAGGCCTGCCGCCGGGCCTGGGTTCGGGGAGCGGCCTGATGTCTCCGGCGACCATGGCGACACCGCTCGCCCTGGCACCTGGTGCCTGGGCTCCCCGCGTGACACCGAACCGCGTGGTAACGGCGCCACGGGCGCTGGGCGGAAGCGTCGGCGGGGTGATGGCCCTGCACGAGGGAGTCGATCTCGTGGCGCCCTATGGCACGCCGATCCATGCCGCAGGCGATGGTGTCGTGAAAGGCGCCGAGCCCAAGGGCCGCTACGGCAACTGGATCGAGATCGATCATCCGGGCGATCTGGCGACGGTCTACGGTCACCTTGCGTCGTTCGCGCCGGGAATTGCTCCGGGCAAGCAGGTCTCCCAGGGCGACGTGATCGGCTTCATCGGTCTCACCGGCCGCACGACCGGCGCGCACGTGCATTTCGAGGTTCGCTTCAAGGACAGGCCGGTCAATCCGATGGTCTATTCGGCCCTGAAGCCTCCGCAGTTGCGCGGCCGCGACCTCGATCACTTCCGCAAGATCGTGGCGCACGATCTCGCCGACCGCGATCGCGAAGCGAAGGTCGCTTCCGCCGGTCTCTGACGGCTCGGGCCGACCGTCCGATCACGGTTATGTTTCTTTCGTATTCACCGACCGTCCATCGAGTTGATTTTCGTTTCCACTAGGCTCACTTTTGATGCCGATGGGGCGGGTTCGGCGATGTGTGCGTTGTCGGACATAGTTGGGGCGATAGTGCGAACGAGGTGGCGGTGCCAATCGATAGCGCTGTGATCCGGTTCGGCGCCTTTCGCCTGTTACCGGGACAGCGCCAGCTCTTGCGGGACGGCGTGTCCGTGCATCTCGGCGCGCGCGCGATGGATCTGCTCCTGCACCTGACGGCCAATCCGGGCGTGGTGGTGACCAAGCAGGCGCTGATGAAGGCGGTCTGGCCCGACCGGATCGTCGAGGAAAACAACCTTACCGTGAACATGACGGCGCTGCGGCGGGCGTTGGGCGATTCGGCCGAGGGCGAGCCGGTGATCCGGACCGTGACGGGGCGGGGCTACGTCTTCGTCGGCACGATCACGACCGAGGTCCGCCCGATACCGGCGCCTGTGCCAGAGCTGCCGCTCTCGGCGGTTCCCCAACTGACGACTCGCCTGATCGGTCGTGATGGCGCGATCGCCGACCTGCAGCGGCTGTTGCAAACCCGCCGCGTCGTTTCCGTCGTGGGCCCGGGCGGCGTGGGCAAGACCGCGCTCGCGCTTCACCTGGCCGAACTCGTCAAGGCTGACTTCCCTGATGGCGTGGGCTTCGTCGATCTTTCCACCGTGTCCGATCCGGCGCGTGTGTCGGAGGCAGTGGCGGCCGTTTTCTCGGGCGGCGGCGCCGGCACCAATACGGCGACCGATCTGCTGACCACCTTGCTGCGCGACCAGAAATCGCTGCTCGTCCTCGACAATTGCGAGCACCTGGTCGAGCCGGTGGCGCGCCTGGTGCACGCCATCGTCGCCGCTTGCCCCGCCGTCGTCATCCTGGTGACCAGCCGCGAGGGCCTGTTCGTTCCGGGCGAACAGATTTTCCGCCTGCAGCCCTTGCCAGTGCCCGACGATCCGCATGCCGTCACGGCGGCGACGGCCCTGCATTATGCCGCGGTCGGCATGTTCGTGGAACGCGCCGGGGCGATCAGCGGCTTCGTCCTCGACGATGCCAGCGCCCCGATCGTGGCCGCGATCTGCGCGCGTCTCGACGGCATTCCGCTGGCGATCGAAATGGCCGCGTCGCGACTCAAGGTACTGTCGCCGGCCCAGCTTGCCGAGCGGCTGGTCGAACGCTTCCGCCTGCTGGGGGCAACGGGGCGCGGGACGACGCCGCGCCATCGCACGCTGCAGGCGATGATCGACTGGAGCTACGATTTCCTCTCGCCCGAGGAGCAGGGCCTTCTGCGCGGTCTCTCCGTCTTCTCCGGCGGCGCCAGCCTGCCCGCGATCCAGGCCATCGCCGGCGAAAGCGGTGCGGGCGACGACGTCGATCTGCTCGACCGGCTGACGGCGCTGGCCGACAAATCGATGGTGACGTTCGACGCCACCGGCGAGGCGGGAAGCCCGCCGCGCTTCCGGCTGCTCGAGACCGTGCGCCAGTATGCTGTGCGCAAGGCGGGCGAGGCCGGCGAGACAAGCTTGCCCGAGCGCCATGCAGCCTATTTTGCCGATCGCTTCGCCGAAGCCGCACGGACCTGGCACACCATGCCGGGCCGCGACTGGCTGGCACTCTATGCGCCCGATGCGGAGAACCTGCGCAGCGCCCTTGCCTGGGCGTTCGGGCCCGAGGGCGATGCGGCGATCGGCATGCGCCTCGTCTCCAGCACCGTGCCTCTGTGGTGGGAGTTGCCCGAGACGCCGGTCGCCGAGGGACAGCGCTGGCTCGAAGCAGCCGCCCAGCATCTTGTTGCCAACACGCCGCCGGCCTTGCGCGGCTGGCTGCGCTTCGGCCAGAGCTGGCGCGACTTCCGCTTCGGCGATCGCGAGAACGTGCAGGCGGCTCTCGACTCGGCGGCGCTGTTTCGTGCCGCCGGTGACGTGGCGGGACGGGGTGCCTCGCTGTGGCGGGCGGGCAGTGCCTCGCTAACACGCGAGACCGCCGACCAGGCCGAGACGTTCCTGGTCGAGGCGGAGTCGGTGCTGCGCGGGATCGCGCCCGGCAAGTGGCTGGCGCTCACGCTGATCCGGCTGGGTGATCTCAGATTCCGGCAGGAGCGCGCGGCGCCGGCCCTCGCGAATTACCAAGAGGGTTTCTCGCTCAGCCGTTCGACCGACTTCTGGGTCGGGCTGGTGAACGGCGGCAGCAACATGGCCGAGCTGATGTTCAGCACTGGCGAGGCGGACCGTGCGCTGCGCCAGCTCGAGACATTGCGCGACGAGCTGCCGCCCAGTCGACGGACGCCGCTGATGGCGACCCTGTCCGCGCATCTCCTGCTGGCGGGCCAGATCGACGCGATGCGCCAGACGGCGAACGAAGCCATCGTTCAGGGCGCCGCCATCGGCCTGACCGCAGCGGTTGCCTGGACGGTCGAGGCAGTCGCTCTGCTCGCAGCGATGCACGGCGATATCGACGCCGCCGCACGCCTGGCGGGCTATGCGCGGGCCGTGCACCCCTCGATTGCAACCCGCGCGGGCTCCCGCAAGGCCGTGGTCGATCGGCTGAACGAGCGTCTGGAGGCGAACCTTTCGGCCGAAACGCTGGGGCTGGCGTTGGCCGAAGGTGCCCGCTGGGGCTTGATGACCGCAGCCGAGCGGGCTCGCCAGGCGATTAGCAACAATTAGCATCGATTTCGTCGCAGTTTGGCTGCGATGGGCGCAGGCTCGGTCCATGGACAGGCAGGGGCCTGGCGTGACGGAGACCTGCAACGTGAACGTGCGGATCGGCGAGATCGCCCCGGACTTCGAGCAAGACACGACCAACGGCAGCATCCGCTTCCATGAATGGATGAGCCGCTCGTGGTGCATCCTGTTCAGCCAGCCCATGGACTTCACGTCGACCTCGACAATGGAGCTGACGGCCGCCGCGCGGCTTCATCCGCAATGGCGCCGAAGCGGCATCAAGGTCGTGGCGTTGTCGGTCGATTCACCCGACGGCCACGCGCGGTGGGAGAAGGCCATCGCCGAGACCGAAGGCCTCGCGCTCAACTTCCCGGTGATTGCCGACACCGATCGTACCGTGTCGATGCTCTACGACATGATGCCGCCGGTCGCCGATCCTTCCGAGATCGTGCGCCGCGTTCACGTCATCGATCCAGCTAAACGCATCCGCCTGATGCGGACCTATCCGCCCGCGACCGCCTACAATTTCGAGGCGATCCTGCGCGCGGTCGAAGGTCTGCAACTGGCCGACGCCCGGCTGAGTGCCGGCGAACCTGTCGTTCTTCACTGAGGGAGGTCTGCATGACGAGCTTTCGAATCGGAATGTACACGTTGGCTTTCTTCGTTGCGCTGGCCATCGCGCCGATGATCGCCCGTGCCGAGGGCGATACTCCCGCGCAGGTCACGAAGGAAGTGCCGCAGGGAGGCCGTCAGCGCCTCGCGCCCCGGCCGGTGGCCGCAGAAGACACCGCCTCCGCCCTGGGCGGCGTTCCCGGTCCCAACAACGCGGCGCTGCCGCCGGCCTCGCAGCAGGGCTTCGGCCCGATCTCCGGCAGCCCGCTGTTCGGCGGCCCGCTCAAGTAATGACGGAGCCGGAACTCCAGTCGGCGATCGAGCGGCGCTGCGACTGCGCCGCGCGGTTCGTGCAGACCGTTCCGGTGAGCGCGCCGATCGGGGTCGAGGAAACCTGGGACGTCGTCGTCCACATCTTCGAACTGGATGGTTGCGAGAAGACCAACCGCGCCTACGCCTGGACCTCCGAGCAGATCTACACCGCTCTCGACATCGGGCCGATCCGTTCGCCCGTCACGGCCGTGCACGCCACGGTGGCCGATCTGATCCGGCAAAGCCGTCTCGCACTCTGGGGGTGCGGACAGCAGGCGGCCGCAGCCTAGGATCAGATCGGCTTGCCGGCGCTCGCCGGCCAGCGCCGCATGAGGTCGTTGCTGGGCTGCGTCTTGTCCACGACCTTGTGCGCCGTCTCCGCGCCCGCCACCGGCAGGCCCTTGGGATCGAGCAGACCGACCTGCACCAGCACCGAGGCCTGGTCCCAGTAGATGTGCTCGTGCGCGAGCTTGTCGCCCACGAACTTCACGATCGCCACCAGCGGCACCTCGACCTTGCGGCCGGTCGGCGCGACGCCGGGCAGCATCCAGTCGACCTCGCTGGTGTGGGTGAAGGAGAAGATCATCTCGTCGACGATCTGGTCGGCGCCGACGGTGCGGCTGACCGGCGTGAGCGCCGTGTCCGGCGGGTTCTCGCCGATGAAGTGATACTTGTAGAAGCGCTTCAGCTGATCGTGCCCGACGCCACCGGTCATAGTCGGCACATGATTGACGTAAGGCGCGGGCACCATGGTGGCCATGGTCGCGTCGACGTCACGGGTCTCGAACTCGTAGCGGCAGTGCGCCTCCCAGAGGGCGACGAGGTCGTGCAGCATGGTCAGGCGGCCTTCTTCTGGCGGTGGGTCTCGATCACCTTCCAGAGTGACGCCGCCGTCACCGGCATGTCCACATGCTTCACGCCGGTGTGGGCGTGGATCGCGTCGACAATGGCATTGACCACCGAGGGCGGGGCACCGATGGCGCCGGCCTCGCCCGCGCCTTTGACGCCAAGCGGGTTGGTCTTGCAGAGGCTGTTGTGCATGTCGAATTTCACCGACGGCACGACGTCGGCGCGCGGCATGGCGTAATCCATGAAGCTGCCGCTCAAGAGTTGACCCGAGTCGGCATCGTAGATTGTCTTTTCGGTGAGCGCCTGGCCCACGCCCTGGCCGACGCCGCCGTGGATCTGACCCTGCAGCAGCAGCGGGTTCAGGGCTTTGCCGAAATCGTCCATCACGCTGTAGTTCAGGATCTCGAGCGTGCCGGTGTCGGGATCGATCTCGAGTTCGCAGATGTGGCAGCCGTTGGGGAAGGTGTCGGCTTCCGGCGTGCGGGTGAAGTCGTCATCGAGGGCGCCCTTGTTGGCCTTGGCGACGTCGAACAGGCTGACTGAGCGGTCGGTGCCGACGATGCGGAACGAGCCGTCCTTGTACTCGATGTCAGAGGCGCTGGCCTCGAGCATCGCCGATGCGAGCGGCTTGCCCTTGGCGATGATCTTTTCGGCGACGCCTGCCGTGGCCGCGCCATTGACGGCGATCGTGCGGCTGCCGCCGGTCATGCCTTCGGGCACGACGTCGCTGTCGCCCTGCACGACCTTGATGCGTTCGATGTCGATGCCGAACGTCGCCGAGGCGACATGGGCGATCGCCGTCTCATGGCCCTGGCCGTTCGACTGGTTGCCGACATAGAGCGTCAGGATGCCGTCGTCCGCGAACTTGGCGATTGTCGTCTCGGGCGAGCCGCCGGAGCACTTCTCGACATAGGTCGCCATGCCGATGCCGCGCCATTTGCCCCTGGCGACCGATTGCGCGCGGCGGGCGGGGAAGCCCTTCCAGTCGGCCTTCTCCATGCCCTTGCGCATCACGGTCTCGAAGTCGCCCGAGTCGTAGCTGTCGCCCAGCGCGGTCTTGTAGGGGAGCTGCGTGGGCTTGATGAAGTTGATTGCGCGAATCTCGTCCGGCGTCTTGCCGGTCTCGCGCGCGATGTGATCGACGAAGCGTTCCATCAGGTAGGAGGCCTCGGGCCGGCCAGCGCCGCGATAGGCATCGGTCGGCACGGTGTTGGTCATCACGCCCTTCACGTTCACGTAGATCGCAGGCGTGGTGTAGAGGCCGTTCAGCATCGAGCTGCCGGCCAGGGTCGGGATGAAGGCGCTGAAGTGACTGAGATAGGCGCCGAGCGCGGCATAGGTCGTGATGCGCTCGCCGATGAAGCGGCAGTCCTTGTCGAGCGCCATCTCGGCGATCGAGACATGGTCGCGGCCCTGCACGTCGCTCTGGAAGGATTCCTGGCGGTCTGGAATCCACTTCACCGTGCGCTTCAGGGTGCGGGAGGCCCACACGACCATCGGGTATTCCGGGTGCACGAAGATCTTCATGCCGAAGCCGCCACCCACGTCGCCGGTGCGCACGCGTAGCTTGGGCGAGCCGATCTTCAGGATCATGTCGGCCACCACGGGCCGGATCATGTGGACGCCCTGCGAGGACAGCCACAGGGTCGAGCGGTCGTCCTTCGAATCGTATTCGCAGATGGCGCCGCGCGGCTCCATCGAGTTCACGACCAGCCGCTGGTTCACGAGCTTCAGGGTCACCACGCGATGGGCCTTGGCGAAAGCCGCTTCCGTCCGCTCGCGGTCACCCATCTCCCAGTCGAACACGATGTTGTCCTTGATGCCGTCATGCACCAGCGGCGCGCCGGGCTGGGCGGCCTCGAAGGTGCCGACGACGTGCGGACGCGGCGCGTAATCGACCTCGATCAGCTCGGCCGCGTCCTTGGCCTGCTCGAGCGATTCGGCCACCACCAGCGCCACCGCGTCGCCGACATGGCGCACCCTGTCGAGCGCCAGCATCGGCCGCGGGGTCTCGCCGCGCGCGCTGCCGTCGCGGTTCGCAAGCGGCACGAGGCAGGGCACGTCGCCGAAATCGGCCTGCTTCACGTCCTGGCCGGTGAAGATCAGCAACACACCCGGCGCCTTCTTCGCCGCGCTCGTGTCGATGCGCTTGATGTCGGCATGGGCATGCGGGCTGCGCAGCACGTAAAGCCGCGCGGCCGGCGTCGACAGCTTCGTGTCGTCCGTGTAGCGGCCGTTCCCCGTCAGAAGGCGCGGGTCTTCGACCCTGCGAACCGAATCGCCGATACCGAACTTGGCCATTGTTTCCTCCGTGTTGAACGGAGGTTAGACGTTGCCCCGGATCGGGACAACGCTCTTGCGTCAGCGTATTCCCATGATCCAGTTGGGTAGGCGCGTGCCCCGGCTGTAGGGCGGATAGCGCAGGGCCGCATCGAAGCGCGTGCCGCGGGAGAGCACACCGCGCGCATTGGTGTAGGCGCGGAAGCCCCATTCGCCGTGATACTTGCCCATGCCGGAATTGCCGACACCGCCGAACGGCAGCTCGCGGATGATCGGATGCACGGCGCAATCGTTGATGGCGGCGTCACCCGATGCCGTCTCGGCGAGGATGCGCTGGGCGACAGCCTGGTCGTTTGCGAAGACGTAAAGACCGAGCGGATGAGGGCGGGCGTTCACATGCGCGATCGCCTGGTCGATGCCGTCGATTTCCAGCACCGGCAGGATCGGCCCGAAGATTTCCTCCTGCAGCACAGCCGCGGTCGGCGGCACGTCGGTCAGGATGGTCGGCGCGATGAAGAGATCGTCGCGGTCGTGCTGGCCGCCGTGATGGATCGTGCCTTCGCCGAGCAAGTTTTTCAGGCGGTCGAAATGGCGCGGGCTGACGATCCTGCCGAAGTCAGGACTCTTCTGCGGATCGGCGCCGTAGAAATCGAGCACGGCCGCCTTGAGATGCACGAGGAACTCATGCGCCACGCTTTTCGACACCAAGACATAGTCGGGCGCGGTGCAGGTCTGGCCCGCATTCAGCCAGCGGCCATGCGCGATGCGGCGCGCGGCGACCTTGAGGTCGGCCGAGTCGTGGACGATCGCGGGGCTCTTGCCGCCGAGTTCCAGCACGACGGGCGTCAGGTTCTTGGCCGCCGCCGTCATGACGATGCGGCCGATCGACGTGCCGCCGGTGAAGAAGATGTGGTCCCACTTCTGCTCGAGCAGGGCCGTCGTCTCGGCGACACCGCCGGTCACGACCGAGACCGCGTCGGGATCGAGATATTGAGGCACCAGCTCCGCCAATGCGGCCGCTGACGCAGGCGAGACTTCCGACGGCTTCAGCACCGCGGCATTGCCGCCCGAGAGTGCTGCGATCAACGGCGAGAGCACGAGCTGGATCGGATAGTTCCACGCGCCGATGATCAGGCCGACGCCCAGCGGCTCGAAGCTGACCGTCGTGCGGCCGGGCCACAGCACGAGCGGGGTGCGCTCGCTCTTCGGCTTCATCCAGTGCCGGACGCGACGGCGGGTGTAATCGGCCTCGTCGGCGACCGTCTTGAGATCGGCGACCGTCGCATCGACCTTGTTGCGGCGCAGGTCCTTCCAGAGAGCGTCGCAGAAGACATCCGCCCGCTCGGTGACCATGGCCCGGAGCGCGGCAAGCTGCTTCTCGCGCCATTCAGCCGACCGGGTCTTGCCCGACTGGAAGATCGCGCGGTGTCGGGAGACGATCTCTTCGAAGTTCGTGGTCATGCCGCGACGCTAGTCGATGGCCCCGCGGATCGCCAGCGCTGCTCGCCTTGGAAATAGTCGGCGGGCTTCGGGCGGGCTAGGTTGCGCCATGGACTTTGCCCCCTTCATCGCCGGCCTGCCGAAGGCCGAGCTGCACATCCACATCGAGGGAAGCCTCGAGCCGGAGCTGATGCTCGCGCTGGCGGCGCGCAATGGCGTCAGCCTGCGCTACGGCGATGTCGCAGCGCTGAAGCAGGCGTATCGCTTCGGCAACCTGCAGGACTTCCTCGATCTTTATTACGAGGGCATGCGCGTGCTGCTGCACGAGCAGGATTTCTACGACCTCGCCATGGCCTATCTCGAACGTGCGGCGGCGCAGAACGTGCGTCATGCCGAGGTCTTCTTCGATCCGCAGGGACATACCGATCGCGGTGTGGCGATCAAGACGGTGTTCGACGGGCTGTGGCGTGCCCTGAAGGACGCCGAGCGTCGCTTCGGCATGACCACGGCGCTGATCCTGTGCTTCCTGCGCCATCTCGACGAGGCCAGTGCCCAACGCACGCTCGACGAAGCGATGCCATGGCGCGACCGCTTTATCGGCGTGGGCCTGGATTCGTCGGAGAAGGGCCATCCACCGTCGAAGTTCGAACGGGTCTTTGCCCGAGCCCGGTCGCTCGGACTGCAGGCGGTGGCCCATGCCGGCGAGGAGGGACCGCCCGAGTATGTGCACGAGGCACTCGATCTCCTGAAGGTCGGGCGGATCGACCACGGCAATCGCGCGCTCGAGGATCCGGCGCTGGTGGCACGCCTGGCCCGCGAGCAGATGCCGCTCACCGTCTGCCCGCTCTCCAACGTCCGCCTCTGCGTCGTTCCCGACATGGCGGCACATCCGCTGAAGCGCATGCTCTCGGCCGGGCTGATGGCGACGCTCAACTCAGACGACCCGGCCTATTTCGGCGGCTACATGACCGAGAATTTCCTGGCGGTGCAGCAGGCGCTGACGCTGACGCGCGACGACATCGCCGCCCTGGCCGGCAACGGCTTCCGTGCCGCCTTCTGCGATGACGCCACCAAACAGCGACACTTGGCGGCTCTCGCGGTCTATATAAAGGTATGACCACCGCCTATCTTGCCGCCGAGGGCTTCGACGCGCAGCTCCGCGAGGAACTCGCGCGTGCAGGCGTCATCGTCAGCGCCACGCACGATCGCCTGCTGGTGAGTGAGCAATCGGCGATCGCCTCGGCCTGGGCCGCCAACATTTGGCACGACTGCATCGAGTGGCCCGTGGAATCGATCGGCAATGCGGCCAAGGCGCTGCGCGGTCTGCAGCGCAATTGGGCGATGTACGCGCCGCTTCATCATCGGCGCGCCGCCCTGATCCAGGACCGGCTGCCGCACGTCTCGGCCAAGCCCATCGTCTTTCCAACACCGGCGCCCACGGCGCCGCTCGGCTCTTGGACCTTGCTGGCGCCGGACCGGATGCTGGCGGCAGCGCACTGCAGCTCGCCCTTTCCCAATGGCGAGGTAACCCTCGTCGAGGATCGCGAGGGACCGCCCAATCGCGCCTATCTCAAGCTCTGGGAGGCGCTGGTCCGTCTGCGCCGGTTTCCGGGACCGGGCGAACGTTGCCTCGATCTCGGCGCGTCGCCCGGCGGCTGGACTTACGTGCTGGGCAGACTGGGCGCCGAGGTGATCGCCATCGACAAGGCGCCGCTCGATCCCAAGGTCGCGGCGCTGCCGGGTGTCTCGTGGCGCGGCGAGAGCGCCTTCGCCCTGGAACCCGGGAGCGTCGGGCCCGTCGACTGGCTGTTTTCCGACATCATCTGCTATCCGTCGCGGCTCCTGCGGCTGGTCGAGCAGTGGCGAGCGTCTGGATTGGTGAAGAATTTCGTCTGTACGCTCAAGTTCCAAGGCGAGACCGATCATGAATCGGCGGAGGCTTTCGCGGCTCTGCCAGGGGCACAGGTCGTGCATCTACATCACAACAAGCATGAGCTGACTTTCATGCTAACGTCATCTCAGGGGACCTGAAGGGAGATCGGGATGCTACAATCGTTGCGCCTTGCCGTTGCGTTCGCGTTGCTGGCCGGACCTGCGTTCGCGCAATCCAAGACCTTGACGGTCGCGGCCTACGGCGGCGTGTGGGATTCGCACCTGCGCGAGAAGGTCTTCCCCGACTTCGAGAAGAAGTACGGCGTGAAGGTCGACTACGTCGCCGGCAACTCGACCGATACGCTGGCCAAGCTGCAGGCCCAGAAGGGCAACCAGGTGATCGACGTCGCCATCATGGACGACGGCGTGATGTACCAGGCGATCCAGCTCGGCTTCTGCGCCAAGATCGAGGGCATGGACAAGAGCGAGCTCTATCCCGCCGCGCTCTTCAAGGACGACAAGGCGGTCGCGGTCGGCCAGACCGGCACCGGCTTCATGATCAACACCAAGGTGTTCAAGGAGAAGGGCTGGGCCACGCCGACGTCGTGGAACGACCTCAAGGATCCGAAGTTCAAGAAGCAGCTCGTGATCCCGCCCATCAACAACACCTACGGTCTTTACGCGCTGATGATGTATGCGCGCATGAACGGCGGCGGCGAGAAGGCGATCGATCCGGGCTTCAAGGTGATGAAGAACGACATCAATCCCAACGTGCTGGTCTATGAGCCGTCGCCGGGCAAGATGACGGAGCTCTTCCAGTCCGGCCAGGCCACCATCTCGGTGTGGGGCACCGGCCGCGTGCAGGCTTTCGCCAACACCGGCTTCCCGGTCGACTTCATCTATCCCAAGGAAGGCTCGCCGATCCTGCTCGCGTCGGCCTGCCCGGTGGCAAAGGCGACGGTCAATCCGCTGGCGCACGAGATGATCAAGACGCTGCTGTCGGCCTCGGTGCAGGCTGGCATGGCCAAGGAGATGGGCAACGGTCCGGTCAACACCAAGGTCGACGTCAATATGCCGGAGCTCAAGATGGCGCCGGTCGGCGAGCGCGCTAAGCTGATCATCTCGCCCGACTGGGACGCGATCAACGAGCAGCGCGACACCTGGACCAAGCGCTGGAACCGCGAGGTCGAACGCTAGGCCGTGGCGGGATCGCACCCGATCTATCTCTTCCGTCACGGCGAGACGGTCTGGAACGCGGAGAAGCGCGCACAGGGCCATCTCGATTCGCCGCTGACGGCGACCGGGCGCGAGCAGGCGCGAGTCATGGGCGAAGGGTTGGCGCACGAGCTGAGACAAGCGGGCTATGTGCCAGGCGAAGTCATCGTGCGGGCGAGCCCGCTGGGACGCGTGCGCGAGACGCTCGCGATCGCCGCTGAAGCGGCGGGGCTGGTCCATGACGACTCGGTCTTCGATCCGCGCCTGCGCGAGATGAGCTGGGGCGACTGGGACGGGCTGAACGGGCAGCAGATCGAGGCCGGCTGGCCGGGCGCGCTCGCGACCCGGCGTGCCGACCACTGGAACTATTCCCCACCGGCCGGCGAAAACTACGTCATGGCCGCGGCGCGCGCCCGGCCGGCGCTCGATCACATCGTGACCTTGGCAGCCGAGCGGCCGGTGGCCGTGTTCGCGCATGGCGCGATCGGCCGGGTGATGCGCGGGCTCTTCCTCAAGGCGCCGGCGGCGGACATCCTGGCGATGGACCAGCCGCAGGATGCCTTCTTCCGCCTGTACGGCGGGGCGGTGGCGCGCATCAAGGCCGAGGTCTGAGGTGGCCTTCCTGCAGCTCGACGCGCTCAGCAAGGCGTTCGGGCCTCACAAGGCCGTCGATGGGCTGACGCTCGGCGTGGAGAAGGGCGAATTCGTTTCGCTGCTGGGTCCATCGGGCTGCGGCAAGACGACGACCTTGCAGATGATCGCGGGCTTCGTCGAGCCGAGCGGCGGTGCGATCCGCCTCGAGGGCAAGGACCTGCTGGCGGTGAAGCCCGCCAAGCGCGGGCTCGGCATCGTGTTCCAGAGCTACGCGCTCTTCCCGCATATGAGCGTCGCCGAGAACGTGGCGTTCGGCCTCGAGATGCAGGGTGTCGCCAAAGCGGAGCGGGCGAAGCGCGTGGCAGAGACCTTGGGACTGGTTGGCCTTGGCGCTTTCGCTGCGCGTTTCCCGCGCCAGCTCTCGGGTGGTCAGCAGCAGCGGGTGGCGCTGGCACGCGCGCTGGTGATCCGGCCGCAGATCCTGCTGCTCGACGAGCCGCTGTCGAATCTCGACGCCAAGCTGCGCGAGGAGATGCAGATCGAGTTGCGCCAGATCCAGCGCACCGTCGGCACGACCACCATCCTGGTGACCCATGACCAGGCGGAGGCGATGGCGCTGTCGGATCGCATCGTGGTGATGAATCAGGGCCGCGCCGAACAGATCGCGCCGCCGCACGAGGCTTACGAACGGCCCGCAACGCCGTTCGTGGCGAACTTTTTAGGCAAGACCAACCTGATCGACGGCAAGGCGGTGCGGCCTGAGCGCATCGAATTCGCATCGTCCGGTTTGGCCGGCACGGTGCGCACGCGCATCTTCCAGGGCAATCACTGGCTCTATCAGGTCGAGACGGCGAGCGGCCTGCTCACCGTGATTCGCCAGAACGCCGGCGGCACGATGCCGGAAGAGGGCGCGTCGGTGCACCTCGCGTGGGCCGCGCCATGAAGGCGATGCCCTATCTCCTCGTCCTGCCGGCACTCGTGCTGTTCGCGGCGGTTGTGATCGTGCCGCTGGCGATGACCGTGGCTTTGTCGTTCCACGACTGGGGTCAGTACAAGGGCATCGAGCCGGTTTTCATTCTGAAGAACTGGCGCGAGGTGCTGGAGGATTCCTATTATTACGAGGTGTTCGGCCGCACCTTCCGGATCGCAGCCCTCGTGACCTTGCTGTCTGCCGTGTTCGGTGCGCCCGAGGCCTATATCCTCAATCGCATGAAGAGCCCGTGGCGCGGCTTCTTCCTGCTGGTGATCCTGGGGCCGCTGCTGATCTCGGTCGTCGCGCGCACACTCGGCTGGGCGCTGCTGTTCGGCGGCAATTCGGGGCTCGTGAACAAGGCGCTGATGTCGGCTGGCCTCATCTCCGCACCGATCCCCTTCATGTTCACCGAGACCGGCATGGTCGTGGCGCTGGCGCATGTGCTGATGCCCTACATGGTGCTGTCGGTATGGGCGGCGCTGCAGCGCCTCGACCCGCAGATCGAGAATGCCGCCGTGGCGCTGGGCGCGGGGCCGCTGACGGTGCTGCGCCGCATCGTGCTGCCGCAGGCGATGCCTGGCATCCTGGCCGGTGCGGTGATCGTGTTCTCGCTGGCGGCGTCTGCTTTTGCGACACCGGCGATCATCGGCGGCCGCCGTCTCAAGGTCGCCTCGACCTTGGCCTACGACGAGTTCCTGAACACGCTCAACTGGCCGCTGGGCGCCACGGTGGCGGTGATCCTGCTGGTCGTGCTCGCCACCCTGGTGATCGTGGCCAACCGGCTGGTCGAGCGGCGCTATGCGCAGGTGTTCGGATGAGCCGCCCCTCATGAGCAAGAACGGTCCAATCGCTCTGATCTATCACACGCTGTTCGTGATCTTCATGCTGGCGCCGATCGTGGTCGTCTGCTGGGTGGCCTTTACACCAGAAGGATTTTTGTCTTTCCCGACGACGGACTGGTCGCTGCGCTGGTTCCGCGCCATCGCCCGCTATCCCGAATTCATCTCGGCCTTCTGGCAGAGCCTGGGGCTGGGCGCTCTGTCGTCGGCGCTGGCGGTCGGCTTCTCCGTGCCGGCGGCGCTCGCGATCGCGCGGCATCGCTTCAGGGGCCGGGAAGCCTTCACCGCGCTGTTCATGTCGCCGCTGATGATCCCCTACATCGTGCTGGGCATCGCCTTCCTGCGCTTCTTCACCGAGATTGGGCTCAGCGGCAGCTTCACTGGCCTAGTGTTGGCGCACATCATCGTGGTGTTTCCGTTCGCCTTGCGGCTGACGCTCGCCTCCGCGATCGGCCTCGATCGTTCGATCGAGCACGCCGCGGTTTCGCTGGGCGCCTCGGAATGGACAGTCCTGAAACGGGTGACCCTACCGCTGGTGGTGCCGGGCCTGGCCAGCGGCTGGGCGCTTGCCTTCATCAATTCATTCGACGAAGTGACCATGACGGTGTTCATTGCCGGCCCCGGAACCGCTACGTTGCCCGTTCGCATGTTTCTTTACATCCAGGACAATATCGATCCGCTGGTGACCTCGGTCTCGGCCTGTGTCATCGCGATCACCGTTGCCGGTCTCGTGGCGCTCGATCGCGCCTATGGGCTCGAGCGTTTGCTGGTGGGACGGGGGCATGATGGCCGCTGATTACGATGTTGCCGTCGTGGGCGGCGGGCTGGTCGGCGTCGCCACCGCCTGGGGCCTGTCGCGCGAAGGGCTGAAGGTCGTCGTGCTGGACGAGGGCGACCGCGCCGTGCGCGCCTCGCGCGGAAACTTCGCGCTGGTGTGGGTGCAGAGCAAGGGGCTGGGCCTGGCGCCCTACGCCGGCTGGACCATCCGCTCGTCTAATGCGTGGAGTGGCTTCTCCGATCTGCTGAAGCAGGAGACCGGCCTCGACGTCTGCTTCCAGCGTCCGGGCGGCTTCACGCTCGCCCTGTCGGAGAGGGAACTGGAGAACCGAGCGGCCACGCTGAAGCGCCTGCGCGAGCAGCCGGGCATGGTCGATTACAAGATCGACATGCTCGACCACGATCAGGTCAAGCGGATGCTGCCCGACATCGGGCCGGAGGTGGTGGGCGGCAGCTACTGTGCCCTCGACGGCCACGTGAATTCGCTGCGCCTGTTCCGTACGCTCCATGGCGCCCTCAATGCGCGCGGCGTGACCTACCTGCCGAGCCATCGCGTCGACAACATCACGCGCGAGGGCGGCGAATTCCAGCTCGCCACGCCGCACGGCACGATCACCGCGGGCAAGGTGGCGCTGGCAGCGGGCAACGCCAACATGCGGTTGGCGCCGATGGTCGGCCTCGAATGCCCGATGAAGCCCGAGCGCGGCCAGATCGTCGTCACCGAGCGGCTGCGGCCTTTCCTCAACCATCCCGTGGTCACCCTGCGCCAGACCGACGAGGGCACGGTGATGATGGGCGATTCGAAGGAAGAGAGCATCGATCCGACCGGGTTGACACTCGGCGTCAGCGCGACGGAGGCCTCGCGCGCGGTGCGCATGTTCCCGCTGCTGAAGAGCGCCAACGTGGTGCGCACCTGGAGCGCGATCCGCGTCATGACCCAGGACGGCTTCCCGATCTACGACGAATCGGAGACGCATCCCGGCGCCTTCACCGTGTGCTGCCACTCCGGCGTCACGCTGGCCGCCAACCATGCGCTCACCGTTGCGCCGATGATCGCGCGCGGCACCCTCGACAAGTCGCTGGTCGCCCCCTTCAGCGCGAGGAGGTTCCATGTTCAAGCGGCTGGGTGATACCGGCGCCACACTGACGCTCAGCGTCGACGGCAAGCCGATTCGCGCCCGCATCGGCGACACCGTCGCTTCGGCGATGCTGCATGCCGGCATCGATCATTGCCGCACTACGCCGGTCTCGGGCGCTCCGCGCGCGCCCTACTGCCTGATGGGCGTCTGCTTCGAGTGCCTGGTGACGGTCGACGGTGTCGGCAGCCGCCAGGGCTGCCTCGTGCCGGTGCGCGAGGGCATGAAGATCGAAACGCAAATCGGCAAGCGCGAGGCCGGGCGATGAACGCCGCCGACCTCGCACCGTCCTACGATCTCGTCGTGATCGGCGGTGGACCGGCAGGCCTTGCCGCCGCCGCGACCGCCGCGCGCGCGGGCCTCGCTACCGTGCTGTTCGACGAGAACCCCGGCGTCGGCGGCCAGATCTATCGCGGCATCACCGCCAACCCGGTGCGCAACCGCGCCATCCTGGGCGACGACTATTGGGCGGGCGCTGCGCTCGCCACGGAGACGAAGAACAGCGGCGCCCTGATCGTGACCGGCGCCACGGTCTGGAGCCTCGACCGCACGCTCACCGTCGGCATCTCGATCGCAGGGCAGGCGCGCCTGCTGCAGGCAAAGCGCGTCATCATCGCCACCGGCTCGCTCGAGCGGCCGTTCCCGATCCCGGGCTGGACCCTGCCGGGCGTCATGACCGCGGGCGGGGCGCAGACGCTGCTGAAGGCGCAGGGGCTGGTGCCCAGCGGACGCACGGTGATGGCGGGCAGCGGTCCGCTGCTCTGGCTGCTGGCGGCGCAGATCCTGCGGGCCGGCGGCAAGCTCGAGGCGATCGTCGACACCGGCTCGAAGGCCAATTGGCTGCGGGCGGCGATGTATCTGCCGGATTTCCTGCTGTCGCCGTACTTCAAGAAAGGCCTGGCGCTGCTGCGCGAGGTCAAGGCCAAGGCGCTGATCATCCCAGGACGGCAGATCGCCGCCATCGGGACCGACAAGTTGCGCGAGGTCGATGTCGACGGGCGCCGTTTGCCGGCAGACCTTTTGTTGCTGCATCAGGGCGTCGTGCCCAACGTCAATCTGGCCAATGCCGCGGGCGTCGCGCATCGCTGGGACAAGCGCCAGCTCTGCTTCGTGCCGCTGCTCGACCAGGACTTCCAGAGCTCGGTGCCGGGCATTGCCGTGGCGGGTGATGGCGCCGGCATCGCCGGTGGCACGGCGGCAGCCGAGCGCGGCCGGATCGCGGCCATCGCGGCGGTGCGGGCGCTCAAGCCCGGCGCCAACGTGCCCGACCCGCAGACCGCGCGACAACGCCTGCAGCAGGAAGAACTCGGCCGCGCCTTCCTCGATGAGCTCTATCGGCCCATCGAGGCATTGCGCCAGCCGGAGGGCGACACGATCGCCTGTCGCTGCGAGGAAGTGACGGCCCAGCAGATCCGCGAGACCGCGCGCCTGGGCTGCGAGGGCCCGAACCAGATGAAGGCCTTCCTGCGCTGCGGCATGGGCCCGTGCCAGGGAAGGTTGTGCGGTCTTACGGTGACGGAGCTGATCGCCAACGAGCGCGGCACGACGCCCGACGAAGTGGGCTATTACCGCCTGCGCCCGCCGGTGAAGCCGATCACCTTGGCCGAGCTGGCGTCGATCCCGATCAGCGAGGCCGAGCGCAAAGCCGTGGAGCGCTGATCCTTCATCTTGCCTTGCGCCAGTCGTAGCCCAGGCGCGGGAAGTGCACGGCGACCTCGCCCAACACGGCGTCGGTGCGCCGCAACGAAATCTCGTCGGCGTCGATGAACCACACCTCTCCCTCGATCCAGTCGCGGGCATTGTCGGCGGCGCGGACGCTGGCGCGCTCGCCCGGACGCGGATCGCCGTCCTGCGGGCTCGACGGGCGCGGCTTGGTCGGTGTTGTATCGCGCGCCTCGCCCAGCGCCACGTCCGCCGAAATGTCCGTGCGTTTGCCATGGCCGATTGCGGCCATGCGGTCACGCCAGGCGATCAGCTTCGGATAGGGCTCGATCTCGGCCGAGCAATCGATCTTGCGGCCGCGCAGGAACCACACGACGTGATAGGCGGCGAAGTCGGCAATGCACGGTACGTCGCCCAGCAGATACGCCCGTCCATCCTTCAGCGTGTCCGCCAGCCAGGCGAGTTGCGGACGTACGAGCAGGCGATTGCGCGCGCCTGCCGCGCGTACGGCCTCGACCGAGGGCACGGGCAGGCCGTGTAGCCGGGCGCGATCTTCGTGCAGGCCGGCCGGCATGTGGTCGGCGTTGATGCCGGAGACGAAGAGCGCCATCGGCCGCATGAACTGCTGCTCGGCCCAGCGCACGATGATCTCGGCCGCGCCCGCGGTGGCCGCGGGAAACAGCGACGGCAACGGCATGCGGCGTTCCAGCTCACGCGCGATCAGGTTGGTGTCGCACCACACGTCGGCGCCGTCCTGCAGCACGGGCGTGCGGCGATAGCCGCCGGTCAGCGGCGTGAGGTCGGGCTTGGGCGCGATCGGCGGGATCTCGACACCGCGCCACGCCAAGCCCTTGAAGCCCAGCATCAGCCGCGCCTTCTCGGCGAAGTTCGAGAAGTCGTAGTGGTGGAGGATCAGCCCGCTCATACGTCCATCACGTAGTAGATCTTGTCCTGCCGCTGGATGCCCAGCCGGTCGTAGAAGGCTTGCGCGCGTTTATTGTCGGCGCCGGTCGTCCACAGCACGCGCGTGTTGCCGCGCTGGAGTGCCAACTCGCGGATGGCGTCGATCAGTTTCTCGCCCACGCCGTCGGAGCGGGCGTGGCCCGCGACATAGAGCTCCTTCAGGTAGAGACCGTGGCTGAGCTTGGGGGCGGGGAAGAAGGGGTTGAGGATGGCGAACCCGACCAGCCGGCCGCCGTCGGCCTCGGCCACCAGGCAGATCGTGCCGCCATGCGGTGGGTCGGTCAGGAAGGCCGCGCCGGGCAGGCCCGCGCCATGGGCAACGTCGTTGCCGTAGTGCCGCTCATGGTCTTCCAGGAGGTGGGCCAGATGGGCCTCGTCGCCCCGCCGCGCGTGTCTGATTTGCATGCCCGCCGGTCTAACACCGCTGGCCCGAGGCGGGAAAGGGCGGCAAACTCCCTGTAACGGGAGTGAAAGATATGAAGGGCGTGGTCAACATCGAGGATCTCCGCAAGCTCGCCAAGAAGCGGCTGCCGAAGATCGCCTATGACTTCATCGAGGGCGGCACCGACGACGAGACGGGCATCGCCACCAACGAGAGTGCCTTCCGGCAGGCGCGCATCGTGCCGCGCTACCTGGTCGACGTCTCGGTGCGCGACCAGTCGACGACCCTGTTCGGCCGAACCTATTCCAGCCCGATCGGCATCGCGCCGACTGGGCTCGCGGGCCTGTTCCGCCGTGGTGCCGACCTGATGTTGGCCGAGGCCGCGCGCGACGCCAACGTACCGTTCATCATGTCGGGCTCCTCGACCGGCTCGATCGAGGATCTCGGCAAGCTCGCGCCCGACCATGGCTGGTACCAGCTCTACTCGTCGAAGGACGAGGCGATCTCCGACGACCTGATCAAGCGCACCGCCGACGCGGGCCTCAAGACGCTGGTCTTCACCGTCGACGTGCCCGAAGGCTCCAACCGCGAGCGTAACCAGCGCAACGGCTGGGGCCGGCCGCTGAAACTCAGCCTCGCCACCAAGCTCGAGGCGCTGGAGCATCCGGGCTGGATGCTGGAGTGGATGCGCCACGGTACACCGTACTTCAGCAACTGGGCGAAGTACGCAGGGCCAGGCGCCTCGGCCGAGAAAGTCGCCGATCTCGTAGCCTACCAGAATCGTGCGCCGATGACCTGGAAGCACGTCGAGCGGTTCCGCTCGCTGTTCAAGGGAAACTTCGTGCTGAAGGGCATCATGCATCCCGACGATGCGATCCGCGCGCACTCGCTGGGCGTTGACGGCATCATGGTCTCCAACCATGGCGGCCGGCAGCTCGACAATGCGCCGTCGCCGCTGCACGTACTGCCGGCGATCAACGAGGCGGTCGGCGACAAGATGACGGTGATGTTCGACGGCGGCGTCCGCCGCGGCCTCGATGCCATCATCGCGCTCTGCATGGGCGCGAAGTTCGTCTTCCAGGGCCGTCCGACGCTCTACGGCGTGACCGCAGGCGGTATTCCAGGCGCCAAGATGGCGCTCAACATCTTCCGCAAGGAGATCGACGTCTCGATGGCCCAGATCGGCGCCACCAAGATCTCCGACCTCGGGCCGCAGTACCTGATGTGGAAGGATATCGAGGACCTGCGCCGCAACCAGCGCTGATTGGCGCTTTTCTTGCTCGTGAGAAAGACATGAAAGAGCGTTCGACGTGAGTAAGCCGGTGGTTGGCGTGATTGGTAATTCCGGCGTGGTGAACGACCGGCACAACGTCCAGCTCGTGGGCCAGCGCAACATGCGTGCAGTTGCCGAAGTGGCAGGCGCGTTGCCGCTGATGTTTGCCGGCACGCCCGACATCACCGACGTCGAGGCGTTGCTGGAAGCGGTCGATGGCATTCTCCTGACGGGCGCGCGGGCCAACGTCCATCCGACGTGCTTCGGGATCGAGCCCGACCCCAGGCACGAGCCCTACGACCAGGAGCGCGACGCGGTGGCGCTCCACCTGATCACCGCCTGCGTCGAGCGCGGCATCCCGCTGTTCGGCGTCTGTCGCGGCCTGCAGGAGATGAACGTGGCCTTCGGCGGCACGCTGCACCCCGAGATCCGCGACATTCCGGGACGCATGAACCATCGCATGCCGCGCCTGGCCAACGGCGAGATCCATCCCGATCCCGAGGTCGTGTTCGCGGACCGCCACGAGGTGGCGCTGACCCCGCAGGGGCGGTTTGCCACCTTGCTGGGCTGCGAGAAGATCCGCGTGAACTCGCTGCACGGCCAGGGAATCGAAGCGCCGGGCGGCCGCGTGTTCGTCGAGGGTATTGCAGAGGACGGCACCATCGAGGCGATCAGCATCGCCGACGCGCCGGGCTTTGCCCTGGGTGTGCAATGGCACGCCGAATACGATCCGCAGACCAACCCGATCAACCGCACCCTGTTCAAGGCGTTTGGGGCGGCCCTGCAGGATCGCCAGCGCTGATCTTCAAGGTCACGCGCCGCGTGATCCCGATGGCTTCCAGGAACGCCTCGTCGTGACTCACCACGAGTAGCGCGCCGTCGTAGGCGCGCAGGCCTGCCTCGACGGCTTCGATCGAATCGATGTCGAGATGATTGGTCGGTTCGTCGAGGATCAGCAGGGCGGGAGGGGCGGTGCCGCCCAGGACGCAGGCGAGGCCCGCCCGCAGCAACTGGCCGCCGCTCAAGGTCGATACGCGCTGGAGCGCCGCGTCGGCGCGGAACATGAAGCGGGCCAAGGCGGCCCGGCAGCTGTTCTCGTCCGATTCCGGATGGAGGCGGCGGAAGTTGTCGCGGATCGAAGTACTAGCATCGAGCAGGCTCATCTGCTGGTCGAGCAGGGCCTTGTCGGGAATCGTGCGAACGCTTCCCGACCACGGTGCGAGAGCGCCCGTCAGCATGGCGAGCAGCGTGGTCTTGCCTGAACCGTTCGCTCCGATGACGGCAACTCTTTCGGGGCCGGTGATGG
>CAIKZO010000107.1 GCA_903832005.1 Enhydrobacter aerosaccus | reverse complement strand
CTGGGGAAAGGCATCGCCGCCGCAGCGCTTGGCGCGTTATTGCAGGCTCGCGGATATAAGGTCCGCCTGCGCAAGCTGGACCCGTATCTGAACGTCGATCCGGGGACGATGAGCCCCTATCAGCACGGCGAGGTGTTCGTCACCGACGACGGCGCCGAGACCGATCTCGACCTGGGCCACTACGAACGCTTCACCGGGGTGTCGGCCAACAAGGGCGACAACATCACCACCGGCCAGATCTACAAGACCATCCTCGAGAAGGAGCGGCGCGGCGACTATCTCGGCGCCACGGTCCAGGTGATCCCCCACGTCACCAACGAGATCAAAGCCTTCATCCGCTCCGACGCCGGCGACGCCGATTTCGTGCTGGTGGAGATCGGCGGCACGGTGGGCGACATCGAAGGCCTGCCGTTCTTCGAGGCCATCCGCCAGCTCGGCAACGACCTGCCGCGCCGGCACGTCATCTATATGCATCTGACCCTGCTGCCGTTCATCAAGACGGCCGGTGAGATGAAGACCAAGCCGACCCAGCACTCGGTCAAGGAGCTGCGCTCCATCGGCATCCAGCCGGACATCCTGCTGTGCCGCTGCGAGCAGCCGATTCCGGCCGAAGAGCGGCGCAAGATCGGCCTGTTCTGCAATGTGCGCGAGACGGCGGTGATCCAGGCAATGGACAGCGCCAACATCTACGCCGTGCCGCTCGACTACCACGAGCAGGGGCTCGACCAGGAAGTGCTGGCCGCCTTCGGCATCGAGGACGCCCCCGAGCCCGACCTGACCGCCTGGAAGCGCATCGTCCGCAGCGTCACCAACCCCGACGGGGAGGTGACCATCGCCGTGGTCGGCAAGTACACGGTGCTGAAAGACGCCTACAAATCCCTGATCGAGGCCCTGGCCCACGGCGGGGTGGCCAACAACGTCAAGGTCAACCTGCAGTGGGTCGAGAGCGAGACCTTCGAGGGCGATCCGGGGGTGGCCGAGGTGCGTCTGGCCGGGGTGCACGGCATATTGGTGCCCGGCGGCTTTGGCGAGCGGGGGGCCGAGGGCAAGATCCGCGCGGTGCAGTTCGCCCGCGAGCACAAGATTCCCTATTTCGGCATCTGCTTCGGCATGCAGATGGCGGTGATCGAGGCGGCGCGTAACGTGGCCGGCATCAAGGGCGCCTCATCCACCGAGTTCGGCGAGACCAAGGACGCCGTGGTCGGACTGATGACCGAATGGACCCGGGGCAACCAGCGCGAGACCCGCGGGATGGGCGACAACCTCGGCGGCACCATGCGCCTGGGCGCCTATGACGCGGTGCTGCAGCCGGGCTCCAAGGTCTGCGAGATCTACGGCGGCACGGCCATCTCCGAGCGCCATCGCCACCGCTACGAGGTCAATATCGACTATCGCGAGGCCATCGAGGGCGCGGGGCTCAAGTTCTCCGGCCTGTCGCCCGACGGCGTCCTGCCCGAGATCGTCGAGCGCGTGGACCATCCCTGGTTCGTCGGCGTGCAGTTCCACCCCGAACTGAAGTCCCGCCCCTTCGCCCCGCACCCGCTGTTCAGCAGCTTCATCGGCGCGGCGCTGGATCAGAGCCGGCTGGTGTAGCGGGAGCCGCGCCGAATGACTCTTCTCGACGCCGTTGGGTGGGTCATCGTCGCTGGGCTGGTCGCGTTCATCCGTTATCGCGTCCTCAAAGGCGCCAGCCTCATCGACATCGAGCCGGACGGCATCCGGACGCGCGGGCTGATGGCCTGGAGCGACCGGGAGCATTATCTGTTTGCGGACATCCGGCGCTTCGAAGAGCGCTACTGGCGTCCCCCATTCGCCAGGCAGGGTAGCTGGCGCCTATATGCTGTGATCGTTGAAAACGGTCAGGAGAGCAGGCGCGAACTGCCCAACTTCAGCGGGACATCGTTCTCGACATTGAAGCGGGCGCTTATCGAATGGCAGACCGCTCATGGTTGCTTGCAACCCATTCCGCTTGCCGACATGTCGAATACGGTTCGCTACTGATGCCCGACCTCCGCGTCTGCTTCCTCGGCGACAGCTTCACTCTGGGCACGGGCGACGTCGAAGGCCTGGGCTGGGCCGGGCGTGTGCACGCGGCCGAGCGGGGCAGGGGGACGGACCTCACCGCCTACAACCTCGGCATCCGCGGCCAGACCGGAGCCGAGATCGCAGCCCGCGCCGAGCGCGAGATCGACGAGCGCATCGCCGGCAAGGGCGATCGCCAGGCCGTGGTGGTCGCCTTCGGGACCAACGACATCCGCCTCGACCGTCCCGTGGAGGAGACCGCCGCCGCCCTGGAGCAGGTCGTCACCTGGGCCAAGACCAGGGGATATGACGTGTTCGTCATGGGTACGCCGCGCGCCGCCGAGCCCGAGCTCGATGCTATCCGGGGCCAGCTCAACCTCGACCTGGAATACGCCGCCCGAAGGCTGGGCGCGCCGTTCCTGGATATCCGCCAGCGTCTGGGCGACTGGTCGCGCTGGCACAAGGGCGCCCTGGACGGCGACGGCATCCACCCTGGCGCGGAAGGCTACGCCGCCGTGGCGGCGGTGTTCTCGGCCTGGACCCCGTGGCGGCAGTGGCTGGACGCCTGATCTGGCTGGAGTAGAACTTCGGCCATGACCACGCGCCTCGACCACGTCAACCTGCAGACCCTCAGGCTCGACGAGACCGTCGCCTTCTACCGCGACGTGATCGGGCTGGAGGTTCGCGACCCGCCGGGACTCGATCCCAAGCTGGTGCAGTGGATGCATGGCGCCGACGGCCACGCCCTGGTGCATATCTCCACCGTGGGCTCGCTGCTGGCCGACGGCGAGGGCTTCCGCGAGGGCGGTAACACCGGCGCGGTGCACCATGTGGCCCTCAACTGCTGGGGCCATGACGCCATGGTCGCCACCATCGAAAAGCACGGCCTGCCGTACCGCCTGAACCACGTGACGGTCATCGACCTGAAGCAGATTTTCGTCGAGGACCCTAACGGCGTTCTGCTGGAGCTGAACTATCCTGCTGGCCAGCACTGAAGCTGGAACCGCCGCGCGTCTGAGGCGTCCTACCGTCGTTGGGGACTGACGGAGGACGATCAAAATGCGACGCGCGATTCTCATTTCCCTGGCCGCCGCCTTGGCCCTGGCCGGCGCGGCTCACGCCAAGACCAGCGACAAGGCCCGGGCGTTTCTGAAGAGCGCCATGGAGGGCGACAACTCCGAGGTCATGCTCGGCAAGATGGCGGCCGCTCAGGGCGACGCCACCAAGAGTTTCGGCCAGATGCTGGTCGACGATCACTCCATGCACCTGATGAAGGTCGAGAAGGTCGCCGCAGGCCTGAACGTGCCCAAGGAGTCCCAGACCATGCCTGCCGCCCAGAAGGAGCGCGACAAACTCATGGGCCTGCATGGCGCCGACTTCGACAAGGAGTTCGCCAAGTACATGGTCAAGGACCACAAGAAGGACATCAGCGAGTACGAGAAGGCCGCCAAGATGCCCGGCGACGTTGGTCAACTGGCTCAGCAGACCCTGCCCACCTTGCACAAACATTTGGACGAGGCGCAGAAGCTGGGAGGCTGACGGACCGCCGCAATGGGCGACTTGCTAACGAGCCGGCTTTGCGTCATACACCCCGGCTCACGCAGGCCGCCCGCTTTTGGCGGCCGCAGTCATTTTCACGCGCCGAGAGACAACGATGGCCGTTCCCAAGCGAAAAACCTCGCCCTCGCGGCGTAACATGCGCCGCTCGCACCACGCCCTGAGCCCCAACAGCTATGTTGAGGACAAGGACACCGGCGAAATGCGCCGTCCGCACCACGTCGACCTGAAGACCGGCATGTACAAGGGCCGCCAGGTCCTCGACATCAAGGAAGACTGAGTCTTTTTGGCGCTACCGGCCTAGCGGCCTACTTGAGCGCGTGCCGCGGCTCAGGGTTGGAATGATCGGGCGCGTGAGCTAAGGCTCGCGCGCTTTTTCTTTGTCCGCGACTCTGCGCCCGAGACCCTCCCATGACCGAAATCATCGACATCGTCGCCCGCGAGATCCTCGACAGCCGCGGCAATCCCACCGTGGAAGTCGACGTGGTGCTGGAGGACGGCTCCTTCGGCCGCGCCGGGGTGCCCTCGGGCGCCTCCACCGGGGCCCACGAGGCGGTGGAGAAGCGCGACGGCGACAAGAAGCGCTACGGCGGCAAGGGCGTGCTCAAGGCGGTGCAGGCCGTCAACGGCGAGATCTTCGACGCCCTGTCCGGCGTGTACGCCGAGGACCAGCGCCGAATCGACCGGCTGCTGATCGAGCTCGACGGCACGGAGAACAAGAGCCGCCTGGGCGCCAACGCGATTCTCGGCGTGTCTCTGGCCGTGGCCAAGGCAGCGGCGGAATCGGCGGCCCTGCCGCTCTACAAGTACATCGGCGGCGTCAACGCCCGCATCCTGCCGGTGCCGATGATGAACATCATCAACGGCGGCGCTCACGCCGACAATCCGATCGACATCCAGGAGTTCATGATCCTGCCGACCGGCGCAGCCACGTTCGCCGAGGCCCTGCGCATGGGCGCCGAGATCTTCCACGCCCTCAAGGCGCAG
>CAIKZO010000106.1 GCA_903832005.1 Enhydrobacter aerosaccus | reverse complement strand
GGACGCGGCGTTGCAGACCATGATGTCGATGCGGCCGTAGGCCTTGCGCGCCTCGGCAACAAGGTTCTCGAGCTGGGCCTTGTCGGAGATGCTGGCCGCGACCGCAGTGGCCTCCCCTCCCTTCTCTTTGATGCTTTTCACGACTTCCTCGCAGGCCGGCAGCTTGCGGCTGGAGACCACGACCTTCGCGCCGTGCGCGGCCATTTGCTCGCAGATCGAGCGGCCGATGCCGCGGCTGCCACCGGTAACCACGGCGACCTTGCCGGTAAGATCGAACATCTTAGAGTCAGTCATCTTCCGTTTCTCTCCGTCCTTCGGGGCTCGTCAATGTTGCGCGCGCCCACAGTCCCCCAGCCTATCACGGCGGCTCCTCATATGCGCACGCGTGCTGTTTTTCTCGTTGCGCCACATGTCTCGCAGCCATCAAAGTGCGTGTGCTGAGGGGGAGAGAAGGACTATGTTGCGTTGCGTGAACAGAGCGTCAATCGCGGCTGTAGTGGCCGCATTGGCCATGAGCGGGCTGTCGTCGAACGCCTATGCCGATATCGGGACGTGCGCGGAAATCAATGGCGGAAGCCGGAACCTGACCGGCGGCAACAGCGTCGCGGGCGACTTCGTTGCCGGCGATACCGTCACCTATACCGTCACCGTTGCGAACAACGCGAACAACCTCATCTTCACATCGCCAATCAGCGCCACGCTGACTCAAGGCCAGAGCGTCAGTTACACGGCGCCCAGCGCCGGCATCGTCTTCTTCGCGACCAGTGCCAACGGGTCGAGCTCCCAAATCTCCATCACCTGCGTGGCGGGCTCCATCTCGAGCGGCAGCACCAGTCCCCAGCAGACGATCAACAATGCGTCCGCGGCGGTAAGCAACGGCACGCAGGTGCTGCAAAACTACAGCACCTGGGTCTCCAATGGCGTGCAGGGCAGCTTCGACCTTCTCGGCGGAAGCGGTGGCGGCAACACCGCCCAGGCGCCCGAGGAACGGCTCCAGCCGGCGGGCCAGCAGGCCACGATGCAGTTGCAGGCGAAGCCACAACGGCCGACGCGTCCGACGGAGCGGCTGCAGGCGTTGACCGCTGCCCGCAGAGTGAAGGCACTGCAGGACGAGCAATCCGAGCTGCTGGAGGAGCAGCAGGAGAAGCCGCTCGATCTGGATGCGCAGCGCAAGCTTGCCGAGGTGAAGCAAGCGCTGCTGATGGCAAAGGTCAGCGCCAGCATCGCGCGTCCCGACCGCGTCTCGCTTGCGGGCATAGTGCCGACCGAGCAGCGGGTCTATGACGGCCCAACCGGCGACGCGATAGCCCCGTCATCCGCACCACCCACGCTCTCGATCCATTCGAGCGACATCGCGGAGATGTGCCAGGACGACGGCGAACTCGCCCAGGCGAATCCGTACAATCCCGTCACGGCACTCGGCAAGAAGTGGAATGTCTGGCTCGAAGGCCGTGCGATTGGCGCCTATGACAACCTCGCGCAGTCGAATTCGTTCGGGCTCGTTGGTGCCGTGGGCATGGACTACAAGGTCACCCCCTGGATCGCGGTCGGCATGAGCGTCGGGCTCGAGAGCTTCTACACAAAGTTCGGCTCCTTCGGTGCGACCCTGGGATCAACCGGCATCACCGTCATGCCGTACGTCGGCTTCCATCTCGCCGACCACGTCTATGCCTCTGCCTTCGTGGGCCTGACACAGATCGCTTATGCCGGCACGCCAACGGCCGGCGACAGCTCGAACTTCACCGCGCTCCGCGTGATGGTCGGCGGCTCATTGTTCGGCAACTGGCAGTTCGGCCCCTGGCGGGTGAAGCCGACGCTTGCGGCGACCTATGGAAGCGAATCGCAAAACGGCTACACCGACTCGCTGGGCAACGCCGTCACCGGTCAGACGGTCACTTATGGTCGGATCGGTGCCGGTCCCGAGGTGGGCTACTCGTTCACCGCGCCCGACAATAGCTGGGTGGTGGAGCCGTTCGTGCTCGCCAACGCAAACCTCAACTTTGCCTCGTCGAATTCGACGATCCTGCAAGGCCAGTCGGTGGTGCTCCGTCCGGGCACGCTTGGCTCCGGCCAGGTTGGCGCCGGCATCAACGCGCGCTTCACCAACGGCTACTACCTCCGCCTCCAGGGAAGTTACGATTCGATCGGCGTCACCGGCCTCGACGTCTTCTCTGGAACGATCCGGGGCGGCGTAACTTTCTGATGACGGCGCCAGAAACTTCGACGGGCGTCAGCGCCGCGAGGGCGTGCGGCCCGGCGACTCCCAGCGAACGACTCCCTCGCCCAGGAGCTCGTTCATCAACAGAACGGTTTCCTTGAAGCCCTGCAGGTAGGCGGCCTGCCGCTCGGCCAACTGGATCGAGCCCGGCTTCAGGACATAGTGGGCGCGTCCCTTTCGGATGATGTAGCCGCTCTGCAGGAGGATCTTCAGCTTGCGGCGGACGGCCTCGCGCGGAATTCCCGACGCGTTGGCGATCGACGTCGCATTCACGCCGCGCTGTGCGTCGATGCCGACGACTGTATCGAACGCACGATGCCTGTCCCTGAACCCCTTATCGCGCATGCTGGATTCCACACCCGCGAGGCCGACGATTTCCGCCACATAGGTAAGATCCGGATCGCCGTGAAAGGTCCGTCGCCGTTCCGTGTCCATGCGATGAAGGTAGTTGCCGAGGAGATAGACGAAGAGGCGCGAATATCCTCGCTCGCCTCGAGGACCAGGCGACCGTGTGCCGTGCTCCTGCTGACTCGACTCTGCGAACTCATCGCGTGAGCCAGGGCTTTGTCGTCCTACGGCGGCCGGCGCGAAGCCCCCACGCTTCGCGCCGGTTCTACCGGCGGGTGAACAGCGCGATCAACTCGACATGCGAGGACCAGAGGAACTGATCGATCGGCATCAGTTTCTCCAACCGGTATCCGCCGTCCTGCAGCACGCGCGCGTCGCGGGCGAAGCTGCCGGGATCGCAGGAGGCGTAGACGATCTTCTTCACGCTCGACGTCGCAAGCTCCGCCACTTGCGCGGCGGCTCCGGCACGCGGCGGATCGAGCACGATCGCGTCGAAGGCCTTGAGGTCGCCTGCCAGCAGCGGATTGCGGAACAGGTCGCGCCGCTCGACGGTCACGCGATTGCCGCCCAGCTTGCGTGCTGCCGCATCGGCCGCCGCGACCGCGGCCTTGTCGCCCTCGAAAAGAGCGAGCTTGCCCGGCCGGCCGAGCGTCAACGATCCCACGCCGGCGAAGAGATCCGCTATCCTCTGTGCATCGCCGGCCCAGGCCGTCACTGCCGCGCGCATCGTCTGCTCGGCGCGCTTGGTCGCCTGCAGGAAGGCCGCCGGCGGCACGTCGAGAACGATCTCGCCCAGGATCAGCTGTGGCGCACGGCGTGTCACGATCGGCTCGCAATTGGCACGATCGCCCCAGCTCAGCCGCGCCAGATTCGCTTTTTCCGCCAGGTCGACGAGAAGCTGTCGACGCTCGAGCGAAAGATCGACGCGCTTGTGCGGCCGGATCAGGACGTCGAGGCCACTGTCGGTCTCATTGGCGACGGCATCGGCCGCGCCACCGTCCGGCAAAATACTAGCCAGGGCCGATCGCAGCTGCGTCAGCAAGGCGACAAGCGCAGGTCGCGCGATCACGCAGGTCCCCACATCGACGACCTTTGCACTCGCCCGCTCGTGGAAGCCCGCCAGCACCCGTTTGCCCTGCCGGCGCAGCACGAAGTCTACACGGCGACGTTCGGCCGGTGCGCCGGCCAGCATCTTCTCGAACGCAGGCGCCTGCACACTGCGCTGCTTCAGCGCTCTCTCGATCAACGACACTTTCCAGGCGCCATAAGCATCGCTGCGCCAATGCTGCAACGCGCAGCCTCCGCAGGTGCCGAAATGCGCACACGGCGGCGGCTCTCGATGGCGCGACGGCGCCAGGACCTCGAGAAGGTCGGCCGCAATGCCCTCGCCACGCTCGTCGCGCGGCTCGGCCTCGACGATCTCGCCCGGCAAGGTGAAGGGCACGAAGAAGCGCTGTCCGCCCTCTTCGGCGACGCCGTCGCCGCGCGCACCGACTTCGAGGATATTGAGCGTGACGCTCACGGCCTGATCAGCCGAGCCAGCTCTTCGCTGGCCTCATCTCGCCGACCAGCAGGCCGACGACATTCTTGATCTGCGGGTGCTCGAGGTCCTGTCGCTCGGCATCGGGGAGCACGCCGAGATGCGCCAGCAACGTCGTCATCGCCACTTCGGCGGCGCGGCCCGCGCCGTCCCACATCTTGAGCGCAATGCCCAGGCCCAGGGTCGGCAGCATGCCGCAGAACACGCCCTCGGCGCCGGTCTTGACCTGCGCCACGCCCGGCAGCGCGCCGTTGATCCGCGTGCAGAACCGGCCAGTGCCGGCCACCATGAACGGCTCGGCGTTCATCGCCGCGCGAATGCGGGTTGCGGCCTCGGCATGCTTGTTCGAGAGCCGCGATGGATCGGCCATGCTGGCCATCGCCCGCGCCAGCGACTTGAGCGGCGTCGCCAGGGTGGGAATGCCGCAGCCGTCGGTGCCGTGCTGGAAATCGTTGGCGTTCGAGCCGCAGAGATCGGTCATCACGTCGCGCAGACGGCGCTGCACCGGATGGTCGTACTTGATGTAGCCCTTGGTCGGCTCGCCGTAGGTGACCGCGGTCGAGAGGAAGCCGCTGTGCTTGCCCGAGCAATTGTTGAAGGCCTGGCCCGGCAGCGCATTCTCGCGCGCCATCGCCTCGATGCTCGCCTGCAGGCGCGGTGCATGGGCGCCGCACTCCAGATCGCCCTCACTCAGGCCGATCTTCTTCAGCCACGCCTTGACCGTCTCGACATGCCGAGTCTCGCCGTTGTGCGAGGCGCAAGACATCGCGATGTGCTCGTTGCCGAGGCCGAACTTCTCGACCGCGCCGCTTTCGACGAAGGCCATCGCCTGGATCGGCTTGTTGGCCGAGCGCGGCAGAATGACGGAATCGATATCGCCCCAGGAGTCCACGACGGTGCCGTCCGCCTTGACGATCGCGGCGATGCCCTCGTGCCGGCTTTCGACGACCGGGCCGCGCGTGACTTCGATGACGACGGGAGACTTGCTCATGTATGGCGTTCCATTTTTATGATCGTGACATTGTCCTGGTGCGGCTTGCCGACTGCCAGCACCGCGGCCAGCAGGTCGCCGGCCGTTTGTCTGGCTTCAGCGGAGATCTTGTCGTGCGACAGGCTCTCGACGCCGTCGCTGCACAGCAGGAGCACGGCACCGGCGGGAAGCTTGGCGCTGCCCTCGTCGATCAGGGTGAGCGGCTCGCCCATCACCGCTTCGCGCAGTGTGTGACGGCCAGGATGGTTCGCGGCTTCTTCCGCGGTGATCATGCCGCGCTCGACCATGGCGTCGATCTGCGGCGCAAAGGAATGATCGGCATTGAGCCGCTGCAGCTTGTCCTCGACCGCCAGATAGAATGGCGAATCGCCGACGCTGATCCAGCGGACCTCGTCGCCCTTCACGAGCGCCGCGACCGCGGTGGCGCCCATACCGGTCAGGGCAGCCTTGCCGGCTGCTCCATCTCTTACCGCGTCATTGGCATCCTTCAGGCCGTCGGCGAGCGAGCGGCCCTGTTCGATCGCCTTCAGGAAGGCATCGACCACCAGCTTGCTGGCGACAGCACCGCCGGCATGGCCGCCCATGCCATCGGCGAGCACCGCCAGCACCGTGCCGTCGGCCAGGGTGCGCAGCGACCAGCTATCTTCCTGATAAGGGCGCCCGCCCTGGTCCTGGACGCCCTCGCTCCGCCAGCCCGCCGCCATGGCTAGTGCCAGATCGCCGGCAGCTTGGTGAGGCCGCGCAGCGTGAAGTTCTGACGCCAGGCCGGCGTGTCTTTCTCCGGCAGCTCGAGGTTCGGAAAACGCTCGACCAGTGCAGTGAAGACCAGCTCACCTTCGAGACGCGCCAGCTGGGCGCCGAGACAATGATGGATACCACCGCCGAACGACATCATCCGGATGTTCTGGCGACCGACATCGAGCCGGTCCGGATCGGCATATTGCGCCGGATCGCGATTGGCCGCGCCCAGCAGCTGCACGACGCTCTCGCCGGCCGGAAGGGTGACGCCACCGATCTCGACCTCGGTCAGGGTCGCGCGGCCGGTCATCTGCACCGAGGAATCGAAGCGCAGCAGCTCCTCGATCGCATTCGGGATCAGGCTGGGGTCGGCCTTGAGGCGTTCCCACTGGTCGGGCTGGCGATGCAACGCCAGCAGACCGTTGCCGATCAAGTTGGTCGTGGTCTCGTGGCCCGCGCCGAACAACAGGCCGATATTGGAGCGCAGCTCCTCGGCCGTCAGGCGATCGCCCGCTTCCTCCGCTCGCACCAACTCGGTGGTGAGGTCATCCTGCGGGTCGCGACGGCGCAGGTCGCACAGCTGATCAAAATAGACGTTGCCCGCCTCGGTGCCGACATTCGCCTTCGCCAGTTCCTCGTCGCTGAGGGGCACCGGATCGAGCAAACGGCCGCTCACGTTGCTGCCGACCAGGAAGGCCCCACGATGTTCTTCCGGGATGCCCAGCATGTCGCAGATCACGATGACGGGCAGGCGATGGGCGATGTCGCGGATCACGTCCATCTCGCCCTTGTCGGCAACGCGGTCGAGTTGCTCGTCGACCAGCTTGCGGATGCGCACCCGCATGTCGGCGACCCGTCGCGCGGTGAAGGCCTTGGTCACCAGGCTGCGCAGCCGTGTGTGATCGGGCGGATCGACCACCAGCATGGTGTGCGAGAGGTTGGCGATCGCCGGCTCGTTCATGCGGTTGGCGCCGTACTTGCGCTGGATGCTGCCGGCGAAATCCTTGCCGAAGCGGCGGTCGCGTAACGACAGGGCGATGTCCTCGTGCCGGCTCAGCAGCCAGAAGCCCATCGGTGTCTTGAAGACCGGCGCCGTCTCGCGCAGCCGGTGATAGAACGGATACGGATCGGCGATGAAGGCCGGGTCGAGCGGATTGAAGACCATCGACCCGCCATTCGGGATGGGCGGAGACATTGCATTCATGCCGCCTTCTTTAGCATGAACCCCCTTGCGGCGCGAACGATCGCGACCCTAGCATTGCTCATGTTTTCACTCACCCAAGGCCTGCGCCGCGCCGTCCAGACCAAGCCCGATAGCGCCTCCACGATCTTCGGCACGCGCCATCGCACCTGGCGGCAAACCATCGAACGCGTGGGCTGCGTGGCGGGGGCACTTTCCGCACTGGGCGTGCGTCGCGGAGAGCGTGTCGCCATCCTGTCCCTGAACAACGACCGCTACTTCGAGCTCATGTATGCGATCCCCTGGATCGGCGCCGTCCTGGTCCCGATCAACACGCGGCTGGCCACGCCCGAGATCGAATACATCCTGTCCGACTCGGGCGCCTCCCTGCTCTTCATCGACGCGGCGATGGCGCATCACCTGACCGCGCTACGGGACAAGATGCCGGCGGTGCGCGAGAGCGTCTGGCTCGACGACATCGCCTCGCCTGACGGCATGCTTCATTACGAGGACCTCACCGCCTACGAAGCCCCGGAGGACGTCTTCGCCTCGGGCGACGATTTGGCCGGGCTATTCTATACCGGCGGCACCACGGGGCGCTCGAAGGGCGTGATGCTGACCCACACCAACCTCGTGATCAACGCCATGAACGCGGTGGCGGGCATCGGCTTCAACAGCGACACCGCATACATCCACTCGGGGCCGATGTTCCATCTCGCCGATGGCGCCTCGACCTTCGGCGTCACGATGGCCGGTGGCCGGCACGCCTTCGTGCACCGCTTCGACCCGGTCGACGTGCTGCAGACCATCCAGTCGGAGAAGATCACACACGCCCAGTTCGTGCCGACCATGGTCAACATGCTGATCAACCATCCGCGCTTCGGCGAATTCGACATCTCGACTTTGTCGTTCATCCTGTACGGCGCCTCGCCGATGCCGGACGGCGTGCTGCGCAAGGCCATGCAGGTGATGCCGCATGTCCGGCTGATGCATGCCTACGGCATGACCGAGGCGTCGCCGATCGTGACCCTGCTCGATCCGCGCTACACGACCTTGAGCGGCCCGTTCGCCGGCCGGCACAAATCCTGTGGTCAGGTGGCGCTGGGCTGCGAGGCCAAGGTCGTCGATGCCAACCGCAAGGAAGTCGCGCGTGGCACGGCGGGCGAGCTCGCGATCCGCGGTACCAACATCATGAAGGGCTACTGGAACAAGCCGGCGGAGACGGCTGCCGTGCTCGAGGACGGCTGGTACTATTCCGGCGACGGGGCGATCATGGACGACGAGGGCTTCGTCTTCATCGTCGATCGCCTCAAGGACATGATCATCTCGGGCGGCGAGAACATCTATTCGGCCGAAGTCGAGAATGCTCTGTCGCTGATCGAGGGGGTGGCCGAGGTCGCCGTCATCGGCGTGCCGGACGAGCAATGGGGCGAGCGGGTCCACGCCATCATCGTGCCCAAGCCCGGCGTTACGCTGACCGCCGAGCAGGTGATCGAGCACTGCCACGAGCAGATCGCCGGCTACAAATGTCCCAAGAGCGTCGACTTCCGCGACAAGCCGCTGCCGCTGTCCGGTGCCGGCAAGGTCCTGAAGCGCGACCTGCGCGAGCCCTACTGGAAGGGCTTCACCAAGGCGGTGAACTGACAATGCCCGGCATTCCTCCTTATTACGACTGGATCGCCCACCACGCGCACCGCCGCCCGACGCAACTCGCGATCGACGATCTGCAGACCGGCCGGAAGTTCACCTATGCCGACCTCGACCGCCGAACGAGCCAGCTGACCGCGGCGCTCGCCGCGCTCGGCATCGCCAAGGGCGACCGCGTTGCCCTGCTGGCGCCCAATTGCGCGGAATATTTCGAGCTCCAGTTCGCCTGCGGGCGACTGGGCGCGATCATGCTGCCGCTCAACTGGCGGCTCACCGTGCCCGAACTCGAATACATCCTGGGCGATTCCTCGCCCAAGCTCCTGGTGCATGACAAGGCTTTCACGGCATCGGCCCAGGCGCTGTCGGAGGACCTGATCGAGATCGACCCGGAGAATGCCGACAGCCCCTATGAGCGCGCACTCGCGACGGCGCCTCCCCCACCAGCGCCGATCGAGGTCACGCACGACGATATCGCCATGGTGATGTACACGTCCGGCACCACCGGACATCCGAAAGGCGCGATCATCACGCACGGCATGGTGTTCTGGAACTGCGTCAACCTCGGCATCCCGGCGCTGATCTCGCCCAAGACGATTCATCTCGTGGTGCTGCCGCTGTTCCACACCGGCGGTCTCAACTGCTACGCCAACCCCGTGCTGCATGCCGGCGGCACGATCCTGATCATGCGCGCCTTCGATCCGGGCCAGGCGCTCGACTACATCTCCGATGAGGCGCTCGGCATCACCCACTTCTTCGCCGTGCCCGCACCCTATCAATTCATGATGCAGCATCCGAAGTTCCAGGGCGCCGATCTCTCGCGCCTGCAGCTCGCCGGCGTCGGTGGCGCCCCCTGCGCGCTGGCGATCCTCGAAGGCTGGAGCGCGCGCGGCGTGCCGCTGGTCCAGGGCTGGGGCATGACCGAGACCAGCCCCGCCGGCACGATGCTCGATGCCGTCGATGCGATCCGCAAGGTCGGCTCCGCTGGCAAGGCGATGATGCACACCGCCATCCGCATCGTCGACGACGAAGGCCGCGATGTGAGCGCCGGCGGCATCGGCGAGCTGCTGATCAAGGGGCCCAACATCACGCCGGGCTACTGGAACAAGCCGGAGGCTACGGAAAGCGCCTTCACTGACGGCTGGCTGCACACCGGCGACGCCGCGCGTATGGACGACGAAGGTTTCATCTACATCGTCGACCGCTGGAAGGACATGTACATCTCCGGCGGCGAGAACGTGTATCCAGCGGAGGTCGAGAACGTGCTGTTCCAGATCCCGCAAGTCGCCGACGCCGCCATCATCGGCGTGCCCAGCGAGCGCTGGGGCGAGGTCGGCATGGCGATCATCGTGCGCAAGCCCGAGCAGCCGCTGGAAGAAGGCGACGTGATCCGCCATTGCCTGGGCCGGCTGGCCAAATTCAAGGTGCCGCAGGAAGTGACCTTCGTGGAGGCCCTGCCCCGCAACGCCACCGGCAAGGTGCTGAAGCGCGAGCTCCGCAGTCGCTACACCAACGGTACGTAATCGTACTCGCCGATGCCCTGCATGATCAGGAAGGTGAGCGATGTCTTCCCAGCGTTGGTCACCAGATGCGGCCGGCCAGGCGCGGCAACGAACGTCTCACCGGGCTTCAGGCGAACCTCTTGCTTGGGATCCTGCAGGAACAGCCGCATTTCACCTTCGAGGACGTAGAAGGTGTCGGCGATGTTCGTGTGGAAATGCCAGGGGACTGTCTGCGTCGCCGACAGCTGCAGCTCGGCGATGCGGAAGCCGGGGCGGTCGGCGTGCTTGGCGCGGCGTTCCACCTCGTAGAGGTGGCTCGCATCCTTGACGGGCTCGAGAGTGCGCGGTGCTTTCATGGGTCGAGCATACCTCCCGTGCAAATCACCAACAAGGACAGCGGCCAGCCACGCTGCTAAATAGCCGCCCCATGCTTACCATATATGGCGTCTACCGCTCCCGTGCCTCGCGCAATCTCTGGCTCGCCAACGAGCTGGGCATTCCCTTCAAGCACGTTCCGATCATCCAGCACTATCGGCTGAAGGACCCGTTCCCGGCCGACGTGGTCCATACAAGGTCGCCGGAGTTCCTGAGGGTCAACCCCAACGGGCACGTGCCCACGATCGAAGACGACGGCGTCGTGCTTCACGAGTCGCTGGCCATCAACCTCTACCTCGCTAAGAAGCACGGCGGCCCGGTGGCGCCAGCGAACGTCGCCGAAGATGGCGCCATGGCGATGTGGTCTCTGTGGGCCGCTACGGAAGTCGAATCGCAGGCGCTGGCGCTGCTCACCCAGGGCGTGACCGACGCCGGGATCGCCGCCCTCCGCGCCCCGTTCGCCGTACTCAACGATGCGCTGGCCAAGGACGGCCACCTCGTCGGAGGTCGCTTCACCGTGGCCGACATCAACGTCGCCGAGGTCGTGCGCTACGCCATGCCGGCAACGACGCTCTTCGACAGGGCGCCCAACGTCAAGGCGTGGCTCGCCGCCTGCCAGGCCCGCCCCGCTTTCAAGACAATGTGGGCTGCGCGCGACAAGGAGCCGGCATAGTCTCGGCCGAACGGAGGCCCCCGGGTGGAGCTCGACAAGGAGCGACTGGCGAAGCTGCTCAGCATGACGAGCAGCGAGCACGATGCCGAAGCACTGGCCGCAATCCGCAAGGCCAACGAGCATCTGCGCCTCCATCGTAAGAGCTGGTCCGAAGCGCTGGGCGTGGAGCCGGTGGTCGAGCCGCCACGATCTTCCGGCTATCGGCCGGAGATGTCGCGACCGCCGCCTCACCCCTCCGCCTATCCGCCGGCTGCTCCCGAGCCACCACCCGGCTACCAGCGCCTGCGCTACTACCGCGACGGGTTGCGCCACGAGCCGTTCCTGCCGCGTCTGCTGGGCTTCCCGTACTGGCTACTGATCGAGATCGTCGCCGTCGTTTTTCCCAACGCGTACATCAACACCCGCGGCACCTTCATCGCGCTGGTGTTCGCACTCGGCATGATCCTGGGAATCGCGACCTGGATCTGGCTGGGCTACTACCTGGTCTTCGTGGCCTGACCTCAGGCGACCAGCATCAACCGATTCATCGAGCGGGCAAAACCGAACGCCTTGTAGAAGTGCTCGGCATCCTGATTGAAGTCATGCACGGTCACTTCAACATGGGTGGCGCCGCGCTGACGCGCCCAGGCCATCGCCTCCGACAGCAGGCGCCGACCGATGCGCCGGCCGCGCTGATCGGCACGCACGACGAGGTTGTCGATCTCGATCACCTTGCGCGGCACCGAACCGGCAAACAGCGTCGCCGGCCGCGTCAGCAGGACCGCCAGCCCGACGAGGCCCGCATCGGTCTCCGCCACCAGCACGGTCGAGCCGGCATCGGCCAACCATCGCGCCACCTGCTCGCGGCCCCGCGCCGGCGGCGCGAACGGCTGGAACATCTCTGGCCGCGCCTGGCGATGGAACGCGTCGAGTTCGTCGAACAACGGGCAGAGCACATCGTAGTCGCCCATGCTCGCCGCGCGCACGCGGAAGGAGACCGCGCGGCTCATGCCGCCAGCACCAGCCGATCGACAGCGTGGGCGAAGCCGAAGCTCTCGTAGAAACGCCTGGCGTCGCGGTTGACGTCGCCGACGCAGACCTCGACCTGCGCGGCGCGGCGCTGGCGCGACCATTCGACGACGGCCGCCAGCAGACGGCGGCCGATCCGCTTGCCGCGCTGGTCGGCGCGCACGACCAGATTGTCGACTTCGACCACCTTGTGCATGCCCGCATCGGGCCGCGGGATGATGCGCGTCAACAGCACGGCAACGCCCAGGATGCCGATCTCGCTCTGCGCCACCAGCAAGGTCGTGCCGGGCGTCTGCAACCACGTCATGACCTGCTCATGGGCGTATTCGGGCCGGTCGAGGAGCTCGCACAGTGCCTCGCAGTCGCGCGGACCGGCCAGGCGGACACGGATTGCCGGCGGCGGCAGGACCACCGGTTGATTGGCTATTTCAGCTTCTGAGATCGACATCTTGTCCTCCGTTTGCGGTTTGCCGCTGCCCGGAGGCCAAGTTCCTAAAACAATGAAGCCGCCGGGATGCGGCGGCTTCGTTTGGTCATGACCATGCGCGCCGCCTATGTGAGCGACGTAAAATACCAACCCTTCTTGAGCAGGTTCGAGGTCATGGTGATTTTATAATCTTGTGATTGTAGTGCTGTCAACGCCGACTGCTTATCGTGGTTCCAATGACAACCGCCCCTCTCCCCGCCGCCCCCTGGTGGCGGCCCCATCCCGGCCGTACGCTCGCCATAAGAGGCGGCACGCCGCTCGTCGGTACCTATCCCATCAGCGGCGCCAAGAATGCCGTGCTGCCGCTCATGGTATCGGCACTGCTGACGCCGCACCTGGTCACCCTGCACAACGTCCCGGCCACGCTCGACGTCGCCGTTCTCGCGAGCCTCCTCCAGGGCCTCGGCTGTGAGATGAACTGGTCGCCCACCTCGGCCGGCCTGTCGCTCACGATCTCCGCCGACAAGGTGCGACCGCGCAGCGTCGATCCCGACCTCGTGACGCGCATGCGTGCCTCCGTCCTGTTACTGGGCGCGCTGCTGGCCCGCTGCGGCGAAGCCCGCTTGCCGCTACCGGGTGGCGATGCGATCGGCCTGCGCGGCATCGACTTCCATATCGCAGGACTGCGCGCCATGGGTGCCACGGTCGATCTCGAAGCCGGCGTGATCCACGCCACCGCACCCCACGGCCTGCGCGGCGCCGAGATCTTGCTGCCGATGCCGTCCGTCGGCGCGACCGAGAACCTGCTGCTCGCGGCAGTGCTGGCCCGCGGCACGACGATCATTCGCAATGCCGCGCTGGAGCCAGAGATCGCCGATCTCGCCCTCTGCCTCACCGGCATGGGCGCGAGGATCGGTGGCATCGGCAGCCACATCCTCACGATCGAGGGCGGCCTCCCGCTCGCCGGCACCATCCACGCCGTGCTGCCCGATCGCATCGAATTCGGAACGCTCGCCTGTGCCACCGCCATCACCGACGGCGAACTGTTCCTCGCGCACAGCCGGATCGATCTTTTAGGCGCGGCGTCGGCATCCTTTGCAGCGGCAGGTGTCGACCTCAGCGAGATGGACGGCGGCGTCATGGCGCGCCGGGCCAAGGGCAGCCTGAACGGCATCGACGTCACCACTGGCCCCTATCCCGAGTTTGCCACCGACCTGCAGGCACCCGTGATGGCGCTCCTGACGCGCGCCCGCGGCGCCAGCGCCATCACTGAAACGATCTTCGAGCATCGCTTCCATCACGTCGGCGAGTTGCGCAAGATGGGCGCCAATATCTCGGTGATGGGACGCACCGCGCTGGTGCGTGGCGTCGATCGCCTCGACGGCGCTGCCGTCACCTGCACCGACATCCGTGCCGCCGCAGCCCTCGTCGTCGCAGCCCTCGGAGGCACCGGCAAGACGACACTCGACGGCCTCGATCATCTCGACCGGGGTTACGACAATATGCAGGAGAAGCTGGCGGCGTGCGGAGCGAACGTCGTTCGCTCCGACACCGACCGTTAGCTATTCAGCCGCAACCGCCATCGCTTGGGCAAGGCCCGGCATGGTGAAGCCCAGCTTGTCGAGCTTGGCGATCATGTCCTTGCCGGACGCCTCGTCGGTCTCGACCAGCGGCGGACGCACCGGCGTCCAGGCGGCATCGGCGCCGTAGTGCGCGATGCAGTACTTCAGGCCCGGGATCATCACGTAGCCCTGCATGACGCCGCGCACTTCGTTGATCCAGCTCTGCAGCTTCTCGCCTTCGGGCGTCGCGTACTTCTTGTAGGTCTCGGCGATCTTGCCCGGGTTGATGTTGGCCGTGGCGCTGATGCAGCCCGCGCCGCCCGACTTGATGTTCTCGATCAGCGGCTTCTCGTTGCCGGAGAACACGTCGAAGCCGTCCTTGGCGAAGGCGTCGATCATGCTCTTGGTGTGCGTCCAGTCGTCCGACGAGTCCTTCATGCCGGCGATCTGCTTCGGATAGGCCTTCATCAGCCGCTCGACCAGCTTGTGCGTGATCGGCACCGCCGAGACGGGCGGGATGTGATAGAGATAGACACGGAGCTTGTCGTCGCCGACTCGCTGGACGACCTCCGAGAAGAAGCGGAACAGCCCCTCCTCCGGAACGCCCTTGTAATAGAACGGCGGCAGCATCAGCACGCCCGAGACGCCATGCTTGGTGGCATGCGCGCTCACCTTGGCGGCCTCGTTGATCGAGCACGAACCGGTGCCCGGCATCATGCGATCGGTCGGCACGCCCGCGGCGACCACCTTGTCGAGCAGGCCCATGCGCTCCTCCGCCGACATCGAATTGGCCTCGGAGTTGGTGCCGAACATGGCCAGGCCGCAATCCTGGCTGATCAGCCACTTGCAGTGGGCGATGAAGCGGCCGACGTCGGGCGACAGATCACGCTTGAAAGGGGTGACGACGGGCGAAAGAACGCCTTTGATCCGCGCTGCAGCCATGATTTTAATACTCCGGGAAACGGCGCGCCTTTTGTGCAACGAAGCGCCTCCCACGTAAAGAGGGACGTCCAGTGACAGAAATTCTTCCGGAAGACGGTACGGCCGGCACCCTGATCGGGCGGGTCCAGGGAAAACACGGCCCCAGCGTGGTTTCGGTGCGCGCTGACGGTGTTTTCGACATCACGGCGGCGGTCCCGACGGTGGCCGATCTGTGCAATGCGAGCGATCCTGTCGCACTGGCCCGTTCCAAGGGCGAGCGGCTGGGTTCGCTGGAAGAAATGACCGGCAGCCTGCTGGCGCCGGTCGACTTGCAGGCGCTCAAGGCCGCCGGCGTCACCTTTGCGGTCAGCCTTCTCGAACGGCTGATCGAGGAGCACGCCAAGGGCGATCCCGGTCGCGCCGAGCAGGTGCGCGGGGAACTGAACTCGATCATCGGTGCCGATGTCACCACCATCAAGCCGGGCTCCGCCGAAGCCGAGTCACTCAAGAAGACCCTGATGGCACGCGGCGCCTGGTCGCCCTATCTCGAGGTCGGGATCGGCCCCTACGCCGAGATCTTCACCAAAGCGCCGCCGATGGCGGCCGTCGGCTACGGCGCGGAGATCGGCATTCGCTCGGACTCCGACTGGAACAACCCCGAGCCCGAGGTCACGCTGATCGTGAACTCCGCCGGGAAGATCGTGGGCGCGACGCTCGGCAACGACGTGAACCTGCGCGACATGGAAGGCCGCAGCGCTCTTCTGTTGGGCATTGCCAAGGACAACAACGCCTCCTGCTCGCTGGGACCGTTCGTCCGGCTGTTCGACCAGACCTTCACCCTCGACGACGTCCGCAAGGCCAAGGTCGATCTCGAAGTGACCGGCCCCGACCAGTTCCGCCTGCGCGGCTCGAGCGATCTCTCCAAGATCAGCCGCGATCCGCTCGAACTGGTGACCAATGCCATGGGCAAGACGCATCAGTATCCCGACGGCATGGCGCTGATGACCGGCACGCTCTTCGCGCCGACCGAGCCACGCACACCGGGCGGCACCGGCTTCACCCACATGGTGGGCGACATCGTCTCGATCAGCTCGCCCAAGCTTGGCACGCTCACCAACAAGGTGAACCATTGCGACAAGATCGCGCCGTGGACGTTCGGCATATCGGCACTGATGCGCAACCTCGCCGGCCGCGGCCTGCTCAAATGAGCGACGACCTCTGTCGTCTGTCGGCCGCCGTCCTGCGCGAGAAGATCGGGGCGAAAGAGGTCTCGCCGGTCGACGTGATGAAGGCGGTGCTGACGCGCGCGGAGAGACTGCAGCCGGTGCTGAACTGCTTCATCACCCTGGTGCCCGAAATGGCGATGGCGGCAGCGCAGAAGGCCGAGGATGACGTGATGAAAGGCGAGGCGCTGGGGCTTCTCCACGGCATCCCCTTCGCCGCCAAGGACCTGGTGAACACCGCGGGTGTGCGCACGACGTTTGGCGCCCTCTCCTACGAGGACAACGTGCCGAAGGAAGACGCGGTGGCGGCCGCCCGTATGAAGGCTGTCGGCGCCATCCTGTTCGGCAAGACTACGACTCCCGAGTTCGGCCACAAGTCGCTGACTGATGCGCCGCTGTTCGGCCGCACACGTAACGCCTGGAGCGCCGAACGCACGTCGGGCGGTTCGAGCGGTGGTGCGGCAGTCGCCGTCGCGGCCGGCATCGGCCCGATCGGCATCGCCACCGACGGCGGCGGCTCGACCCGCATTCCGGCCGCGGCCAACGGCATGGTCGGGCTGAAGCAGAGCAACGGCGTGATCCCGCACAGCCAGGTGGCCGACGCCTTCGGCAACTACACTTACGTCACGCCGATGACGCGCACGGTCGAGGACACCGGCCTGATGCTGTGGTCGATGGCCGGCCCGCACGCGTCCGATCCCTGGTCGATCGGCGTCGAGCCCAAGGACTACATCAACGCCGCCAAGCCCTACGGCGACTTAAAGGAAAAGCGCATCCTTTACAGCCTGACGCTCGGCAACACGGTCGTCGCCAAGGACGTGCGCCTGTCGTTCGAGCGCGCGCTGGGAAAGCTCGCGGATCTCGGCGCCGAGCTGGTCGAGCTTACCGAGCCGCTGCCCGACATGGAGCCGATCTGGAAGGTGATCAACCACACGACATGGCGGGCGCGCTTCGGCGACATGATCCTGCGCGAGGACAACAAGGTCTCGCCGTCGCTGGTCCGCCAGGTAGCGCAGGCCGAGCAATGGACCGGCGCCGACTATCAGCGCGCCATGTTCCAGCGCACCGACCTCTTCCGCACGGTACAGCGCTGGTTCCATGACGCCGACTATCTGGTGACGCCCACCCTCTCGCGCACGGCCCTGCCGATCGACCAGGACCTGTTCGAGCCGATCAAGATCGACGGCATCGAGGTAGGCGAACTGCGGCGCAATTGGTTTCCCTACACCATGCCGTTCAACATTACCGGCCATCCGGCGATCACGGTGTGCAGCGGCTACGACGGAGAAGGCCTGCCTATCGGCCTGCAGATCGTCGGCCGCTTCCGTGACGAGTTCTCTGTGCTGCGCGCCGCGGCCCTCTACGAGGCGAGCGAAAGCTGGCTCGACCGCTGGCCGTCTTTCTCATGAGTGGCCTTTGAGACGCCCACCGCCTCTCTCTGCCGAGCAGATCCAGGCGCGCGTGCTGCATCGCGACGGGCTGATCCTCGTCATCGACAAGCCCGCGGGCCTTGCGGTGCATTCGGGACCGAGCGGCGCGCCGAACCTCGAAGAATGTTTCGATGACCTGCGCTTTGGCCTGCCGCGGCCGCCGGCACTGGCACATCGTCTCGATGCCGACACAGCAGGCGTCCTCGTGCTCGGGCGTCATCCCAAGGCCCTGGCCAAGCTTGGCCGCCTCTTCTCCGGCCGCGACACCGAGAAGACCTACTGGGCCGTGGTCGAGGGCAGCCCGCCGGCCGAAGAAGGCGTGTTCGACGCGTCCCTGCTCAAGCTCAACACCAAGGCCGGATGGTCGGTGAAAGTCTCTGACAAGGGCCAGCAGTCTCTAACGCGCTACAAGGTGATGGGACGCGCGCCCGGTATGACCTGGCTCGAATTGAAGCCCGAGACTGGCCGCACCCATCAGATCCGCGTGCATTGCGCCCATGCCGGATGCCCGGTGATCGGCGACCGGCTCTACGGCAAGGTAGCGCCGGGCCAGCAGCTCCATCTGCAGAGCCATGCGATCGTATTGCCGTTGTCGAAAACCAAGCCGCCCATCTCGGTGACCGCGTCGCCACCCGCACATATGCTCGCGGCGCTGAAAGCCTGCGGCTACACACCTTGAGTGTCTTGTGGGACGGCGAGCCTCCAGGCCCGCGGTCCCGGAAGAGTTAGTCCGGCGACTTGACCCAGATGCGCAGCTCATCGCCGAGTTCGAAGCCGGCCTGACGCGCGGCTTTCAGCTCGTCCCCCGACTCGTAGCCGACCAGCGGCATGCTGGGGAACGTACTTCCCGCCAGGATCGCGAGGTCGCGCCACACCGCCGGTGCTTCATCGACATCGGCGACGACATTGGAAATGCCCACGACGCCATCGGCGTTGTAGAGCGTGCCGCCCGCCACGATCGCGCCGTTGCGGCTACCCGAGAACATCGCGAAGTTCTCGTCGCTGAACAACGCGGCAGGAAAAGCGTCGCCGCCCGGCTTGGCCCGCTCCCAGGAAAGGCCCGAGACCAGCGCACCCGATCTCGGAAAGCCGATGACCTCAGGCTTGGACGGCAGCAGGCGGATCCAGTTGGCCTCGAACAGCACGTCGAAGCCCAGGCGCGCGATGTCGAGCGTCTTGAAACTGTCCTTCACCGCCCAGCGACCGGGCAGGTTCGACTTCAGCAGCATGTCGACGATCTGGCGCTGCTCGTCGATGTCGGCGGCACCCGTCGTCAGGGACACGACGTTGGGATAGAAGCGCGGCACCGTTTCCGCGTTCACCCAGGTATGGACCAAAAAACGTCCCACCGTGCCGTGCGCGAAGCACACGGCATTGCACCAGCGCGCATTGTTGAGCGCGGCAGCGAGGGTCCAGTCTTTCAGGCGCGTACTTCCTCGCGCTGGAAGACCACGTAGGCGGCGGCGAACACCACGATCATGCCCGCGATCAGACCGGTAACCTGCGGCCAGATCAAGAGCAGGCTTTGGTCGAGCGGCAGCGGCGCGTTCGGGATCGCCCCGCGCATCTGCTGGGGCAGCATGAAGCCCAAGGTCCGCGTTTCCGGGTTCAACAGGCCAAGCAGGGCCTCGCTGAACAAGGTTCCGGGCGACAAGCGTTGCAGCGCGATCGCCAGTTGCTGGATGCCGACATACTGGTCGACGGTCGTGATCTCGCGGGGCGCGAAGCCCAGCACCAGCGCATTGGCGATCATCGGCCACAGGATGAAGAAGAACAGCCACATGCCGAGCGCACAGAGCGCCGAGGTCGCGGTCGAACGGAACACCACCGAGAACAGCATCGAGACCGAGAGCCACACGCCGCCATAGGCGATCGCCACCAGCAGGAAGCCGAAGGCGCGCGCAACCTCGACCCCACGCGGCGGAATGCCGAGCAGCAGCAGGCCGGCGCCAAACACGATCAGCCACAACGCCAGCAGCCCAACCGCCAGGGTCATCAGCCCGCCCAGGAATTTGCCCAGCAGCAGCGCGTCGCGATAAATCGGCTGCGACAGCACGCGGGAAAGCGTGCGGCGATTGAATTCGCTATTTACAGAATCGAAGCCAAGGCCGATCGCCATCAACGGGATGATGAAGTTCAGCGCCGTGATGAAGGAGATCGGCACCTGCTCCGGCTCGATGGTGAAGATGCGGAGATAAAGATAGGCATCGGCGCCGACGACCGTCCGCAGGGTCTGCAGCGACGAGGCAACGGGAAACGCACCGAACACGATAACGAACAGGGTCAGCACCATCATGCGGACGCTGGTCAGGTGATCGGACAGTTCCTTGATGAACACCGGTCCGAGGCCGGTGAAGGGTGAGCCCTCACGCTGCATGGCGCTCTCCCTCGAAATAGTGCGTGTAGACTTCTTCCAGGCTGGGCTGCAGGTCGGAAAGCTTGGTCAGCGCCCCACCCGCCGAGACGATCCGCTGCGCTACCGCGGCACGCACGTCGCGATCGGCGACGACACGCCAGGCGCCCTCGCCGGCCGACACGACCTGCTGCACGCCCTCGACGCCGCGCAGCGCCGCAGCCACATCGATGCCACTTGCTTCGACGAGGAGCGGATGGCCTGCCCCCAGCACCTGATTGGCGAGTTCGACTACCGTGCCCATCAGGGCGATCTTGCCCTTGTTGAACAGCGCCACGCGGTCGCAAACGCTCTGCACGCGATCGAGCAGGTGGGACGACAGCAGCACCGCGACGCCGGCTTTCTTCAAGCCGCGGATCATCTCCAGCAGCTCGAAGGTGGCATGCGGGTCGAGACCCGACGTCGGCTCGTCGAGGATCGCGACCTCGGCCCGCTTCATCACGATCTCGGCGATGCCAAGCCGCTGGCGCATGCCGCGCGAGAAGGTGGCGACCCGCTTGTCGGCAACGTCGTCGAGCGACACGTTCTTGAGGGCCTCCATGATCCGGCCATGGCTCTCGCGGCGCGGGATGGCGAGCAGGCGCGCGGTGTAGGTGAGGTTCTCGCGCGCCGTCATATGGTCGTAGAAGCCCACCGCGTCGGGCAGATAGCCGACGCGCCGCTTGACCTGCAGCGGCTGGCGTACGGGATCGAAGCCCAGCACCGAGACCGAGCCGCCGCTGGTCTCGGTCAGACCCAGCATCATCAGGATGGTCGTCGTTTTGCCGGCCCCGTTGGGGCCGAGCAGGCCGAAGATCTCGCCACGACGGATGTCGAGATCGATGGCGTCGACCGCTCGGGCCGCACCATAGAGCTTCAACAATCCGCGGGCTTCGATGACGTTGTCACTCATCGTCGCCACCGGCCGTTAGCGCCGGCCGAAGCGCGCGACCGCTCCCAGCAAGACCAGCAGCGCAATGGCGATGATGCCGATTCCGACCATGCCCCACAGGGTCGAGGTCGTGACGGTGATGCGATAGTCGGCCGACTTCGAATCGCCCCGGCCGCCCGCGCGGAAGGAGGCAACGTAGTCGCCGGCAATCGCCTTCTCCGACGGCGTCACCGAGACCTTCACTTCCTTCTTCTCGTTTGGCGCCACGCTCGGAAGAGTCTTCGGGTTGAACTCGACCTTCCAGTCGGCCGGAACCGAACCCGACATCTCAACATTCTCGATCGGCGCGGTGCCGTCGTTGCCGACGACCAGCATGTAGTCGGCGGTTTTGCCGACCTGCGCCTCGCCGCTCAGGCGTCCGTCCTTGCTGGTGAGCGAGAGCGCGCCCTGGCCACTGATCTGCAGGGTCACCTTCTGCTCGGCCGTGGCACCCTCCGCCGAGACCTTGACCAGCACCGGATAGTCACCGGCCTTGATCTCCTGCGGCGGCCGCACCTTGACCTTGATGTCCTTCGAGGCGCCCGCCTCGATCGGCAAGGAGCTGATCTCGTTGGTGCCGTATCCTTCCGTGAAGGTCGTCTGGAAATTGCCCGGCGACTGGGCCGCCAGCGCCACCGTCATCTCCTTGCCGCTGTCGTTGGTGACCGACAGCGTATAGTCGAACGACGACTTCGAGGTGCCGATCAGCGACGGCAGCTGCGTCTTGATCGCAAGCTTGGCCGGCACTTCCTTGCCGATGGTGAGCGTCATCGGCAGGTCGATCGACTGGGTCGCGCCCTTGGCATGCACGACGATGTTCTGCGAGCCGGGCTTGGCATCCTTCGGCACGTCGACACGAAGCTGCAACGCCACGCTGTCGTTGGTCGGCGCCATCGCCGCCGCGATCGGCTGGCCGTTACCCATCAGCTCGATCTTCCAACCGGCCGGGACGCCGTCGACCGAGACGGCAAGCGTCTCTGGCGCGATGCCTGAGTTCTGCAGCTTGAACCGGATAGTGGTGGCCTCGCCCGGCCGCACGGTCTGCGACGGGTAGTCGGTCAGCAGCCAAAGGCCAGGCACGGCGGGCGCCGTCGAAGCGGCAGCCGCGGCAGCGACCGCCGGTTTGGGCGGATCGGCAGCGAAGACCTGACCGGCGGTGAGAATGGGAGCGGCGAGAAGCGCGAGCAAAGTGATCGTACGGCGCATTGGTTCATCCTGCGTCTTGGTAGGCCTGCAATCCCCGGCTTACGGCGGGGCGCAACCTAGTCCACGAAAAGAGACAAAAAGAAGGCGAAGCCTTGGATAAGGCTACGCGGCGGCGCTTGGTCGCGCCTTCATGCGCTCGAACCAGGCGGTGAGATTCTTGTTCGCGGGATCCAGCGGCTGGCCCACGCCGTTCATGAAGTCGAGGAAGGCGAACAGGAAGATATCGACCATGGTGAGCTTGGCGCCGGCGATGAACGGCTTGCTGTCCATCAGCCTGTCGACCCTCTCCAGCCACTCGCGGGCCGTCGTCTTCAGCTCGTCGGCTGCCGCGGGAATGCAGCGGATGCGGCTCTGGAAAAGCTTCAGCCCCTGCGAATAGCGGAAGCCGTTGGCAGCTGGCTCGACGATGTTGAGGTCGATGCGGCGCGTCCACATGCGCGTGATTCCGCGCTCGGCCGGCGTGTCGCCGATCAGCGACGGCGTGTCCTTCTTGACCTCGTCGACGTACTCGCAGATCGCCGTGATCTCCGCCAACACCGTGCCGTCGTCGAGCTGGAGCGCGGGCAGCTGCCCGGCGGGATTGATCTGGAGGAACGGGTCCTTCCGGTTCTCGCCGGCCAGAAGGTCGATCTCGACCTTGGCCACGTCAAAGCCCTTCTCGGCCATGAACATGCGGACCATGCGCGGGTTGGGGCCGCGCGAATTATAGAACTTCATTGGTTATCCTCCCTCAGCGCCACGGCTCTACCAGAATTTTCGTGTGCTGTTCAGGGTTTCCGAGATCGGCAAAGGCCTGCTTCACCCCGTCGAGCCCGACCTTGGCCGTGATCAGCGACGCCCCATCGACCTGCCCTTCGGCCAGCAGGCGCAGCGAGCTGGCGAATTCCTGCGGCGTGTAGCCCAGCACGAACTGCAGGCTGAGCTCCTTCACGATGCCGAACATCGGCTCGATCGTGTCCGGCTCCATGCAGACGCCGACCACGACGATGCGGGCATCGCGCGGCACCTTCTCGAACATCTGCTGCAGGATGCCCGGCACGCCGACGCATTCGAAGATCGCGACCCGCTTGTCGCGTGCGAGCTTGGCGTAGGGATCTTCCTTGGCCGGGTCGACCACGATGTCCGCGCCCATCTTGACCGCGAGGTCGCGGCGCTTGGGCGAGAAATCCGCCGCCACGATCGGCCGGATGTTCTTGAGACGAAGGGCGGCGATCACCGCCAGCCCGACCGGCCCGCAGCCCACGACCAGCGGCGCCTCGTCGCCCTTCAGCGCGCCCTTCTCGACCGCATGGACGCCGACGGCCAGCGGCTCGGTGAGGGCTGCATGATCGGTCGAGAGTCCGTTCGGCACCTCGAGCAGCATCGGCGCGGCCAGCAGCATCTGCTCGGCGTAGCCACCGACGTATTTGTTGGAATAGCCCATGCCCTTCGGCCCCTCGGCCTCCAGCATCACCGGCATGGCGCAGACCCGCGTGCCGGGCTTCAGTTTCTTCTCGGTTCCGGGGCCGTAATCGATCACCTCGCAGCAGAACTCGTGCCCGAACACGACATCCTTCGTGAGATCCATCGGCGCGCGGCCCGTGCGCCGGGTCACGTCGGCCATACGATGCGAGTGTTTGGCGGCATGGAGATCCGAGCCGCAGATGCCGCAGCTCAGCACTTTGACCAGGGCTTGCCCCATCGCCGGCACCGGCTCGGGCATGGTGTCGACGACGATGTTGCCACTGCGAAAGATCGCTGCCTTCATGTCTTCTTTCCTCCCAGCGCCTTGCGCACCGCTTTCTGGAGCGCCGGCACCACGTCGATCTCGAACCAGGGATTGCGCTTCATCCAGATACCACTGCGCCACGACGGATGCGGCAATGGGAAAATCCCGGGACCGTGGCCGGCAAAGTCCTTCACCGCCTCCGTCATGGCTTGTTTCCGCGGCAAGTAATGCGTCTGCGCATAGCTCCCGACCAGCAACGTCAGTTCGCGGGCCTTCAGCGCTGCGAACACCCGCTCATGCCAGAGCGGCGCGCACTCCGGGCGCGGCGGCAGGTCGCCACTCTTGCCCTTACCGGGATAGCAAAAGCCCATCGGCACCAGCGCCACCCTGGACGGATCGTAGAAATCATCCTCCGACAGTCCAGTCCAAACGCGCAGCCGCTTGCCGCTGTCATCGTTCCACGCCACGCCGCTTTCATGCACGCGCGAGCCCGGCGCCTGGCCGATGATGACAATGCGCGAGGACGGCGCGAACTGAACGATCGGCCGCGGTCCTGCCGCCAGAGATTTCGCGCAGACGGTGCAGGTGCGAATCTCCTTCAGCAGGGTCGCGGCGCTAGGCAATGAAGGCCCGGACCGTGTCGACGAAGGCGTCGAGTCGGTCGTGGTGCACCCAGTGACCGGCGTTGTCGAATTCCACGACCTTGGCGGTGTTGAAGAACTTCAGCCGCCCGTCCCCCTCCGGATTCGAGGCCCAACTCTCCTTGCCGTAAACCAGCAGCGTCGGACAGGTGATGCGCGTCCACAGCGCCTCGATATCAGGATAGGTCATGTCGTACGGCGGATTGAGGCGCACGTAGTTGTCGAACTTCCAGCTGTAGGTGCCGTCCTCGTTCTGATTGACGCCTTGCACCGTGAGGTGACGCGCCTGTTCGGCGGAGAGATGCTTGTTCTCCTCCTGCATGCGCTTGAAGGCTTCTTCGATGGTGGCGTAGCGGCGCGGCATGCGGCCCGACAGCTTGCGCTGCTCGCCGACCCAGTCGCGCATCCGGTCGGACAGGCCCTTGGTGCCGCGTTCGGCGATCACCTTGGGTGATGGCCCGAGGCCTTCGATCGCCACGAGCTTGCGCACGTTCTCGGGATAGATGCCGGTGTAGCGCAGCGAGATATTGCCGCCCAGGGAATGTGAAACGATGGTGACCGGCGCCATCGCCTGCTGATGGATCAGCTGGGCAAGGTCATAGACATAGGCCGACATGTTGTAGTTACCGTCGGGCGACCATTGGCTGTCGCCGTGCCCGCGCAGGTCGGGGCAGATGATATGCCAGTCGCGGCGTAGCTTCTGCGCCACCCAATCCCAGTTGCGGCAGTGATCGCGCCCGCCATGGACCAGAAGGAGCGGCGGCGCATCGGGGTTGCCCCAATCGACATAGTGCATACGCAGACGCTGGGAAATGAAGTGCCGGGACGTCGGGCCCGGCATGCCGTCAAGGGTACTCATGCGTTCTCTATAGCGAATCGGGGCCGTTTGCGTCACTCTTGGCGGCATGATGAGCCCTGAGCAAAACGAGCTGATCACCCGCGTCGGCCCCGGCACCAAGTGCGGCGCGCTGATGCGACATTATTGGCATCCCGTGGCGTTGGCCGATGAGCTGCCCGCAGAGCGGCCGGCCAAGCCGGTGCGCGTGCTGGGACAGGATTTCGTGCTGTTTCGCGACGAGCGCGGCCGACATGGGCTGCTCGACCGCGACTGTCCGCACCGCGGCGCCGATCTCGCCTATGGTCGGCTGGAAAACGGCGGCATCCGCTGCCTGTTCCACGGCTGGCTGTTCGATGTCGACGGCATGTGCCTCGAAACTCCCGCCGAGCCGGAGGGCAGCGTGCTCTGCCAGAGGGTACGTCAGAAGTCCTATCCGGTGGTGGTGAAGAACGGCATCGTGTTCGCCTATCTCGGCGAAGGCGAAGCCCCCGCCTTCCCCGACTTCGACTGCTTCCTCGCGCCCGGTACACACGCCTTCGCCTTCAAGGGCATGATCGAGTGCAACTGGCTGCAGGCGCTGGAAGTCGGCATCGATCCGGCGCACGCCTCGTACCTGCATCGCTTCTACGAGGACGAAGACCCGTCGGGTGATGCCTATGGCAAGCAGTTCCGCGCCAACTCCGCCGATTCGAATATCCCGATGACGCGCATGATGCGCGAGTTCGGCCGGCCGACCATCGACGTCGAGGGCACCGACTACGGCCTGCGCCTGTTCGCCTTGCGCAAGATCAGCGAGAAGCACACGCATGTGCGCGTGACCAACCTCGTCTTCCCCTACGCCTTCGTGATCCCGATGAGCGCCGAGATGACGATCACCCAGTGGCACGTGCCGATCGACGACACCTCCTGCTACTGGTACGCGATCTTCACCTCGTTCGGTAAGCCGGTCGACCATCAGCAGATGCGCGAGCAGCGGCTGCACCTCTACGAATTGCCCGACTACAAGCCGCGCATCGGCCGGCAGAACAACTACGGTTACGACATCGGCGAGCAGAAGACGCAGACCTATACCGGCATGGGTTTCGACATCAACGTCCACGACCAGTGGGCGATCGAGAGCCAGGGCCGCATCCAGGACCGCACGCGCGAGCATCTCGGCTACAGCGACAAGGCCATCGTGGCCTACCGCCGCATGCTGCTGTCGGCAATCGGCAAGGTCGACAATGGCGAGAAGCCGCCGCTCTGTTTCGACGCAGCACGTGCCGCCAGCGTGCTCGGACCGGTGACGGTCGACGGCATGGGACCGACCGTAGGCTGGCAGGACTACTGGAAGGAATTCGACGCCAAGCGCCGTTCCAGTTCGAGTTGGGCCGCCGCTACGCGCTCTCCCCTCGTCGCCTGACCGCAATGCATCTCGCCGAGAAGGCCGGCTTTTGGACCGGCGACCGCCAGGCCGCCGCGCGAGACGTCGAGCGCCGCCTCCAGGCCGACAACATCTCCGTCGTGCGACTGTCCTTTGCCGACCAGCACGGCATCCTGCGCGGCAAGACCTATGTCGCGGGCGAGATCCCCGGCGTGATGAAAAGCGGCGTGGGTTTCAGCGCTACGATGCTGATGAAGGACACTTCGCATCGCACGGTGTTCTCGGTCTGGGGCCAGGGCGGCGCGTTCGGCGGCAAGGAATGGGAGGGCGCAGCCGACGTCGTCATGCTGCCCGATCCGACGACCTTCCGCGTGCTTCCGTGGGCGCCGCACACCGGCTGGATGTTGTGCGACATCGTCTTCGCCGATGGGCGACCGGTGCCGCTCAGTACACGCCACCTTTATCGCAAGGCGCTCTCCTCGCTCTCAGAAGCGGGCTACGACTTCATTGCCGGCCTCGAAGTCGAATTCCACCTCTTCAAGCTCGAGAAGACTCATCTCGCTCTCGCGGACGCCGCGCAACCCGGCCAGCCCGGCCCACCTCCTGACGTGTCCTTGCTGAACCAGGGCTACCAATACCTGACCGAGCAGCGTTACGACGAGATGGATCCCATCCTCGAGATCCTGCGCGCCAACATTGCGGGCCTCGGCCTGCCGTTACGCTCGCTCGAGGTAGAATTTGGTCCCAGCCAGGTGGAGTTCACTTTCCGCGCCGATACGGGAATGCAGCCGGCCGATGCGATGGTGCTGTTCCGCAGTGCCACCAAGCAGGTCGCGCAACGCCACGGCTACCACGCCACCTTCATGTGCCGGCCGAAGATCCCCAACGTCATGTCGAGCGGCTGGCACCTGCACCAATCGCTCAAAGACAGGAAGACCGGTGCTAACGCCTTCATGGACGGGCAGCAGCCGCTCTCGCCGGTCGGCATGCAATGGATGGCGGGCCTGCTCGCCCATGCGCCGGCCGCGGCGGCGTTCAGCACGCCCACCCTCAATGGCTACGAGCGCTACAAGCCCTTCTCGCTCGCTCCCGACCGCGCCATCTGGGCGCGCGAGAACCGCGGCGTCATGGTGCGCGTGCTGGGTGGTCCCGGCGACGCCACCACACATCTGGAGAATCGCGTCGGCGAGCCTGCCGCCAATCCCTACCTCTACATGGCCAGCCAGATCGTCTGCGGCCTCGACGGGCTCAAGACCAAGGCCGATCCCGGCCCCTCCGCCGACACACCCTACGAAGCCAAGGCGCCGATGCTGCCGCATTCGCTCGCCGAGGCGCTGGCCGCACTCGCCGAGGACAAAGCGTTGCGTGCCGGCTTCGGCGATTTCTTCGTCGACTACTATGTGAAGCTCAAGCAGGCCGAGATCGAGCGTTTCTCCAAGGGCGCGGACGACTGGGAACAGCGCGAGTACTTCTCCATCTTCTAAAACCACCTATCCCCGCCGCTAGCCCCTCCTGCAGTACCAAGACCATGGCAATCATGGTGCATGGCCATGCGATCAGCCCATATCGACCCGTATTCAGGAAGAAGAGCAACGGAAGCTGTGCCGCCACCGTGATCGCCAGCAGCGTCATGTTCGCGAACGTCCGCAGTCTCGGCACGAAAAGAAACGCTGGCAAAAGGACAAGACCTGCCACGCGCAGCCATATGAAGTCCGCTTTCAGGTCAGGGGCCCAAACCAAATCTCCAAGCCAGAAAGTCAACTGACGCGAGACCGAGGCGTATGCCTCGCCGACGCCTTCCATCCCAAAGCCGAGCGCGCCCGCCAGCGTCTTGGCCCAATCTCGAGGTGGCGCAACCATGTCGACGTCGAGCGAACTTGTGAACAGATAGAAGACATTGGCAAAAGCCCAATTGTGCAGCGTCGCCAGAAGCGGAAAGCCGAAACAGGCCGTGAAGATCGCCAACCGGCCGATCGGGAGGACTCTTCGTAGTTGCCACAAGCAGCACAATGTCGCCGCCGCACCTGCCGCCGCGAAATTCGGGCGTATGAAGACGGCAGCGGACATGAGCATGCCGGGGGCCATCAGGGCACCAAGTCTCGGGGCGATCCGCCCTTCAGCAACGCGGATCATAATTGCCACGCCGATCAGGAAAGCGAGGACAGCGTCGCCATCACCCCAATGGCCCAGGTAGATATGAAGCCAGACGGTGAAGTCGAAGAGGAAGGGCTGCGTTATCGCTTTGGGAGCGAAAAGAAACGCGGCGCAAAGAATGGTCGCAGCGGACCGGCTCGTGAAAGTGGCAATAAAATAGAAGAGGCAGATCGTCGTGAGCGACGCGAAGAATATCGGGCCGAATTCCGAGTCGCCGAAAACCGCGAGGCTCAACGCCTCGAGATATCGCATTCCCGGCATGTAGTAGAAAATTGCCTCTGTTCCCACCAATGCCTCGCGGAAATACCCATGGGCGGTGTCCCACAATATCGACCTGCCGAACGAGGAGAATTGGAAACCGTCCAGGTCGGGCGGCAGCAAGCGGTATGTCTGGAAACTGGGGGCGCTCACGGCAAACGCCTCCACATCCCGCGAGTCGCCAAAAGGATAGGCAAAAACGTGCTGTTCGGGATCATATCGATCGATCAGGACAAGGCTTGCGATCACGCCCATCAGCGCCAGGGCAAGCGGAATGACTCTCGCCTTGAACAGGATCAGCAACACCAACAATGTCGCCGCGATCCGCGCCGCCTTCAGTCCGGTGACCCAAGCTCGTATTCTGAGCGGCGGCGTGATCCTCAGAGCGAGGTCCCCTGCCTTGATAGCCAGTCCGTAAATGACGACGGGTCCGGCGTCTAAAGCAAGCGTCATGCACTGCGAAGATTCACCAGACTTGTCATGCAGGCCTCGCCCATCCTGCAGCATCAGGAGGCCTGTCCAGCAGAGTTCGCTGCCGCGATAACTCTCCGGCACGTCGTACCGCACGACGTACGGCAGCCACGAACGCGGTATCTCGGAGCGATCGGTGTACCAGCGATAATAAGCGTCGTTCACGAATCCCGCCCGGAGCTGGGCGATATTTTGAAAGTCGACCGACGTCACCTGCCGGCTGTATTTGGCGTCCGACCAGAGACCATCGGCGGAAAAAGCGTAGGCCCTTTCGAAGCGCGGCCCCGTCGGCCGCCCTTTCGTACTGCGCCAACAGGCAAGTGGCAGTGGGTCCGGATCGCAACGGCGCTCCGTCGGATAGGTGGCGTCGAAGAGCACCATTCCCTTACTGAAGAATACTTCCGGCAAATCCTTTCGAAGAGCTTCGGTTTGAGGATATCCCGGCAGGAATCCATTCATGCCCTCTTCAATGACCGGCGGTGACGCAAGCAGACTCCCACTTCCGATAACCAGAAAGCAGCCGGCGGCCATCCACCGCCTTTTTCCGAATCTTGGCGCCGCGAACAGCAGGAATAGGACACACACGAGAAATGCGGCAAAAGGCGCCAGCGTGTTTATCGGCACGCCGACAGCGAAGGCGAGCAACGGCCAAAGCAGCAGGTTGCGCAGAACGATGGAGATATTGGCGGGTTCTGTTGCGCCCATGGCTCCATGCTAACCGGATACGACATCTCAAGCACGGAGTCGATCTGCCGCTCCTCGTCGACTAAGATCGCGATTGAATGACTACCATCGCCGTCGTCACCACCGTGGGCAGCAAAAAGGAAGCGCGCACGATCGCCCTCGCCCTGGTCGAGGCGAAGCTCGTGGCTTGCGCCCAGATCGAGAAGATCGACAGCATCTATGCCTGGAAGGGCAAGATCGAGCATGGCAAGGAATATCGCTTGCTGCTGAAAACGACGATAGAACGTTACGACGCGGTCGAGAACGCCATTCGCGACCTGCATTCCTATGAACTGCCCGCGATCCATGCTCTTCGGTTCGAGCGCGTGTCACAGGCGTACGCTGACTGGATCGAGGGAGACGTTCGATGACTGAACTCTGGCAACTGGACGCAACCGACCTCGCGCATCTCATCCGTACCGGCCGCGCCTCCTCCGTCGAAGCCGTCGATTCGGTCCTGAAACGCCTGCACAAGGTCAATCCCGCGATCAACGCCGTGGTCCATGTGTTCGAGAACGAAGCGCGCGCCGCGGCCGAGACCGCCGACGCCTCCCGCGCGCGCGGCCATGCGCTGGGACCGCTGCACGGCGTGCCGATCACGATCAAGATCAACGTCGACCTCACCGGCACCGCGACCGACAACGGCGTGGTGTCGCTGAAGAATTTTGTCACCAGCGAAGACAGTCCGGTCGTCGCCAATCTCAAGCACGCCGGTGCGATCATCATCGGCCGTACCAATGCGCCGGCCTTCTCGATGCGTCTATTCACCGACAATGGCTTGCATGGCCGCACGCTCAACCCGCTCGATCCCACGGTGACGCCCGGCGGCTCGAGCGGTGGCGCGGGCGCCTCGATCGCCGTCGGCATCGCGCCGATCGCGCACGGCAACGACATCGGCGGCTCGGTCCGTATCCCCGCCTACTGCAACGGCATCGTCGGCCTGCGCCCGGGTCTCGGGCGCGTGCCGGGCTTCAACCCCAGTTCCGCCGCGGCCGGACGCGGCATCGGCGCGATGTTGATGGCGGTGCAAGGCCCGCACACCCGCAGTGTGCGCGACGCCCGCCTCGCTCTCGAGATCATGGCGCGCGGCGACCGGCGCGACTGGCGCTGGAACGACGTACCGATGCGGGGCCCCGCGCCGGCCCGTCCGATCCGGGTGGCGCTGGTGCCGGAATTCCCCGGCAGCAAGACCCACCCCGCGCAAGCTGCGGCCGTGCGCCAGGCCGGCAAGCACCTGCAGGCAGCGGGCTATGTCGTCGAAGAAATCCTGCCGCCGGACGCCGATCGCGGCCCCGACCTGTGGCACGCGATCATCGGCCGCGAATCGGAGACCGGCCTATGGCCGCTGATGCAGAAGGTCGGCGATCCCGATGGCATCGCCGCCATGGGCGCCTGGCTCGAACTCCTGAAGACGGCCACCTTGCCGTCCTACATGGACGCCCTCAGCCAGCGCGAGGGCATGGTCTATCGCTGGATGAGCTTCATGCAGCAATGGCCGCTGCTGATCATGCCGACCCTGGCTGACCTGCCACCCAAGCAGGTCAGCGACACGACTGTCGACGGTCAGCGAGAGATCTTCGATTCGATGCGGCCCGTCCTGATGGCGCCGCTGCTCGGCCTGCCCGGCCTTGCCCTGCCCGTCGGCCGGCACGGCAAGCTGCGCACTGGCGTTCAGATCATGTCGATGCGCAATCGCGAGGATCTCTGCCTCGATGCAGGCGAAGTCATCGAGATGGCCGAAGGTGTCGTGAAGCCGGTCGATCCGGCGACGTGATCGCTAGCCGCGCGCCGGAAGGTCGATCTTGGCGTCGCGCAGCTTGCGCTCGAGCACCGGGATACCCGCGACATTACCCTGCGTGCACTGGTAGGCGGCGACGTTGCCTTCCGCCGTGCCCGGATTGGGATTGTGGCCCGAGGCCTTGACCAGGTTCGCCTGATATTTGGCGGCGAGTGCCTGGCAGTAAGCGACGTCATCGGCGGCGTGCGCCGATGCCGCGAACGAAAGAGCCAACGCGAACGCGGCCGTCCATCGAATGGTCATCATGATGCGTGCCTCCATGAAGACAGTACGCGCGGCCCGCAAGGCCGGATCAAATCACGACTACTTTATGATCTCACGGAAGATGCAGTTCTCGACACCGGGGCCCGACACGGCCGCGCGTTGCGACCACTGCCAGAGCGGGTTCCAGTAGCGATCGAGCAATTCGCCCGCGGCCTTCTTGTCGTCGACGATGTAGCCGTACTCCTGGAGGTTGACCGGATACATATTGTCCGAGCCGATGTAGAAGGCGCGGTCGTCGATCATCCAGAGCTTGGCGTGCGTGGCGAAGGTCCGGTGATCCGGCCACTTGTCGTCCGGTCCGAAGCGAAACGGCGCCAGATGCACGTGATCGCACAATAGCGCGTTCACCGGATCGGGGCCGGTGCGGATGGCGTAGCGCATGTGCGGGTCCTTGGCGTAGAAGCGCTCCTGCACCATCTCGCGCAGATGATGTGCCAGGGTCGTGAGCGGCACGCCATTGGAATAGTCGCCGCCATCCGGACCGTACGAGCCATCGTTCGACAGCACGAGGTAGATGTCGCCCTCACCGCGCATCAGGAACGCCACGAGCCGTTCGAGATTGCTCTCCGGAAACAGCGTATCGGCGCGGCCGAAGTTGAAGCCGAGATCCTGTTGCACGATCTTGATGCTGCGCTTGGCCGTTCCCAACATCAGATCGCGCGCGAGATCGCTGTGATTGGCGAAATCCGAGGTGACACCGGAACCCAGGCGACCGATCGCCATGATCGGCACGCCACCTTTCACCGGCACGTTTTTTATGGAAGGCGACGGCGGGCATGCCCCCTCCGGGAGGCTCTGGTCGGTCGCGACGCTTGCAAGCGAGATCGCCTTGGCCTGGTTGAGGTTGCTGCAGACATATTGCCAGAGCGTATCGGCGAAGCGCGAGGCGCTGGCCGCGGCGGGGCCGCTGATCCGCATCGACAGATCGTGCACCGGATCGCCGATCAGATAGTCCCGGGAGTAGAGATTGTGCCCGCCGACAAGCGCCTCGCGCCCGTCGACCGAGATGATCTTGGAGTGGTTCCACGAGAAGCTGTCGCAATCGTCGAACGACGTGCAAGAGCGCATCGCCGCGACGCTGATCCTGATGTGCGCGTTCGGCACGTCCTTGATCTCGCTGCTGACCTTGGCCAGGAAATCGCCTGCGTCCACGTTGTCCGGCGGGTACTGACCGAGAAGGATACGAATCGACACCGGCCGGCCGCTGCGCGCCAATGCCCCGAAAGCCGCGCGCAAGGCACCGAGGAAACGCGTATCGGGCGCCGGTTGCAGGAGATTGATGTCGACGCTCTGCCGGGCACCGGCGATCAGGTCGTAAATTCGTAGCAGCAGCGCGTCCGAGTGACCGAGACAGACCTGGCGCCGCACGGTGCTGCCCGGCGCTGGCCAGGTCGCGCCACAAGTACCGCCATCGCAGTCGGCATCGCTGCTGCACGACGGCAGCAGGACATCCGGATCGCAGTTCTTGCAATCGAGCGGATAGAATTTCAGATCGGAGGCCTTGCGCCCCCAGTTGTCGGGAGTCTGGACGACCCAGTCGGACGCCAGCCTGTTACCGTAGGTCAACTCATAGGTGACGCCGTTGAAGCGTCCCGAGCGGTCACTCTTCGCCATCTCGGCCTGCAGCTGGTCGAGCAGCGGCGTCGCGGAGTCCTCGTCCGGCGGCTCGATGTGGCGTTCGCGCATCAGTGCCACCAGCGGCGTCGAGTCATTGACCTTGTAATGCTGGTTGGCTTCGTGACGACGCAACGCCGTGCCCGGCAAGTTCCCGCTGCACGAAACCAGCAGAAGCAGCACCAGCGCAATGGATAAACGAGCGACCATGGACATCGACTTAAACGCCTCCCACACTGCGGCGCAATCTGCAACGCACATCCTCGGTCGGGGTTTCCTCACATGAGCAGCAAAGCATCGCATTCCATCGGCTGGATCGGCCTCGGGCGCATGGGCGAGGCGATGGCGGCGCGCCTGGTCAACGCCGGCCACGGCCTGTCGGTATGGAACCGCACGGCGTCCAAGGCCGACCCGCTAGCCCAGATCGGCGCCGAGGTCGTGACCGACAAGACCGCGATGGCCCATTGCGAGACCGTCTTCACCATGGTCTCGACCACCGACGACCTGAAGGAAATCCTGTTCGGCAAGGACGGCGTGCTGGCCGGCAGCGCCCGGCCCAAGCGCGTGGTCGACATGTCGTCGATTTCCGACACCGGCTCGGCGGAGATCCGAAAGGGCCTCACGGAACTGGGCGTGGCCTATCTCAGTGCGCCCGTCTCCGGCAACGCGCGTGTCGCCAAGGCGGGCAAGCTGCTGGTCGTGGCCTCCGGCCCGCGCGCCGAGTACGACGCGGTCAAGCCACTGCTGTCAGCCTTGGGACGTCAGGAACTCTACGTCGGCGAAGGCGAGCTCTCGCGTATCTGGAAGATCGCGCACAACACCATGTTCGGCGTGATCATCCATTCCTTGTGCGAGATCACCCTGCTCGCCGAGAAAGCCGGCATCCCGCGTCACGTGTTCCTGGAGTCAATCAACAGCAGCGTGCTGGGCTCCATGTACACACGCTACAAGACACCAGCACTGGTGAACCTCGACTTCACTACTACCTTCACGCCGAAGCTGTTGCTGAAGGACCTCGAATTGGGCATGGGCGCCGCCAAGGCGCAGGGCGTGACCATGCCGACGGCATCTGCAACGCGCGAGAGCCTGCAGTCGCTTGCCAACCAATATCCCGGCGACATCGACTTCTCCGTGCTCCTGCTGGAGTTGGCGCGAGCGGCCGGCATGAAGCTCGAGCCGGAGAACGTGAAAGTGAGCGACGGGCTCGCCTGACATGGCGCGCGTGCTCCTGAAATCCGGCATCGTCGTCACCCAGGACAAAGTTCTGGGCGTCCTGCCGACCGGCGACGTGCTGGTCGAGAACGGCAAGATCGCGGCGATCGGCCCTGCCCTCTCCGCCGACGGTGTCGAGACTGTCGATTGCGCCGGCCACTTCGTGCTGCCGGGCCTGATCAACGCACACATGCATACCTGGCAGACGGCGCTGCGGTCGGTGGCGGCGAACTGGACGCTGCTCGAATATTTCCGCCATGTGCATGCTGGCCTTGCGACCGTCTTCACGCCGGAAGACATTCACATCGCGACCCTGGCCGGCGCGCTCAATCAGATCGACCATGGCGTCACGACCTTGGTCGACTGGGCGCACAATAATCCGACGCCGGACCACACCGATGCCGGTATCGCGGGCCTTAAGGAAAGCGGCATCCGAGCGGCGTTCTTCCACGGCTCGCCCAAGCCCGATCCCAAGCCAGGCGAGCCGCATTTCTCCGAAGTGCCGCATCCCCGCCGTGAGATCGAACGGCTGATGAAAGGCCCCTTCGCCGATCGAGCCGCGCTGGTCACGCTTGGCATGGCGGTGCTCGGCCCGCACTACTCCACGCTCGATGTGAGCGCGCACGATTTCGCCCTGGCCAAGGAATTGGGCCTCGTCGCCTCGATGCATCAGGGCGGCGGCGAAGCAAAAACGCCCGGCGGCTGGGAGACGCTGATGCAGCGTGGCCTCGTCGGGCCGCACATCAACATCGTCCACGGCAACAACCTCACCGACGCCCAGCTCAAGGCCTTCGTCGACCTGGGCGTCACCTTCTCGATCACGCCGGAAAACGAGATGGGCCAGGGCCACGGCCATCCCATCACCGGCCGCCTGCGCGCCCTGGGAACGGGGCCGTCCGTCGGCGTCGATCTCGAGTCGGCGATCAGCGGCGACATGTTCACGGTGGCGCGCGTGGCGCTCGCCTCCCAGCGCGCGCTCGACAATGCGGCAGAGCGTGCAAAGAGCGGCGGCATCCCGAACACATCTACGGTACCAGCAGCCGAAGCCCTCGACTGGATCACGACACGCGGCGCCGCGATGCTCGGCAGGGACGATCTCATCGGCAGCCTCGCCGTCGGCAAGCAGGCCGATATCGCCGTCATGTCCCTTGGGCCGCTCGCCATGTGGCCGGTGCACGATGCCGTTGCCACCGTCGTGATGCAGGGCTCCGGCGTGCGCGTCCGCGACGTGCTGGTCGGCGGAACTTTCCGCAAGCGCGACGGTAAATTATTGCGCACCGATATCGAGGCCATTCGTGGCAAGCTCGCCGCATCGGGCGAACGAATCCTGGGCCGCCTGAACGTGCCCAGCATCAGCCGGCAGGTTGCCGCTGGTTAAAGAAAAGATAAACGGGGGAAACACCATGCGTCTCTTGATTGCCGCCGCGGGCCTTGCGCTCGCTGCCACCAACATCGCCGCCCAGGCGCAAACCTGGCCTCAGAAGCCGGTACACATCATCGTGGCTTTCACGCCCGGCAGCGCGACCGACATCATGGCCCGTGCGGTCTCCAACGAATTGTCGGAGCGGCTGGGCCAACCGGTCATCGTCGAGAACAAGCCCGGTGCCGGCGGCACCATCGCCGCGGGCTAGGTCGCCAAGTCCACGCCCGACGGCTACACGCTGCTGGTCAATTCATCGGGCCACACCGTCAATCCCTGGATCTACGAGAAGCTGCCCTACGACACGGCCAAGGACCTGATGGGCGTCAGCATTATCGCCCGCCAACCCAATGTGCTGGTCGTCTCGCCCGACCGCGGCTGGAAGACGGTCAACGACCTGGTGGCCGAGGCCAAGGCCAATCCGGGCAAGATGGCTTTTGCGTCGGCGGGTGTCGGCAGCGCCACCCACATCAACGGCGAGAAGTTCAAGGTGTCGGCCGGCATCGACGTACTGCACGTCCCCTATAAGGGCACGCCCGAGGCGCTGAACGACGTGATGGGCAAGCGCGTCGACTACTTCTTCTCACCCGTCGTCTCGGCGCTTTCGATCGTGCGCGAGAAAAAGCTGATGGCCCTGGCGGTCGGCAGCCCGACGCGCTCCTCCGTCTTGCCCGACGTGCCGACCACGGAAGAGGCGGGCTATAAAAACAGCTCGTACAATTATTGGGCGGGCGTGTTGGCACCAGCCGGCACGCCACCAGCGGTGATCGAGCGGCTGAACAAGGAGCTCCTCGCGGTACTGGCGCTGCCGGAGGTCAAGGAGCGCCTGTCCAAGATCGGCGCCGACCCCGCACCCACCACGCCCAAGGAGTTCGACGAACTGGTCGTGCGTGAGCTCGCCGAATATCGCGAACTGGTGAAGGCTGCTGGCATCAAGGCGCAATAAGGCGCTAACATCCTTCCAATCCTTGGGAGGAAATAAGAAATGACCAAAACTTCGCGCCGCGCCGTGCTGGCGGGTGCCGCCGCCGTGGCGCTGCCGCGCTTTGCGATCGGCCAGTCCCGCGAGAAGATTCGCGTCGGTGTCCCGACCAAGACCTATTGGCCGACCATCGTCTGCGAGACGGCGCTGCGCCAGAAGCTCTTCGAAAAAGAAGGCCTGGACTGCGAACTCACGATCTATCGTGGCGGAGCGGAAGGCTTCGAGGCCTTGGCAGCCGGCGCGGCCGACCTGATCCTGAACGCTTCATCGAGCGTCGCCGTCGGCCTGAAGAAGGGCGTCAATGCCCGCTGTGTCGCCAACGGCGCGAATGGCTACTACGGCTGGTACCTGGTGGTGAAACCCGACTCGAAGGTGACCAAAGTCGAGGACCTTGCCGGCAAGAAGGTCGGCATCACCTCAGCGGGCTCCGGCTCCGATATCCTGGCCCTGTGGACGGTGGCTGCCCGCAAGGTCAACTTCACGCGCGTGCCATTGGGCGGCGGCGGCCTGATCCCCAACCTGCTGTCGGGCAACATCGATGCCACGGTCCTCTACTCCCCGCTCACGTTCAAGATGATGCAGGCCAAGGAAGCGCGCTCGATCATCGACTACGGCGCCGAGGTGCCGGAGCATTCAACGGCGAGCTGGATCGCCACCGACAAGATCATCAAGGATCGCCCCGCCGCCGTGCAGAAGGCGTTGAACGCCATCTATGGCGGCGTCGGCTTCTTGCGGGACGACAAGAACCGCGACGCTTCGGTGAAGTTGATCGCCGAGATCGACGAAATCCCCGAGGCCACGGCATCGGCCGAACTCGACGGCAACCTGCGCAAGCTCTCCGCCGACGGACTGTTCACCAAGGAGACGCTGGCGCGCGCGCTCGACATGTCCAAGCTGATTGGCCAGACCGACCTCGCGCCGGTGGAACAGATCTACGTCGAAACCTTCAAGCCGGTGCCGACCAAAGCGTGAGTCAGTTCCAGCTCGTCTCCACGCGGTTGACGCTGTTCGCCGCGTTCCTGGCTGCCTGGGCGATCCTGCCCAAGGTCGGCATCCTCGACCCGCGGCTGCTGCCGCCGCTAGGTGATGTGCTGGCCATGCTGGGCAAGCAGATCGTGCGCGCCCAGGTCCAGGAAGCGATCGGCGTCACGGCGCTCGAGGTCGTGGTGGCTTTCTTGATCGCCGTGCCGCTCGGTACGGTAATCGGCGTGGCGGCGGCCGAGAGCGACTATTTCGGCCAGATTTTCAAGCCGATGCTGTTCTATGTCTTCAGCGTGCCCAAATCGATCTTCCTGCCGATGTTCATCCTGACCTTCGGTATCGGCTTTCCGCAGAAGGTCGCTTATGCTGCCTTCTCGACCATCTTCATCGTCATCATGAGCGCCTCGGCGGCGGTAGAATCGGTGAAGGCCGACCATGTGCTGGTCGCCCGCTCCTGCGGCGCCACCCGCAGCCAGATCCTGACGCGTATCTACGTGCCCAGCATGATGCCCGTGTTGCTCGAGACGCTGCGCATCTCGATGATCTTCAACTTCACCGGCGTGATGATCGCCGAGATGTATGCCTCGCGCACCGGCATCGGCCATCTGATCTCCAACTGGGGCGAGAATTACCAGATGCCCGAGCTTTTCTCCGGCATCGTCCTGCTTTCCGCGGTCGCGATCTCGTTCAACGAAGCCGTGCGCCTGCTCGAAGGCCGCGTCTCACGGTGGCGCACATGAGCGCTATCGAAGTCGATCGTCTCAGCCACGTCTACTCCGGCGCGGAGGGCGGTGTGCCTGCGCTGCAGGACATCTCGCTGAGCGTCGAGCCCGGAAAGTTCGTGGTCATCGTGGGGCCCAGCGGCTGCGGCAAGACATCCCTCCTGATGATGCTGGCCGGGCTGCGCCACCAAAGCAGCGGCACGATCCTGTGCGATGGCCGGCCGATCACGGCGCCGGATCCGTCGCGCGTCGGCGTTGTCTTCCAGGAAGCGAGCCTGTTTCCCTGGCTGACGTCGCTCGACAATACCGAGTTCCCGTTGGCGCTCCGCGGCACGCCTCGCGCGGAACGCCGCCGCCGGGCCGAGGAAATGCTCAATCTTGTCGGTCTCAAGGGTTTCGGTGCGCGCTACCCGCACGAACTGTCGGGCGGCATGAAGCAGCGCGTCTCGATCGCGCGCGGGCTGGTGCAGGATCCGCCGGTGCTGCTGATGGACGAGCCGTTCGCCGCGCTCGACGAGCAGACCCGCATGACCATGGGCCATGAGCTGCTGCGCATCTGGTCGAAGACGCGCAAGACCGTCGTGTTCATCACCCACAGCCTCACCGAAGCGGTCTATCTCGCTGACGAGGTACTGGTCATGTCGCCTCGCCCCGGCCGGATCATCGACCGCATCACCATCGATCTGCCGCGCCCCCGGACATACGAGATGATGGCCACCGATACATTCGGCAAGCTGCGCGAACGGATCTGGCAGCAGATCCGCAAGCCTGAGTGAGCCCGACGATGCGCCTTCCCTCTCCCGCCACCGTCCGCTGGGGACTCCTGGTCCTGCTGCTCGTGCTGTGGGAAGGCCTGCCTCAAACCGGTCTGGTGCCGGAACTATTCCTGCCGTCGCTCTCCAAGACCCTCGTGGCCCTGTGGGCGCAAAGGGAAGAGTATTTCGATGCGTTGCTGGTCACTTTGTCGGAAGTCGGCATCGCCATGCTGATCGCCTGTGGCGCGGGCATCCTGACCGGCGCACTGGTCGGCGGCATCGTCACCTTGCGCAAGCTGATGCTGCCGGTTTTTTCCAGCCTCTATGCTGTACCGATCGTGATCCTCTATCCGATCTTTACCGCCTGGTTCGGCATCGGCTCGGAATCCAAGATCGCTTTCGCCGGCATCTACGGCTTCTTTCCCGTGATGCTGTCGACCGCCGCCGGCATCCGCACCATCGACCCGCAATACATCCTGGCCGCCCGCAGCATGGGCGCCACACTGCCGCAGCAGATTGCCCGCGTGATCATTCCGGCCTCGATCCCCACGGTACTCACCGGCCTGCGACTGGGCGGAGCGCTCACCATCATCGGCGTCGTTGTCTCCGAGATGCTGACCTCGTCCGCCGGCATCGGCTATCTGGTCAGCCGCTATCGCACCATCCTCGACAGCGCCCACGTCTTTGCCGCGATCCTGATGATCCTGCTTCTGTCGATCCTGTTCGACCTGTTGGCGCGTGCCGTCGAAAGGCGCACGCTGGTCTGGCAGACTGCCGGCCGCCAGAGCCGTCCCGGCGCCGCCGGATCTTCACCTGCCGTACCGGCCCCTGCGCCGGTCTAAACGAGGAGCGTACCCATGGCCGAAACCCTGTTGCAGACGACCGTCGTCGGCTCTTATCCGCAGCCCGACTGGCTGGTGGATCGCGCTATGCTGAGCAAGATCGTGCCCCGCACGCGCTACAAGGAACTATGGCGGGTCGATGAGGCCTATCTCGAGCAGGCCCAGGACGACGCCACCCTGCTCGCCATCCGCGACATGGAGCGCGCCGGCATCGACATCGTGACCGACGGCGAAGTGCGGCGTGAAAGCTATTCCAACCGCTTCGCGACGGCGCTCGAAGGCGTCGACGACGAGAACCCGTTCGTCCTCACCAACAAGTCGGGCAACACCACGCCGGTGCCGCGGGTCGTCGGCAAGATCAAGCGGACGCAGCCGGTCGAACTGCGCGACATGCAGTTCCTGCGAGCCAACACCAGCAAGCTCGCCAAGATCACCCTGCCTGGCCCCTTCACCATGGGCCAGCAGGTGAAGAACGAGTTCTACAAGGACAATGAAGAGATGTGCATGGACTACGCCGCAGCGGTGAACGCGGAGGCGCACGACCTGGTGAAGGCCGGCGCCGACGTGATCCAGCTCGACGAGCCGTGGCTGCGCAACAATCCCGAGGAAGCGAGCCGCTACGCCGTCAAGGTGATCAATCGCGCGCTGCAGGGCATTACCGTGCCGACGGTCGTGCATCTCTGCTTCGGCTATGCCGCCGTCGTCACCGGCCTCAAGCCCACGGGCTACTCTTTCCTACCGCAGCTCTCCGACACGATCGCGCAGCAGATCTCGATCGAATCAGCGCAGCCCAAGATCGATCTCGGCGTGCTGAAGGACCTGGCGCCCAAGAAGGTGATGCTGGGCGTCATCGACCTCAGCGATCCCGCGATCGAGACGCCGCAGAAAGTTGCCGAGCGCATCCGTGCCGGCCTGAAGCACATCGGCCCCGACAAGCTGCTGCCGGCGCCGGACTGCGGGATGAAATACCTGCCGCGCGCCACGGCCTTCGGCAAACTAAAGGCGCTCGCGGAGGGCGCGGCGATCGTGCGCCGCGAACTGTCCTAAGGCGTATTCACCCAGACCGCGCCGTCCTCTTCGACGAGCAATTGAACCTCGGTGCTGCCCTTCAATGCCCGGCCGTGCCAGACACCGTCGTTATCCCGCGCCAGGCCACGCACATCGCGATAGCCGGCGCGTTCGATGTCCTGCTTTGCGGCCATCGCGGCGTCGTTTGACTGGATTTCCTGGGCAGACGCGGCACTCGTGATCGTGGCGAGCGCGAGGATGAGCAGGATGTGCTTCATGACGAGCCTCCTGCCTGTAGAACGCCTGCCGGAAGATCGCGTTGCGCGGCCAATTTGGGCAATTTTGCGATGTCTCGGCTCGAAACCTGGAAGCAGCTCGAGCTTTCGTCGGGTTCACCCTCGACGCCGATCCCATCGATCAGGCTGAAGGCGATTGACGCGAGTGTCCGGGCACCGGCCGCGAGTTGAAATGTCAAGGTCCCAGGCTTCGACTGCCGATTGGTCCAGCCGATGTAGTTCATCCCGCCAATGTGAGTGGGACGGTTGGTTTGCTTGGTCGTGTCCGGCCAGCTGATCGTCTGCAGGAGATTGACGACTGTTCCCCTCTTGGGACCCTGGAGCCGGAAGCGGAAGCCGAATTGAAAGCCGTCGCCGGTGGGCACGCGCTGGGTCGTTGAAACGTGGCAAATACTTCCGATCGGCCTCACCTCCCAGTTGGGGTTGGGCTGGGCGTCCTTCCGGTGCTTGTAAATTCCATAGTCGACGATCGTGAGGCTGAGCGCGTCCTGGGCCTGGCCGGCCCCTGCACCGACAGTGATCAGCGCCAGAGCGAGCGCGGCTATCCGCGTACTTCTCAAAGACGGTCCTTGCTCTCGACGATCTTCCAGTAGGTGTCCTTGGCGCAGATCTTCCCGCCTCGAAACGTGTAGATGTCGCAGCCTTGATAGTTCAAATCCTCTCCGTCGGCGCCTTTGCCGCGCACGGTCCAGACCGAGATCGCGCGGTTGCCGGCGTAGATATATTCCTTGTGGTCCCAGCGCATGTCCGGGATCACCTTGAAGCGATCGGCCAGCGTCTTGCGGATCGTTTCCCGGCCCGCGAGGGTGCGGCCGACCGGCTCCGGGCCGCGCGCCAGCCAGAAGGTCGCGTCCTCGGTGAAGTGCGACACGATGCGGTCGACGTCGCGGCTGTTGAAGGCGGCGGAGATCTCTTTCATGAGCTCCGGCGTGGCGATGTCGCTGTTTGCGGTTGTGATATCCGGCATACGAAACCTCCCCGGCGAAACTAGGTAGCGTCGCTTTCGCCCGCAACCATGCTAGCCTGCGGGCAATAAACGGGGAAACGCTCTTGTACGATTACATCATCGTTGGCGGAGGCTCGGCCGGCTCGGTCATGGCCAACCGCCTCTCGGCCCGCGGCACTACCAAGGTGCTGGTATGCGAGGCCGGCCAGGACACGCCGCCCGGCCAGGAGCCGCCGGAAATCCGCGACTCCTATTCCGGCACCGCCTACTTCGATCCCCGCTTCCATTGGACCGAGCTCAAGGTCACGACCCAGGTCGTGAGCCACAACAACCCACACGAAAGCCGTCCGCCGCTGCGCAAGTACGAGCAGGCGCGCGTGCTGGGCGGCGGCTCCTCGATCAACGGCCAGATGGCCAACCGCGGCGCGCCGACCGACTTCGCCGAATGGGTCAACCGCGGCGCCGAGGGTTGGGGCTGGGACGATGTCCTGCCGTTCTTCAAGAAGGTCGAGCGCGACCTCGACTTCACCGACAAATGGCACGGCACCGACGGCCGCATTCCGGTGCGTCGCATCCCGCCCGAGCACTGGACCGGTTACGCCACCGCCGTCGCCGCGGCCTGCAAGCAGGCCGGCATGACTTTTCTGCCCGACCAGAATGGCGAGTTTGTCGACGGCTATTTCCCGGTCACGCATTCCAACGCCTCCGAGCAGCGCGTCTCGGCCGCAATGGGCTATCTCGACGCCGAGACCCGCAAGCGCCCCAACCTCACGATCTCGACCGACACGCAGGTGAAGGCGCTGATCATGGAAGGCACGCGCTGCGTCGGCGTCACCGCCATGGTCGCAGGCAAGGAGACCGAGTTCCGCGCCAACGAGGTGATCCTGTCGTCCGGCGCAATCCATTCGCCGGCGCACCTGATGCGGGCCGGCATCGGCCCGGTCGGCCACCTGCGCGACATGGGCATCCCGGTGGTCGTGGGCCTCGAAGGTGTCGGCCAGCGGCTGATGGATCATCCGTCGATCTCGCTCTCGTCCTTCATCCGCCGCGGCAACCGCACCACCACCACACGCGGCGGCATATCCAGCTGGGCATCCGCTACTCCTCGGGCCTGCCCGGCATTCCCAAGGGCGACATGTTCACCGCGGTGATCAACAAGTCGGCCTGGCATGCGGTGGGCGAGCAGATCGCCTCGCTGCTCACCTTCATCAACCGCACCTATTCCGAGACCGGCCAGGTGAAGCTCGCGTCACGCGATTCGCGGGCCGAGCCGGTGGTCGAGTTCAATCTCCTGTCCGACAAGCGCGACGTCGACCGGCTGATGTTCGGCTTCCGCAAGATGGCGGCACTGCAGATGACCGACATGGTGAAGGCCGTGGCCGACACGCCCTTCCCCGCCTCCTACACCGATAAGGTGCGCAAGATCGGCGTGGTCAACGACAAGAACAAGATGCTGACCGCGGTGATCGCCAAGCTGCTCGATGGGCCGCAGGCGCTGCGCCGCTACATGATCGAGAACTTCGTGGTCGAAGGCTTCACCTTCGACCAGGTCATGACCGACGGTGATGCGCTCGAGGAATTCGTGAAGAAGAATACGATCGGCGTGTGGCATGCCTCCTGTACCTGCCGCATGGGCCGCGCCGACGACCCGATGTCGGTCGTCGACACGCAAGGCCGGGTCAAGGGCGTGCAGGGCCTGCGCGTCGTCGATGCCTCGGTCTTCCCGATCGTTCCCTGCGCCAACACCAACTTCCCCACCCTGATGGTGGCGGAAAAGATCGCGAGTACGATGACATGAGGTTTGGGCAATGAGCGTCATTCTGGGTTCCGGAGAACATCGTTACCGCGTCGTCGAGAACTGGGCCAAGCTGCCCGATGGCTGGGAGTTCCGCGACGTCGCGGCTGTAGCCTGCGACAGCAAGGACCGCGTCTACGTCTTCAATCGCGGCCAGCACCCGATGATGGTGTTCGATCGCGAGGGCAACTTCCTGCGCTCGTGGGGCGAAGGTCTGTTCGGCCGCGCGCATGGCTTGCATATCGACAGCGACGACAATCTCTACTGCACGGACGACGGCGATCACACGGTCCGCAAGATCACGACCGAGGGCAAGATCCTGCTGACAATCGGCGTGCCCAACCAGCCCGCGCCGTTCCTGAGCGGCCAGCCGTTCAACCGCTGCACCCATACCGCGCTCTCGCCCAAGGGCGAGATCTACGTGTCGGACGGCTACGGCAACAGCCGCGTCCACAAATACTCACCCGACGGCAAGCACCTGATGTGCTGGGGCACGACCGGCACCGATCCCGGCGAGTTCAACATCGTGCACAACGTCGTCACCGACGAGGACGGCTGGGTCTATGTCGCCGACCGCGAGAACCATCGCGTGCAGGTGTTCGACGGCAACGGCAAGTACGAAGCGCAGTGGAACAACATGCACCGGCCTTGCGCGCTCTATTGCTGCGGCGGCAAGAACCCGAACTTCATCATCGGCGAGTTGGGACCGGGCATGCCCGTCAACACCAAGCACACCAACCTCGGCCCGCGCCTCGCCATCGTCGACCAGAAGGGCAAGACGATCGCCCGCCTGGGCGGCGAAGCCGGTCCCGGCCAGGAGACCGGCAAGTTCCTGTCGCCGCACGGCCTCGCCGTCGACTCCAAGAACAGCATCTATGTCGGCGAAGTCAGCTACACCAATTGGCCCAGCACGTTCCCGGGCGTGCCGGTGCCTAAATTCCTGCGCTCATTGCAGAAACTCGAGAAAGTCGCGTAACGGAGGTCATTGAGATGGTTGAACGTATTCTAGTCGTCGGTCCGAAGGACACATTGTCGATGGTCGACGACCTCGCGCCCAAGGGGTTCGAGATCGTGAAGGCGCTGCATAATTCACCCGAGCAGAAGGCGGCCTACGCGGGCGCCGATTACTTCGTGGGCTTCGTACAGCAGTATGTGAAGCCGCAGCTTTACAAGGATGCCCCCAAGCTCAAGCTCGTCCAGTTGTTAAGCGCCGGCTACGACAAGGCCGACCTCGACGCCGCGCGCGCCAGCAAGGTCCCGCTCTGCGCCAACGGCGGCGCCAATTCGACGGCGGTGTCCGAGCACGCGATGCTATTGATGCTTGCGGTCTCGCGCCGCCTGATCACCCAGCATGTCAACGTCACCGGCGGCCGCTGGCACGGCAACTCCCCGCCGCAGGTCCACGAAGTGCGCGATCGCACCCTGGGCATCATCGGCATGGGCACGATCGGCAAGAAGGTCGCGCGGCTGGCGTTGGCTTTCGGCATGAAGGTCCACTACTACGACATCGCGCGCCTCAAGGAAGAGCAGGAAGACGCGCTCAACGTCCGCTTCCGCCTGCTGCCGGAAATCCTGCGCACCTCCGACATCATCTCACTGCACGTGCCGCTGAACGACAGCACGCACCACATGCTGGGCGCGGCCGAACTGGCACAGATGAAGAAGTCGGCGGTGATCGTGAACACCGCGCGCGGCCCGGTGATCGACGAGAAGGCGCTGACCGAGGCGCTGTCGAAGAACCAGTTGTTCGGCGCTGGCCTCGACGTGTTCGACGAAGAGCCGACCCCGCCGGACAATCCCCTGCTCAAGCTCGACAACGTCATCCTGACCGCGCACCTCGCCGGCCCGACGTTCGAGAGCAACATCACCCGCCTGCGCAACGGCTTCGACAACGTCCAGCGCATCGCGCGTGGCGAGGCGCCGTTGTGGGTCGTTCCCGAACTGGTGGTCTGAGATGAAACCGACACGCCGCGCTCTCCTCGCCGCCGGCCTTGCTGCGCCCTTCCTGGCGCGGCACGGCTGGGCCCAGGCCAAGTGGCCGAACGGCCCGATGCGCTGGGTCGTGGCCTACGCCGCGGGCGGCGCCGCCGATACGGTGGCCCGCAACGTGGGCGCGCGCGTGTCGGACATCATTGGCCAGCAGGTCATCATCGACAATCGGACCGGCGGCAATTCGCTGGTCGCCGAGACGGCGGTGATGCAGGCGCCGCGTGACGGCATGACCTTCCTGGTCGATGCCGCCAACCAGATCACCAACGAATTCCTGATCAAGGACATCCCGTTCAACTACGAGAAGACCTGGATCCCGGTGACCCGCCTGGCCGACTTCCCGCAGGTCCTGGCCGTGAAGAAGGACTTCCCGGCCAAGACGCTCAAGGAATACATCGATGCGGCCAAGGCGAAGCCGGGCACGATCGGCTTCGGCACGCCGCCGGCCGCCGGCATGGCGCACATGGCCGGCGAGCAGTTGCAGAAGCTGGCCGGCATCAAGCTGATCCACGCCCCCTATCGCGGCGGCGCCGACGCCGCGCGCGACATCGGCGCCAACGCAATCGACTCGGTGATCATCACCACCTCGTCGATCCGCTCTCCTTACTCGGCGGGAACTTGCCGTATCCTGGCGGTCACCAGCGAGAAGCGCGTATCGATCTTCCCCGACGTGCCGACCATCGCCGAGTCCGGCTTCCCCGGCTTCGACATGAACGACTGGAACGGCCTGTTTGCCGCCACCGGCGTGCCGGCCGAGATCGTCACCCGCATGCAGGAGCTCTGCGCCGAAGCGATCAAGGATGCCAAGGTGAAGGAACGGCTCGACGCCTCCGGCGCCATCCTGGTCGCCGACACGCCCGCCGACTTCAAGCAGTGGCTCGCCGGCCAGCGCACCCTGCTCGGCCAGCTGATCAAGGACGCCAACATCAAGCTCGAATAGGCTGGATGTCCCAAATCCCGGGACACCTCCGATAGCTATGGCACAAGGCTTTTAGCCGCTTTGTCTCATTTTCCCCCACCCCCCGATATCAATGATATCATTGATATCATTGATATCAGTCGGCGAGTTTAACCGCCTCCAGCGGGGCCTTGCCGCGGATCATGTCGGCGGCTTTTTCGGCGATCATCAGGACCGAGGCATTGAGGTTGGCCGAGGGCATGGTCGGCATGATCGAGGCGTCGACCACCCGGAGCCCCTGCATGCCGCGCACCCGCAGCTGGTCGTCGACCACCGACGTCGGATCGTTCTCGGGCCCCATGCGGCAGGTGCCCATCAGATGGAAGGTGGTCGTGCCGCGCTGCTTGGCGGCCGTCAGCAGTTCGTCGTCGCTCTGCTTCTCCGAGCCCGGAAACTCCTCGCGCTCGTAGAATTTCTGCAGCGGCTGCGACGAGATCAGCTTGCGGGCGATCTTCATGCCGGCCAGCAGCACGCGGCGGTCGCTTTCGGCCGCCAGGTAATTCGGCTGGATGATCGGCGCGGCGAACGGATCGGCGGTCTTGGCGCGCACATAGCCGGTGCTGTCCGGCCGCTGCTGCCACGACGCGATGGTCATGCCGGGGAAATCGTCGAGCGTCGACTGCACGCCCTCCTTGTAGCTCGCCGGCGTGAAGGTGAACTGCAGGTCGTAGTTCTCGACGTTCGGATCGGACTTCCAGAACACGTAGATCAGGGTCGGGTTCAGCGCGAGGATGCTCTGCCGTCCGAACGCGTATTTCAGCACCTCGCGAACGAGCGGAATGCCCTTCGACTTCTCGTTGATCGTCTCGGCATCCTTCACCCGCGCCACGAAGCGCGGCGCATAATGGTCGCGCAGGTTTTCGCCCACGCCGGCCAGCGCGTGCTTCACCTCGACGCCCAGCGACTTCAGGAGCGGTGCCGGACCGATGCCCGAGATCTGCAGGAGCTGCGGCGAGTTCACCGCGCCGCCGCATAGGATCACTTCCTTGGTGGCCCGCACCTCGACCGGCGTGCCGCCTTTCCCGCCCTTGAGATAGCGCACGCCCACGGCCCGCTTGCCCTCGAGGATCAGGTTGGACGCATGCGCATGTGTGCGCACCGAGAGATTGGGCCGGCCCATCGCCGGATGCAGGTAGCCACGCGCCGCGCTGACCCGGCGGCCGTTGCGGATGATGCGCTGCACATAGCTCACGCCCGCCTGCTGCGTGCCGTTGTAGTCCTTGTTGCGCGGGATGCCCATCTGCACCGCGCCCTCGATGAAGGCCTCGCACAGGGGATCGCGCCATTCGAGATCGGTGATCGGCAGCGCGCCGTCGCTGCCGCGAAAGGTCGGATCGGCGTCGTTGGCACTGGCCATCCGGTTCTCGGTCCGGCGGAAGTACGGCAGCGCATCGGCGTACCCCCAGCCGCGGTTGCCGCGCTGGGCCCAGCCGTCGAAATCCAGGCGCTGGCCGCGATTGTAGATATGGCCGTTGATCGAGCTCGAGCCGCCCAGGGTCTTGCCGCGCGGTGCCGCAATACGGCGGCCGCCGGTCCATTCGCTGGGCTCCGACGAGTAGAGCCAGTTCACCCGCGGATTGACCAGCGTGTACATGAAGCCGGCCGGGATATGGATGAACGGATGCCAGTCCGACGGCCCCGCCTCGAGCACGCAGACGGTGGTCTTGTTGTCCTCACTGAGGCGGCTGGCCAACACGCTGCCGGCCGAACCGGCGCCCACGATCACGTAGTCGAAGCTTTCCATCACGATGCCTTTGCCAAAACGACGCCCAACTGGACACCCTCGTAGCCGTTGGCGGCCACCTGGTTGATGCGCTCGATGTATTTGGGCGCACCGCCATTATAGACGAAGTAGCGCACCTTGCCTTCCTCGTGGCCCGCCACGTTGGAATTGTAGCCGGTGAACCAGCCCTTGGCCTTGCGCATCAGCATGACCGAATACATGCCCACCACATGCTGGGTCCAGCGCGCCTCCGCCTCGGCGGTCGCTTCGAAGCGCGTCTTGCCGTCGGCTCGGATGCGCTCGATAAAATCGGTGCACCAGTTGACGCCGGTCTCGATGCCGCGCGGATAGTTGGTCGAGGCCGAGCCGCTCTGCGGGCCAGCCGGCATCAGCATGTTGGGAAAGCCGTGCACCATCATGCCGAGGAAGGTCGAGCAGGAGTCCCGCCACTTGTCGCGCAGGGTCTGGCCGCCGGTGCCACGAATATCGATGTGATCGAAGGCACCGGTGATGGCGTCGAAGCCCGTCGCATAGACAATCACGTCGAAGTCGTACTCGTGCGCCCCCTCTTTGCCTGTGGTCTTCAACCCCTTCTCCGTCACCCTCTCCAGCGGCGTCTCGCGCAGGTCGACGAGGTGCACGTTGGGCTGGTTGAACGCCTCGAAGTAGCGCGTCTCCATCGGCACGCGCTGGATGCCGAATCCATGATCCCTGGGGATCAGCTTCTCGGCAACTTTCGGGTCCTTCACCCGTCGCCGGATGCGCTCGGCGATGTATTCGGAGAGCTCGGCATTGGCCGCCTCATCCATGAAGATCTCGCGGAAGTTGGCGAGCCAGATGCCGAAGCCCGGCTCGTCATAGAGCTTGTCCCACAACGCCACCCGCTCCTCGCGGGAGACCTCGTAGAAGCCGCGCCGATCGGGCTCGTGCACGAAGCCGCCGGGTGAACGCGCGCAGGCAGCGAAGATTTCATCGTAGCGCCGGCGGATGTCGGCCATCTCCTCCTCGGAGATCGGACTGTTGTTCAGCGGCGCGCTCCAGTTCGGCCGGCGCTGGAACACGGTGAGGTCGCCCACCTTGTCGGCGATCTCGCCGATCACCTGGATGGCGGTGGCGCCGCCGCCGATCACGGCGACTTTCTTGCCCGCGAGGTCGACCGGCTCCTGCGGCCAGTAATAGGTGTGGAACGAGCGTCCCTTGAAGGAGTCCATGCCTTCCAGCCGCGGCAGCGTCGGCTGCGACAGCAGTCCTGTGGTCATGATCATGAAACGACACGTCAGTGTGCGCCCGTCGGAGAGCTTCAGCCGCCACAGCGTCTCTTTATCGTCGAAGTGCGCCGCCTCGACCCGCACGTTGAACTGCATGTGCTTGCGCAGGTCGAACTTGTCGGCGACGTAGTTCAGGTAGCGCAGGTTCTCCGGCTGGCCCGAGAAGCGCTCCTTCCAGTGCCACTCCTCCAGCAGCTCCTTTGAGAAGGAGTAGCCGTAGGTATAGCTCTCGGAATCGAAGCGCGCGCCGGGATAGCGGTTCCAGTACCAGGTGCCGCCGAGATCCCCCGCCAGCTCCAGCACCGCGGCCTTGATGCCGAGATCCGCCAGCCGCTTGATCTGGTATATGCCGCCCACACCTGCACCGATGACGATGACTTCATAGTCGACGGTACCGGTCGTCATTGAGTGTTCCTCCACGTCTTCTTGGGAGGCAGCTTAGCGGCAAGTGGGGCTTGGTGCGAGGACGGGACGGCCGCAAACGCAGAAACGGGCGGCCCGTCGCCGGGCCGCCCGCTCTTTTTCTCTCTGCGATTTAGGCGAAGATCAGCCCATCGCGTTCGACACGTTGCCGAGCACGCCACTGATCTTGGTGCCGACCTTGCCCATCGCCGTGATGGCGGCGACGGCGATCAGCGAGGCGATCAGCGTGTACTCGATGGCGGTGGCGCCACGGTCGTTCTTCATCAGCTTGCGGAAAATGGACAGCATTTGTATCTCCTAACGAATGACTTTCCTTGACCTCGGGCCTGGCCGCTCGATCTGGGGTCGGGCGGCCCTGCTTTTCGACACGTCGAACCGTAATTGGCTCGCGGTCACTCTAACGAGGTCGTGAAGCAATTCCTCGGACCGAATTGTAAGCGTCGTATGTGTTGTATCGGGGAGCGCCCGGAAACGCGCGAGTCCCGCCCCCAAAACGCAAATCGGGCGGCCCCGTTTCGGCCGCCCGACTGCTGTCGCAACTTCTGTGACCGAAATTACTGGATGGAGTTCGAGACGTTACCGAGCACGCCGTTCATCTTGGTGCTGACGCTGCCGATCGCAGTGATGGCGGCGACGGCGATCAGGGAGGCGATCAGCGTGTACTCGATGGCGGTGGCGCCGTGTTCGTTCTTCATGAGCTTGCGGAAAATAGACAGCATGGAAATCTCCTAACGAATGTATCCAAAGTATCAATTGGTCCCGCGCTATCTGGGGTAGGCGACACCAAACTCGACGACGACGAGCCTCAATTGGCTCGACGACGAAGCTAACAGAGGTCGCGAAACTTGACGTGTCTCGAAGTGTATTCGGTGTACGTGAATGTATCGCGTGTACCCGCCAAGCCCTTGATGCAACGATGAGAAATATCGTCGGCCCCACTGCATCCTTCGCCTGCGCAGGGCTTGCGCAAGATCGCCTGACGGTGGAGGAGGCGGACACGTTTGAAACATCCGGGGTGCGTACTGAGCACGCAACTTCGCGGCAGCAAGCACGAGTTATCGACGACACCGGCGGAGTTCCTCACGTTCCCGCGCGGGCAGCAGCGCAGATGAACCTTTCAACCTCACAAACCGAGAGAGCGCCTTTTCACAATAATACTAATGTACTCGATTAAAATGGGCTGCGGATCGCCTCGAACGAGACTCAGAGGCATTGGGGCAGACAACGTCGCAACTCGTTCGGCTTCGGTCGCTGCTCGGCCTTGAGCGAACAAGTGGGCTATCGTCACATTGCCAACATGCTCAGCGTTTTCTTTCAATAGCCCTTCAAGGACCGGAGCTACTACGTCAAGAGTGGCCTGTCCGTAGGCCAACGCTTGGGCGCGAGTGGGGATAGCGCCACGATGCACTACGGCATTTCGCAACTCGATCCACTTCGACGCCAGGATCGGTGGCGGAAAGCCACGCTCCCAGAGATGGAGCACCGCGACCCCAATTTCCTCAGCAGAGCCACCGCCTCCTCGTGAGATTTGAATGGATACGCAAACCCAACAGATCTCCGATCTCACCGCGCAGTTGAAGCGCCAGAACTCGAAGTAGGCTCACATGACCGACGCGAACCTCTCGAAGCTCGTCGAATCGGAAGCGGACAGGATCCTGCGCCTACAGCCCTATGGATGGGACGCCCAGGTCGAAGCTTGGACGCGGACAATCACCGCCAAGCTATTCGAGCTCATGACTGCGACGGCGAACGCCGAGAAATCCAACCGCGCGGAGATCGAATTGCCGGAAGACATTCGTGCAGCCGAGCCACCGCCGGCCGCGAACGACGGCTAGCTCACATCCCGCTATCGTCCTGCATTCGTCCCGGCTTTTACCGGACCCAAGTCCTTGTCTGCCAGATAGTGCGAGAGTGATGCGTCTTTCGAAGAGAGCGTAGGGAGTGCACCGCCATTGCCGGTTTTGCCGCCAGCGTCACCGCCGCCGAGGAACCCGATACGGCCGTTCGCGTCATACGCGTAGCCTGCAGGCAGCGGAGCTTTCGAGGGCTCCTGTTTGGGGCCGCCCGCGGGGGCCTTGGCGTCTTTTTTGATCGCGAATGCGTTGGCACGGTAAACGTCGCTGTCGGCCTTGCCAGGAGCGCCAGTCGCGCCTTGCTGCTGTTTGTCGGCCGGCTTCGTCACAGGGCCGGGAGCGGGCGCGACCGCAGCGGGATCTACAGTGCTGGGCAAATTGGGGAAACCGGTTCGGTTCATCTGCTGCGGCGAGGCCGTCGCTCCAGCTCCATGAGCACCGCCCGCGGCGCTTTGCGATAGCGCCGGCTGAGCGGAGAGTGCCGCGCCGGCGGCGAAAAGCAGAGTGGCGCCTACATAGAGTTTCATATCGATTCCCCCGAGAGTGGTCGTCGGAGCCATTGCTCCTACAACCTGATACGGAACGCCAGAGAATATATCCCCCCACCGTGCAGAAATATTGCTGCCCACATGACTGCCTCCATTCAGAGGCGTCAGGTGCGTTTGCTGTCTAATGCCGGGGAATTCCCGTTAATCGCCGGGGCCTCTCTACGGGCGTTTTCCGGGCGTTGGCGGGGCTATCTGGCACGCGCCGGTACGCGCTTTACCGCTTGCCCGCCTTCGCTTTGAGGCCGAGCTCGATGAGCCTGCGTATCGCTTCGGCCCGCGATGGAAGGTCGGATTGCCAACGCCGCCATTCGTCGAGAGGGGCGGCAAGCTCGGGCTGCAATCTGACCAATACGGGCTCGCCAGTTCCTTTTGCCCGCGCCTTTGGAGATTTCGTGATATCGCGAATCGATCTAGCCATGAGGTCATGATATCACGAAATAGAGCCGAGCGGCAGCCTGGATCATCATTGCGCCGGATCTCACCACCAGCGAGGGAGCTGATCATGACCAAGCCTTCATCTAACCGGCGACGTCCGGGCGCGGACCTGGCGTCACTATGGCGAGCATTCCGCGGTCTCTATCAGATCGAGAGTGAAAGGAAGCGCCGATTGTATCAGGCGCAACTCGCCGCGCGCCGCCAGTATCCGAAACCTACAACAGAAGTCGAAAGAATACTGCTGCTTAACAAGCATTTGAAAAACTGGAGAGTCGATGAGCCGATCGCGGATCACGCGCCGGTGCTCATCGAAATCTGCGGTAAAGCCAAGCGCGAAGAATTCGATCACCATTACAACGCACTTGAAGCCTGGCGGGCGTGGCAATCAAGGTGCCGTGCGATAGATGAGAGCTATGGCATGGATGCGCTGAAGGCAATCAGCGATGAGGCCTTTCGACAGCGCCAAGAAGCGGCCCTGCTCCTCGAGACGACGCCGGCAAGGTCCGTGGCAGATATTCGTATAAAGCTGCAATATTTCCTCGCCGTCGACGAGGAGGAGGATGCGCTCCGAACGATGCTCGGGAAAATGGTCGGAGATCTGCGGCGGTCGCCGGCGAAGGTGTTGTCGCGGCAGTGAACGGGAGATCGGCCGTTCAGGTCTTGCGCAAGGGCGGCCCGCTTCGGCGGGCTGCTTTCTGCCAGGCCGAGGTCGCCGCGCTTGACGCTGCACGGCTGGTTGCAAAGGTCCCCGCGGGGGAATTCACATGAGCATCAAGATAGAAATCGGCGTGGTCGGAGCATTTATCACGCTGATTGCGCCGCTGCGATTGCGTCAGCGGCGGTAGTCTTCACCACCGACCTATCGCCCCTACGGCAACCCGCAAATATTGAGAATGAATGTTCGATTAACGGCCTGGGCAGCGGCACCTGCACATTCCACAATATCGGCGGCAAGAAGGGCAACGCATGTGTCGTGGCTGCTGTCGTCATCAAGCGGACAGGCAGCGACGCCGGAATGGCCAAGGTTTGCCCGGGCAATCTTAAGCCAGGCGGCGTATCTCAAATCACATTCTTCGTGAGCGGCATGGATGCTTGTAAGGATGGCGTTTTGAACTGGCAGTCGATCTGCCATCTGATTCTGCGCTGAAGAAGCGACACCGCCGCGGCACCTATCACAAGGAAACTCAGTCGCGCCTAGATTTGTGCGCACCGAGCACGCCATCACAGAAATCACTGTGAATTCAATAGGTTGCTCGTATAAATGGCGGAGGGGATG
>CAIKZO010000105.1 GCA_903832005.1 Enhydrobacter aerosaccus | reverse complement strand
GGTATCGCCACCGCCAACCTTGGCAGCCTTCAGCGCATCGACCGAATCACCCACTGTCAGCGCGGCGGCAGTAAGGCCGGTGACGAATTCCTGGAAGGTCACGTTGCGCGCGACGAAATCCGTCTCCGCGTTCACTTCGACGACTGCGCCGACCCTATCAGCGACCACAAGCCCGACGAGACCTTCGGCGGCGACGCGGCCGGCCTTCTTCGAGGCGGCCGACAGACCCTTGGTGCGCAGCCAATCAATGGCCTTCTCGACGTCGCCCTGGACCTCGCCCAGTGCCTTCTTGCAATCCATCATGCCTGCGCCGGTCTTTTCGCGCAGTTCCTTGACGAGCGATGCGGTGATCTCAGCCATGCTTAGCTCCATTCAGTAAAGTAAGGGCCGGTCTTGCGACCGGCCCCGTATTCTTCTTGCCAGAGGGGGCCGGTTACTCGGCCGGCGATGCCTCGGCGCCCGCGCCTTCGGCGGCGGCGGGAACTTCTTCGACCGGCGGCTCGTCGAGCGCGCCCACGTCACCACCCGAAGCCGCGATCTCGGCACGGATGCCGTCGAGCACGGCGCCCGAGATCAGTTCGCAATAGAGCGACACGGCGCGGATCGCGTCGTCGTTGCCCGGGATCGGGAAATCGACGCCGTCCGGATCGGAGTTGCTGTCGAGCACCGCCGCGATCGGAATGCCACGCTTGCGCGCTTCCTGCACTGCGATCGCTTCCTTGTTGGTGTCGATGATGAACAGCATGTCGGGCGTGCCGCCCATTTCCTTGATGCCGCCCAGCGACCGCTCGAGCTTGTCGCGCTCGCGCGTCAGGTCGAGCTGCTCTTTCTTGGTGAGGCCGACCACGTCGCCCGACAGGCGCTCGTCGAGCTCGCGCAGGCGCTTGATCGAGGCAGAGATGGTCTGCCAGTTGGTGATCATGCCGCCCAGCCAGCGGTGGTTGACGTAGTACTGGCCGCAACGCTTGGCGGCTTCGGCAACGCGCTCCGAGGCGGCAGCCTTGGTGCCGACGAACAGCACGCGGCCGCCGTTGGACACGACCTGACGCACCTGGATCAGGGCCTGCTCGAGCAGCGGCACGGTCTTGGTGAGGTCGATGATATGGACCCCGTTGCGCACCCCGAACAGGTACGGCTTCATCTTGGGGTTCCAACGCCGGGTGTGGTGACCGAAGTGGACACCCGCTTCCAGCAACTGACGCATCGTAAATGTCGGCATAGCCATGCCGTTCTCCTTTTCCGGTTGAGCCTCCGCGGGCGTCGTCCCCCGGGTGGGGAACACCGGAGCGAGCGGCGGGATGTCTCCCCGTCGACCGCAAACCCGCGTGCGAATTGGGCGTGGTTTTAGGGGGTAAAGGCCGGGAAAGCAAGAGACACTGTCTCCACTTTCTGAGACACCCTCGATGCCGATGACATAAGGCTTTTACGCGATTTGTCTCGGATTCCGCCACCCCCTCTGCGCAATTTTATTACGCGTCACAGCGCCTGCGCGATCTCCTCGGCGAGCTTGAGCAGGGACAGAGGCGCACTGCCCTCAGCCTTGTTGTTGGCGGTTATCCACACCCGGCGCTTGGACTTGAAGGCGTCCGCCGCCAACCGGGCCAGGATCCGGCGGGTCTCGATATCCTCGTCGACCAGCCTGTCGAACGGGTCGTAGCGCTGTTTGGCCGCCTGGTAGAGGAAACCCCGGTGGAGGTTCCAGCGCACCACCAGGTCCCCCGGCGTCTCCCCGTCGAGCACCTTGAGCGCCACCGCCTGCCGTTCGACCTCGGGCATGCGGTCGTGCAGGCCGACGCAGTAGCGCACGCCCTGCCCCGACAGCATGCGCATCAGGCGCGGAGTCAGCAGTTCGGCATTGCGCAGTTCGAGCGCATAGATCGGACGGCGGCCGCCCAGCTCCTTGGGCAAGGCCGCGAAGAACGCCGCCAGACGCTCGATCGTCATCGCGGCCTCCTCGACCAGCCCGCGCGGCAACGGCGAGACCTGGAAGACCATAGGTCCAGCCTTGTCTCCCAACCCTTCGAGACACGGCACGACGAATTCGCGCGCGGCGATCGCGGGATCGAGGAAATGCGGATTGGCGACCTTCCCCCGTCCGTCTTCGTCGCGCATCACGGCATCGCAGACAAGAGCCGGCGCCTTCACGACGAAGCTGAAGCCGTTCGGGACCTGCGTGGCGTAGCGCGCATATTCGATCGTCGTGATCGGCGCGTAGAAGGTGCGATCGAGGCTGACCGTGCGCAGCAGCGGGATCTGGGCATAGGCGGCAAGCCCCTTCTTGCTGAGCGCCGGCTGCGGATAGACGCCCTCGTAGACGAGGCCGCGCCAGCCCGGGAAGAACCACGACGAGGTGCCGAGCCTGATCTCCGGCGGCAACGGCGGCGCACCGAGCAAAGGCGTATCCCACGACGGTAGAACCTCGCCCGCGGATGGCTTCTTGCGCGGGGGCGCCGCAGGCTCTTCGAACAGGCCGGGCTGGCGGCTCAAATTTCCTCGACCTGCGTCACTCCCGGCAGCATGCCGATGATGTCGCGCAGGCCGCCCGCGATCGAGTAGGTGCCAGGCAAAGTGACCTCGGCTTCGGTCTCTTCCTGCAGGGGCACGACCAGAGCAACGCGGCCCCGGCCCTTCTTGCCTTCCAGCGTCTTGCGAATGGCCTCGAGCGCCGACGGATCGGAAATGCTGATGCGCAATCCTGCCACCGAGTTGGCGACCGCGTCCTCGAGCTTCTCGACCTGCTGCGCCAACAGCTTCACTTGTTCTCCGTCCAAGCGCCCGTCGACCGAGATCAGGATCGCCTGCCCTGGTTCGAGCAACGGCCGCTTGCTGCTCAGGATCTCGCTGAACACCATGAATTCGAAGGCGCCGGACTGATCGGAGCACTGAACGAAGGCAAAGCGGTTGCCCTTGGCCGACGTCCGTTCGGAGCGATCGATCACGGTGCCCGCGAGCTTGATGCGCCCCGGTGCGCCGCGCGCCAGTTGCGCCTGCAGGTCGGCCGAACGGCAGACACCCAACCGCTGCAGACTGCGCTCGTAGACCGCAAGCGGATGAGACGACAGATAGAAGCCGATGGCGGCGAACTCGTTCTGCAGCTTCTCCATCGGCGCCCAGTCCGTCACCTTGGGAAGCTGCGGCCGGCGTTGTGCCGTGTCGTCGCCGAACAGGCTGTTCTGGTTGCTGCCACGCGCTTCGTGGGTCGCCGCCGAATGGCGCGTCAATGCCTCGATCGTGGCGAAGGTCTGCGCTCGGTTCTTGTTCAACCCCTCGAAGGCGCCGGCCTTGGCGAGGTTCTCCAGCAGGCGCTTGTTGATCACCCTCTGGTCGAGTCTCTCCGCGATGTCGAACAGCGTCTTGAACGGACCGTTCGTCTCGCGCTCCTCGACCAGGCGGTTCATCGCCTCGCGGCCCACGCCCTTGATGGCGGAGAGCGCATAGCGGATCGCCTTCTTGCCTTCCGCCGTCTTCTCGACGGCGAACTCGGCGGACGAGCGCGTCACATCGGGCGGCAGCAGATCGACGCCGATCTTGTCGAGGTCGCGGCGATAGCCGTTCAGCTTCTCGACGTTGCCCATGTCGAGCGTCATCGTGGCGGCAAAGAACTCGACCGGATGATTGGCCTTGAGATAGGCCGTCTGATAGCAGACCAACGCATAGGCGGCGGCATGGCTCTTGTTGAAGCCGTAGCCCGCGAAGCGATCGACCTGATCGAAGATCGACGAGGCCTTGTCCTTCTTGACGCCGTTCTTCTCCGCGCCCTCGATGAAGCTCTGCCGCTGGGCATCCATCTCGGACTGAATCTTCTTGCCCATGGCGCGGCGCAGCAGATCGGCGCCGCCCAGCGAATAGCCGGACAGGACCTGGGCGATCTGCATCACCTGCTCCTGGTAGATCATGATGCCGTGGGTTTCCTTCAGGATCCCCTCGAGCAGCGGATGCAGGTAGTCCGGCTCCTCTTCCTTATGCTTGCGCTTGATGTAGCTCGGGATGTTTTCCATCGGGCCCGGGCGATAGAGCGCCACGACGGCGATGATGTCCTCGAACCTGTCCGGCTTCATCTTGCGCAGCACGTCGCGCATGCCGTTGCCTTCCAGCTGGAACACCCCGGAGCCGTCGCCTCGAGCCAGCAGTTCGAAGGTCTTCTTGTCGTCCAGCGGAAGCTTGGCGATATCGATCTTGTCACGCCCGATCAGGTCGCAGGCCTTCTCGATCACGGTCAGCGTCTTGAGACCGAGGAAGTCGAACTTCACCAGGCCCGCCGTCTCCACCCACTTCATGTTGAACTGGGTGGCGGGGAGCGACTCCTTACTCTCGGTATCGCGGTAGAGCGGCACGAGCTGCTCCAGCGGCCGGTCGCCGATCACCACGCCCGCGGCATGGGTCGAGGCGTTGCGATAAAGGCCCTCGAGTTGCAGCGCGAGGTCGATCAGGCGCTTGATCTCCTCGTCGGCGCCGTACTGATCCTTCAGCAACTGTTCGGTCTGACACGCTTCGGCCAGGGTCACGGGCTTGGCCGGATTGTTGGGCACTAGCTTGCAGATGCGATCGACCTGGCCGTAGGGCATGCCCAGCACGCGGCCGACGTCGCGCAGCACTGCCCTCGCCTGCAGCTTGCCGAAGGTGATGATGGCGGCGACCCGGTCGTGGCCGTACTCGTCGCGCACGTAGCGGATCACGCGGTCGCGCTTGTCCTGGCAGAAGTCGATATCGAAGTCGGGCATCGATACGCGTTCCGGATTGAGGAAGCGTTCGAACAGCAGGCCCCAGCGTAGCGGATCGAGGTCGGTGATCTTGAGCGACCAGGCGACCAGCGAGCCGGCGCCCGAACCGCGGCCCGGCCCGACCGGCACGCCGTTGTCCTTGGCCCACTGGATGAAGTCGGCCACGATCAGGAAGTAGCCGGCGAAGCCCATCTTCTCGATCATGTCGAGTTCGTAGACCAGCCGCTCTTCGTACTTCTTGAAGTCGATGTCGGCCGCGAGCCGGCCCAGTCCGTTCAGCTCGTCGAGACCGCCGCGCGCCAATGCCCGCAGCGCCTCGCCCTCGGAGCGGCCCTCGAGCTTGGTGTAGCTCGGCAGGATCGGCTTGCGCGGTGCCGGCATGTAGGCGCAGCGCTGCGCCACGACCAGGGTGTTGTCGCAGGCCTCGGGCAGGTCGGCGAAGACCTCGCGCATCTCGGCCGCCGACTTGAAATAATGCTCGGGCGTCAGGCGCCGCCGGTTCGGATCGTCGATATGCACACCCTGCTCGATGCAAAGCAGCACGTCGTGCGCCTCGTACATCGTCTTCTTCGGGAAATGCACGTCGTTGGTGCCGACAAAGGGGATGCCTTTGGCATAGGCAAGATCCAGCAGCGGGCCTTCGATCCGCCGCTCGCTGTCCTCGCCATGGCGCTGAAGCTCGATATACAGCCGGTCGCCGAACAGCTTCTGCAGCCGCTCCAGTTGGTGGGTGGCGGCAGGTATCTGCCCGCTTCCCAGCATGCGGCCCAGCGTGCTGTCCGGGCTTCCAGTCAGGGCGAGCAAGCCTTCGGTGTAGCCCTCCAGTTCGAACATCGGCAGCGCTGCCACCGAGCCGATCTTGAATTCGAGATGGGCACGGCTGACCAGCCGCATCAGGTTGAGATAGCCCTGCTCGCTCTGAACCAGCAACGTCAGCCAGTCGACCAGCACGATCTTGCTGTTCGAGCTGACGCCGCTTTCTTCTTCGCGGCGAATCGCGAGATCGCAGCCGATGATCGGCTGGATGCCGCCTTTTGAAGCGTACTGCGCGAATTCCAGCGCGCCGAACAGATTGCCGCGATCGGTGATCGCGACCGCCGGCATCGCCTGCTCCTTGGCAAGCGCCACGACCTTGTCGACCTTGTTCGCGCCTTCGGTGAGCGAATAGGCGGAACGGACTTTGAGATGGATGAAATCGGCGATGGCCACGGAGGCACTATGGCTCCGCGATCTTGTGGAAAGCGAGGCGGGAATCTTCTGGGGCCGCGGGCCTCCAGG
>CAIKZO010000104.1 GCA_903832005.1 Enhydrobacter aerosaccus | reverse complement strand
GCTCAACGCCATGAGCGCGCAGGATGCGCGCGGTCCCTTTGAGGGCGGTTACGAAAGGTCACCGTTTAAATAACGGGAATCTAAGGGGACCGCCTAAATCTTAACCACGCGCGGCGCTCGATCCGGCCCATCGTCCGGCGTCTCCTGCGGCCCCCGCGCTTTCTGGCTCACGCCAAAGGGTCCGGGTCCCCGGAAGCAAATATTGCGCATTTCGCAATTAATGTCAAGAAAACTCCCTCCCCCGTCCGACGGGGGAGGGAAAGATCTTCAGTTCGGCCGGCTCGTGTCGACCGTCTCGAACGCAGCGGCGATGCCGGACGTGGCCGTCGTCACCTTGTCCTCGATCATCAACTGCGCGACCGACAGGAAATGCACGAGTTCGCCGTCGCCCAAGCGTTCGGCCTCCTCGAGCAGATCATTCAGTCCGTGCCACACACGAAACAACGCTGCCGCCCGCTTCTTCTTCGAAAGCGGCCGACGCACCCTCCGTCGTCGAACCTTCGGTTCCACGACGATATCGAACAAGCTCATCCATCCCCCGACTGTAAGCTGCCTGTTCCCATCAAAGGCAGCATACCGGGTGAAGAATGTTTCGTCTCGCGTCAGTTGGAGGCTGTTCCGAGGGGCAGGCCGGAGGCGTCGAGCTGGGGTTCCGGACGCAGGACGACCGATTCGGGCGCCTCGACGTCGGGCAACGGCTTGGACGGATCGACCGCGCGGACCATGGCGACGATGCGCTTGGGCGCCCCGCCGTCCTCGGCTACCAAGCGGCGCCAGCCCTGCTTTTCCCAGTATTTCACGTCGTTCGGCAGGACCTGGACGTAGAGCATGTTGCAGCCGCGCGTCTCGGCGAGCTTGCGGCAGCGCTCGAGCAGGAGTTGGCCGATGGCGTTGCCGCGGAAGCGCTGGATCACCGCCAGCCGCTCCGGCATGGCGAAGGACTGGAACCAGCGGACGCGCACGGCCCCGACCGGCTCGTCGCCGACATAGGCGATCACATGGGTGGCGCCGAAGTCGTGGCCGTCGAACTCCTCGGAGTACGGCACGTCCAGCTCGCCGATGAAACAGGCGGCCCGCACGGCAAACGCCTGCATGGAATCCTCCATCTTCATCGCCAGCTTGGTGGTCAGGGCCTCGCCGCCGATCGATTGCTTCACGGTTGTCATGTCAGTTCCCCTCAATTCGCACGGCGCTCGGACCAGCCGGCGCCAGGGTTGGTGGCGCCGCGCTCGGTCGACTGTTCGAGGATGCCCGGCCGATCGAGCTGGTCCTCCGGACGGTTGAGCAGCAGCGGATCGCTGTACATCGTGGGGGCTTCCTTCTCGTCGACCTTCAGGTCGACGTAGTAGGCGCCGTATTCGTGATCGGAGAAGTGGAAGATCTTGTCGTCCACCTTCTTGAAGCCCTGGCGCTCCATGATCGGCCACAGGCGATGCTGCGAGTGCAGGTAGACGCGGCTGTAGCCCTTCTTGCGCGCGAACTCCATCGCCCACTGGGTGAAGGGAATGAACAGGCCCATCGACCGGTAGCGCTTCAGGATGACGGCGCGTTCGAACTTCACGAAGGTGCCGAACCAGCGCAGCCGCATAGACGAGGCGGGCTCGCCGTCGACGTACAGGATCAGATGCGTGGCGGTGAAGTCGTTGCCGTCGAACTCCTCGGCATACGGGCACTGTTGCTCGCCGATGTACACGGCCGAGCGCAGCGCGAAGCACTGCATGAGCTCGTCCGACGTGGACGCAAGTTTGATGGACACGACGGGCTGTTCGCCGATCGCCGAATTCAGCAGAGACATGTCAGACCCCCTCTGTCAGCACACCATTGTCATTCCGGAAGCGACGGCCCCCAGCCGTCACTACCGGAGGATTCGCACTCAGTTGTGTAAGCACGTCGGTCACCACACCCGCCGTCATGCCCTTCGCGCCGCGACGGATGGCCGTCGCCGAGACCTTGTCTCGACGCAGGATTCGCCACGGGTAGATCCAGCCGCACTCGTCGCAGATCTGGCGCACCGTCATGCCGCCGTAGTCCGTGCCGTGCAGCGCGTGCAGGCGAACGCCCGGATAGAGCTTCTTCACCTGACCGATAACGCCCTGGAAGCCGCGTTTGTTGTAGACCTCCGGGTAGAAAGCGACCTCGACCTGGTTGCCGAAGCCGGCTTCGGCCACCGCGAGATCGATCAGAACCTTGCGTGTCTCGGGCGGCAGGAACTGCCGACCCGCCGGGAAATAGTCGACGTTCACGTCGGCCGTTTCGGTCTTCTCGTAGATCTGGAAGCCGTTCTCGATCCGCGCGACGCGAAGGTAGCCCTTGCGGAAGGCATCGACGTGGATGCGCGGGATGAGCGTCGGATGGATGATGACCTTGTCGAGGCCCCGCTCCTCGATCGCGCGGCGCACGATCTCGAGGTGGGTATTGTGAAAGGGATTGAAGGTCCCGAAGAACAACCCGATCCCGCCCTTCGGCGCTACCAGCGAGCGGATGTCGGAAAGAAAACCCACTCCGAAGAGGACGATGCCCAGCGCAAAGCCCACGATCAGGAAGGCCGCGCGCGCACCCGGAACGCCGGCCGTGCCGAACGCCGCCAGCAGCATGTTGATCGAGACACCGACCAGGACGTTGCGGTTGGCGTCGCCGATTCCGCGCTGGAAGAGGAAGAGACCGAGATATTGGCTGCCTTGGGAGGCAAGCGTGGTCACGAGAGCGGCTCCTGCAAATCCGCCCACGGACTCTATGCCTACTCGGTTGAGGGCTCCCCCCCATAGCAACACCCAGAACACCGCCAGATTGAACACGTACTGCGGGACGAACCGCCCGAGCCTGCCGATGGTCACGAAACCGAATTGGTTCTGCGCCCAGAGTTCGGCCTTGTTGCTGAGCCTAGCGTAGGTCGGGAGGAACAGCCCGGTAAACACTGACACGCCGATCAGGGCCGGGTTAGCCCAACTGCCGTGCGCGTACGCATAGCTGAGGTAAGTAAGCAGGCCAACGAAGGCCGCCGTTCGCGTAGAGGTACTACGCACGTAGCGGCCGAAGCTGTCGGCAAGCCCCGCGAGGGCGATCGTGTTACGCTCCGAGCCGGTGGCGGCCACGGTGTACCTCTGTCTCGTTTCAGACCGTCAATCCGGACAAAACCCACTACGGATAGATCGACAAACGAATACGAGGACTAGATACCCACCGCGGAGATGCAGCCGTTTCTTGAAAAGACCGGCTAATCCCCTATAAATGGTACAAAATTCAGCATCACACAATCAATGGTATAAGATAAACCACGAGGCACTCGCCAAGTAAATGTTTCCGCCCGAAACCTAATTGTATCGATTGTTACCAATGGTCACGCCGACACCCCGTAAAAGCAAAGTGCCGAATATTCTCGGCGATTGGGACGACGTCAGATTTTTCCTGGCCGTCGCAAAAACCGGAAGTTTCAGCGCCGCTGCTACCCAGCTGAATACCAAGCAGACGACCGTCGGTCGCCGCATCTAGGCGCTCGAGCGCCGGTTGGGCGCCAAGCTGTTCGATCGCCATCGCCACGGCATGGAAGTGACGCCTGCCGCGCGCGGCGTGCTCGTCCAGGCTGAATCGATGATGTCCAACGCCACCGCCATCGAGCGCCATCTGGCCGGTCTCGACCGCGAGATGGCGGGCGTCGTGCGCATCGCCGCCACCGAGGGTGTCGCGGCCCAATGGCTGGTGCCGCGGCTCGGCCTGCTGCGCCGCAGCCACCCCGACATCGTCGTCCAGGTGATCGCGGGCGACCAGGTGCTCGATCTCGCCACGCGCCAGGCCGACCTCGCCATTCGTTTCTTCCGCCCGACTTCGAACCAGCTGGTCGCCGCCCGCGTCGGCCAGTTCAACATGTCGATCCTGGCCGCGCCCTCCTACATCGAGCAGTACGGCCTGCCGCAGAAGCTCGACGACCTGCGCGAGCACCACATCGTCGACCACACCGTGCTGCACAGCCTGCCCTCCATGAAGTCGTGGACCGAGGTGGTGGAGCGCAGCCCGTCGGTCGTGCTGCGCACCAACTCGTCCTACGCCGCCATGGAAGCCGTCAGCGTCGGCTACGGCATCTCGGTGTTCCCCGACTACGTCACCAAGATGACGAACCTGCTGGCCGCGCCGATCGATCTCAAGATCGTCCGCGACATCTGGCTGGTGAGCCACGAGGAGACGAACAAGGGCGCCCGCATCCGCACCGTGATCGACTACGTGCGCGACCAGTTCCGCCAGGACGAGCGCGAGTGGTTCAGCGTCCCGGCGAACCGCGCCTCACTGGTCGCGGCTTAGTCTTCCGGGACCACATCATGAGCGGGCCGGGAGGCCCGCGGTCCCAGTCGACAACATTGCTGAATTTGTCGTCCTGAGCCGCAGGCGAAGGACCTCACGCCGGCAGCGCGCACCGCTGGTCGAAGTCCGTGTCTAATCGTTCGGTGAGGTCCTTCGGCTGCGCCTCAGAACGACAAGAATGGGACCGCGGGCCTCCAGGCCCGCATCATGAGCGGGCCGGG
>CAIKZO010000103.1 GCA_903832005.1 Enhydrobacter aerosaccus | reverse complement strand
TGGCGCTCAAGATCATGAGCGCCACTGGAGTGGCGCGCTCTGATGAGCGTCAGACTTTCTTCCGGAACGTCACCACCAGCACGTCGCGATAGGCGGGGAGGGCCGGGTTCTCCGGCTCGACGGGCGTCACGCCGTGATAGCGGCGTGCGTCGTCGACGAGCGCCGAGTCGAGCGGATCGGTGAGGGTGAAGCTGCCGAGCGTACGCTTGTCGAGATCGTGCACGGTCGTCGTGCCCGACGCAATGTTGCGGCGATCGACCAGCAGCACCAACACATAGTCGACACCGTCGCGATGCATGCCCTCGGGCGTCGGCTTGCCCTGCTGGCCGGGCTTGGCCTCGATCCGGAACTGATGGGCTTCGATGTGCCAGGCCTGCGTCTCCGGCGCGAGGCGGCTGAACAGCGAGCGGCAGTATTCGAGGATCGTGCCGAGGCTCGAGCCCTCGGCGATCTCGCGCTTGATCGGCTCGAACCAGCGCTCGATGCCGCCGTTGAGATGATTGTAGTCGACCGTCTGATAGTGCGGCTGATGGGGGCCGCGCTCGATGGCGCCGCTCTTTCCAGATTCAGGCCGGCCGGCCGCGAAGACGCCGAAACGGCGGCGGCGATAGCGCCCGCCGTCGGCCATGTAGGTGTCGGTGTGCAGGTCGTTCCAGCTGTCGGCGAACTCTGTCCAATCGGCCAGGGCGCCGTAGCGGCTGAGCGCCGTGCGCATGTCCGAAGCTTCGACGAAGGCATAGCCCGCGCGTGCAATCGCGTGGCGGATGCCTGTTGCGTTCTGCAGTCCCGTTCCGATCTCGCTCATGACGAAAACCCTAGCACTGTCACACCATAGTCAACAGGCGGTCGGCATGAAGCTTTCTAGGGTTGGCGCGCGGTTTGCATTTGATCTGCCGTGAAATTCAGGGAGTTCGATCCATGCTGCGCCGCCATCTTATTGCCACCGCCGCTGCTTCTTTTGCCGCACCCGCCCTCGTGTCGCGCGCCTCGCTCGGCCAGAATTTGCGCAAGGTGAAGATGGGTACGGCCTTCACTTCCACCACTTGCGCCGCGCTAGCCATGCCGGCACTCCTCAAGCCCGAGGGCATCGACCTCGAGCTGGTCAGCTTCCCGTCGCTGGTGCAGCGCATGCAGGCCGTGGCCTCCGGCGACGTCGATATCGGCAATGGCGGCCTCTCGGCCACCATGCAGCTCGCGACCAAGGGGCTGCCGATGCAGATCCTGGCCAATGGCTGCGACGGCGGCTGGATGCTGCTGGCCCAGCCGTCGATCGGCGGCTGGAAGGACCTCGTCGGCAAGAAGATCGCCGTGCAGAGCGGCTCGATCGGCCTCGTCTCGCTCAACTGGAAGCTCAAGCAGGAAGGCATCTACGGCAAGGTCGAGCTGGTCTACATGGACAACCAGGATCAGCCGATCCCGCTGATGCGCGGCGACGTCGCGGCGATCTGCCCGTTCGAACCCTATGCCGCGCTGGCCGAGAAGAACGGCTGGGGCAAGCGCCTGTGGGTGCCGTACGATTCGCCGATGGGCAAGACCAACCTCGGCTTCGTGGCCTCGGAGGCCTTCGTGAAGAAGGACCCCGACCTCACCAAGAAGATGGTGGCCGCGCACGTCAAGGCGACCCAGGCGATCGCCGCCGATCCGGCAGTCGCGATCGACACCACGATCAAGGTCTTCAAGATGACCAAGGAAGTGGCCGAGCTCTCGGTCAAGAACCTGTTCTTCACGGCCGAGTCGGGCGCCCCCTTCGTGAGCGGCCTAAAGGCGCTGGCGAAGATGATGATCGACGACAAGCTGCTGGAGAAGGAACCCGACTGGGGCAGCTTCCTGAATCTCGGCTACGTCTGATGCAATTCAAACGCGCCCTGGGGCTGTTGCCCCTGGCGCTGCTGCTGATCGCCTGGGACATCGCGGTAGAGCTGAAGGTCTATCCGGAGATACTGCTGCCGCGGCCGATGAAGGTCCTGATGGTCTTCGTCGAGGACTGGCAGACCGTGCTCGACAACGCCGGCGCCAGTATCATGCGCGTCGTCACCGGCATTACTCTGTCGTTCCTGATCGCGGTTCCGCTCGGCCTGATGATCGGGCGCTACAAGTTGCTCGACCTGATGACCGACTGGTCGATCCAGATCTTCCGCTCGATCCCCCCGATCGCGCTCATTCCGCTGGCGATCCTGTTCTTCGGCATCGGCGACAAGCCCGCGATCGTGCTGATTTTCCTGGCGGGCCTGTGGCCGCTGCTGATCAACACGATCTTCGGCGTGCGCGGCATCGAACGCACCCTGATCAAGGTGGCGCGCGCGGCGCGTGCGAGCGAAGGGTTGATCATGCGCGATATCGTGCTGCCGGCTGCCCTGCCATCGATCTTCACCGGCCTGCGCCTGGCCGTCGGCTCCGGCTGGCTGACCGTCGTCACCTCCGAGCTGATCGCGGTGAAGTCGGGCCTCGGCTACATGATCCTCAATGCCCAGCTCAGTTTCCGCTCCGAGCTGATTTTTGCCGGCATTTTCGTCATCGGTGCCATTGGCCTCGCGGCTGACCAGCTCGTGCGGCGGGTGCGCGCCTACGTCTGTCGCTGGCAGGAGGGCCTCACGGCATCGCCGGAATGAACCGCTTCATCGAATGCAACGGCGTGGGCAAGATCTTCCCCAGCAAGAACGAGCCGGTCGAGGCGTTGCGCGGAATCGACTTCGTGGGTGAAGAGGGCGAGTTCGTCTGCCTGCTCGGCCGCTCGGGCTGCGGCAAGTCCACGCTTCTCATGATGATGGCGGGCCTCGAGACGGTGACCTCCGGCCAGATCGCGGTCGCGGGCCACGAGATCAAGGGACCGTCGTCGGATACCGCGATCGTCTTCCAGGACCACGGGCTGTTTCCGTGGATGACGGTGCAGAAGAACGTCGAGTTCAACATGAAGGCGCGCGGCGTGGCCGCCAAGGAGCGCCGCGCCACCGCCAGCCAGTTCCTCGAGATGACCGGCCTGACCGGTTTCGGCGACCGCTATCCGCACGAGCTGTCGGGCGGCATGCGCCAGCGGGTGGGCATCGCGCGGGCGCTCACAACGCGGCCCAAAGCATTGCTGATGGACGAGCCGTTCGGCGCGCTCGACGCCCAGACGCGCGGCAAGCTGCAGGACGAGCTTCTGGACATCTGGGAGAAGCAGAAGACGACGGTGCTGTTCGTGACGCACTCGATCGACGAGGCGCTGCTGCTGGCCGACCGTATCCTGGTCTTCAGCCCGCGGCCGGGCCGCATCGCGGCTGACATCAAGGTGGATTTGCCCCGCCCCCGCACGTCACAATCGGGCGACTTTTCCGCCTTGGCCCGCGAGTTGCGCGGCCTGGTCGGGGCGGACCGCGAGATCGATTAAAAAGACTGACCGGAGGAAGAGATGCCCTACGCAACGACCGAAGACGGCGTGAAGCTTTACTATGAGGAAGTGGGCGCGGGGACGCCGATCATCTTCGTGCACGAGTTCGCGGCCGACCACCGCTCGTGGGAAACCCAGATGCGCCACTTTGGCCAGCGCTACCGCTGCATCACCTACAGTGCGCGCGGCTATCCGCCCTCGGATATCCCCGAGAAGCCCACCAGCTATTCGCAGAACCGCGCGACCGACGATATCGCCTCGGTGCTCGATCACCTGAAGATCAAGAAGGCCCATGTCGTCGGCTTGTCGATGGGCGGCTTCGCCAGCCTGCATTTCGGCTTTCGCCATGCCGACCGGGCCCTGTCGCTTGTCGTCGCCGGCGTCGGCTACGGCGCGGAGAAGGAGCAGTCGGCCAAGTTCAAGGGCGAGGTCGCGGTCGTGGCCAAGTCCTTGATCGATGAGGGCATGAAGGCCTTCGCCGAGAAATATGCTTACGGCCCGACGCGCGTTCAGTTCGAGAACAAGGACCCGCGCGGCTTCGCGCAATTCAAGCAGGAGCTGGGTGAGCATTCCGCGCTGGGCTCCGCCAACACCCAGATCGGCTGCCAGGGTGAGCGGCCCTCGCTCTACGATCTGGTGGACCAGATGCGCGCCATGACCACGCCGACCCTGATCCTCACGGGCGACGAGGATTGGCCGTGCCTCGCCCCCTCGGTGATGATGAAGCGCGAGATCCCGACGGCGGCGCTGTCGGTGATGCCGAACTGTGGCCACACGGTGAACCTCGAGGACCCCGACCAGTTCAACAAGCTCGTTGGCGACTTCATCCTGCAGGTCGACAGTGGCCGCTGGCCCAAACGCGACCCGCGCGCGCTCGCCAACTCGATCACCGGGATGAAGAGATAATCGCAATTTCGGCATTGATAAAATGGCGGAAAACGCTATATTCGACTCTTGATAAACGGCACTTCGAGTGGCCTGACCGTCGTACGGGAGCGGCTTCTATGCCCGAGCTTGCCGGCCACTCGCGTGCACATAAGGAGTCGATTGAATGCGAACGAATCTGAATTGTGCTCTTGGAGGAGGCCCATGAGTGACTACCCTCTCGAATGGGGCTGGCATATGCAGTCGCGTGGACCCGACTCTCCTCGCCAAAGCGATGGAGAGCAAAGATCTGCCGATGCGCTGAGGAACGCGTGCATAAATAAGTGTACTGACGTCATTTTGATGCCCCCTCGATCGCAAGCGCCTGGCACGTTTGATCAATGTCTGGCTCATTGCGAAGGCCGTGCCTTCTTCAAGAATATTCAGCCATTCATCCCGTTTCCGAGATAGACCGATAGGGAGCCGAATATGGATCGCACTTCAGCAGCGGAACTTGAAGGAATGTTGATCGCTACGCGCCAGCCGCTCCAAGCCTTGGCTGACCACGTACGCGAAAACGTCCCGGGAGAACGTCGACGCGAGGTCATGATAAAAATCGCGACAGCGATGGCCGAGCTGATCGACGTGTCGAGAATGATCTACGAGGAATTCCCCGATCTCAACCCTCATCTCGAGGAGGAGCGGGTCGCCTTCGAGATGAAGCGCTCGATGAGCTAGAGATCTAGCCGCACAGCCAGATGTTTACGGCGAAGCGACCGTCGGCGAAGGCCCCGTGAGGGCAGGAGATCGTCTCCACCTCATGGTTCGCCGATGACGGAAAGATGAGCAGGCTGTCGTGTGTCGGCTCGATCTCGATCGACTGGTCGCCGCCGAGATCGAACAGGCGCAACCGTCCGCCCGTGAAGACACGCGGCTTGCGGTGGAGATAGTAGACCATGGTCATGCGCCGGCGGCCGCCCGGCGTGTACTCGTCTCCGGTATAAGTATCGGTATGCGGCCGGTAGAAGGCGCCGTCACCGTGCGCCACCATTTCCATCTGCGTGCTGTTGGCCGACGTGTGCGGCATGTCGAATGCCGTCTCGAGACCGGCCTGCAAGGCCAGCGCCTTTCGGCGCAGGGGACCGGCGAAGGGGCCAAGGTCCTTCAAGACGCGCGACTGCCGAACCACTGCATCGAGGCGGCCGGTGCCGTGGTCGTTGAGCTTGGTCGGCGTGAAGCGCGTCTCGGCGGCCAGACCGTAGGCCAACAGGCGCGCTGCCTGCGTCTCGCCCAGCCAACCCGGCAGGATCCGATGCGGCAGAAACCGCCCGGCAAGGAAGGACGGCTCGGACATACAACAGCTGTCGGCTCATTTGCCGGGGCGGGCAAGCCCGAGCCGGAGGTGTTGGGCGCCCGTTGCTAGGCCGAGGCCAGGGCCTTCACCGATTCCGGAGTCTTGCGAAAGCTGATCGCCACGCGATTGTAGGTGTTGATCAGCCCGATCGCGATGGTCAGGTCGGCCAGCCCCTTCTCGCCGAAGACGGCGACCGCGGCCGCATAGTCCTCATCAGGCACATGGGTCGTGGCGACGTTCGTCACGACTTCCGCCCAGGCCAATGCCGCCCGCTCGCGCTCAGAGAAAATGGGCCCAGCTTCGCGCCAAGCCGGCACGAGCACGAGCTTTTCGATCGAAACGCCTTCCTTCAGGAGGTCGTGCGAATGCGAGTCGATGCAGTAGGCGCAGCCGTTGATCTGCGACGAGCGGAGATAAACGAGATCGACAAGCGTCTTCTCAAGCCCGCAATGGGAGACGTACATGTAGACGCCGCCCAGCGTCTTCATGCCTGCTGCCGCGAATGTGTCGTAGGCTGCTCTCTGGCTCATGTCCGGCGCGCTCCAACGCTTTACTGGCGATGCTGGAACGATAGCGGATACGCCGCCTGGCGCACACCCAGCATCGGGTCGGCGGGCTCGATGCCGGCCGGCACGTCGAGCGGCCGGAACATCGTCGCCTTCTCGGTGGCGGCAGGATCTGGCGCGAGACGGTCGATGCGCACGGTGCCGAGTTTCACCAGCCGCCGGCTCTCGGGCCAGGCGATCGACGGGTCGCCGATCACATCGCCCGGTCCGGAAATCTGGGCGCACCAGTCGAACAGCACGGGCGCCTTTGCGAGGCGCTGTGGCAGCTCCTCCTGCAGGTAGTTCGGGCCCTTGGCCGGAAGGTCGGCCGCCGGCACGAACGCCTCGCCGTCACGCGGCACGAAGCGATATCGCACGAACGATTTCTGGCTGTTCGCGGCGGTGTATTCGAAAGCATTGACGCCGTAGTAGCTCAAGGTCGCGTAGCTCACCGCCGGCGGCTTTTGCGTCGTCAGGAACGTCGTGGCGATGGGATGGGCGGCAAGGAATTTGTCGAGCGAGGTCGGCTTGGCAACGCCCGCGCCGCTGGCGCCGATCGCCAACAGGAGTTCACGAAACTCCTCTGTGGTCGCCGTTGGAAAGCCGTTGAAACTGTGGCTGACGACGTCGCTGGTCGTGCCGTCGGCGAGGGTGAACTTCAGCGCGAAGCCCCTCGGATTGGCGTCGCCGATATTGTCGGGAATGTTGGGAATGCCGGTGAAGTTCGAGAACCGCACCATCACCGGCAGCGATTTGCCGGAGAAGAGCGCGGCCTTGGTGAGGGTCGCGGCCTCCGCGGTCGGCTCGAACGTGCCCAGCGCCATGATGCCCTTGGCATGGACGGCGCGGGAATGATTGTCGCCGAAGGCGCTGTACAGCGCGTCGACCATCTGCTGCGGAGCGGGCGTGGACATGGGCTGACCTTACTTGGAGGGTTCGGGGGTCTTCAGCGGATCGCCAGTGTTGGAAACGAAGACGACGAGCAGGCGCGCCGGCTTCGAGGGGCTGAGATTTTCCGTCAGCAGGTGATCGGCGCCCGGCGGCTCAAACCAGCTTTGCCCGACGTCGTAGGTGCGCGCCGGTTCTCCGGCGAGCTGGCTGCGGAAGGATCCCTCGAGGACATAGGCATAGACGAAGGCTTGGCCGTGACGATGGGGCTCCGCCTTCGCGCCCGGGGCGAAGTCGACCTCGACGGCGGTGAATGTCTTGCCCTGGATATTGGGGAGCGCCTGTTGGAACAGCGGCTTGATGTCTTCAGCCGAGGCGGTGCCCGCGATGACGGCGGCCAGGCACGCGCCGAGCAGCAGCGTTCGGAGGTTTTTCATCCTGCCTGTATCGCGCGGGATCAGGGCTCGTTCTTGTAGAAATCCGGTGCTGGTTGCAGGAAACCGGCGCCGGGGATCAGGCCATGCGCACCTTGCGCCAGGCCGCCGGAGGCGCGCCGACGTGGCGCGTGAAGGTGTTGGTGAAATGGCTCTGGTCGTGAAAGCCTGACTCGAGGGCGATTTCGGAAACCGACAACCGCGTGGTCAGCAACAGATGCTGGGCGCGTTCGATCCGACGCAGGATCAGCCAACGATGCGGCGGAAGGGAGGTCGACTTCTGGAAGGCGCGCGCGAAGTGGTCGACCGACAGGCCGCAGGCGGCGGCCAGGTCCGCCAGCCGCAGGTCGCCGTCCAGGCGGGCGTCGATCATCTGCTTGCTCAACCGTTCCTGCCAGGGTGCGAGAGCGCCGCTGGGCGTATCGACCTTGCCCGTCTCGAGATAGGTGCGGGCGCAATAGGCGGCGAGCGCCCAGCCCATGTGGTCGAGGAAAAGGGTGTTGGGTCGCTGCAAGTCCTGGAAGGAGCCTTCCAGGGCCATGACGAAGCCCTGCAGCACAGAATCGTCGACGCTCTGTCCCGGCTGGAGGGTCAGATCTCCGGAATGCCCGGCCTCGCCCGAGACGGCGTTCAGGACGGAGCGCGGAATGTAGAAATTCGTCGCCTCGTAGGCCGTCTTGATTTCGCAGCCCCAATGCCGGCGATAGTCGTACATCGTCACCCGATTCTGGCTGGGGCCCGGGACCTGGACGTAGCGGCCCTCGAGGAAGAGGTGAGCCTTCAGGTCACGATGCTGGTAGGCGATCATGATGGCGTCTTCCACTATGCTGCTGTCGATCGGTCCGAGCGGGTCTTCCGCGCGCAGCCGGTTGAAGCTGACGACGCCGCGCCCGAGCGTGCGCGTCACGAGCGTCCGGGTGGACGGTGCACCGAAATACGCCATGTCGTGATTATCGGTCGCCCGTTGCGACATCGGTCGGGCTTTCATGATCGGACCGCAGTCTACACCGCCCGTACCTAAGCCGCCGCAGACTAATTACGCCCAGGGCCCGACGCGCGTGAGTTAGGCGGGTTGCTCGAGATCCCGCGAGAACAGGACGCCGGCGATGCCGACCACTGCGATGAAGGCGCCGCACGACAGGATGACGAGACCGGCGCCTACGGCGTCGAAAAGCGGCTGTGCCAAGGCGGAGCCGAGCATCATGGCTGCCGAGATCAACGCAAATCGCAGCCGAAACACGCTGGCAAGCCGCGCCGGCTCGATGTGCGTCTGGACGTAGGTCATCATCGGTAGGAAGAACATCGGGCCGCCCGCTCCGGCGAGGAGGGCGGCGGCCATCATTGCCGGCAGACGCGCAGTCCCTGGGACGGTCCACATCAACAGGGGGACGGCCGCGAGCATCGTGCCGAGCAGGATATAGCCGCCGAACATGAAGAGCCCGGTGCGCTTTGGCTTATGCGCCGACACCAGCACGTTCGACAGGAAGTCGCCGGCGCCATAAGCCCCCATCAAGGCGGCAACGGCGCTGAGGCCGCCGAGACCGAGGCCCGTAAGTCCCGTCTCCGCCACCAGGAGCGGCATGCCCAGGATCAGGCCCGGCATCCACGCCATCAGGATCAGGGTATTGGCGAGAAGCATGCGGCGTATCTCGCCGTGTTCGGCGGTGGCGTGTACGCCGAGCAGGAGACGCGCCCAGATCGAGTGAGAGTCGCGTTTGGGCTGCGGCGCCTCGGCGGGCAGGTTCAGTTGGGCGATCGCGGCGGCCGATACCAGGAAGCTCAGCGCATTGGCTGTCAGGAAATGAAGCGTGGGCAGGAACAGGCTGAGGATCCCGGCAAGGAAGGGGCCGCCCAGCCGCGACAGACGGTAGGTCGCATCCAACAGACCGTTGAGGCCCTGAATGCGTCCGGTGGTGACGGCGAGTGACGGCACGCTCGACTGGAGCGCGGGCTGAAACAGTGCACTACAGGCCGAAAGACCGACGATCGACAGGACCAGACTGACGAGGCTTATGGGAAAGAAGACAGCAAGCAGGAGCGGCAGCACGGCGAAGAAAGCCGACACGATGTCCGTGGCGATCATGACGGTCTTCGGCCGGTAGCGATCGACGAAGGCACCGGACAGCAGGCTGACCGCGAGGAGAACGGCATTGCTGACCGTCGTCAGGAGCGCGGCACCGCTTCCGGCCAATCCGACGGCAAGCCAGATCAACGCCATGCCGCTCAGTTGATTGCCTAGGGCGGAGAGACACTCGCCGATCCACAGATACCGGATCTTTCGGTCGGCAAGCAGGTCGATAAACGGGTGCGACGCCATGGCGGACGCCTAGGCTGTCAGTCCGCCGTCGCAGACGAACTCGCTACCGGTCGAGAAGGTCGATTCGTCCGTCAGCAGGAACAGGATCATGTTCGCCACTTCATCCGGCCGGCCGAGGCGGCCCAGCGGATGGAGGTCTTCGAGATACTCGCGGAAGGTGCGGTTGCCGGCGGCCTGGTCGAGGCGCGGCGCGATCATCGGCGTGTCGATGTAGCCTGGATGCACCGAATTGCAGCGCACGTTCGACGAGGCGCCGTAGAGCGCCACGTATTTGGTAAGCGAGCGCACCGCGCCCTTGCTGGCGCAATAGGCCATCGCGGCGGAGGAGCCACGCAACCCCAGGACCGACGAGATGTTGACGATCGAGCCGCCGCCGGCCGCTTTCATCGCGGCGAAGGCCGACTTGCAGCCGAGGAACGTGCCCAGCGAGTTGATGTCGTTGACGCGCCTATAGTCCTCGAGGCTGCAGTCCTCGATCGTGTTGCGCACGCCGATGCCGGCGGCGTTCACCAGCCCGTGCAGGGCGCCGAAGGCTTCGACCGTGGTGGCGACGGCCTTTTGCCAAGTTGCTTCTTCGGTGACGTCGACCGGCACGAACAGCGCCGACGGTCCCAGCTCCCGGGCGAGTGCCGTGCCCTTCGCTTCGTCGCGATCGGCCAGCACGGCCTTGCCGCCTTCGCGCACGACGAGCCGGGCGGTCTCCGCGCCGATGCCCGAGGCGCCGCCGCTCAGCAGCACAACTTTGTTTTCAAGGCGCGCCAATGACCCGCCTCCTCGACAGACCGGTGGTGATGCCGCCGTCGGCCACGAATTCCGCACCGGTCACGAACGACGAACGTTCCGATGCGAGCCACAGTAGCAGCTCGCCCAGCTCTTCCGATTCGGCCATGCGGCCAATCGGATGGGCGCCGCCGACATAGGCCTTGCCCTGCTCGTGGCCCATGGTCTGCCACAGTATGTTGAAGATCGCCGTGTCGACGCCGCCGGGATGCACCGAGTTGCAGCGGATGGCGTATTTCTGCTCGGCGCAGTGCATGGCCACGCTCTTGGTGAGGAGCCGTACGGCGCCCTTGCTGGCAGTGTAGGCGACCGGTCCCGCCGAACCGATGAGGGCGGCGACCGACGAGACATTGACGATCGAGCCTTTGGACGCAGACTTGTCCGGGCCGGTCTGCTTCATGCCCTCGATTGCGTACTTGCAGCCGAGGAAGACACCCTCGGAATTGATCGCGTTGACCTTTTGCCAGGTCTCGACAGTGGTGCTTTCCAGCGTGCCGGGACCGCCGCTGATGCCGGCATTGTTGATCAGGATGTCGAGCCGGCCGGCGGTCTTGAGCACGTCGGCCAGCAGCGCCTGCCATGAGGCTTCGGAGGCGACGTCGTGGGTGACGAAGCGGCCCGGCGGATCCTTGGCCAGGTCGATGTCGGTCACGATCACCGTCGCGCCGGCATCGTGCAGGAGGGTCGCCGTCGCCGCACCGATGCCCGATGCGCCGCCGGTGACGATGGCGACTTGTCCGCTGAGTTCCATTCGGTGCCGACCTTAACCGGGCCGGCGCCGTCGCTAAAAGGAAATTATGTTAGAAGCCGCCCCCTAGAAGCCCAGCGGCTCGGTGATCTTGTTCCACTTGCCGTCCTTGACCTCGGCGACGAAGGAAGAATTCGCACCCTGGCGAATCTTCGGGCCGAAGGTGACCGGCGGGCCGCCCAGCTTGTCGTGCGAATCGTGGATGGCTTCCATGCCCTTCACGAAGCTGTCGACGGTCAGGTCCTTGCCGGCGTTCTGCAGGCCCTGCACGGTGAGGTCGGCGGCGATGTAGCCATAGACCGCGCCGACGTTGGGCTCGATGTTGAACTTCGCCTTGTAGTCGGCGACGAATTTCCTCATGTCGGGGTTCTTGCTGTCGGCGTAAGGCATCTCGACCAGGCCCGCGCCGTAGAAGCCGTCCATGCCCGGCGCTGCACCGACGACGACGTCATAGGTGGCCGACGAGCCGAAGAAGGTGACGTCCCAGCCGGACTTGCGCGCCGCCGTGTAGGGAATGATCGTGTCGCGCACGATCGTGCCCATCACGACCAGGTCGCAGTTCGCGGCCTTGAGCTTGGTGAGCGACGCGGTGAAGTCCTGGTCGGTCGGTTTGTGCGTCGCGGTCTCGACGATCTTGATGCCGAGTTTCTCGGTCTGCAGCTTGGCGCCCTCGAGGATTTCCTTCCCGAAGTCGGTGTCCTGGTACATCACGCAGACCGCCTTCTTGCCCTTCTCCTTCACCAGGTAGTTGATGCCGGAGCGCACCTGGTCGACGTAGGAGGCCGAGGCGTAGAACTTCAGCCGGTCGAACGGCTCGAACATCGATCGCGCCGCAGTGATCGGGAACAGGCTCGGAATGTTGGCGGCGAGCTGGTCCTTGAAGCAGGCGTTGTTCATCGGCGTGCCGATGGCCACCAGGAAAGCGAAGACCTTGTCGCGGTGGATCAGCTTGTTGCAGGCCTGCACGGCCTTGGGGACCTGGTAGGCCGCGTCCTCGATGATGAACTTGATCTTGCGGCCGTTGATACCGGCGGCATTGGCCTCGTCGATGCGCATCTTGGCGCCATTGGTCGAGGAGATGCCGTAGGTCGCCGCCACCCCCGACAGGTCGGAGTGGGAGCCGAGCAGGATCTCGGTCGGCGTCACGCCGTTGGTCTGCGCCGAGGCGCTTCCCACCGAGAGGGCGGCGATGGCGACTGCCAGGCCGATCGTTGTCGCGTGTCTCATGGTTTCCTCCGTTTTTTCTTCAGGCGTACATGCTGTCGATCATTGTCTTGTATTTTTCGTTCACGAACTTGCGCCGGAGCTTCATGGTCGGCGTCAATTCCTCGTCCTCGGCCGTGAGCTGCTGCTCGATCAAGCGGAACTGCTTGATGGTCTCGACCCGGGCGACCTCGCGATTGACCTTCTCGATCTCCGCGCTGATCAGCGCGTTGATCTGCGTCGCACGGCAGAGCGAGGTGAAGTCGGTGAAGGGCACGTTCTCGTCCTGGGCGAACTTGGCCACGTTGTCGTAGTCGATCATCACCAGGCAGGAGAGGTACTTGCGGCGGTCGCCGATCACCACGGCGTCGGAGATGTAGGGCGAGAACTTCAGCTGGTTCTCGATTTCCGAGGGGGTGATGTTCTTGCCGCCCGCGGTGATGATGATGTCCTTCATGCGATCGGTGATCTTGAGATAGCCCTCGTTGTCGACGAAGCCCACGTCGCCGGTGTGCAGCCAGCCATCGCGCACGGTCTCGGCCGTCTTATCGGGCTGGTTGAGGTAGCCCATGAAGACGTGCGGGCCCTTCAGCAGGATCTCGCCGTCGGCCGAGATCCTCACTTCGGTGCGCGGCGCCACCTTGCCGACGGTGCCGAGCTTGATGCGGTCGGGCATGCCGGTGGCGATGCCGCAGTTCTCGGTCTGGCCGTAGACCTCGCGCATGTCGACGCCGAGCGCGCGGTACCATTTGATCAGGTCGGGCGCGATCGGCGCCGCACCTGTGCCGGCGTAGCGGATGCGGTGCATCCCGATGGCGCGCTTGATGTTGTCGAGCACCAGGAAGTCGGCAATGCGATAGGTGAGGGCGAGCAGCGGCGAGGGTGTACGGCCCGCAATCTCGGCCTCGGCCACCTTGAGGCCGACGCCCAGCGCCCAGCGGTAGGCCGTGCGGCCGATCCAGGTCGCCTCCTTCATGCGGATGGCGATGCCGGAATAGAAGCGCTCCCAGATGCGTGGCACGGCGAAGAACAGCGTCGGCGCCACCTCGCGCACGTTCTCCGACACGGTCTCGATGCTCTCGGCGAAGTTGGCGATGGCGCCGGAGCGCAGCGGCAGGAAGGTGGTGAAGGTGCGCTCGGCAATGTGGCAGAGGGGCAGGAAGGCCAATTGCTCGGCGTTGGGCAGCATGGGCACGAAGGCATCCGCGTTCATGATCTGGAAGATCACGTTGCGGTGCGCCAGCATCGAGCCCTTGGGCGGGCCGGTCGTGCCCGAGGTGTAGACCAGTAGCGCGAGGTCTTCCGCCTTGGATGCGGCGACCAGCTTCTCCCACAGGCCGGGGTGGGCGGCATCGTGCGCGCGGCCGAGCTCGATCAACGCGTCGAACGGCATCACCTGCGGGTCGGTGAAGTCGCTCAGGCCTTCCATGTCGAATACGAAGACCTTGCGCACATCGGGGCAGCGCTCGCGCACCTCGAGGAACTTGTCGAGCTGCTCGTCGTCTTCGACGAACAGGAAGTGCGAGCGGCTGTCGCTCAGGATGTAATCGACCTGCTTGGCAGAATCGGTCGGATAGATGCCGTTGGTGACGCCGCCGGCGCCCATCGTGCCCATGTCGGCGTAGAGCCATTCGGGCACCGTTTCAGCCAGAACCGACACGACCTCGCCGCGGACGAGGCCGAGTTTGTGCAGGCCCATGCCGACGAAACGCGAACGCTCGCCGTATTCGGTCCAGCTCGTCGACTGCCAAATGCCGAAGTCCTTTTCGCGGAACGCCGTGCGGGCGCCGCGCGCCTTCACCTGGTGCCAGAACAGCTTGGGGATGGTGTCGCATCCCTCCACTTCGATGGTCATCGCCCCACCTACCGCCATGTCTTCCTCTTTTTCCAGCGGCGCTGGCCGCGCGCGCCCTGGTCCTTGATGCCGAGGTAGAACTCCTTGATGTCCTCTTTCTCCACGAGGCGGGCGCAGGTATCGGCCATGACGATGCGGCCGACTTCGAGCACATAGCCATAGTCGCCGACCGACAGCGCCATGTTGGCGTTCTGCTCGACCAGCAGGATGGTGACGCCGCGCTCGCGGTTGATGCGCACGATGATGTCGAAGATGTCCTTCACCAGCTTGGGCGAGAGACCGAGCGAGGGCTCGTCGAGCAGCATCACCTTGGGCCGGGCCATCAGCGCGCGGCTGATCGCCAGCATCTGCTGCTCGCCGCCCGAGAGAGAGCCGGCGCGCTGGTCGGCGCGGGCCTGCAGCACGGGGAAATAGCCGAACACGGTCTCGAGGTCGCGCGCGACCTCGTCGGCGTCGCGCCGCGTATAGGCGCCCATGCGCAAGTTCTCGCGCACGCTCAGGAACGGGAAGACCTCGCGGCCCTCGGGCACGTGGCTGATGCCAAGGCGCATCACCTTGTCCGGGTCCATGCGCTGGATCTCGCGGCCCTCGAAGGCGACGGTGCCTTTCTGCGGATCCATCACGCCGCACACGGTCTTGAGCACGGTGGTCTTGCCGGCTCCGTTGGAGCCCAGGATGGTGACGATGCTGCCCGCAGCGACCTCGAACGAGACGCCGCGGATCGCCATGATCGGACCGTAGTAGGTCTCGATGTTGGTGGCCTTCAGGATGGGTTCGGCCATTTCGTCAGCCTCCCAGGTACGCGCGCATGACTTCGGGATGGCTCTGCACCTCGCGCGGCGTGCCCATGGCCAGCGGCCGGCCGTAGTTGATCGCCAGTACGCGGTCGGACACCGACGACACCAGGGTCATGTCGTGCTCGACCATCAGCACGGTGATGCCGAGCAGGTTCTTGATGTCCTGGATCCAGAAGGCCATGTCCTCGGTCTCCTCGACGTTTAGGCCGGAAGAAGGCTCGTCGAGCAGAAGGAGCTTGGGCTTGGTGCAGAGCGCGCGTGCAAGCTCGGTCACCTTACGTACGCCGTAGGGCAGGTTGACGATCAGCGTGTCGCGGTATTGCTGCAGGTCGAGGAAGTCGATGACCTGCTCGACGGCCTCGCGATGCTCGATCTCCATGCGGCGCACCGACGGCAGGAACAGCAGCTCGGAGAAGAAGTTCGACTTCTTGTGCGCGTGCCGCGCCAGCAGGAGGTTCTGCAGCAGGCTCGCATGCTCGAACAGTTCGATGTTCTGGAAGGTGCGCGCGATCCCGAGCTTCGCGATCCGGTGCGGCGCCACGCGCGTGATGTCCTGGCCCTCGAACTTCAGCCGGCCGGAGGTCGGATCGTAGATGCGGCTCATCAGGTTGAAGATCGTGGTCTTGCCCGCGCCGTTCGGCCCGATGATGGTGAAGACCTCGCCCTTCTCGATGGCGAACGACACGCCGTCGACGGCCTTGATGCCGCCGAAGTTGATGGCGATTTCCTCGGCGGCGAAGAGGCTCATCGCAGCCGCTCCGTCTTCATGTAGCTCTTCTGGCGCTTGAAAGAGTCGGCCTTGTAGAGCGGGAAGGTCGAGAAGAAGACGCGGATCTTCACCCAGCGACCGTACATGCCGAGCGGCTCGAGCAGGATCACCAGCACCAGGATCAGGCCGAAGATGCCGGCCTCGACGCCGGGCTTCTTCAGGAAGTTGCCGATCGCATCGCCAACGATGTGGAACAGGCCGATGCCGGTCGACGTGGAGAGATCGGCGAATGAGGCGGGCAGGCCGTCGCGCAGGATGGCGATCAACGGCGGCAGCAGCGCCACGAAGATTGCGCCGAACACCGCGCCGTGCAGCGAGCCCAGCCCGCCCACGATGACCAGCAGCAGGAACTGGATCGACAGCAGGATGGTGAAGATGTCGGGCGCGAGATAGGCGATCTTGTGCGCGAACAGCGCGCCCGCCAGGCCCATCAGCCCGGCCGAGTAGGCGAAGGCCATCGATTTGTAGATCGCCAGGTTGACGCCCATCGACTGCGCGGCGATCTCGCTGTCACGGATCGCGATCCAGGCGCGGCCGGTGGGCGCGCGCAGCAGGTTGCGCGTCACCCACAGCGCCAGCACGAGGAAGAAGAGACAGAGGTAATAGAACTCGCGCGACCCGGCGAAGGAGAAGCCGAAGATGGTGGGCGGCCCGACCGGCATGCCGGCGAAGCCGTGCGTCACCGACTCCCAGTGGCTGAACACTTCCTGGATGATCACGGCGAAGGCCAGCGTGGCGATCGAGAGGTAGAGGCCGGTCATGCGCAGTGCCGGCAGGCCGACCACGAAGCCGCAGACCGTCGTGATCAGCACGGCCAGCACCACCGACGGCACCCACGGCATGCCGTGTTCGAGGAAATAGGCGTGTGCATAGGCGCCGATGCCGAGGAAGGCGGCATGGCCCAGCGACACCAGCCCGGTGTAGCCGACCAGGGTCATCAGCGAGACGCCGCAAATGCCGTAGATGAAGACCCACGAGGTCTCACCGACGGAGTAGTCCGAGAGCAAAAACGGCACCGCGAGCACGGCGACCACCAGCGCCACGTACCAGCCGAGGTCGACCTTGTCGCGGAAGAGCTGGATGTCCTGGTTGTAGGAGGTCTTGAAGATGAAACGCATGGGCCGCGCCTACACTTTCTTGCGGCCGAGCGAGCCGAACAGTCCCTGCGGGCGGACGATCAGCATGAGCAGCAGCGCGACGTAGGGAGCCGTGTCCTTCCAGTCCTCGATGCCGAGCGGCTTGGCGTAGCCGCCGGCGTAGAGTTCGACGAGACCGATCACCACGCCACCCACCAGCGCGCCCGGGATCGAACCGAAGCCGCCCAGTACGGCCGCCGCAAAGGCCTTGATCGTGACGGCAAGGCCCATGTTGGTGTCGATCAGGGTCACTGGCGCCAGCAGCACGCCGGCCGAGGTCGCCACACCGGCCGAGATCGCCCAGATCAGCGAGAAGATCATCTTCACCGGGATGCCCATGTAATAGGCGGCGAGCTGGTTCTGCGACGTGGCCTGCATGGCGATGCCGATGCGCGTCCAGTTGAAGAAGGCATAGAGCGCGCCGCACAGCGCCAGGGTGCCGAGGATGATCGAGAGATACTGGTGGCTGAGCGTGATGCTGCCGATGTGCCAGACGCCGCCGAAGGGCGTGGGCAGCGTGTAGATCTCGGAGCCCCAGGTGACCGAGGCGAAGGTGCGGAACATCGAACCGAGGCCGATGGTCAGCATGACCACGGCAAACTGCGGCTGGCCGATGACGTAGCGCAGCACGAAGCGGTCGAGCAGGGCACCGAAGGCCGCGATCGTGACCACGGCGAGGACGAAGGCCAGCCAATAATCCAGGCCCCACCACACGACTGCCATGTAGCAGACGAAGGCGCCCAGCATCAGCAGGTCGCCCTGGGCGAAGTTCACCAGCTCCGTTGCCTTGTAAATAAGCACGAAGCCGAGCGCGACCAGGCCGTAGATACAGCCGACCGCAACGCCGTTCAGCGTCAGTTGCAGGAAATCGCTCACGCGCCCCCGTCTGGTTTCCATCCCTTGCCCAGCGATCTAACGTCGCCGTGACGAACGGACTATGAAGGGCTATCCGAAGCTGTCAACGAGGATACCGCCGCCCCATGGCCAAACCGCCGCTTGCTTCCCCTGACGAACGTCTGGCGCTTTTCCAGAAGCTGTTCTCCGACGCCATCCCGCACAACAAGGCGCTGGGAATAAAGGTCGTGGCCGTGGCCAAAGGGCTGGCCTCGATGCAGCTCGACTGGCGCGAGGAGCTGGTCGGCAATCCCGAGACCGGTGTGCTGGCGGGCGGGCCGATTACGGCGATGCTCGACGGTTGTTGTGGCATGGCAGTGGCCACGATGCTGACCAAGCCCGAGCCTTTCGCCACCCTCGACCTGCGCATCGACTACGCCAAGCCCGCCGAGCCCGGCAAGCCGGTGATCGCCGAGGCCGAGTGCTATCGCATGACGCGGTCGGTCGCCTTCACCCGCGCCTTCGCCCACCAGGGCGACCCCAAGAACCCGATCGCGGCCGCCGCCGGCACCTTCATGCTGGGCACCAAGGGCAAGGTCACGCGGCCGGTGATGGCCAAGGAGTTCCTGAAGTGAGCAAGCTGATCCAGCGCCTGGCCGAAGCGCGCAAGCAGGGCAACGTCGGCCTGCTGGCCGAGGCCATTCCCTATGCGCGCTGGATGCAGATCGCGCCGGAGAACGGCACGGGCGAACTGCTGACCCGCATGCGCTACCACGAGGAGCTGATCGGCAACACGTTCCTGCCGGCGATCCACGGCGGCACTCTGGGCGCGATGCTCGAGATGACCGCGATCTTCCATCTCCTGTGGGAGACCGACACGCCGACCGTGCCGAAGATCGTCAACATCACCGTCGATTACCTGCGCTCGGCCCGGCCGCGCGACGTGATCGCCGCGGCCAAGGTGACGAAGCAGGGCCGCCGCATGGTCAACGTCTTCGCCGAAGCCTGGCAGGACGACCGTTCGCGCCCTGTGGCGTCGGCCTCGGCGCACTTCCTTGTGCAATCCGAGGACGAGCCTTCAGCGCTTTAAGGCGGCGCCCTAGATCTTGCTGCCGGGCCGCAGGCGGGCGGGCCAGCGCGTGCCCAGCAGGAACACGGCGAAGCCCAGCACCGCGCCTACGACGTAGACATTGTGGAGCGAGGCCGCGACCGCCGCGGTGAAACTGTCGATCTCCGCCGGCGACAGCGTCCTGCGCAACGCGGGCTCCATCAGATGCTCGGCCACTTCGTTGGCGCCGGGCGCGTAGTGCACCAGACCCGCGTTCACCATGGCGCCAAACAGCGCCGCGCCCGTCGCCTGGCCGACCACGCGCATGAACATGTTCGACGCGGTCGCGGCGCCGCGTTCGCGTAGTTGCGCGGCGGCCTGCACGGAGACGAGATAGGTCGTATTGCAGAAACCCATGCCGACGCCGACCAGGGCGGCGCCGAAACCCGCCCAGACGGGGCCGCTGTCCGGCGTCATCAAGGCCAGCAGCGCGCTGCCCGCGACCAGCATGGCGCCGCCGAACATGGCGGACATCCGGTAGCTCGTGCGGATCATCAGCCGGCCCGACACGGCGCTGGCGATGGCCCAGGCGATCGCCATGGCGCCGAAGGCGACGCCGGTGACGATGGTGCTGCAGCCCATCACGCCCTGCACATAGGTCGGCAGGAACACGGCGACGCCCATCATCGTGGCGCCGATGCCGAAGCTGCCGAAGTTGCAGAGCTTGATGAGGCGGTTGCTCCACAGGCGCAGCGGCAGCATCGGTGCTTCCGCGTCGCGCTCGTGGCGGATCAGGGCGGCGAGGGCGGCGATGCCCACCACGATGCAGGCGATCAGCTGCCAGCGCTCGAGGCTGCGGCCCTGGATCATGGCCAGCATCAGCCCGCCGGCGCCGATCGTCAGCAGCAGCGAGGCGAGATAGTCGATGCGCGGCGGTTTGGGATGGAGCGTCTCGCGGAAGAAGGCGGCGAGCATCACCATGGCGATCGCGCCGATCGGCAGGTTGATCCAGAAGATCGCGGCCCAGCTCACATGCGCCACCAGAAAGGCGCCGAGCGTCGGGCCGACGATGGCGGCGATCCCGAACATGCCGGAGAGCAGGCCCTGCACCTTGGCGCGCTCTTCCGGCGTGTAGATGTCGCCCACGATCGCGTAGGCGACCGGCTGCACGGCACCTGCACCCATGCCTTGCAGGGCACGGAAGGCGATGAGTGACACCATACCGTGTGAAAAGCCGCACAAGGTCGAACCGAGCAGGAAGAGGCTGGCGCCGCCGAAGAAGACGCGACGCCGTCCGTAGAGGTCCGAGAGCCGGCCATAGATCGGAATGCTCACGGCCTGCGAGAGGAGATAAACGGCAAAGACCCAACTGAAGAGATGGAAATCGCCGAGGTCGGCCACGATGGTCGGCATCGCCGTCGAGACGATGGTGTTCTCCACCGCCGCCATGAACGTCGCCATCATGCAGGCGGCGAGCGTCAGACTGCGCCGCCCTGCAGGGGTGGTTTGCGTGGCATCGCTCATGGACTTTCCGGCCTCTTGCAGTAAACAACGACGGACATGGATTACGACACTCTCAGGACGCCGAGCGACGACATCGTACGCGACGGCGCCGCTTTCGAGGCCTATCTGCGGCCGGCCGCGCTGATCGATTCAGACCACCCCAAAATCGTCGACTATGCAAGCCGGGTCGCGGGCGAAGGTTCGCCGCGCGAGAAGGCCTTGCGCCTGTATTACGCCGTGCGCGACGACCTCCGGTACGATCCCTACAACACGCCGATGAAGCGCGAGGCCTATCGCGCGAGCACTACCTTGGCGACGGGGCATGGATATTGCGTCAACAAGGCGGGGCTGATGGCCGCGGTTTGCCGCGCCGCCGGCATCCCGGCCCGCGTCGGATACGCCGACGTGCGCAATCACATGACGACCAAACGCCTGGCGGAGTTGATGGGCAACGACACCTTCTATTACCACGGCTACACCGACGTCTGGCTCGACGGGCATTGGGTGAAGGCGACGCCGGCCTTCAACAAGGAGCTGACCGAGCGCTTCGGCCTGAAGCCGCTCGACTGGGACGCGGTGGGCGATTCGATCTACCACCCGTTCGACCTGAGCGGCCGCCGTCACATGGAATATCTCGCCTATCGCGGCACCTTCGCCGACATTCCCTTCGACGAGATCCGCGACGCATTCCGGCATTACTATCCGCGCCTGTCGCGCGAACAGGAGGCGCTCCCGCTCGGCGGTTCTGCCGGCGGTGATTTCGGCGCCGAAGCCGCGGCGGAAGCCGCCAAAAAGTGATCATCACCCAGCGGTCCGTCGCGTATCTCTGCCTGCTGATCTGCCTCGCGAGTTTTGGCCCGATCACCATGAGCATCTACGGCCCGGTGATGCCGTCGGTCGGCGCCGACCTGCGCGCCACGCCCGAAGGTGTGAAGTACACGCTCACGACTTACATGATCGGCTTCGCGGTGGGCCAGCTCTTCTACGGGCCGATGAGCGATCGCTACGGCCGCCGTCCCACGCTGATCTTCGGGTTGTTGTTCTTCGCCGTCGCGACCTTCGGCTGCTGCACCTCGTCGTCGATCAGTGGTCTGATCGGGCTGCGCTTCGTGCAGGGCCTCGGTGCGGCCTCCGGCGTGGTGTTGAGCCGCGCGCTGATACGCGATGCCTACACCTTCAACGAGATGCCGCGCATCATGAGCCTGGTCGCCCTGGTGCTGAACGTGGCGCCCGCCATTGCCCCCAGCATCGGCGGCTTCCTGGGCGAGGCCTACGGGTGGCGCGCGACCTTCTGGTTCGTCGGATCGTTCGGCCTGCTGATCCTCTTTGTCGTTTCCGTCGGCCTGGGTGAGACGAATCGTTTCAAGGGAGAGAAGACGGGCTTCGGCGCGCTGTTGCGCGGCTCCGGCGAGATGCTCGGCGACCGCCGCTTCCTCGGCTACGTGTTGACCTTGGGCTTCGCCTTTGCGCTGAACTTCGTGATGCTGGCCGGCGCACCGTTCATCATCCAGGACAAATTGGGCTTCACGCCCCGTGAGTTCGGCCTGCTCTCGCTGATAACGATCGCGGGCTTTGCCGGCGGCACCTTTCTGAACAACCGCCTGGTCGGAAAGGTGATGCCGGTCACCATCCTGCGGGCCGGCGGCTGGTTCCACGTAGCGGCTGTCGTGGTTATGGCGGCGCTCGCTCTGTCGCGGGTCGAAACCTGGTGGGCGATCACCGGCCCCTACGTGATCCTGAGTTTCGGCTCCGGCCTGATCGGCCCCGCTGCGTCGGCCGGTGCGGTTGGGCTTTATCCCAGACTTGCCGGCACGGCCTCGTCATGGCTCGGCCTCACCCAGATGGGCATGGGCGCGCTCGGTACGATCGTCGTGGCGCTGCTCAGCACCGTCGAGATGACGTACCTGGCCATGCCGCTTGTTGTCAGCCTCGCGCCTTTCGCTGTGCCGACCGTCGTGAGTTCGCGCTTGTTGCGTCACGGCCCGCCCGCCGCCAATCTCCCCTCCTGAAAACAGTGGGAGTTTGAGACATGGCGAACATGCTGAAGGGCAAGTCCATCCTGGTCACCGGCGCGGGCGGCGGCATCGGCCGCGAGATGGCGCTGCTGGCGGCGCGCGAGGGCGCCTCGGTGGTGGTCAACGATCTGGGCGGTTCGGTCGACGGCGAGGGTGGCGGCAGCACGAGCCCGGCGCAGAAGGTTTGCGACGAGATCGCCGCGTTCGGCGGCAAGGCCGTGCCGAATGGCGACAGCGTGACCGATCCCGCCGGCGCCGAGCGCATGGTCAAGGCCGCGGTCGAGAACTTCGGCAAGATCGACGGCGTGATCAACAACGCGGGCATCCTGCGCGACCGTATCTTCCATCGCATGAGCCACATGGACTGGAAGATGGTGATCGACGTCCATCTCAACGGCTCGTTCAACACCAGCCGCGCCGCTGCCAACTACTTCAAGGAACAGAAGTCGGGCGCCTTCGTGCACTTCACCTCGACCTCGGGCCTCGTCGGCAACTTCGGCCAGGCGAATTACTCGGCCGCGAAGATGGGCATCATCGGCCTGTCGCGCTCGATCGCACTCGACATGGCGGCGTTCAACGTCCGCTCCAACTGCATCTCGCCCTTCGCCTGGACGCGCATGATCGGCACCATCCCCGCCGACACGGATGCTCAGAAGGCGCGCTTGGAGCGTTCCAAGAAGATGACGCCCGCCAAGATCGCGCCGATGGCGGTCTATCTGCTGTCCGACGCTGCGCAGACGCACGGCGTTACCTCGCAGATCTTCGGCGTGCGCATGAACGAGATCATGCTGTTCAACGCCAACCGTCCGGTCCGCTCGGTGCACAACTCCGAAGGCTGGACCCTGGAGGACATCGACGAGCAGGCGATCCCGTCGATGAAGAACTACTTCACCGACCTCAAGCGCTCGCCCGAGTATTTCACCTGGGATCCGATTTGATCGGCGCCGAGTCTCCCTCCCCAGCCTCCCCCTGCGGGGGAGGGAGTAAATCATATCCCCTCCCCCAGCGGGGGAGGGGTGGGGAGGGGGAGAGTGTTTCAAAGGAGTAGAAGATGACCGACGTGCGCAAGAACGAACCGAAGCTCGATGCCGATGATATCCTGGGCGGGATCGTCGAGTGGGTGTCGATCGAGAGTCCGAGTCATGACGCGAAGTCGGTCAACAAGGTCGTCGATCACGTCGAGGGACAGTTCAAGGATCTCGGGCTGAAGCTCGACCGCACGCCGGGGCGCGACGGCTTCGGCGATATCCTGGTCTGCAGCACGACGGACGACATGACCGCCGGCAAAGGCGGCAAGGGCATCCTGGTGTTGGCCCATCTCGATACCGTCCATCCGATCGGCATGATCGAGAAGGACCTCAAGGTGCGGCGCGAGGGTGACAGCATCTTCGGGCCGGGCATCTACGACATGAAGGCGGGCGGCTACATCGCCTATTACGCGCTGCGCCACCTGATCCGGCAGGGCAAGAAGACCAAGCTGCCGGTCACCTTCCTGTTCATCCCGGAAGAAGAAGTCGGCAGCCCGACCTCGCGTTCCAAGATCGAGGAGCTGGCCGCCGGGCATAAATACGCGCTGGTCATGGAGCCGGGCCGCGACGGCGACCGCGTCGTCACCTCGCGCAAGGGCGTCGGCCGCTTCACCTTGACCGTGAAGGGCGCCGCGAGCCATGCCGGCGTGCGTCACCAGGACGGCCGCAGCGCCATTCACGAGATGGCCAAGCAAATCATGCGCATCGAGGCCAAGACAGATTACGACCGCGGCATCACCTGCAACGTCGGCCTGATCCAGGGCGGTACCGGCGTCAACGTCGTGCCGTCGGAGTGCCGGATCGACGTCGACCTGCGGGTGCCGACGCCGGAGCTGGCCGAGGAAATGGTCGACTGGTTCCTCAAGCTCGAGCCGATCGGCAAGGATGTCGAACTCACGGTGGAGGGCGGCATGAACCGTCCGCCCTATACCAAGGACGCAGGCATCACCGATCTCTTCACCAAGGCGCAGGCGATCTACCGCGAGATCGGCAAGGAGCTGAACGACGTGCCGCTGACCGGCGGTGGCAGCGACGGCAATTTCACCGCGGCGCTGGGCATCCCGACGCTCGACGGCCTCGGCGCCGACGGCAAGGGCGCGCACGCCGCCTACGAGCAGATCTATTACTCGTCGCTGGTCCCGCGAACTTACCTCTGCACGCGCCTGCTGGAGACACTGGAGTAGTAACGACCATAAGTCGGGTTTTTCGGCATCGCGCTTAAAATGGCGCGATGTCGATTCCAATTTCTTCCGGGACCGGGGGCCTCAAGAGGCCTTTCCTTTTAATTCGGCTTTTTAAAAGCGTTATTTTTAGTAACTGCTATTTCCTAGTAGCCGGCCGTGAAGCGCTTGCGGATGTGCTGGGGCTTTTCCAGCTCGTCGAGGATGGCGATGGCGAAGTCCTCGCGGCTGATCTGGCTTTGGCCCTTGTCGTCCTCGATCAGCTGGTCGAGGCCGAGCCGGAACTTTCCGGTGCGGGCGCCGGGTTGGATCGAGGCGGCAGGCGAGATCGCGGTCCAGTCGAGATCGCTGGCCTTCTGCACGGCCTCCAGCGCGAGCGCCGCCGGCTTGGATGTCGGGGGTACGACTCCCTTCTCGGCCATATGCTCGAAATGCGTGCGGCCGTCGGTGCGGATCAAGCTGCCGGCGCCGACCACGAACAGGCAACGCTTCATGCCCGACCGGCGTATGGCGTCGACGACCTGCGCGATGTCGTTTTCGTTCCACTTCACCGACAGTACGGCCGCGTCATGGCCCTTCAGCGTATCGGCCATGGTCGCGACGTCGGCGGTGTTCGCCGCCACCGCTGTCATGCCGGGACGCGCCGCGAGCTTGGCAGGGTCGCGTGAGGTCGCCGTCACCGCGTGATGGCGGGCGAGCGCTTCGTCGAGGACGCGGCCGCCGATTGCGCCTGTGGCGCCGACAAGGACGATTTTCATGCGGTGGTTCCTTTCAGCATGTCGCGGATCGCCGCCACCGTCTCGGAGGGCGCCTCTTGCGGGACGTTATGCCCGATCAGCGGCAGGATGCGGCGTTCGTAGAAGCCGGTGAATTTCCTGGCCGAGGGATCGACCGTGCGCGAGATCGAGCGCACGCCGTCGGCCTCGCCGTCGAGGTTGATGGTCGGCACGGAGATCGTGGGCTGCGCCTGGATCTTGGCTTCGATCTCCAGCAACGCGGGATCGCCCGGCGTGTAGCCGTAGCGATGGCGGTAGGACTGGATCACCACGTCGACATAGTCGGGATTGTCGAAAGAGGGCGCGGTCTTGTCGAAGGTCGCGTCGGTGAAGTTCCACTTGGGCGACCACAGTTTCCACAGGAGCCGGGCGATGTCGCGGCGGTTCTCGGTCAGGCCGGCCCGGCCGCGCTCGGTGTTGAAGTAGTACTGGTACCAGAGGCGATGCTCGGAAGCCGCGGGGGCGGGCTTCACCGAGCCGTGGATGTCCTGGATGTTGTAGCCGGTGCAGCTCACCAGTCCGCGCGCGCGTTCGGGCCAAAGGGCCGAGACCACGCAACCGGCACGGCCGCCCCAGTCGTAGCCCATGAAGAGTGCGCGCGGGATTTTCAGCGCATCCATGAACTGCAGCAGGTCGTGGCCGAGTGCGGCCTGTTCGCCCGAACGCAGGGTGGCCGACGACAGGAAGCGCGTCGCTCCGTAGCCACGCAGGTAGGGCAGCAGCACGCGACAACCATCGGCGGCGAGCGGCGGCGCCACTTCGTCGAAGCAGCGCGGATCGTAGGGGAAGCCGTGCAGCAGGATGACGGGCGGCCCGTCGGCCGGACCATGGGCTTCGTAGGCAACGTCCAGGACGTCGGTTTTGATCTTGAGCGATTCCATGGGGCGAGCTTAACCGACGGCGCGCGCGTTGACAGCCTGCGGGGGCACGCGCACGCTTGCAAAAAAGCGGGAGGAAACATGGCGCGGTTCGATCGCGTGATCCGGGGCGGCATGATCGTCGACGGCAGCCGGCTGCCGCGTTTCCGGGGCGACATCGGCATCAAGGACGGCGTGATCGCCGCCATCGGCCAACTCGATGCCAGCGATGCCGACGAGGTGATCGATGCCGGCGGGCTGATCGTGGCGCCGGGCTTCGTCGATCTGCACACGCACTACGACGCGCAGCTCTTCTGGGATCCCTACTGCACACTCTCGGCGTGGCACGGCATCACCTCGGTCGTGATCGGCAATTGCGGCTTCGGATTCGCACCGGTACGGCCGGCCGAGCGCGAACGCGCGATGATGTCTATGACACGGGTCGAGGCGATCCCGATGGCCTCGATGAAAGAGGGCATGCCGTGGAGCTGGGTGACCTTCCCGGAGTTCCTCGACGCGGTCGACAAGGCGCCCAAGGCGGTGAATATCCTGCCCTACGTGCCGATCTCGCCGCTGCTGATCTGGGTGATGGGCTTCGAAGCGGCCAAGGCCGGCCAGAAGCCGACACCGGAGCAGCATGCCGAGATGCGGCGGCTGCTCAACGAAGCGATGGATGCCGGTGCCTGCGGCTGGTCGGCCCAGCGCATGCTGCCCACGGGTCCCGCGGCGGTGCAGCGTGATTACGATGGCTCGCCGATGCCGACCGACGTGATGCACGACGAGACCTGCCGCGAGTTCGCCAAGGTGTTGGCAGAGCGCAACGACGGGTTCATGCAGATGCTGCTGGTCTCGGGCGACAACACGCGCGACCGCCTGTTCTACGAGGAGATGGCGACGCTCTCGGGCCGGCCGATGATCATGAACGTCGTGCAGGCGTTCGACGATCGCCCGCATATCCATCGCAAGCTGCTCGACTGGCTGAAGAGCTGCCGCGAGCGCGGCATCCGCGTGGTGGGGCAGGGGCTCACGACCGATGCGGGATTCACCTTCACCTTCGAGAACTGGAACCTGTTCGACGACCAGCAGGACTGGTGCGACGCCACCACCGGCACGCATGCCGAGCGGCTGGCGAAGCTTGCCGATCCGGCGCGCCGGTCGGCGCTGCGCAAGAACCTGCCGGTCACGGCGACCGGGCCGTTGCCGGATATCGCGATCGTCGGGCCGAAGCTCGAGAAGAACAGGCAGTGGCTCGACTACACGCTGGCGCATGCCGGCGAGAAAATGGGCAAGCATCCGGTCGACGTGATGCTCGACATGGCGGTCGAGGAGAATCTCGAGACCGAGTTCTTCGCCGCCCCGCCCAACGGCAAGATCGAGCACCTGAAAGAGCTGGTCGACGATCCCTACGTGCTGTTCGGCGTGTCCGACGGCGGGGCGCACACCAAGTTCCTGACGGCCGGCCGCTATCCGACCGAGACGATCTGCAAGGTAGTGCGTGAGCACAAGATGATCTCGCTGGAAGAGGCGCACTGGCGGCTCTCGGCGTTGCCGGCCGAAGTGGCGGGCTTCCACGGGCGCGGCCAGCTCAAGATCGGTGCGCCGGCGGATATCGTGATCTACGATTTCGATGGATTGCGCGTGCTGCCCGACGAGATCGCGCACGACCTGCCAGGCGGTGAATGGCGGCGCATCCAGCGCGCCGAGGGCTACAAGTACATCCTGGTCAACGGCTGCGTGACGATGCGCAACGGCCAGCCGACCAACACGCACTCCGGACGGTTGTTGCGTCATGGTGGGGGCAAGCATGGTGCTTAAGCCGTCCGACCTGCTGGGGCCCGAGCAGGTCCAGCGCCTGCGCGGCAAGTCGAACGTCGTGGGCGCGCTGCTGGTGTTGCATGCCTGGGCGCTGATCCTGGGCAGCATGGCTCTGTTCGTGTGGTGGCCGAACCCGTTCACGTTCCTGCTGGCGGTGATGGTGATCGGCGGGCGTCAGCTTGGCCTCGCGATCCTGATGCACGATGCGGCTCATGGGCTGCTGTTCACCAATCGCCGCGTCAACGACTGGGTCGCCACCTGGCTCTGCGCGGCGCCGGTATTCACAACGTTGGTTCTCTACCGGCCGTATCATCTGCAACATCATCGCCATACGCAGCAGGCGGAGGATCCGGACCTTGGCCTGTCGGCGGCGTTCCCGATCACACGCAAGAGTCTCTGGCGCAAGATCGTGCGCGACATCACCGGCCAGACCGCCTTCACGCGCCGGCGCGAGCAGTTCCAGCGGGGCATCGCCGTACGCGAAGGGCTGATCGCCAATGCGATCTTATGGGCAGGACTCGCGGCGGCGGGATATTGGTGGCTCTATCCGGTGCTGTGGCTGCTGCCGCTCGCGACCTGGTATCAGCTCGTGAGCCGTATCCGGAACATCGCCGAGCATGCCGTTGTCCCCGACAACGACGATCCGCTGCGCAACACCCGGACAACCTACGCCAACCCCCTGATCCGGCTGCTGGTGGCGCCCTACTGGGTAAACTATCACCTGGAGCATCATCTCTTCATGTTCGTGCCGTGCTGGCGTCTGCCGCAGGCCCATCGCGCCCTGCTGGCGGCGGGGCGGGGAGAGGCGATGGAATTGAAGCCGGGCTATGCCGCCGTGCTGCGGTCGGCGACGTCGCTGCCGCCGGGCACGGCGCGCAAGCTGGCCGCGAACCGGGCGGCTCAACACATCTAGGGGTGAGGGAAGCACCAGACCGGTATGTTGGGCTGGCGAACCGGCCCCGAACAACGGTATTATGTGACACTATTGCTATCGTCTTGGGGGAGAGAAACCGAATGCTGAAGAAACTACTCGCGGTCGTGGCCGTTGCGTTCCTCGTGGGCGCCTGCGCCGAGCCGCCGCCGCCGCCGCCGCCTCCCGTCCGGAATTTCCTGGTGTTCTTCGACTTCGACAAGGCGACGCTGACGCCGCGCGCCTTGGACATCGTCAAGGAGGCCGCGAAGGTCGCCAAGGCCGGTCAGAACGCCAAGGTGACCTGCACCGGCCATACCGACACGGTCGGTCCTGCCCGCTACAACATGGCGCTGTCGCTGCGCCGCGCCAGCACCGTCAAGGACGCGCTGGTGCGCGAGGGCATTCCGGCCACGTCGATCTCGGTGGTCGGCCGCGGCGAGGAATCGCTGCTGGTACCGACGCCGCAGGGCGTGCGCGAGCCGCAGAACCGTCGCGTCGAGATCCTCGTTCAGTAAGGACGGCGATCTTCCCAGAAATGGAAAAGGCGGTCCTTGCGGACCGCCTTTTTCGTGAGAGCGCCGTTGTTAGGGCGCCGTGCACGGATAGATGTTCATCTCCGGTCCCAGATCGTAGGGCGGCGGGGTCTGGCTGAGCGACGCGACCTTGGGGTCGAGCGACCATTCGAGGGCGCGCAGGTTGCGGGCGCAGAAGTCCTTGTCCACGGGGGCGCGCTGCGCCATCCGGTTCGAGAACTCGGTCACCAGGACATCGATGTTGAAGCGCTTGCGGCGCGAGACATCCTGCAGGCTGCGGGCGTTGGTGCTGAGCTCGCCGCCGAACTTGCCGAGGTAGCTGGCGTAGATCGACTCGAAGGCGCGGCCGCCGCTCGGAGTCTGGCACTGCAAGGTCGCGACGACGAGTTCCTGATGGAACATGCGCGCCCGCACGACACCGATGTCGGCGTCGGTGTAGCAGATCGCCTTGAGGTTCGCGACAGGCGCACTTGCCGGGCCGGCAAACTGGTAGTCAGCCGCCGGCGGCTTCTTGACGGGGGCGGCCGTCTTGGCGCCGTCCATCTGGCATCCGGCAATCGCCAGGCCGCCTGCAATCAATAGCGCGACCTGCGTAAGCTTCATCATCATCCGAGTACCCCAAAACAGTGGCCGGAAATAGGAGGACAGCGGGTACAACAGTTGGGGGGTCGTTTCAAATCCAATTACCTCACAGATGCGACAGAATGCCGAAAAGACGCTATTTCGCCGTTACCGAGGCGGCCAGGGCCTTGTCGAAAATCTCCAGTCCGAGGTCGATTTCGCTCTCCTCGATGGTCAGCGGCGGCGCGATGCGGAATATGCCGTAACCGCCCCGGACCGTGCTGGTCATCATGCCCGCTTCCAGGCAGGCACGCGCAACGCGCTGGGCCAGTTCCGGATCGGGCGTCTTGCTGCGGCGATCCTTCACCAGATCGAGGCCGAGCAGCAGCCCGCGGCCGCGTATGTCGCCGATGCAGTCGTAACGCTGCTGCAAGGCCTGCAGCCCGTCCTTCAGGCGCTTGCCCAGCACGGCGGCCCGTTCGGTGAATCGGTCGCGCAGGATGACCTCGATCACCTTGAGGCCGACCGCCGCCGGCAGGGGATCGGAGGCGTGCGTGGTATAGAAGAGGTAACCACGCTCGGCCGCGATATCCTCGATCTCGGGCGTCGTCAGCATGGCGGCAAGCGGCAGGCCGGCGCCCAGCGTCTTGGACAAAGTGAGATATTGCGGCACCACGCCGTCGCGTTCGCTGGCGAATAGGGTGCCGGTGCGGCCGAGTCCGGTCTGCGCCTCGTCGAAGATCAGATGCATGCCGCGCGCCGTGCACATTTCCGCGAGCGCCGCGATATAGCCTTCCGGCGGCTCGAGCACGCCGCCCGAACTCAGGATCGGTTCGACGATGCAGGCGGCCAGCGCGCCGGTCGACTGACGATCGACTAGCTCGAAGCCAAACTCGAGTTCGCCCTTCCAGTCGTAGACGCCGCGGTCGTCGATGAAGCGCGAGCGGTAGGTGTCGGGCGCCGGCAGCGCCAGGGCGCCGGGCAGGGCGGGGCCGTAGCCCTTGCGCGCCGAGGCGTAGGTCGCCGATGAGGCGCCGCCGGTGACGCCGTGCCAGCCGCGGCTCATGCCCACGATCTCGTGGTTGCCGGTCACGAGCTTCGCCATCCGGAGCGCCGCCTCGTTCGACTCGCCGCCGGTCGACACCAGCAGGACGCGGTCGAGTTGTCCCGGAGAGATTTCGGCGATCAGGGCGGCAAGATCGACGACGGGCCGTGACAGGATGGTCGAATAAAGATGATCGAGCTCGCCGATCGAGTGGCGCGCCACCGCGACGATCTCGGGGTGGGAGTGACCCAGGATGGCGCTCATCTGGCCCGAGGTGAAGTCGAGGATGCGGCGGCCGTCGGCATCGGTGAACCAGTTGCCGTTGGCGCTCTCGGCGATCACCGGCGAGAACGCGCCGCCGTAGCGCACGAGGTGGGCGTTGGCTTTCGCCCAGAAGGCGGGATCGGCGTTCTTGCTCATGCGGCCTGTCTATTGCTCCAGAAGGGCCGCACGGACCAGCGGCAGGCGATCATTGCCGAAGAACATGGCGTTGCCCACGAACATCGTCGGGCTACCGAAGCCGTCGCGCGCGATCAACTCGTCGGTGTTCGTGCGCAGCCGCGTCTTGCAGGCGTCGGTCTCGATACCGGCAAAGAAGCGCTGGCGCTCGATACCGGCCTTGGCCGCGATGTCGGCCAGCACGTCCTCCTTCGCGAGGTCGCGGTCGTCGCCCCAGTAGGCCTCGAAGGCGGCCGTCGCGTAGGGCACGAGCTTGCCCTCGTCGAGCGCTACGAAGGCGCCGCGCATGCACTTCACGCTGTTCACCGGGAAGACCGTGGGCGGAAAAGCGATGCGCAGGCCGTAGAGCGCGGCCCAGGCCGCGAGATCCTTCAGCATGTACGACTGCTTCCGCGGATTGGGCTTGGCGCGGCTGTCGTAGACGGTCTGGTTCACGGCGTTGAACACCCCGCCGACCAGGATCGGCTTCCACAGGACCTCCGCGGACAATTCCGCCGCCAACGGCTGGATGGCGTGGAAGGCGAGGTAGGTCCACGGGCTGGAACAGTCGAAGTAGAAGTCGATTTTGCGTGCCATTTCCGCTCCCTCGCCGCTGGTTAGCCTTGTCGTTGCCACAAGCGACGCGTATCTTGCAAATCCATGACGGTACTGGCGCATCGGCCCGGTGTTCAGGGGCCCAAAAAAGTAACACCTAATAAAGTGGCGATCGTCGTGCATCAGGAGCACTCGCGGCCCGGTCGGGTCGGCGCCCTCCTCGAAAAGCGCGGTTACGAACTCCATCGGCTTTGCCCCAATCTCGGCTGCAACCTGCCTGAAGACATGTCGGATTACGCCGGCGTGGTGATCTTCGGCGGCCCGATGTCGGCCAACGACTGCGGCACCCTTGGCGGCATCAAGTGCGAACTCGATTGGATTCCGAAAGTGGTCGAGGCGGGCGTGCCGTTCCTTGGCCTCTGCCTTGGCGCCCAGTTGCTGACCCGCGCGGTCGGCGGCCGGGTTGCCCCGCGTGCCGATGGCCTGGTCGAGGTGGGCTATGTCGGCATCGAGCCGACACCGGCGGGCGAGGCGTGGTTCAAAGGGCCGATGAAGGTCTACGAGTGGCACCGCGAAGGCATGGAAGTGCCGGACTGCTGCGAAGTACTGGCGACCAACGAACTCTATCCGGTGCAGGCCTTCCGCTACGGCGAGAACGCCTTCGGCTTCCAGTTCCATCCCGAGGTCACGCTCGAGATGAAAGGCATCTGGACAATGAAGGCCACCGAGTCGCTGAAGCGGCCGGGCGCCCAGCCGCGCGGCGTCCATTTGTCGATGCACCCGCTCTACGATCCGCCGCTTGATCGCTGGATCAACGGCTTCCTCGACCGCTGGCTCGCCACCGACCAGCGCGCTGCCGTCGTGCCGCCGGCTCTAGCGCTCGCCGCCGAATAGGCTAGGCTTCGCCCCGACAGGGGAGGCAAGCCAATGGGTGCTCTGATCTTCGTGGTGGCCCTCGTGGTCGTCGCCATGGTGCTGGTGTTCGCAGGCGTAAAGACCGTCAATCAGGGAACCAACTGGACGATCGAGCGCTTCGGTCGCTACACCAAGACGCTCACCCCCGGCCTGCATTTCATCGTGCCCTTCGTCGACACGATTGGCCGCAAGATGAACATGCAGGAGAACGTCCTCGATATCCCGCCGCAGAAGGTGATCACCAAGGACAATGCCAGCGTGCAGGTCGATGCCGTGGCTTTCTACCAGGTGATCGATGCCGCCCGCGCGGCCTACGAGGTGCAGAACCTCCACCTTGCGATCACCAACCTCGCGCTCACCAACATCCGCAGCGTCATGGGCAACATGGCGCTCGACGAGGCGCTGTCCAAGCGTAACGACATCAACAACACGCTGCTCGCGGTGATCGACCAGGCAACCGGCCCCTGGGGCGTGAAGGTGCTGCGTATCGAGGTCAAGGACATCGCGCCGCCGGAAGACATCGTCGTGGCGATGGGCCGGCAGATGAAGGCCGAGCGCGAGAAGCGCGCCACCATCCTCGAGTCCGAGGGCGTGCGCGAATCCTCGATCCAGCGTGCCGAAGGCGAGAAGCAGTCGGCGATCCTGACCGCGGAGGGGCGCCGCGAGGCCGCCTTCCGCGATGCCGAGGCGCGCGAGCGCATGGCGCAGGCCGAAGCCAAGGCCACGGCCGTCGTGGCTGAAGCGATCGCCGGCAACGGCGTGCAGGCAACCAACTACTTCCTCGGCACCAAGTACGTCGAGGCGCTGGCCAAGATTGGATCGAGCAACAACGCCAAGCTGTTTTTTCTGCCTGTCGATGCAGCGGGCGTCATGGCGTCGATCGCGGGCATCGGCGAACTCGCCCGCGAAGCGCAGGCGCGCGGCGTGGCGGGTGAGACGCAGGCCCGGCCGCGGCCCAGCGTGCCGAACGCGGGCTAGGCCATGAGCTTCCATATCGTCTTCTGGTATTGGTGGGCGCTAGCGGCCGTGATGCTGGTGTTCGAGATGATGCTGCCGGGCGTGGTCTTCCTGTTCGTGTCGGCGGGCGCCGCCGTGACAGGGATGCTGCTGGCACTTGAACCGGAAATGTCGCTCGAGTTGCAACTCGTGATCTTTGCGGTGGTGTCGGTAGCCTCAGCGGTTGGCCTCAGGCCGTTGCTTCGCGGGCTACAGAAGCGCAGTGACGATCCCACGCTCAACGCGCGCGGAGACAGCCTGATCGGCAAGATCGTCGTGCTCGATCAGCCGATCCTGGGCGGTCGCGGCCGGTTGAAACTCGGAGATGGCAGCTGGACCGTCACTGGGCCAGACATGGTGGCCGGTGCGAAAGTGCGTGTCGCTGCTGTCGACGGCACGGAGCTGAGGGTCGAGCCCGCGCCGTAGCAGCACAAAGAATCGCTATCCACGGCGGCGGACTTCAGCCGGCGCCGTGGACGCAATACAGACTCACCTATTAGTCGCGATGGACGACGTAGGTCGACGGACCCGGATCTGCCGGAACCACTACGGTGGCGCTGCTCGGCACGGGCTTTTCGACGACGGTACGCTCGGAACGAACGGTGCAGGCGGACGTCAGCGCGCAGGCGACGACAGCCAGGATAACGATGCGGTTCATCGGCTTTCTCCTCTTTGTGACCTAAGCTAACGACCCCGGAAGGTGCGGGTTGCAGGAGCCACGGACGTCGAAAACCCAGGGTATTGCTAATAGTTAAACAATCGGTTAACTATTGGTGAGAACGGAGGATGCCATGAAGGTCTATTACGGCTGGGTCGTGGTTGCGGCGGGTGCGTTGATGGGATGTGTCGCCATCGGCTGCATGTTCTCGCTGGCTGTTTTCCTGCAGCCCATGTCGGAAGCGACGGGATGGTCGCGCACCGGCATCTCGAGCGCGATGACCTTGGACTTCCTGACGATGGGAATCTCGGCCTTCGGCTGGGGGGCGCTCACCGACCGCTTCGGTCCGCGCCTCGTGGTGCTCGCGGGCGCCGTCCTGTTGACGCTCGGCCTCGCTCTTGCCAGCCGCGCAACCAGCCTGCTCGAATTCCAGATCGTCTACGGCGGCCTTGTCGGCATCGCCGCCGGCGCGATCATCGCGCCGATGATGGCCACGACCACCGGCTGGTTCGAGAAAAACCGCAGCCTCGCGGTCTCGCTGGTCTCGGCCGGCATGGGCATGGCGCCGATGACGATCTCGCCGTTCGCGAGTTGGCTGATGTCGACCTACGATTGGCGCACCGCGCAGCTTTCGATCGCTGTCCTCGCCGGCGTTTTGCTGATACCGGCAGCCTTCCTCGTGCGTCGCGCGCCCGTCGTTCCAGGAGCCGCACCGGGCGTTGCCGTCGCGGGTGACTCGGGTATTACCGTAGGGCAAGCGCTGCGCTCGCCGCAGTTCATGGTGCTGGCGGCGACGCAATTCGCCTGCTGCGCCATGCACTCCGGTCCGATTTTCCACACGGTGAGCTACGCCATCGCCTGCGGCATCGCGCCGATCGCCGCCGTCACGATCTACAGCGTCGAGGGTCTGGCGGGTCTCGGCGGCCGCGTGATCTTCGGCCTGTCCGGCGACAGGTTCGGCGCCAAGTCGGTCCTGATCATCGGCTTGATGATCCAGGCGGTGGCCGCCGGCGCCTACTTCTTCACCCGCGGGCTCGGCGAGTTCTATGGCGTGGCCATCGTCTTCGGCATGGCCTACGGCGGTGTCATGCCGCTCTACTCGGTGATCGCGCGCGAATATTTTCCGATGCGCATCATGGGCACGATGATCGGCGGCACCAGCCTGGTCGCAAGCCTCGGCATGTCGCTGGGACCGGCCCTCGGCGGTTGGATCTTCGATCACTTCGGCACCTACGGCTGGCTCTACGTCGGCTCGTTCGCGGTCGGTCTTGGTGCCACCGCGATCGCCTTTGCCTTCCCGCCGGTTCTCTCCGGCCGGCAGCGCCGTCTTCAAGCGGCTTGACCTCTCTGCCGCATCTCGGGCATGTCGGCACGAGATGCAGGGGGAGAGTGGAATGAGAATTCAAACTGCCATCGCTGTCATTGCCTTGTCATGCGCACCGCTGCTGTCGGCGCGTGCCGACGATGCCGCCGTCGCGCGCGGCAAGTATCTCGCCACGATCGGCGGTTGCCAGGATTGCCACACGCCCGGCCACTTCCTCGGAAAGCCGGACATGACACGCGTCCTCGGTGGCTCCGAAGTCGGCTTCGATATTCCCGGTCTGGGCACGTTCTACGGCCCCAACCTGACGCCGGACAAAGCGACCGGCCTCGGCAACTGGAGCGACGCGCAGGTCGTGACGGCCTTGCAGACCGGCGTCCGTCCCGATGGTCGCGTGCTGGCGCCCAGCATGCCGTGGCGCGCGCTTGCCGTGATGACCAAGGGCGATGTCACCGCCCTGGTCGCCTACCTGCGGAGCTTGCCGCCGGTCGACAACAAGGTGCCGGGTCCGTTCGGCGCGAACGAGACGCCGACCTCGTTCGTCATGAAGATCACACCGCCCGGCGCGAAGTAACGCCGCGCGCGGCGGGCATCACCCGCCGATGATCTTCTTCTCGATCATGCAGTGGATGCCCTTGTTGCCGTCCACCGTCTGCGTGACATGCAGGTCGGCCTGCAGGCTACAGAGCATGTAGGCATCCTCGGGCTTGAGACCGGTCTTGGCCGTGATCAGCCGGATCATGTCGCGCAGTGCTTCCTTGGCGGCGTCGTCGAGATCCGGGTCGAAGCCGTGGGTGATCCAGTGCGTCGCCGTCTCGGCGCGCGGATTGACCAGCTTCATGTCCTTGCGCAGCGTGAACTTGAAGGTGCCACTCAGGCTGGTCTCGAGCGCGGTGAGGTTGACCTCGCCGTCGCCCTGTACGCCGTGGCCGTCACCTGTCGAGAACAGACCGCCGTCGGCGAACACCGGGAAATAGACCGTCGTGCCGACCTGGAAGTGCTTGTTGTCGATGTTGCCGCCAAAGGCGCGCGGCTCGACCGAGCTGCACTGGCCCCACTCGGGCGGCGGCGCCACGCCCATGATGCCGAAGAACGGCCGGAGCTGGACTTCGAGGCCCCAGGGCAGGGTGCAGACGCCACGGTTCGAATCGATCGGAATGTGCGTCAGGCGATAGAAGGGGAAATCTTCCGGCAGCGTGCCGGCGAGCGGCCGCTGGACGTTCCAGCCCCAGTTGGTGCGGAACTTGATGTCGAGCACTTCGACCGCCAGCACGTCGCCGCGCTCGGCGCCTTCGACATGCACGGGCCCGGTGAGGATGTGGCGGCCGAGGTGCGGCTTCAGCTGGGACAGGATTTCACGATGTTCGGGCAGCACGTTCATCGGCGGCTGTGGCAGGATTTCCTGGCTGCCGGACACGCAATGGATGGTCGCGATGTCGCCCGACTTGATCTTGAGCTGCGGCTTCAGCTGGCTGTCGAAATAGCCCCAGTGGCAGGTCTCGGGCGAAGAATTGAGCTCGTACGTGGCCATTTAGTCCCCCTTGTGCCGAACGGTTGAAGCACGAACCATGCCCTGAATGCTATAGGCAGGAGCATGAACTACCGTCACGGCTTCCATGCGGGCAACTTCGCCGATGTCCTGAAACATCTCGTGCTTTGCGAACTGCTGCGGCTGCTGACCGCGAAGGACAAGCGGCTGTTCGCGCTCGACACGCACGCCGGTACCGGCGGCTACGATCTCGGCGGCTCGATGGCGGGCCGCACCGGCGAAGCGGCGGCCGGTATCGCGCGCCTTCTGGCGGCGCCGAAGGCCGGCACGCCGGGCGCGGTGGCGCGCTATCTCGCGGCGGTCGTGGCGTATGACCGCAAGTTTGGCCCGCCCGGCGGGGCGCTGCGGCGCTATCCGGGTTCGCCGCGCCTGATCCGCGCCGGCCTGCGCCCATTGGATCGCTTCGTGGCCTGCGAGCTTCATCCGCAGGACGCGCTGGCGCTGAAGCGCGAATTCGCGGGCGACCGCTCGGTCGAGGTCCGGCAGGAGGACGGCTATCACGCGGTGAAGGCCGCGTTGCCGCCGCCCGAGCGCCGCGCGCTGGTGCTGATCGATCCGCCGTTCGAGGCGACCGACGAATTCGAGAAACTGGTGCGCGCGCTGCGCCATGGGCTGCGTCGCTTCCCGGTCGGTTGCTATGCGGTGTGGTATCCGATCAAGGACACGGCCGCCGCGCATGACTTCGTGACCGGTCTCGCCGACCTGAAGACACTGCGCCTCGAGATGGACGTGCCCGCCGAAGGCGGCAAGCTCTCTGCCTGCGCGATGCTGGTGGTCAATCCGCCGTGGAAGCTGGAAGAGGCGATGCGCGAGTCCCTGCCGTGGATCGCGACACATCTCGGTCCTGGCACCAAGACGGCGATCTTCGCGCCGCCGACCGAGACGCCGCTCTCGGCCTAGCCAAGAGCCTTACTTCTTCTCGTCCGCCTTCCAGCCCCACATCTTAGAGGCGGCATCGGCCACTTCGGGATCGAGAGTCTGCTCGGTCACGTTCACGCCGCGCGACAGTTCCTTAACGAGGACCTTGAGGCCGGCGAGCCGCGCCTGCTTCTTGTTGTCGCTCGCGATCACGTACCAGGGCGCATGCTCGGTGTCGGTATACTCGAGCATGTCGTCGTAGGCTTCGACGTACTGCTTGCGCTTGCCGATATTGCGGAAATCCTCGAGGCCGACCTTGTAGCGTTTGCTGGGGTCGTCGAGGCGGGCGAGCATCCGCTTCTTCTGTTCCTCGGCGCTGACATGCACCAGCAGCTTGACCACGCGGACCCCGTCGTCGGCGAGCTGGCGCTCGAATTCATTGATCTCGCGGTAGGCGCGTTTCCATTCCGCCTTTGTGCAGAAACCCTCGACGCGCTCGACCAGCACGCGCCCGTACCACGTCCGGTCGAACACCGCCCAGTTGGCGCGCGGCGGCAGGCGCTTCCAGAAACGCCAGAGGTAGTGCTGCGCCAACTCCTCCTTGCTGGGCGCGCCGATGCGCCAGACATGGGTCGAGCGAGGCTCCAGGCCGAAGATCGCCCGCTCGATCAGCCCGCCCTTGCCGGCGGCGTCCCAGCCGTCGAAGCCGATGACCGCCCGGCCGCCGGTGCGCAAATGGTGCACCTGCAGGTCGAGGAGGCGGTCCTGCAACTTCTTGAGCTGCTTCTCATAGGCATGATGTTCGATCGTCCCTTCGATCATCTCGATCTTGTCCAGCGCCGGCCATTTGCCCATCGGGTCCCTCCGCGGCGGATCGTGACAGTCCTGTTCTTGGGAGGCAACGTCGCGGAAAGATTGACAGCGAGAACGGCTGCGACTACTAATTCGGGGCGATGGTCGAAGCACGTCCCACGACCCTCAATGCCAGCCGGACTGGCACGCAGGTGCTCGAAGTCGGCGGGAGCTGGACGGTCTTCAGCATCCGCGACGTCAGCTTCAAGATGGGCCGCAAGAAGCCTGCCCGGGGCAGCGCCAAGCTGGTCGACGTCACCAAGGTCGAGCGGCTCGATACCGCTGGCGCAATCGAGATCCTCGACCTGGCGGGCGGCGGCCCGGACACCGAGATCAAGACCAACGACAAGAACCACGCCGACCTATTCAAGGTCGTCCAGTCGAACCTCGGGAAAGATCCGGCCAAGGCCATCCACGTCAACTGGATCGCGCACTGGCTCGATGAGGTCGGCCACAGCCTGATCCATGTCTATCGCCAGATCGCCGACATGTGCGAGTTCTTCGGCGAGATCATCGTGGTCTTCTTCGAAGCCTGCCTCCATCCGCGGCGCTTCCGCTTCAATGCCGTCGTGCGCCAGATGTACGAGGTCTGGGTCAAGGCGCTGGCGATCGTCGGCGTGCTCTGCTTCCTGATCGGCGTGGTGATCGCCTACCAAGGTGTCCAGCAGCTCCGTCAGTTCGGGGCCGAGACCTTTACCGTCGAGGCGGTCGGCATCGGCATGTTCCGCGAGCTCGGCGTGCTGCTCACCGCCATCATCGTTGCTGGCCGCTCGGGTTCGGCCTTCACCGCCCAGATCGGCACCATGCAGGTCAACCAGGAGGTCGATGCCATGCGCACCATCGGCCTGAACCCGGTCGAGTGGCTGGTGATGCCGCGCATTATCGCCCTGGTGATCTCGATGCCGCTGCTCGCCTTCTGGGGCGACATGGCGGGCCTGCTGGGCGGTGCGGTCGCCTGCACGGTCTATCTCGACTTCACCTTCGTGCAGTTCTTCGATCGCCTGCGCGACACGGTCGGGGCGTGGCATTTCTACACCGGCATGATCAAGTCGCCGGTGTTCGGCTTCATCATCGCCGCCATCGGCTGCTTCGAGGGGTTGCAGGTGAGCGGTAGCGCCGAGAGCGTCGGCGCGCTGACGACACGCTCGGTGGTCGAGTCGATCTTCTGCGTCATCGTGCTCGACGCGGTGTTCTCCATCGTCTTTCTGCTGGCGGGCGTGTGATGGCGGCGACAGCGTTGCTGGAGGGCGGACAGCTTTTCGACCATCGCGACGGCCGCGACGTGGTGCTGAAGCTGCGCGGCGTGCGAACGCAATTCGGCGACAATGTCATCCACGACAAGCTCGATCTCGACGTTTTCAAGGGCGAGATCATGGGGCTGGTCGGCGGCTCGGGCACCGGCAAGTCGGTGCTGCTGCGCACCATCATCGGCCTCAACGAGATCCGGAAAGGCAAGATCGAGCTGCTCGGCGTCGATACCCGCGGCAAGTCCCGGCGGACGCTCTATGCGCGGACCGGGGTGCAGTTCCAGGACGGTGCGCTGTTTTCCTCGTTGTCGGTCGCCGACAACATCATCGTGCCGATCCGCGAGCACGCCAAGCTGGAGGAGGGGCTGATGCGCGAGATCGCCGCCCTCAAGATCGCGCTGGTCGGCCTGCCGCCCGATACAGGCACCAAGAAGCCGTCGGAGCTGTCGGGCGGCATGCGCAAGCGCGCCAGCCTGGCCCGGGCGCTGGCGCTCGACCCCGACGTCCTGTTCCTCGACGAGCCGACGGCCGGCCTCGATCCCATCGGCGCCGCCCATTACGACGACCTGGTCAAAAGCCTGCGCGACAATCTGGGGGTCACCATCGTCATGGTCACCCACGACCTCGACAGCCTCTACGCGGCCTGCGACCGGATCGCGGTGCTGCTCGACAAGCGCGTCGTGGTGGGTACCATGGCGGAAATGCTGGAATACGATCATCCCTGGGTCCGGGAATATTTCCACGGACCGCGCGGGCGAGCGGCCAGGCGGGAGTAGAAGCGGCGTCGTATGGAAAACAAGTCGCCCTATGTGCTGATCGGCGCGGCAATGATGGTGTTCATTGCGGCCATCGTCGGCTTCGTGATCTGGAAGCTGCGGGCAGGCGACCAGACCGCCTATGCCTATTACGACATCCTGTTTTCCGGCGACGTGCAGGGGCTGACCAAGGACTCGCCGGTGTTCTACCGCGGCCTGCGTGTCGGCCGGGTCCAGCAGATCGGCCTCACCTCGCGGGTCGACGTCCAGCGCAGCACCGGCCGCCAGCGGCTTAGCGAAAAGATCGAGGTAACGGTCGCGGTCGCCTCGACGATCGACATCCGCGAGCGCTCGTACGCGGTGTTCGAAAAGCCCTTCATTGCCGGGGCCGCCTACGTCCAGATCGTGGGCCGCCTCGACGTCGACCAGATCAAGCCCAAGAAGCTGCTGGGCGAGAAGCCTTACCCCGAGATCCGCGAGGGCGCGTCGTTCCTCGAGGCGACCTCGACCTCGGCGCAGGAATTGCTGGCCAAGGCCGGCACCACGGTCGATCGCCTGAACGAGCTGCTCAGTCCCGACAACATCACCTCGGTGGGCGACCTGCTCAAGAACTTGTCGACCGTCTCGGGCGCCTTCGCCAAACAGGACGCCTCGATCCAGGCAGCCCTCGGCGACCTGCCGGGCGCGATCGACCAGTTCAAGCAGACCTTCGAGCGGTTTAACGGCCTGTCCGACAAGCTCGGCCTGATCGCCACCGAACTGGGGCCGCAGGATGCCGACACCCGCAAGGCGCTGTCGGGCAAGGATCGCGGGGAGCTGGCCAAGGCCGTGATCGAGGCGCGCAACGCCATGGGCAAACTGAACGGCGCCTCGGACGAGCTCAACAAGCTGCTCGCCGAGAACCGCCGGCCGATCCTGCGCTTCACCGAGACCGGGCTGACCGAACTCGGCCTCACCATCCACGAGCTGCGCGAGCTGACCGCGAACCTCAACATCATCGCCACCAAGCTCGAACGTGATCCCGCCGGCTTCATCTTCAGCGGCAAACATGGATACACTCCCAAATGATCGATCGCTGGCAAATGATCGCTCGCTGGACCGCGCGCTCGACTGCCCTGGCGGCCACGGCCGCGTTGCTCTCCGGATGCACGATTCTTGCGGCCGCGGAGGAGCAGACCGACCTCTACCAGGCAACGCCCAAGAGTACCTTCGAACCCGATATGCCGACCGTGCTGTGGCAGCTCGCGGTCGACGTTCCGATCGCGTCGGCCAACCTCAACACCGGGCGCATCGCCATCTCCCAGTCGCCGACCTCGTACGACTACTACACCAAGACCGCCTGGACCGACCGCGCGCCGCTGATGGTGCAGACGCGCATCGTCGATTCCTTCGAGAACAGCCACAAGATCGTCGCCGTTTCGCGCGAATCGATCGGACTGCGCGCCAACTACCTGCTGCAGCCCGACCTGCGCAATTTCGAGGCGATGTACTTCTACGAGAAGGACAAGCCGCCGATCGCCCACATTCGTGTCGTCGCCAAACTGGTGCGGATGCCCGATCGCCAGATCATCTCGGTTGCCACCTTCGAGCGTTGCGTGCGTGCGCGCGAAGACAAGATCCCGAAGGTCGTCGAGGCCTTCGACCAGGCGCTGGGCAGCGTGATCAAGCAGCTGGTCGCCTGGACGCTCAAGACGCCGCCGGCCAAGCTGCCCGACGAGAACACGCCCTACGACATCAACAAGTTCCGCAATCCCGCCAACGAGATCATGGACATCCGGGATTGCCCGGTCCGCGGCGATACCTCGATGGTTCCGCTCGCCGACCAGTAGCCGCCCGCGCCGTCAGGCGTGCTTCCGCACCATCGACCAGCCCAGTTCGGCCAGCACGCGCGCCCGGTCGCCATAGTTCTTGGCCGTCTCCGACGAGGCGTTGCCATCGAGGCCGCGCTTGTAGACGCCCTGCACGATCGCCGCGAGCCGGAACAGCGAGAAGGCAAGATAGAAGTGCCAGTGGTCGATGCCGTCGCGGCCGGTCCGCTTGGCATAGGCCGCGAGGTACTCGGCCTCGGTCGGAATGCCGAAGGCCTTGAGGTCGGTGCCGGCATAACCGCCCGACGCGCCGAAGCCCTCGCCGAAATGATACATCATGCAGTTGTAGCCGAGATCGGCCAGCGGATGGCCGAGGGTCGAGAGCTCCCAGTCGAGCACGGCGATCACGCGCGGCTCGGTCGGATGCACGATCGTGTTGCCCAGCCGATAGTCACCATGGTTGATGCGCGTCTCGTCGCCCGGCGGGATGTTGGCCGGCAGCCAGGTCTTGAGGTTCTCCATCGCCGGCAGATCGGCGGTGCGCGACAGGTCGTACTGGCTCGACCAGCGGGAGATCTGGCGCTGGATGTACTGGCCTTCGCGACCGTAATCGCCGAGCCCCGCCTTGCGGTAGTCGACATTGTGCAGGCGGGCCAACACGTCGTTCAGCGAATCGAAGATCTTGCCGCGATCGGCCGGCGACACGCCGTCCATCTTCGGATCGGCGAAGATCCGGCCGGGCAGGAATTCCATGATGTAGAACGCCGTCCCGATCACGCCGTCGTCCTGGCAGAGCGCATAGGGCCGGGGCACGGGAACGTCCGAGTGATCGTATAGAGCCTTGATGACGCGATACTCGCGGTCGACCTGGTGCGCGGACGGCAGGAGCTTGCCCGGCGGCTTCTTGCGCAGCACGTACATGCGGCCGCCGGCGTCAGAAACATGAAAGGTCGGATTGCTTTGTCCGCCTTCGAACTGAAGGATGCGGACGGGACTGCGGAAGCCTTCGACATGCGCGGTCATGTAATCGACGAGGCGCTGTTCGTCGAAGACATGAGCTTCGCGGACGGGCGTGAGATTCGCGGGCAATTCGGATGGCAATTGGGACATTCGCGTGGCGCCAGGGTGTCGTTTCAGGGACCGTGAATTTCTATCTCTCTCCAGCACATTTTTCGAGGGATGTTTGGGGGAGGGGTGTGCGTAGCGATTCATAAGATGGCGTTTCGCCGTCGAACACACGCCCAGAGGAAATGAATGACAAAACTTCGCCTTATCCCTTACGCCGTGCTTACGGCGGGTGGCCTGCTTGTTCTGGCTGGCGGCGCGAACGCGCAGTCCATGTCTGAAGTCAATCAGGAGCAGTACAACCAGCAGCAGCGCATCGACCATGGCGTTCGCGATGGTCAGCTGACCAATGGTGAGACCTCGCGCCTCGAGCAGGGCGAGCGCAACATCAACCGCGCCCAGGCGCGCGCCGAAGCGGACGGGCACGTCTCGCCTGCCGAGCGTGCGCGCATCGACGGCATGGTGAATCGCGAGAACCGCGAGATCAGCCGCGACAGCCATAATGATCAGCATGCCTGGGGCGGCCGCGACGGCCGTGACGGCGGCTGGGGTCGCGATGGTCACGAGGGCTGGAACCATGACGGCCGCGATGGTCGGGATGGCTGGCGTGGCGGCGATCACCGCGATGCCGATCGTCGTGACGGCGGTCGTAACAACGACTGGCGCGGCGGCGACCATAATGGTCAGCAGGCCTCGAACGGCCAGCACGGCTGGAATGGTGGCGACCACAACGGCTGGAACAACGGCCAAGCCGCGAACGGTCAGCATGGCTGGAATGGCAACAACGGCCAGAACAATGGCCAAGGTGGCTGGCAGCACGGCAGCGGCACCGGCACCACCGGTACTGGCACCACGGGCACGGGCACGGGCACGGGCACTGGCACCACCGGCACTGGCACGGCCAGCAATGGCGGTCATGGCGGCTGGAACCACGGCACCGGTTCGACGGGCACTGGCACGACGGGCACCGGCACCACCGGTACCGGCACCACGGGCACCGGCACGGCCAGCAACGGCGGTTGGAGCCATGGCTCGACGGGTTCGACCGGCGGCACGGCTACGAGCAACGCCTCGCGCAGCTACTCCGGCTTCGGCAGCGGCGCGACGCGCACTGCCAGCAGCACGGGCACGCGTTCGGCCGGCGCCTCGGGCTTCAGCGGCGGCGGTCGCCATCGCTAACTGTCCTTTGCGTCCTTGAAGAGTGAATGCCGGCGGCTCCGCGAGGGGCCGCCGGTTTTCGTTTGGGTATGGGGGAGTGATTTCAAGGCCTTGATCGCCTAGTCTGCGCCCAACAACGGCCAAAAGAGCATCGGCGAGACGATTATCGGCGAGACAAGGGGCGACATGGGCAAGCGTATTCTGGTGACGGGCGGTGCGGGCTTTCTGGGGTCGCACCTGTGCGAGCGCCTGCTGAACGAGGGCAACGACGTGCTCTGCGTCGACAACTACTTCACCGGCAACAAGGACAACATCGCCGCCTGCATCGGCAACCCGCATTTCGAGCTGCTGCGTCACGACGTGACGTTTCCGCTCTATGTCGAGGTCGACGAGATCTACAATCTCGCCTGTCCCGCCTCGCCGGTGCACTACCAGCACGATCCGGTGCAGACGACCAAGACCTCGGTCCACGGCGCGATCAACATGCTGGGCCTCGCCAAGCGCGTGCGCGCCAAGATCTTCCAGGCCTCGACCAGCGAGGTCTACGGCGACCCGACGGTGCACCCGCAGGTCGAGGGCTATCGCGGCAGCGTCAATCCGATCGGCCCGCGCGCTTGCTACGACGAGGGCAAGCGCTGCGCCGAGACGCTGTTCTTCGACTACCATCGCCAGCACAAGCTCCGTATCAAGGTGGCGCGCATCTTCAACACCTACGGTCCGCGCATGCATCCCGACGATGGACGCGTGGTCTCGAACTTCATCGTCCAGGCGCTGAAGGGCGAGGACATCACGATCTACGGCGACGGCATGCAGACGCGCGCCTTCTGCTACGTCGACGATCTGCTCGAGGGCTGGATCCGGCTGATGAACACCACGCCGGACGACTTCACCGGCCCGGTCAATCTCGGCAATCCGGTCGAGATGCCGATCAAGCATCTCGCCGAGAAAATCCTGCAGCTCGTGAACGGCAAGTCGAAGCTGATCTTCAAGCCGCTGCCGATCGACGATCCGATGCAGCGCTGCCCCGACATCACGCTCGCGCGCAAGCATCTCAAGTGGGAACCCAAGGTCCAGCTCGAGGAAGGCCTCGGCAAGACCATCGCGTTCTTCGACGGCCTGCTGAAGAGCAACAAGGCCGTCGCCCGCGTTGGCCGATAGCACGGTTTTGCGGTTTTCACGGTTTTAATACGGTTGCCGGAAACCGTCTTCGCTGGGAGCGCGCCACTCCAGAGGCGCATCTTTCTTGTTCGAAGCGCATGAGC
>CAIKZO010000102.1 GCA_903832005.1 Enhydrobacter aerosaccus | reverse complement strand
GAACGATGAGTGATCATCGCGATCGACGGTGACTGGTACGTGATGTTAAACGACCCGGGCTTCCGGTAGCGCTGGGTCAAGCATGCGCGCCGCAACTTCACCGGAGTTCGATCTTCAGCGGAACGTTGTGACAGTTGGTGTCGGCGCCGACTACGAAAAGCTGCAGCGCGAGGTGCCCTGCGCATATGGCCAACAGCTCGCGAGTGAGGAGCAAGCCGCCGGTGCACGTGGTCGCCGTAGGCGCACTCGCCGCAACATCACCGGAAGTCGATCTTCAGCGGAACGTTGTGACGGTTGTGACGGTTGAACACCCCCCGCAAGACTTCTCCTCCCGGCGCGGGGGGCAGTCGGCGCGCAGCGCTATTCTCCTAATACATTCTAAATCTCTCAACAGAGTAAAGCCCTTCCGGACCGTCACAACCGTCACACACAGCTACCGCTTCGCGGCGTCTTTTCTCGGAAAGTACAGTCACAACCGTCACGACCGTCACCGCTCGACCTTCACAGTTATCTTGCTCCCCTCCCGGCCATGCTCGCCGAAGGCAATCCGTACCCCGGCCGCCCGGAGCCCGGGGGCCGCCCGGCGCAAAGCGCCGCGCAGGGCACGTGGGGTGGCGGGCCAAGTCCGGGCATGACGGAAGTCACCAGCGTATATCCCGAGCTTCTCCAGCAGTTCCTTGTGGGTCCCTGACCATAGCCCACCGACGACACCAGTGTACGTGCCGCTAGTGCTCATGAAGCTGCGGAGAGCAGTCGCTACCGGGTCGGCCTCCAAGGTCATGCGGGCTGCCTGTTCGCAGTTGGCGGCGTAGGCGGCGGTGAAGCGCCCGGATGGGTCGCAGGCGGCACCCCACCGGGCGAAGTCGGCCATCCGCGGCAGACCGTCGAGAACGACTGTCGGTAGCCGCTGCAGCCCCTCGGACATCGCATCTAGAAGCGCCCCGAAGATGCCCGGCAGCCCCGCGTCGACGGCTACCCGCAGTTCTTCCTCAGTGCGCCGTGCGTCTTCGGGAATTGGTTGGAGCGTTAACACGAGCGACCGACTGGCAAGATCGCCGCGATCGGCGACGTCCGTGATGCCGTTTAGTATCACGGGCCGCATTGCATCGATCAGATATTCCTCGCCGTTCGTATATAGCTTGCGCGTCACGTAGCCGCCGCCGGTAGCGAGACGGCAGATTGCATCGGACAGCCATATAGACAGCGTCGAGACATTATCGAAAGCCTGCACATGACCGTTTTGGGCGCCGATAAATAGATCACGCTCGTCGCGCGGGAGGTTACGCAACGGCGCCGCGTTTGGGTCGACAAGGCCACGCATTGTACGACAGAAGGATGACTTCGCCGTGCCCTGTTCGCCTGAGACCGCAAGTACGGGGTATGGCCCTTGGGTCCCCAATGCCGCCTCAAGCCACGCGATCACCAGCGGGAAGTCCGCATCGGTCACATTGATCAGCGCGCGCAAAGCGTCGAGAGAGCCACCTCGCAGCGGTTCGGGCAGCGGTAGCGCCCCGGCGGCGCGTCGAAAGCGTACCGGCGGGCTTTCGACGATACGCCATCTGTCGGCGGTCACTTCGACGGCACGCCATTTATCATCTACCAAGTCGATGAACAGGGCACCGTCAGCTGATGCGACGCGGACGTACACTTTGCGCACGTGCCCATCATGCGCCGCCCTAGCGGCGACGGTGGCAAGGGCGGTCTGCATGGCTTCGTTATTGGGCGCGCTGCCTGTCTCTTCGTAGAAGAGCGCGGTCAGGTAGCGTCGGAAAGCCATCGAGTCGACAGCATGGGTCTCGCGATGCGCCGCGATTATGACGTCGGCGTAGGCTTCCCCATCAGGTGTGCAGAACAGCTTGGCATCAGACACCAGTTCAACCAGCCGGTCGGCGATCGAGGTCTTGCGGTCTGAGCCCGCGAGGGCGCGGTCGAGCTCGCCGACGCGCGCGCCCGCAGCCTTGAGTGCCGCGCGTGTTGTCTCAAAGGCAGCGTGGTCGGCAGATTTCAAATCGGCGAGTGCAGCAAGCACCTCTGGCCGGAATGGCGCGCCAATATTTTCTTTCGTCGCCTCGACGAGACCGTCGAGAGGGTCGGTCTCGCAGCTTAGCTGGGTGTCGATATCGCGGAAAAGTTCGTCGTCGCTCATGGTTTCCCAATTTTTGACGCTCATTTGTTGCTCCTGCCGCGTCTTGCGCGTTCCTTTGCCGCGAGAGCGCGGGCGCGTTTGATCATTCCGAGGAGTTCGGCGCGGAAATATTTCTCATCACGTCCACCGTGTTTGATGCGCGCGGCGAGGCGAATAAGCAGCGCTCGGGGGTCTGCGTTGAAGCCATGCTTGGCGTAAAAAAGAGCCAATGCGCGGTTCCACGGCATATGAAATCCGGCGCGGCCCTCGCCGTCGCCCATGCTTTGTATTGTAGCTTCGAGGCCACCGAGACTGGCGCCCCCATAATACGGTCGGCTCGCTACGCTACGAGAGGCCGCCGGTATTGCTGGTACGCGCGCGAGGCGCGTGTTTCCTCTTATGAGGTAATGCCTTCCTTCAGGTAGCGGGTCCTTTTCTT
>CAIKZO010000101.1 GCA_903832005.1 Enhydrobacter aerosaccus | reverse complement strand
TGCCAAAACTGATCCTGGGGGTGAAGTTCACCAACGGGCTGGAGGTCACCGCCAAGGCGAACAACCTTCAGACCGCAACCGCCGCCGCCTGACAGATCAGGCCGTCACCAACTTTTGGCGATAGCTCGGAGAATACGCCTTTGCGATCTGCGTGGGCAGATTCTTTGTGTAGTAGATGTCCAAGCTCGTTTTGGCCCTTGTAACAACTGTATAGTAGACTTCCGCTGTGTATACGCCTTGCAGATCGTCGCTAAACAGCCATTGCACGGCTCTGAATTCTAGACCCTCCTTTGCGCCCTGTGCTGTGAGAATCAATATGGGCTTGGTCGTATCGATCGATGTTTGGAACGATCTATCTTCGGCAGTTCCGTCCCGAGCACGAACGACCTGGCTTCGTCCCGACAGATTAGGATCTTGTTCAAATATCTTGAAAACCTCCTCACGATCATCTCGTCTAGGAACAATCACGCCGAGGCGGTCACCTTGTTGGATTAGATCTTCATAAACACGAACCTGATCTCGCAATCGTGCGCTCGCCGCGGCGATCTGGGCGGCGCGCGCCAAGGGACCCTCGGCACTAATACGGCCCGGAGTGGGACCAACATAGTGTTGAGTAGCCGCGAGAGAGGTTACTCCGGTGGCGACCTGAATGCGGTCGGCCATCAGGCAAATTTCTCGCACCAACCGATAGTGGAAGGGCAGCAGGTGCTCGCTCGGTGCGGGTACTAGCGATCGCACAGCCTGCAAGCCAGCAGCGCCTCCATAGATTTTCTGCCGATCATCACCAACGAAGAAGAGATTATCGCTGTAAGCTTGGAGTACCGCCAGCTCCTCCTTCATCAGATCTTGCGCTTCATCCACAAAGATCGCGTCGTATCTCGGCAATTGGCCGCCTTGGGCCACACTCAGCACGCCCGCTGCCATCTCCGCGCGTCTGGCATTTTGGTCTTTTTGATTGGCAGGCAACTCCAGACCATACGTCTTGTAAATTGACCTCAGCCAACTTTCCAAAGTGGTCACCAGTGCTGGTGGAAATATTTCGCGCCCATCATTATAGCAACCAGTTCGCACGAACTCCGCCAACGCGCGCGTAAACGTGAGTACCAAAATATTTGGCATCTCCTGTAACCGGACGAATTGCGCGCGCCTGAGCAGTACATTGGTCTTGCCTGAGCCTGGAGGGCCCGTGACAAGGTAATTACCAAGAAGAGGAAGTTCCTCAATCAGGCTTACCTGATGCGGGTCGAGTTGCTCTCGATTTGCCCACCACAAAGACATCGCTACGCTCCTAAATTCTGTGAAGCTGTGCTGCCAACTCTCCGAATGCCACCATGGATGCGGTGGCAAGCGCCGCAGCAGCCCCTTGTTCATCGATGACATCGGGGAGCGAGAGCTTTACTTCGCCTTTTTTCTCATCTCTCTCGGCGTAAAGCCCAGTGAAATGATTGATCACAACGCCAGCTGTCCCTTGAATTCTCACCAAGCGGATCTCAAACGTAATCCTATTCCAGCGAACAGCGGTTTCGTCGCCGGCCACATCCCAGCTGAATCGAAGGCGCCTTCCTATTCCTTGTTGCTCTGCCACGACTTCATGAGTGGTGGTGACACCCATTTCTTTGAGCCCCGCTAACACCAGCCCCTCTACCTGCTCAGCCAGTTCCACCATTCTACGATTAATCTGTGCGAACCCCTCGGAAGGGGGCTTGCCGCGAATATTTGCGCCGAGCGCGAGTAGCCCTGTGGCGCGATGCGCAGATGATTCGTCCAAAAAATCCTCAAGACGAAGGCCGCTGCGCCGTTGCCAGTTCTTATCAAGTGCTCGCTTTGCCAAAACGACCAAATCCGCGTCCACATCCGGCGCCGAAATAACTGGATCTTGCATTGCTACGATCCAAGCAAACCGATACCGATTTTCGCGCGACTTCTGATACTCCTGTTCGAACATCGGCTCTCGCATGATAAGGTCGTGCAGCACGCCCCCGAGTTGATAAATGTCGAGCGCGTGCCACAATTCAGGTCCGGGGGGTACCAGCCGGAAGAGATATTCTGGAGGAGAATATCTAGACGTGGCAACAACTGGTAGCTGTTCGCCATGATCAGTGCCCAATCCGATGGGATCGTTGACATCTCTTAACACCGAGAGATCCAAGACCGTAACTTTGGCAAAATCATCGCTAATAAAAATGTTCGCCGATTTGAGATCGCGATGGCACAACCCTTGTCCGCGCAAAAAAATGGCGGCCCTCGCGACCTGATCGACGATGGTGCGTATTCTATTTCTTGGCACGTCCTTTAGATTCTTTTCGAGTTCTTTCCCGCTAGCGCGATCCATCAACACAAACAGGCGGTCCTCAAATCTGCCGCCGTCGTGGACGCGCACTACGTGCGAGCAGTCATGCAAACCAAGCTTAATCTGTGGCGTCAGCCTACGCTCACTTTCAGCACCTAAAGGCCCTGCCGAAAACTTCGCGTCGTACACTTTCAGTGCGAGAACCCCGCTGGGCGATGAGACCGTAAATACAGGCGCCGTTCCTCCCCGCCCGGCTGTCTCGAGCACCGACCAATCTCCTTCCTTGGCGGCACACCAGCGTCTCGCAACCTCCAAGTTTTTCTCTTCCATCTCGTCTTGCTCAGACATCGTTGGCCATATTGTTTTGCTTCATGCACGTGATAGTAGCATATGCGACAACAACTATACTCAACAACAGACTTTCAGCGTACGCTATCTCATTTGGTAGAGGCGTTCTTCGCGTCCATGCTCAGTAGCGAAAAACATCGTGCTGCTTCTTCCATTCAGAATCTCGACAAAACGACGCTGCGCCAATCGCTCCAATCCCTCACACGCCTTCGCGCCCGGAATTAGATGCTGCGCCGCTGTTAACCAAGGCCGCGAACCTTAGTTGCTCGCCCTAGTCGCGGAACACGGTGCCGCAAACACTTTTGCGACATCTAATTCTAAGCGACTAAGCCTATTGTCGTTGTTCATAAAAAACTCCGTCAGCCTAAATGGCAGCGGAGCCGAATGAGCGTCCACCGACCGAAACTAGAGTTCGGACTTCGGCGGCTCCCCGTTTAATCGAGGATGTCAGCTCAAGGCGATCTTAAATTAAGTGCAATACACTTCGCCCCTCGAATCTATCTATCGCAAATTAGCGCTTTCGTCAATCGAAAGCGGGAACAGCGACGCCTATTACGCCGCTTCCTTATCCCCTACCCGCGCCGCCAATGACGCCGCCATGAACTCATCCAGATCCCCGTCGAGCACCTTCTGCGGGTCCGAGCGTTCCACGCCGGTGCGGAGGTCCTTCACCATCTGATAGGGCTGCAGCACGTAGCTGCGGATCTGGTGGCCCCAGCCGATGTCGGTCTTGTTGGCCTCGACTTCCATCCGCTCGGCCTCGCGCTTCTGCAGCTCGACCTCGTAGAGGCGCGCCTTCAGCATCTGCAGCGCCTTAGCGCGGTTCTGATGCTGGCTTCGCTCCTGCTGCACGGCCACCGCGATGCCTGACGGGATGTGGGTGATGCGCACGGCGCTGTCGGTCTTGTTGACGTGCTGGCCGCCCGAGCCCGACGCACGATAGGTGTCGACGCGCAGATCCTTGTCGACCAGCTCGATCTCGATGTTGTCGTCGACCTCGGGATAGACCCAGACGCTGGCGAAGCTGGTCTGGCGCCGCGCGTTGCCGTCGAACGGGCTGATGCGCACCAGGCGATGCACGCCGCTTTCCGTTTTCAGCCAGCCGTAGGCGTTCGGTCCCTCGACCTTGTAGGCGCAGCTCTTGATGCCCGCCTCTTCGCCCGCGCTCTCCTCGAGCCAGCTCACCTTGAAGCCGCGCCGTTCGGCCCAGCGCGTGTACATGCGCGCCAGCATCTCGGCCCAGTCCTGGGCCTCGGTGCCGCCGGCGCCGGCGTTGATCTCGATATAGGCGTTGTTGGCGTCGGCCTCGCCCGACAGCAAGGTCTCGAGGCGGGCCGCGCGGGCTTCCGTCGTCGCCTCGCGCAGCGCCTTCTCGCACTCGGCGATGGTGGCCTCGTCCTTCTCGGCCTCGGCCATCTCGATCAGGCCGCTATTGTCGTCGACTGCCGCGCGCAGGCGCTTGATCGCGCCGATCGCGCCCTCGAGCTTGGTGCGCTCGCGCATCACCTTCTCGGCTTCCGCCGGGTTGTTCCAGAGCGCGGAGTCTTCCGCGCGCGCGTTCAGCTCGTCGAGACGGACGACCGCACGGTCGTAGTCAAAGACGCCTCCTCAGGAGCTCCAGCGACTCCTCGATCTCTTTCACCATGGCCTGGGCTTCGGCGCGCATTATCTCTTCCTTGCTCTCCCCCTCACCTAGCCTCTCCCCCTAGCGGGGGCGAGGAACATGAGAAGAGGTCTCGTCCATTCTTTCGGGCTCCTCTCCCCCGCTAGGGGGAGAGGTTGGGTGAGGGGGTTACCCTCGGCCTCTCAATATGTCTCGCCAGTACCGGTCAACGTAGACCTCCGTGCGCCAGCTGCGCCGGGCGTGCCCGGCGTTTCGGCGACAGTCGGGTCCATACCAGAAAAGGGGGCCGATCCGTCAAGCACGGTGCTGGATTCGTAGCCCGAGCCGGGCTCGGTGCCGGGCTTGAAGGCCTCGTCGATCACCCGGCCCTCGCCGGGCTGGGCGGGCTGGCCGGTGTCGTGGTTGACCCGCACGATGCGCAGGCCCGGAGGAATGCGGAACGGCGTGATGGGCCTGTCCTTGAACACGACCTTGCCGATGCGGTCGTAGATCGGCGCGGCGGTGAAGCTGCCCTGCTCCTGCCGGCCGAGCGTGCGCGGCTCGTCGAAGCCGACGTAGACGCCGATGGTGAGGTCGGGCACCGAGCCGATGAACCAGGTGTCGCGGCTGTCGTTGGTCGTGCCGGTCTTGCCCGCGATCGGCCGGCCGGGGAAATCGACGCCGATCTGGGCGGCCGTGCCGAACACCGTGACGCCCATCATCATGTTCACGACCTGGTAGACGGTGGCAGGATCGTGGAACGGCTGCCGGTTGTCGACAATGGTCGGCGGCGTCGGCTTCTGGCCATTCTTCGCCTCGCCGCAATTCTCGCAGACGCGCGGCTCGTGGCGGTAGACCGTCTTGCCGTTGCGGTCCTGCACCCTGTCGATCAGCGACGGCGTGATCTCGCGCGCACCGTTGGCCAACATGGCGTGCGCCATGGTCATGCGCAGCAAGGTCGTGTCGACGGCGCCCAGCGCCATCGGCAGATAAGCGCCCATCTTGTCGGCGATGCCGAAGTCGTGCGCGATCTTGACCACGCGCGGCATGCCGATCTGCTGGGCCATGCGCACGGTCATCAGGTTGCGCGACTTCTCCAGGCCGTTGCGCACGGTGGCGGGGCCGAGCGGCTCCTCGTTGCCGTAGTTGCCCGGCCGCCAGACCGGCTGGCCGTGGCCCGGATCGAATTCGAACGGTGCGTCGAGCACGATCGACGACGGCGTCATGCCGGCGTCCATTGCCGCCAGATAGACGAAGGGCTTGAACGACGACCCCGGCTGGCGCTGCGCCTGGACCGCCCGGTTGAATTGGCTCATGCCGTAGGACCAGCCGCCTGACATTGCCAAGATGCGGCCGGTCTGGGGATCCATCACGACGACGGCGCCGTTCACGTTGGGAATCTGGCGCAGGCCATAAGTGTTGGCCGGATAAGCTTTGCCGGCACTGTTCTTGTCGGCCTTCTCGACCACGACGACGTCGCCCACGCTGACGACATTGGCCGGCCGGCTGGGGCACGCGCCCATCGTCTGGTTGGCGGCCGTGGCACACGCCCACTGCATCTCGGCGAAGGGGATCGTGCCCTCGGTCGCGCCGTCCGCGGCGGGCAGGCCGGCGATCTGCGCCTGCGTCGCCTCGACCTTGGTGACGACGGCCAGCCGCCAGCCATCGGGCCCGTACATCGGCCGGCGCTGCTGGACGCGGGCGAACTCCTCTTCCCAGCCGGTGCCGCCTTCCTTCATATCGGCGATCTTGGCGTAGGGACCACGCCAGCCATGGCGGCGGTCGTAGGCGATCAGCCCCTCGCGCAGGGCGACGTCGGCGGTCTTCTGGATCGCGGGATCGAGCGTGGTGGAGACCGTGAGGCCGCCCTCATAGAGCCCCTGCTCGCCGTAGGCGGCCAGCAGGTTGCGGCGGACCTCCTCCGAGAAGAAGTCGGCCTGCGCCGTCTCGGTGGTGCTGCGCCGGCGCGGCGTCAGGCGCTCGGCCTTGGCGGCCTGCTCCTCGGCCACGGTGATGTAGCCGTCCTCGCGCATGCGCCCCAGCACATAGTCGCGGCGGGTGTAGGCTTCCTTCTCGTTCTTGGTGATCGAGTAGCGGTTCGGCGCCTTGGGCAACGCTGCGAGATAGGCCATCTCCGACAGGCTGAGTTCGCCCAGCGAGCGGTCGAAGTAATTGAGCGCGGCGGTGGCGATACCGTAGTTGCCGGCGCCCAGATAGATTTCGTTGAGATAGAGCTCGAGGATGCGGTCCTTGGAGTAGGTCTCCTCGATGCGGAAGGCCAGGATGGCCTCGCGGATCTTGCGGGCGAGCGTGGCCTGGTTGTTCAGCAGGAAGTTCTTGGCCACCTGCTGCGTGATGCCCGACGCGCCCTCCGGCCGCTTGCCGGGATTGGTGACGTTGGCCAGGGTCGCGCGCAGCACGCCCAGCAGATCGACGCCCGGATGGGTGAAGAAGCGCTGGTCCTCGGCGGCGACAAAGGCCTGCAGCAGGCGCTTGGGCATCGCGGCCACCGGCACGAACACGCGCTTTTCCTTGGCGTATTCCATCAACAGGCGTCCGTCGGCGGCGTAGAGCCGCGACACGGTGGCCGGTTGGTAGTCGGCGAGCTGCTTATGGTCGGGGAGCCCATGGCTGAAGTGCCAGAACAGGCCCGCCACCATGCCAGTGCCGACGATCAGGCTGGCCAGCCCGAAGGCCATGAGGATTTTGAAGAGTTTCACCACACTATCCTTTTAGCAAAGGATGAGCGGGACTTACGCCTTTTTAGTGACGCCTTGGGCACCGAAATATGCATCGACCGAGCCCCGCAGCGAGCGGGCCAGCGCCATCTGGTGCTGATAGACGGTGAGCAGCTTCTCGTCCTGGGGATTGCTGAGATACCCCAGCTCGACCAGGCAGGCCGGAATGTCAGGCGATGTGAGGACAGCGAAGCCTGCTTCCCGATGGGTGTGCGGCAGGAGCCGGATGCCGCCCTTGCCGAACGTGTTGACGATCGTATCGGCAAAACGCCGCGAGTCGTTGCCGGTTCCACGTTGCGTCATCGCGACCAGGGTCCGGGTGACAGGGTCCGGCTCGGCCGCCGTTCGGGACATCGAGTCAGCGTGGTTCTCGCGCGCCGCCAAGGCCGCGGCCTCGCGATCGCTCGCCTCTTCCGACAGAGTGTAGACCGACGCGCCGCGCACATAAGGATCCGGGTGCGAATCGGCATGGATCGAGAGGAACAGGTCGGCCTTGGCTTCCTGCGCCCGCGCCACCCGCTCGCGCAACGGCACGAACTGGTCGCCGCCGCGGGTCAGCATCACCTTATATCTACCGCCCAGTTGAAGCTGCGCCTGCAACTCGCGGGCGACCTTATATACGACGCCCTTTTCCTGGGTTCCGACGGTACCGAGCGCGCCCGGATCGAGCCCGCCATGACCCGGGTCGAGGGCGATGGTCTTTACCCGCACGACCGGCTTCGCTGCCGTCTTGGCAATGGCAGGGGACGCAACAAAAGCGGAGGCTCCCAGGAGGAGCGAGCGGCGGAGCATAGGCTTATTTAGCAGAATCAACAGCTTATGGCAATTTCTTCAACTTCAATCTTTTGATTGTCTTCGGCCCGACAAACACCGTATGTTGCGTCCTGCGAGCAGTCGCCGTCGTTCGTAGCGCCCCCATTCGGAGAAATTCGACGGGGTCGCGCTCCGGCGGCAGTCTTCCCCGCCGGACCCTCCCTCAAGGATCAGGACCGCGGAGGGATTGCCAGTTAGGCGGTGGCTATCAGGAACTCGAGGTCGGCAGGGCCCTGTATTTGGTCCGGCGGCGCGAAGCTTCCCCGTCTTGGCCAAGAGTTCGGCCGTTCGACGGGTCGATGGCGCGCCGTCCCCCTCGCTTAGAGAGGCGGCAAGGCCCGCTGGTCGCTCGCGCCGGTCCAAGCCCAACGCCTCGGGAGCGAGCCCATGGCCCGCCGCATGTTGATTGATGCCAGCCACCCCGAAGAAACCCGGGTGGTGGTCGTAGACGGAACAAGGCTCGAGGAATTCGATTTCGAAACCTCGACCCGCAAGCCCCTCAAGGGCAACATCTACTTAGCCAAGGTCATTCGCATCGAACCGTCGCTGCAAGCGGCGTTCGTCGAATACGGCGGCAACCGCCACGGCTTCCTGGCCTTCTCCGAAATCCACGCCGATTACTATCAGATCCCGATCGCCGACCGCGAACGGCTGATCGCCGAACAGCAGCGCATGCATGCCGAGGCGGACGACGAGCCGGACGATCAGCCCATCCGGGTCGATCGCACCGACATCGAGGACGCGCGCGAGGATGCGATCTCCGAGCGTCAGGATGAGGCGCCGCACGACGACGAGCATCACGACGAGGCTCCTCACGACGCACCGGCCGAGGCTCACGTCGAAGCCCCAACTGAGGCACTCGGCGAGGCCCCTGCTCCCGAGCCTGCGCCGGTTGCCGAGATCCAGGCCGAAGCACCGGGCGAGCCCGTTCCCGAGGCGCAGCCGGCCGCGATGCCGGTCGACCGTCTCGACGGCCCGACCGACGACGCCCCGGTTGCCGAAGGCGCTGCCGACGCAGCTCCCGCCGAAGGCGCAGCCCCCGAAAGCACCGGTGAAGCCAGCGAAGCTCAGGCCGCCACTCCGGTCGAAGTGCTGGGCGGTGACGATGCCGTCGACCTGCGCGAGACGCGCGAGCGCCGCCGTCGCCAGCCGACCCGCCACTACAAGATCCAGGAAGTGATCAAGCGCCGGCAGATCCTGCTGGTCCAGGTCGTGAAGGAAGAGCGCGGCAACAAGGGCGCGGCGCTGACCACCTACCTCTCGTTGGCCGGTCGCTACTGCGTGCTGATGCCGAACGCCGGTCGTGGCGGCGGAATCAGCCGCAAGATCTCCAACCCGTCCGACCGCAAGCGCATGAAGGAGATGCTGTCGCAGCTCGAAGTGCCGCAGGGCCAGGGCGTGATCCTGCGCACCGCCGGTCTCGAGCGCTCGAACATCGACATCAAGCGCGACTACGAATACCTGTCCCGTCTCTGGGATTCGATCCGCGAGATCACGATGCGCTCGACGGCGCCAGCGCTGATCTACGAGGAAGGCGACCTGATCAAGCGCTCGCTGCGCGACATCTACGATACCGACATCGCCCAGGTGCTGGTCGAGGGCGAGGCGGGCTTCGAGGCCGCGTCCGGCTTCATGCGCCAACTCGTGCCGCACCAGGCCGACAAGGTCGAGCTCTACAAGGAGCAGATCCCCCTCTTCCATCGCTACCAGGTCGAGGCGCAGTTCGACGCCATGCACATGCCGACGGTGCAGCTGCGCTCCGGCGGCTACATCGTCATCAACCCGACCGAGGCGCTGGTCGCCATCGACGTCAACTCGGGCCGCTCGACCAAGGAGCGCAACATCGAGGAAACGGCGCTGCGCACCAACATCGAAGCCGCCGAAGAGGTGGCTCGCCAGGTGCGTCTGCGTGACCTCGCCGGCCTGATCGTGATCGACTTCATCGACATGGAGGAGAATCGCCACCAGCGCCAGGTCGAGCACAAGGTGAAGGACGCGATGCGCAACGATCGCGCCCGCATCCAGATCGGCCGCATCTCCGCCTTCGGCCTGCTCGAAATGTCGCGCCAGCGGCTGCGTCCCAGCCTGCTCGAGCATTCGACCGAGATCTGCCCGCACTGCGCCGGCGTCGGCCGTGTCCGCTCGATCGAGTCGGCGGCGCTGCATGCGCTGCGTGCCATCGAAGAGGAAGGCGTCCGTCGTCGCGCGAGCGAGATCGCCGTCAGCCTGCCGCCCAACGTTGCGCTCTACCTGCTCAACCAGAAGCGCCACACGCTGTCGGAGATCGAGAAGCGCTATGGCTTCATCGTCACCATCGAGGCCGACGAGGAGCTGCACGCGGCCGACTGCGAGATCGAGCGCGTGCGCTCGCGCCGCGGCGGCGACGACCATCGCCCCGAGCGGGAGCTCGCGCGGGCCAGCTACGATGAAGTCGGCGGCAGCGCGCCGCCGATCGACGACGAGGCAGACGGTGACGAAGGCCGCGAGATCGAGGCCGATGGCGACAGCGAGCGCCCGCAGGGCGAGCGCGGTGACGACCAGGGTGGCGAAGGCGGCCGCAAGCGTCGCCGGCGTCGGCGTCGCGGCGGACGTCGCGACGGTGACGAACGTCCCAGCGCCGCCGGCGAGAACGGTGCCGAGCGCGCGCCACGGGAAGCCAATGGCGAGGAGCCGCTCGACGGCGAGTCCGCGCCGATGTCCGATGACCGCAGTGAGGGTGGACCTGAAGGCGAGCGTGCCGAAGGTGCGCCTGAAGGCGAACGCACCGAAGGCGGGGCTGACGGCGACCGTCGTCGTCGCCGCGGCCGTCGTGGCGGTCGCCGCCGGCGTCGCGAGAACGGCGAAGGCGAGATGGGCGATCACGCGCCGCGCGAGGATGGTGCGGAGTCGGAGCAGCCCGCGCATGAGACACCGATGGACGGCCAGCCGGTCGAACAGATGCCGGGCGGCCACATGCCGGTCGAGCACGCGCCTTACGACGCAGCACCTGCTGCATTGATGGAAGCACCTGAGCCACCGCCGGCTCCTCCGATGGCACCGCCGCCGGAGCAGATCGTCGCCTCGGCGCCACAGCCGGTCGAACCTCCGCCCCCGCCGGCCCCCGAGCCGATCCCGGCCACAATCGTGCCGACGATTTCGGCCGACGCGCCGCCGGAGAAGCCCAAGCGCGGTTGGTGGCGTCGCTAGACGCCACCGAAGCGGATCACAATAACGGCGGCTTCTTCGACCAGTCGTAGTCGCGCCGGGCGCGCTGATAACCGTAATCGTACAGCGCGCGCATGTACGTGGGATCGAACGGCTCGGGCAGCGATACCGTGAAGTCGCTGCCGATATAGGCGAGGTTGTAATCGATCTGGTCGCGCTGCGTGGCGTAGTAGATCTTCACCACGTCGTTATAGCCGCCCGCCGCGATCATCGTGGAGATCGCCCGTCCGGCAATTCCCAGGGTGCGCCGCTCGACCGTCGCCCATTCCGAATCGAGCCGTCCGTTGCGGATGACATAGGCTTCGAGCTGCAGGACTTTCTGTTTCTTCCGCATGCGCTCCTGGCGGTCCACCAGCAGAGACGGCGGATAGAGGAAGGTCTGCGCGAAGGCGCCACCGTCGACATGCATCTCGTGATAGGTCGTCCCGTCGACCGTCACCTCGAACATGGAGGGCGGAAAGGCCCCCGGAATGGCCGCCGACGCCAGCAGCACGCGGCGGATCGTGTCCGCCGCCTTCGGATGTCCGCTCTTTGCGATTGCGCCGATGTTCCAGATCACGGGCAGCTGCGCGTCGAGATCGGTCGAGGCCACCAGCAACAGGCGGCCGGCGTCGTAGCCCTTGGCGATGTCGGCCAGCATCCGATCGTCGAGATAACGCGTGATGCTCTGATAGAGCGGTGAATTGTCCGCCAGGGCGTCATTCCACAAGGCCGCTGTGATGAAGCGCGGGTTCATCACCTGCCTGGGTTCGAGCTCGGTATAGACCGCCTTGAGCTTCGCATCGTACGCGGGCCCCAGGAAGGCAAAGGGCGCCGTGAGCGCGCCGGTACTGATGCCCGTCACGAGTTCGAACTCAGGTCGCGTCCCCTGCTCCGTCCACCCGCACAGCAAGCCCGCACCGAAGGCGCCGTTCTCACCGCCACCGGAAACCGACAGCAGCTCCAGCCGCGGCAGGTCGAGACGCGACTTCAGGCCGAGCACCGCGACCCGACGGTCGACGGCCCGGACGAACTCCTCCTCGAGCGGCCGACCGTCGAGCGTCGGGAAAAAGCGCTCGTTCGCCACACCGAGGACGGTGGCCTCTCGCGTACGGCCGACCGGAACCGCTGTGCCGCGTTCGGGAAGCGCGCACGCCGTGAGCCCCGTGCCCAGGATCCCGGCTGCCACTCCGCTGAAGAAGCTTCGCCGCGCCAACGGGCTTGCTGCTGCGCGTCGATCGACCGAGTCCATATCCCTCTCCTTCAATCCCGGCGGATTTTCTTCAAGGCTCGCTGCCGAGGCAATCGCCGAGAGAAATCCATCCCGCGATTCAAATTGCACTGGGCACATATCTTGCTGTGGAATCGGCTATAGGGATGGGCCATCTTGCAGGCCCGAACCGGGCAGCGGTTGGATATAAAGGTGGGGTCATCATGCGGCGTCGTGACGTTCTTCTGACGGCAGGTCTCGGAGCCGCAGCCCTCGCCGCACCCGCGCTTCGTCCGGCGCGCGCGCAGGCCACCAAGACCCTGGTGATCGGCGGTTCGGTGCCCCTGACGGGCGCGGCAGCCGAGACCGGCCTCAACGTCAACAATGGCTACATCACCGCGGCGACCTATCTCAACGACGTGCTGGGCGGCGTCGAGATCGCGGGCGAGAAGTACAAGATCGAGCTCAAGCTGTTCGACGACGCCAGCGACCCGGCGCGCGCGACCACGCTGATCCAGCGCCAGATCGACGCCGGCACCGACTTCTTCCTGGGCTCGTTCGGTTCCAACATCGTGCTGCCGACGGCTGCGATCACCGAGCGCGCCAAGAAGGTCATGGTGCAGACCGGCGGCGGGTCGGACGCGATCTTCACCCGCGGCTTCAAGTATTCGTTCGGCATGTTCCCGCGCGCCACGCGACAGTTCGCGGCGGCCTCGGCGCTGTTCAAGACGCTGAAGCCCACGCCCGCGACCTATTCGGTGATCTACAACAACGACGCCTTCTCCAAGACGGCAGGCGAAGGCGTTAAGCTCTCCTGCGATGCGGCGGGCTTCAAGCGGCTCGATCAATACGAGCTGCCGGGCAAGGTGACCGACGTGTCGAGCGTGCTGGCTTCGATCCGCGCCAACACGCCGGACCTGTTGGTCTGCGTCGTGCACGACCAGGATTCGCTGCTGATCGCGCGCCAGATGGTGGCGACCGGCACCAACGTGAAGCTGCTGTTCCAGGGGCTGGGGCCGCAGCTCGCCTCCTATCGCGAGGCGCTCGGCAAATATTCCGAGGCGGTGCTTTGCTCGACCTACTGGGACGACAGCGTGCCCTACAAGGATCCGTTCTTCGGCAGCGCCAAGAAGTTCCACGACTACTACAAGACCAAGTTCACGCGGCCGATCGCCTATCACGTGTCGGGCGCCGCGGCCTGCATCGAGACCTACGTCATTGCCATGCAGAACGCCAAGAGCCTCAACCCCGAGGCCGTGCGCGAAGCCCTGGTCGCCGCCGACTTCGACACGCAGTACGCCCACATCAAGTTCACGCCGGAAGGCGACGGCGAGCCGCTGTCGCTGGGCGGCATGATTGGCCAGGTCCAGAAGGGCAAGCTCGAGACCGTGTTCCCCGAGAAGGCCAAGTCGGCCGAGGCGGTGTATCCGGCGCCCGCCTGGGACAAGAAGGCGTGATCGCTCCCGTCGTCGCATGAGCCTGATCGTCCAGACACTGTCCGACGGCCTCGTGCTGGGCGGAATCTATGCGCTGTCCGCCGTGGGTTTCTCGCTGATCTTCGGCGTGCTGCACGTGATCAACCTCAGCCACGGCATCCTGGTGCTGGTCGGCGCCTACCTGGCGCTGATCGTCTCGACGGCACTCGGCGTGGACCCGATGCTGACCATTCCTGTCGTGATGGCGGTGCTGTTCGCCTTCGGCTACGTCTACCAGCGTTTCCTGATCCAGCGCGCCGTCGACCGCTCGCCGCTGGGCTCAATGCTGCTCACCTTCGGCGTCGCGTTGATGCTGCAGAACGTCATGATCTGGGTGTTCTCGCCCGACATGAAGAGCATCACACCGTCTTACGCCTTCGCTTCCTTCCATCTCGGCCTCGTGACCTTCGATGCCGTGAGGGTGAGCGCGCTCGCGGCAAGCCTCGTGCTGCTGACCTTGCTGGCTGTCCTGTTGAAATACTCCGCCCTCGGCCGCGTCATCCGCGCCACCGCACAGCAGACCCTGGCGGCCCAGCTCTGTGGCGTGAACGTGCGCCACGTCTATGCGCTCACCTTCGGCGTCTCGGCGGCCTTCGCCGGTGCCGCCGGAATCGTGATCGGCATCATCCTGCCCTTCTCGCCCAACGACGAAGCGCTGTGGACCATGAACGCCTTCGTGGTGGTTGTGCTGGGCGGCGTCGGCAGCCCCGCCGGCGCGCTGCTGGGCGGCCTGCTGCTGGGAGTCGTGAACACGCTGACCGCGCAGTACATCGGCCCGTCCTTCCCCAACGTCACCATGTTCCTGCTGCTCGTCCTGCTGCTGCTGGTGCGGCCCAACGGCCTCCTGGGCAACGCTTTCAGTGCTTCAAGATGAGCCGCCGGGATTCCCGTGCCCTGATGATCATGATCGCCTGCGCGATCGTGCTGGCGTTCGGTCCGGCGGTACTGCCGCCGTTCTACGTGAGAGTCGGCCAACTGATGCTCTATTCGGCCGGACTCGGCGTCGCCTGGGCGATCCTGGGCGGTTTCGCGGGCTATGCGAGCTTTGGCCATGCGGCTTTCATCGGTGTCGGCGCCTTTACCGCCGGCATCGTCGAAAGCCAGTTGTCGCTCGTGGTCCCGATGCCGTACCTGCTGCCCGCCGGTCTCGCCGCAGGCGCGCTCTGCTGTGCGTTGCTGTCGGCCGTCATCGCCTATCCGATCCTGCGACTGCGCGGCACGTTCTTCGCCATCGCCATGCTGGGCGTCAGTCATGTCTGCGCCGAGGTCACCAACAACGTCGACTTCTTCCAGGGCTCGATGGGCCTCAACTTCCCGCCGATCGCACCGCCCAGCGTCGATCCCGCGAACTTCTTCTACGAGGTCTATCTCGCGGGCGCGCTGCTCGTGCTGCTGGTCGCCTGGCAGATTCGCCGCAGCCGCTTTGGCGCGGGCCTTCTCAGCATCCGCGAGGACGAGGACACCGCGCGCATGCTGGGCGTGCCGACCGAGCGCTACAAGCGCCAGGCCTTCGTGATCAGCGCCGTGCTGACCGGCATGATGGGCGTGATCTACGCCCATTCGCTGGGCTACATCACCACTGACTCGGTCTACCGCGACGACACCAACTTGAGCCTGATCGTCTATTCCCTGCTGGGCGGCATGGGCACGCTGTTTGGACCGGTGATTGGTGCGGCGCTCCTGGTGTTTATCACCCAGGTGATCCTGGCTCGCCTCCTCGACTTCCATCTCTTCGCGACCGGCCTGCTGCTCGTCCTGCTGGTGCTGTTGGCGCCGGGCGGCGTGTCGAGCCTGCTGAAGCGCCGGCGGCCCACATGAGCATCCTGCGGGTCGAGGGCCTGTCGAAGAACTTCCGCGGCCTCGCGGCGATCTCGGACGTCTCGTTCACGATCGAGCCGCAGTCGATCACCTCGATCATCGGCCCCAACGGCGCCGGCAAATCGACCCTGTTCAACCTGATCACGGGCTACCTGCCGCCGACCGCGGGCGCGATCCACTTCAAGGACCGCCGCATCACCGGGATGGCGACCAACCGCATCGCCGAACTGGGCGTGGCGCGCGCCTTCCAGATCGCTAAGCCCTTCCGCGACCTTACCGTCTTCGAGAACGTGCGAATCGGCGCGCTGTTCGGCAAGGCAGGTCCTCGCGACGTCGAGGCCACGACCCGGCGCGGCCTGGAGCTGGCGGCGATGACCGATCTCGCCGACAGGCCCGCCAGCGCCCTCACCGTGGGCCAGCTGCGTCACCTCGAGGTCGCCCGCGCGATCGCGACCCGCGCCGATCTGCTTTTGGCCGACGAACCCTGCGCCGGACTCAATCCCACCGAGACGGCGGCCATGATCGACGTGCTGCGCCAGATCCGCGCCTCCGGCATCACGGTCGTGCTGGTCGAGCACGACATGCCCTCGGTGATGGAAGTCTCCGACCGCCTGCTGGTCCTCGACGCTGGCTCGCTGATCGCCGACGGCCCACCGTCCGTCGTCTCCAAGGACCCGAGGGTTATCGCGGCCTATCTCGGAACGCCGGACGTTTAGGGTATTTTGGGACCGCGGGCCTCCAGGCCCGCTCTGACACGACGAG
>CAIKZO010000100.1 GCA_903832005.1 Enhydrobacter aerosaccus | reverse complement strand
GGCGAGTTGTTTACAAGGTCGCTGTTGGAGAAAAGATTGGCGGGATTAAAGATGAATGAATCGGAAAGCATCGGCCCGGCGGGCAGATTGATAGACTGCGTGAGCAGCACGCGGTAGTCGCCGATGGGCAGGCTGGCGGTGAGGAACGCATCCCAGCACCGGGTGGTTACCGGGTCGGCGGCGACGGTTGGGCAACCGCCATCCTGATTGACAGCGATGACGAGGCCGGTGGAATCGTAGAGCGTGATGGTGGGGTCAAACCCGCCGGCGGGGATAGTGGCTCCGGCGCCGTTGGTGCCGCCTGCGTAAGACCAGGTGCGAAGGGTAACCGATCCGGCGGAATTGAGAGTAAAAAAGAACTCCCGTTCATCGGAATCATTGGTGAAATTGCCGGTGTAAGAGGCGGCTGCTACGGGCGCGGCGGCCCATAATCCCGGAGCAATCGTCCATGCACCCAGAGCTAAAATCGCCAGTTTACGGGTTAGTTTTCCCATTTTAGTGTCTATTCAGTATCGGCCATTCCGCGGAGGGAAATCCAGACAGAAATCGATGAATTATATATATGTTGGTCTCGAATTCACGGAGGGTACGATGCCTAACGGACTACTTTTGTCGGGCTTTGCTTAATTGGGCCATCCGGCGCGTTGACGGAGGGTTTCGAGATCGCCGGCTTGTTCGGGCAGCATTCGGCAGCCGGCGGGGACAGCGCCGGATTGCCAGACGGCCTGCGGTTCATGACGCGTGGAATGCACCATCATGACGTTGCGTCGGGCGTTGTAGCTGCATGGATCGGCCTCGAGGGCGCGTTCAAAGCTGCCCATGGCGGCGTCGATGTTTTTGAGGCGGAAGTATGCGCCTCCGATGTTATTCCAGTCGTCCGCGTTGTTGGCGGAGAGTTCGGCGGCGCGCTGAAGTTCGGGGAGAGCTTCGGCTGGTCGGTCGGCCGAGAGCAGGGCTACGCCGAGGTTGCGGTGCAGCTGGTCGCTGGCGGGATCGACGGTGAGACCTTTGCGCAGGTATTCGATGGCTTTTGCGGGGTCGTTGGGATACGCGCTTGCCAGGCCCTCCCAGACGCGGCCTTTGTTGGGCGTTTTTTGGGCGGCGTCGGTCCAGAAGGATTTTTCGTCGTGCCAATCGGCATTGCGGGCGATGGTCGCCACGAGCATCATTGGGATGAGGATCGCGAGGCCGGTCAGTTGTTTCGCGCGCGGCATGCGGTCCAGCAGAAAGCCGGCGGCGATGACCAGGCAGACGAGCGGCAGGTAGGTGCGGTGTTCGTACATCATGTCGGCCTGCGGGATGATGCTGGAGCCGGGGATGATGAGGAGGAAGAAGCCCAGAGCCCAGACGGCGGCGGGTTCGCGTTTCGTGGCTTGCCAGATCAGGACGGAGATAAGAACGACCAGCGCGAGGATGGCGGGATAAGTTGTGACCGGAGTGAACAGGCTGGTAGAGACCTGGATGTCGTGATCGAGCGTGAGGCCGAAGGGCGCGATCATCATGCGCAGGTAGATCCAGAGAACGCGGCCCTGCGTGAGCAGGTAATCGTACGCGGTGACGCCACGTACGCGGCCCACGCCGGGGTCCGTCGGCGAGAGGTGGATCAGATAAAACAAGTGCGCGGCGACGAGCGTGCCGGCGGTGAACATGGCGGCGTAATAGCCGGGTTTGGGACGGCGTTTGTTGCAGAGATCGAGCAGCAGAAGCAAGGCGGGGAGCGCGATGGTTTCCTCTTTCGCGAGGAGTGAGAGGGCGAAGAGCGCGGCGCTGGCGGCGTATTTTTCGCGCGTGTAGAGCCAGAGGGTCCAGAGCGCGAGGTGCGTGGAGAGCAGCGTGGAGCGCGCGTAGACGTACGTGACGGATTCGGTTTGCAGTGGATGCAGCGCGAAGATGGCGGCGACGCAGACAGCCGTGAAGGGCGAGACGTAGCGGCGCGCAAGCTTGAGGATCAGGATCGAGTTTCCGATGTGCAGCAGGATGTTGACGAAGTGATAAAGCGCGGGATCGCGGCCCGTGAGCAGGTAGTTCCAGTGGAGAGTGAGGAAGGTGAGCGGGCGGGTTTGGTCGGGATGGAAGAGGTCGAGGCCGAAGCCGGGGCCGGCGAT
>CAIKZO010000099.1 GCA_903832005.1 Enhydrobacter aerosaccus | reverse complement strand
GATTCATGAGCGGGCCGGGAGGCCCGCGGTCCCAAAAGAGCATGATACCTAATCTTTCCCTGCCGCCGCCGTGGTTGTGTCACAGTCGGCCTGCACGCTCCGAGGTGGATTCGAGCGGGGAGACATCATGCACCGTCTGTTGATCGCGGCTTTACTAGGCTTGCTCAGTCTTTCTTCCATGGCCGCCGCGCAGGACCTCGTCCTGAAGCGCGTGATGCTGTCGTCCGCCGGCCTTGGCTATTTCGAATACGAGGCCGCGGTCGAGAATGACGCGACCCTGAAGCTCACGGTGCCGCTCGATCAGGTCGACGACGTGCTGAAGAGCCTGGTGGTCTATGACGACAAGGGCGGCGTCGGCGGCCTCAGCCTTCCCGGCAAGGAGCCACTGAAGCAGGCATTCCGGGATTCTCCCTTCGACGAGAACGCGCTCCAGTCGCCGGCCGATCTGCTGGCCGCTCTCAAGGGGGCACAGGTTTCCATCGGCGGCGGCCGCGCGGTGTCGGGCCGCATCGTCTCGGTGCAGCCTGAGACGACGACAACGAAGGACGGCAACAGCACGACACAGCGCACGCGCGTGACCCTGCTGACGGAGCAGGGGCTGCAGCAGTTCGTGCTGGAGGACGCCGAGAACCTGCAGTTCGCCGATCCGGCGCTGCGCGAGAAGGTTGGCAAGGCGCTGACGGCGATCCAGTCCAATCGCGCCGCCGACTCACGCATGCTCGAATTGTCGACCAAGGGGCAGGGCAAGCGGTCCGTGCGCGTCGCCTATATCGTCTCGGCGCCGGTCTGGAAGGCGTCCTACCGGATGACGTTGCCGGCCGATGCTGCCGCGCCGAAGGCCGCGCTACAGGGCTGGGCCACCATCGAGAACATGAGCGGCCAGGACTGGAAGGGTGTCGAGTTGACGCTCTCTTCCGGCCGGCCCGTGGCGTTCCATCAGGCGCTCTACGAAGCCTACTACGTCACGCGTCCCGAAGTTCCGGTCGACGTGGCGGGCCGGCTGATGCCGAACGTCGATCGCGGCGCCGTCATGGCCAAGGCCGCGCCGCCCCCGCCAGCACCCGCCATGGCGCCGGCGCCGATGATGCGGCGGGAAGCGCAGGCGGCGGCCCCTGCCGGCGTGGCGCAAGCCGCCGAGCAACTCGAAGCCACCGACGCCGCAACGCTGGTGACCTTCAAGTTCCCGCGTGGCGTCGATCTCGCCAACGGCCGCACTCTGTCGATTCCGATCCTCGACCGGCAGGTGCCGGCGGAGCGGCTGGCGCTCTATCAGCCGGAAACGGCGGCCCGCAATCCGCTGGCGGCAGTCAGCCTGACCAACGACGGCGACACCGGCCTGCCGCCGGGCATCCTGACGCTGTATGAGCGCGACAAGACAAACAATGTCTCCTACGTGGGCGACGCACGGCTCTCGGCCTTCCCGACGGGCGAGACGCGCCTGCTGCCCTATGCGCTCGACGAGAAGATCACGATCGAGCGCGATCCTGCGCAGTCGCAGCGCATCGCCAACGGCACGATCGCCAATGGCGCGTTGCGCTCGTCGCTGGTCACGCGACAGACCACGACCTATCGCGTGAAGGGCGCGCTGAAGGAGCCACGCAAGCTGATCGTCGTGCAGCGGCGCCTGGCCGGCTGGACCCTGGTGAAGCCCGACGCGAAAGGCATCGAGATCAGCGAAGGCAATTATCGCTTCCCGTTGCAGCTTGCCGCGACCGACCAGACGCAGGTCTTTGACGTCCAACAGGAGCAGATCCAGCAGCAGGACTTCCGCCTGCTCGACGGCAATGCCGACCAGCTCGGTGTCTACGCCCGCGCCCCGGAGTTTGATGCCAAGACGCGCGAGGCGCTGACGCGCGTCCTGCAGCTGCAGAAGTCGGTCGCCGAGTCTCAGCGCAAGCTCACCGAGATCGACACCGAGCGGCAGCAGATCGTCGACGAACAGGCCCGCATCCGCGAGAACCTCGGCAAGGTGCCTGCCAACAGCGACCTGCAGCGACGGTACCTGACGACGCTCGAGAAGCAGGAGAACGACCTCGACAGCATCGCCAAGAAAAAGGCTGCAGCCCAGACAGAGCTCGCCGCTGCCCGTGACGCGCTGCGGACATACGTCACGCAGCTGGGATAGGCCCCGTCACCGTTTTCGCCGTTATAATTTTGTTGCGCGGATGGGGTGGAGGAATCCGGTACAAATCCCGGAAAACCCTTATGTCATCGATGTCGAGCGTGCCCCAGAAAGTCGGTGCACACGGCGTCATCTTTTATCCAGCGCGTAAAGTCCGGACCGCGTCGTCCCGCCGGAACAGATAGAGCAGAGCCCGCAACGCCGCCCCTCGCTCGGACTCCAGATCGGGATCGCGGTCGACGATCAGGCGGGCATCGTCGCGGGCGGCGGCCAGGAGCTCGGCGTGGGCGCCGAGATCGGCGAGGCGCATGTCGGGCAGGCCGCTCTGGCGCGTGCCCAGCAACTCGCCCGCGCCGCGCAGCTTCAGGTCTTCTTCGGCGATCCGGAAGCCGTCCTCCGTCTCGCGCATGATCGCGAGGCGCGACTTGGCGGTCTCGCCGAGCGGTGAGGCATAGAGCAACAGGCAGGTCGATTTGTCGGCGCCGCGGCCGACGCGCCCGCGCAGCTGGTGGAGCTGGGCCAGGCCAAAGCGCTCGGCGTGTTCGATGATCATCACCGTGGCGGCCGGCACGTCGACGCCGACTTCGATCACCGTGGTGGCGACGAGGATCGAGAGGATGCCGCTGGCGAACGCGCCCATGGTCGCCTCGCGCTCGGCTCCCTTCAGGCGCCCGTGCAGCAAGCCCACCTTGCCGGGATAGCGCGCCTCCAGCGTCCGGAAGCGCTCCTCCGCATTGGCGAGGTCGACGTCCTCGGACTCTTCGATCAGGGGGCAGACCCAGTAGACCCGCGAACCGGTGGCGATCATGCGGCCAACAGCCTGCACCACCTCGCCGATGCGCTCGATCGGCAGGGTGCGCGTGTCGATCGGCTGCCGGCCCGCCGGTTTCTCCGTCAGCTTGGACACGTCGAGATCGCCGTAGGCCGCAAGCATCAGCGTGCGCGGGATCGGCGTTGCCGTCATGACCAGCAGGTCGACGGCCGCGGCCTTCGACGACAGGGCCATGCGCTGGTGCACGCCGAAGCGATGCTGTTCGTCGACGACGGCCAGAGCGAGGTCGGCGAACTCCACGTCGTCCTGCACCAGGGCGTGCGTTCCGACCACGATCTCGATGTGACCCTCGGCGAGGCCGCGCAACGTCGCTTTCTTCTGGTTCTGGCTATCGCGCCCGGTCAGCAGGGCGACGGTCACGCCGGCGGCTTCGGCGAGCGGCACGATCGTGGCGTAGTGTTGCCGCGCCAGGAGTTCGGTCGGCGCCATCATCGCGGCCTGCGCGCCGGCCTCGACGGCGGTCAGCATGGCGAGGAACGCCACCAGGGTCTTGCCGCTGCCGACGTCGCCCTGCAGCAGCCGCACCATGCGCTCGGGCTTGGCCATGTCGGCCGCGATCTCGGCATTGGCTGATGTCTGACTGGCGGTGAGCTTGAACGGCAGGGCGTCGAGGGCCAGCTTCTGAAGATGACCGTCGCCCGCGGTCGCGCGGCCGGGAAGCGTCTTGTTGTGGTGACGGACGAGCGCGATCGCGAGTTGGCTGGCCAGCAGCTCGTCGTACGCCAGCCGCGACCGCGCCGGATGTTGCGGATCCAGCTCCGCTGCTTCGGCCGGAGCATGCGCGTGGGCGAGGGAGGTCTTCCAGCCGTCCCACTTCTGCTGCTTCAGGTAGGCGGCGTCCTGCCATTCCGGAAGCTCGGGCGACAGCGCCACGGCCGCGGCAATCGACTTCTGCAGTGGCCTTTGCGTGAGTCCCGCGGTCAGGCCATAGACAGGCTCGACCCTCAACACGCTGTCACGCTCCGCGAGCGGCACGACATGCTCGGGGTGCATCATCTGCACCTCGCCCTGGTAGAGCTCGACCTTGCCGCTGATCACGCGGATCTCGCCCGGCGGCAGCAGCTTCTTGAGGTAGTCCTCGCGGCCGTTGAAATAGGTGAGGCAGAGCTTACCTGTCTCGTCGCTGCACCAGACCCGGTAGGGCTGACGCGGGCTGTGCGGCACGTGGTGCTCATCGATGGTGACGGTCAGGGTCGCGACTTCGCCGGCCCTTGCGTTCGCAACGTCGGGCGCATGCCGCCGATCGATGATGGCTGATGGCAGGTGCCACAGCAGATCGACCACGAGCGGTCCGGCCAGGCGCTCGACGAGCTTGCCCAGCCGCGGCCCGATTCCGGGGAGCGAGGTGACTTGGGCGAAAAGGGGGGTGAGGCTTTGGGGACGCATTTGCTGGACGTGACTTCGCCACCGCCGCCGCCTATATGCTACGCCCCTTTTTCGGCCCACCTGGGGAAAAGATTGAGCGCAGACTCCGAACTGGAGACGCGGCGGAAGCGGTTGCTGTATCGCAGTGTGTACCGCGGCAACAAGGAGAACGACATCCTCCTTGGCCAATTTGCGCGTGCGCATATCGGCGAATTCGGCGCAGCCGAGCTCGACCAGTACGAAAGGCTGCTGCAGGTGGGCGATAACGACATTTACGACTGGGTTTCCGGCAAGACCGTGCCGCCGGCGGAGGCCGATACGCCCGTGCTGCGCCTGTTGATGGCGTTCCGTGTGAGGTTCTAGTGGCGACTTTGGCCGAACGCCTGTCCGTCCTGCATCGCAAGGCCGGACGCTGGACCATCGCCGGCCTGCCCGAAGGCGCGGATGCGCTGGCGCTGGCCGAGATCGCGGCGACGTCGGGCGGGCAGGACATTCTGCACGTGGCACGCGACGGCCAACGGCTGGAGCGACTGCAGGATGGCCTGCGCTTCTTCGCGCCCGGACGCGAGGTGCTGGTCTTCCCGGCGTGGGACTGCCTGCCGTACGACCGGCTGTCGCCGCATCCCGATATCGTGGCCGAGCGCCTCGAGACCCTGGCCAAGCTGGCCTCGCCGCGCAAACCCGGCGCACCTGCACGCATTGTACTGGCCTCGGTGGGAGCGGCCCTGCAGAAGGTGCCGCCGCGCAGCCTCTATGCCGATGCCGCCACGATCCTGCGCAAGGGTCAGACACTCGACGTCGCCGAGCTCACCAAGTTCCTGGGCGCCAACGGCTACGGCCGCGCCGACACGGTGATGGAGCCGGGCGAGTTCGCGATCCGCGGCGGCCTGCTCGATCTCTATCCGCCAGGCACGACCGAACCGCTGCGCCTCGACTGGTTCGGCGACACGCTGGAGACGATCCGCTCCTTCGATCCGATGACCCAGCTCTCGACCGGCGACCGCGAGGAAGTCGTGCTGCTGCCGGTCAGCGAAGTGTTGTTGACGCCCGAGAGCATCGAACGCTTCCGCGGCGGTTATCGCGAGCTGTTCGGCAGCGTGGCGGGCGACGACCTGCTCTATGAGGCCGTGTCCGCCGGCCAGCGCCACGTCGGCATGGAACACTGGCTGCCGCTGTTCCACGACCATCTCGAGACCCTGCTCGATTATTGTCCCGATGCGATCGTCACCGCCGACCACCAGATCCAGGAAGCCTTCGACGCGCGCTACGAGCTGATCGCCGACTACTACGATGCGCGCCTGAAGACCGGCGCCAAGGGCGGCATGAGCGGCGGGGCGGACTACAAGCCCGTGCCGCCGGTCCGGCTCTACCTGAAGCCGTCGCAGTGGGACCATCTGCTGGAAGGCCGCAGCGTCGGCCAGCTCACCAGCTTCGATGCAGCGCCAGAAGCCGCCAACACGATCGACCTCGGCGGCCGTCGCCATGAGGGCTTTGCCCAGGCCCGCACCGCGCAGAACGTTAACCTGTTCGACAAAGTGGCCGAGCACCTGAAGGCCGCCAACGACGCCGGCCGCAAGGTGGTGATCGCCGGGTACACCGAAGGCTCGGCGACGCGGCTCCAGCATCTGTTGCAAGAGCACGGCGCCACCACGCCCGTGCCGGTGCCGGACTACGCCACCGCGCGTAACCTGCCGGCGGGCGTGCTCGGCGTTGCCGTGTGGCCGCTCGACCATGGCTTCGTCCTCGACGGGCTCGAGATCATCGGCGAGGAAGACATCCTTGGCGACCGGCTGTCGCGGCCGCAGAAGAAGCGGCGTCCGTCGGAGCGCTTCATCGCTGAAGCCTCGGCGCTGAGCGAAGGCGATCTCGTCGTCCATCGCGAGCATGGTGTCGGTCGCTACGAGGGGCTGGTGACGCTCGAAATCCAGTTCGCGCGCCACGACTGCCTGCGGCTCACCTACGAAGGCGGCGACAAGCTGTTCGTGCCGGTCGAGAACATCGACGTGCTGAGCCGCTATGGCGCGGGCGAGGAGGGCGATGCGGCCCTCGACCGGCTGGGCGGCGTGGCCTGGCAGTCGCGCAAGGCCAAGCTGAAGCAGCGCATCGCCGACATGGCCGATCGGCTGATCAAGATCGCCGCCGAGCGCGCGATCCAGCGCGGCGAGACAATGACGCCGCCCGAGGGCGCCTACGACGAATTTTGCGCGCGCTTTCCCTACGCCGAGACCGACGACCAGCTGCAGGCGATCTCCGACGTCATCGACGACATGGCCTCGGGCAAGCCGATGGACCGGCTGGTCTGCGGCGACGTGGGCTTCGGCAAGACCGAGGTGGCGCTGCGCGCGGCCTTCATTGCCGCCATGTCGGGCAAGCAGGTCGCGGTCATCGGTCCGACAACCCTGCTCGCCCGGCAGCATCACCGTACCTTCGCCCAGCGCTTCGCTGGCCTGCCGGTGCGCATCGGGCGCCTGTCGCGGCTGGTGACCGCCAAGGAAGCCAAGGAGACCAAGGCCGGCCTCAAGGACGGGACGGTCGACATCGTGATCGGCACCCACGCGCTGCTGGCCAAGAGCATCGAGTTCAAGGACCTCGGCCTGCTGATCGTCGACGAGGAGCAGCACTTCGGCGTCGGCCACAAGGAGCGGCTGAAGGAGCTGCGCGCCGACGTGCATGTGCTGACGCTGACCGCCACACCGATCCCGCGCACTTTGCAGCTGGCCCTGACCGGCGTGCGCGACATGAGCCTGATCGCCACGCCTCCGGTCGATCGCCTCGCGGTCCGCACCTTCGTCACACCGTTCGACGGCGTCACCGTGCGTGAGGCGCTGTTGCGCGAACAGTATCGCGGCGGCCGCAGCTTCTATGTCTGCCCCCGGGTCGAGGATCTCGCCCAGGTCGCCGAGCAGATCCGCGAGCTGGTGCCCGAGATGCGCATGGCCATGGCGCATGGCCGTCTCGCGCCGACGACGATCGAGAACACGATGCAGGAGTTCGTCGAAGGCAAGTTCGACGTGCTGCTCGCGACCAACATCGTCGAGAGCGGCCTCGACATTCCGAACGCCAACACGATGATCATCCATCGCGCCGACATGTTTGGCCTCGCCCAGCTCTATCAGCTGCGCGGGCGCATCGGCCGCGGCAAGACCCGCGCCTATGCCTATCTCACCGTGCCGCCGGGTAAGGCGCTGAGCGAGTCCGCCGCCAAGCGCCTCGAGGTGATGCAGACGCTCGACACGCTCGGTGCGGGCTTCCAGCTCGCCAGCCACGATCTCGACATCCGCGGCGCCGGCAATCTTCTCGGCGAAGAACAGTCTGGCCATATCCGCGAGGTCGGGATCGAGCTCTACCAGCAGCTTTTGGAGGAGGCCGTCGAGTCGGCGCGCGGCCGCTCGCGGGAAGCCTCGCAGGCCGACTGGTCGCCCACGATCAACCTCGGCATCCCCGTGCTGATCCCCGAGGAATATGTCGCCGATCTCTCGGTGCGCATGGGGCTCTACCGCCGTATCGGCGCGCTCGCGAACCAGTCCGAGATCGATGCCTTCGCCGCCGAACTGATCGACCGCTTCGGCAGGACGCCGCCCGAGGCCGAATTCCTGCTCAAGACCGTGGCGCTGAAGCTCTTGTGCCGGCAGGCGGGCGTCGAGAAGATTGATGCCGGCGAGAAGGCCGTCGTCATGAGCTTCCACGAGAACAAGTTCTCGCGCCCCGACCGGCTGATCGGCTGGATCCAGAAGAACGCGCCGCTGGTGAAAGTGCGGCCCGACCAACGCGTGATGATCCAGCGCGTCTGGAAAGATGAACGTCAGCGCATCTCCGGCGTTACCGGAATCGTCTCGGCGATGGCTAAATTGGCAGCCTAGGCTGTCGACTGGGCCGCGCTGGTGGCGGCATCGCGTTCGGCCAGATTGAAGACCTCGACGAAGGCCGAGGGCGGCTGCGCGCCTGACACGGCGTATTTCCGGTTCACGATGAAGCACGGCACGCCGTTGATACCGAGCCGGCGGGCGTAGACATCGGAGGCCACGACTTCCTGCCGGCCTTCATCGCTCGTGAGGAAGCGCTGGGCGCGAATGCCGTCGATGCCGGCGCGCACGGCGCAGTCGATCAGCACGCTCATGTCGCCGATATCGAGGCCCTCCTCGAAATAGGCCTTGAACAGGATCGCCACGACTTCCTCCTGGCGCTCATGCTTGGCCGCCCAATGCACCAGCCGGTGCGAGAGGATCGTGTTGGGCGTGCGCTTGATGCGCGAGAACTGGAACTCGATGCCGGCCTCGCGACCGCTCTCGGCGATCGCCTGATGAATCTGGCGCGGCCGGTCGCCGCCACCGAACTTGGCGCGCACGTAGTCGTCGCGCGTCATGCCCTCGGGCGGCATGTCGGGATTGAGCTGGAAGGGGCGCCACGACAAAGCCACATCGTTGCGGCCGCTCATGTCGAGCGCGCGCTCGAAGCGGCGCTTGCCGATGTAGCACCACGGACAAATCGTGTCGGAGACGATGTCGACGTAAATCATGCCCAAAGTTTACGCCTTTCGCGCCAGTGCAGGAAGACGCCGGCCACGGCGACGATGGCAAGCGCCACGCTGGTCAGCCATGCGGCCGCGGGCCAGCCGCCGCCCGAAACCAGCACACCGGTGACAGGAGGGCCGAGGAGCGCGCCGATGTTCGAGCCCTGCATCAGCAGCCCCGTCGCGGCACCGACGAGTTCCCGGCGCGGGGCATGGATCGGGATTGCGGTGAACAGGGCGCCCGGGACGACGCCGATTACAGCGGAGTAGAGGCCGGCCAGCAGGAGGCGAAGCAGATCGGGCACGCCGTCGAGGAAAATGCCGGCGGCGCAGAACGCCATCGAGACGGCCGCGCCCGCGATCAAGGTGACGCGCGCCACGCCCCGGCGCAGCAGCCAGCCAGCGGCAAGATTGCCGCTTACATTCACGACGGTCACCACGGCGGTCACGATTGCTGCCGTCGAGGTCGCCAGATGCAGCCGCTCGACCTGCAGGGTGGGCAGGAAGCCCACGATCGCAAACCAGCAGCAGGAGTAGGCGCCGAAGCAGAGTGCGATCGCCAAGGCCCCGCCGCTGCTGGCCACTTCAGCCATCTCATGCAGCACCGGACGACGCGGTACGGCAACGGGATCGAGTTCTCTACGTGGCAGCGCTCGGAGCAGTAGGGCCGCCAACATGACGGCCGAGACCGCAGACGCCACGATCCACGCAACCCTCCACGACGTGCCTGGCAGCACGAGCGCCGAGATCAGCATCATCGCGCCGGCGCCGGCCGGCATGTAGGTCGTCCAGAGCGCCATCGCGAGCCGCTGGTCGTCGGGCTGGGCGAGCCGCAGCAGCAGGGTCGGGATCGCCACGACGACGGTGATGAAGCCCAGCCCCTCGAAGAAACGACTGATCAGCAGCCCGTCGACCGAGGACACGAAGGCCCCGCCGAGGCTCGCCACGACGCTGAGGGTCGTGCCGAGAATCACCAGACGGCGATGGCCGAAGCGGTCCGCTGTCAGCGCGATCGCCATGCCCCCCACGGCCGAGATCAGGTTCACCGTCGACAGCAGCCAGCCAGCCTGGCGCAGGCTGGCGTCCAGCTCGGCACGGACCGAGGGCAGGGCAGGTGGCACCTTGCCGACATGGAAGGCGGCCACGATGCCGGCCGCGACGAGAAGCCCGATCAGGCTCCAGGGCGTGCGGCGCATGCGCTCAATACTGCACCCGAGTCGTGATCGCGCCGTCGACGATGAAGTTGGCGCCGCTCACGAAGGACGCCGTGGTGCCGGCGAGGAAGACGACGCACGCCGCCACTTCCTGGGGCGTGCCCATGCGTCCCATCGGGTTGCGCGCCAGGGTCTTCTGGTAGCGCTCGCTGTTGGCGTCGCGCTGGCGGCCCCAGGTGTTGCCATCCTCGAGGATCGAGCCGGGCGACACCATGTTCACGCGCACTCCTTTGGGCGCCATGTCGATGGCGAGCGACTTCACGAACGGCACCAGCGCGGCCTTCACCGAGCGGTAGGGCTGCACGGGACCGGGGCCGGCTTCGTTCAACGACACCGTGCCGATGATAGTACAGGTTGCGCCTTGGCCACTCTTCAGCAGATGCGGCATCGCGTGGCGCACCGACTCGACTGTCGAGACGATGTCGATCTCGATGCTCTTGCGCCAGCCAGCCGGCGAATCGTCGGTGCCAAGCGCACTCACGTTGGCGATGAAGTGGTCGATGCCGCCCTGTGCCGCGAAGCCGTCGATCCACTTCTTGAGGGCAGGATCGTCGGTGACGTCGAGCGCGGCGCCGGTGACACGGCCCTGCTGGCCCTGCCATTCCTTCTCGCGTTCCGCCACGAGGTTCTTGTCGCGCGCACAGAAGCCGACCACCGCGCCTTCGGCCAGGAAGGCATCGACGATCGCGCGTCCGATGCTCTTGGTGCCGCCGGTGATCAGCACGCGCTTGTTCTTGAGACCCAGGTCCATGGTTCCTCCGAAGGGATGGCTCGCCTATAAGGCGGAGCATCAAATAGCGGAGCGGCGGGCATGTCCAAGCGATTCGACTTGAGCGGGAAGGTGGCGCTGGTCACCGGCGCTTCTTCGGGACTGGGCGTTCATTTCGCGCATTGTCTGGGCGAAGCGGGGGCATCGGTCGTGATCGCCGCCCGGCGCGCCGACCGGCTCAAATCCCTGCAGGCGGAACTCGAGGCGAAAGGCATCGCCGCCAGGTCAATCGATCTGGATGTGCAATCCGCTGACTCGGTCGCGGCCGCCCTCGAAGCTGCAGGCCCGCTCGACATCGTCGTGAACAACGCCGGTATCTCGATCGTGAAGCCGGCGCTGGAAATGCCCGAGAAAGATTGGGATGCCGTGGTCGACACCAATCTGCGCGGTGCGTGGCTGGTCGCGCAAGGCGCCGCCAGGCGCTGGGCAGCGGAGAAGCGTCCCGGCAGCATCGTCAACATCGCCTCGATCCTCGGCCTGCGCACCATCGGCCAAGTGGCGCCGTACAACGCCTCGAAGGCGGGCCTGATCCATCTCACGCAAGCGCTTGCGATGGAGTGGGCCCGGTACAAGATCCGCGTGAATGCGATCTGCCCGGGCTATATCGAAACGGAGATGAACAGCGCCTTCTGGAAAACGCCTGGCGGCCAGAAGCTGATCGATCGCATCCCGCAACGGCGCATCGGCCAACCCGAGCATCTCGACGGCGCGTTGCTACTCCTCGCGTCCGAGGCGGGTGACTTCATGACCGGCAGCGTGATCACCGTCGACGGCGGTCACGTGGTGAGCTCGCTGTGAGGCCTACCAGCCGTTGATGCGGTCGTAGACGTCGACTATCGACTTGCCGCCATCGAGGTCGCTGTCGACGACATAGTACTTGTCGTAGGCCGCGGCTGTGATGCAGGCGTGATTAGGCAGGATGCGCACCCGCGTGCCGATCGGCATGTTGCCGTAGGGCATCGGATCGGCCGAAGCGACGAAGCCATGCTCCTGCGAGCATTCGATCACCGCCATGTCCTTCGACGGTGCGTTTGCGATCGTGCCGTAGCCGACATTGGGCTGGAACTCCTGCGCGCTGATATCCTTGGAGAGGGCGAGCGCGCCGGCATCGATCAGCATCTGATTGCGATGGGGATAGTGTCCGATCACGGAGGCCAGCACCGACAAAGCGAGGTCCTCCGGACCGCATGAGCCGATCAGCGCCTGGTCCAGATCGTTGAACACATAGACGCCGGGCCGCATCTCGGTAATGCCGCTGAAGTCACGCGACCAGGTCGCGGTCGGCGTCGAGCCGCCCGAGACGATGGGGCACGGAATGCCGGCGGCGCGAATTTTCTCCGCCGCCGTCACGATCGCCAGCCGCTCCTGCTCGGCGACCTCGGCGATCCCGTCCGGCGTGCTCTGGTGATAGGAGTGGCCGGCGTGGGTCATGACACCCGCCAGTTCGACGTTGGGCGCGTCATGCAAGACGCGGGCGATATCGAGTAGGCCCGGCAGAGCGGGATAGGGCAGGCCGGCCCGGCCGCCGCCGCTGTCGACCTCGATGAAGACCGAAAAAGTGTTCCCGCCCTTGGCCGCGTCGGCGATGCTCTGCGCCACGGATAAATTGTCCGTGACCACCCGCATGTTGACGCCTTGTTGACGCAGTTCGGTGATGGCCGCGAGCTTGGCCGGCACGATTCCCACGCCATAGAGGATGTCGCGAAAGCCGCCGGCGGCGAAATAGCGGGCCTCGACCAGCGTCGAAACGGTGATTCGACCGTCATGGCCTTCCACTGCCATGCGGCCCACCTGGACCGATTTAGCTGTTTTCAGATGTGGTCGCAGTGCCACACCAGCTTGTTGGAGCCGCTCGCTCATACGCTTTAGGTTGCGGCGGAGCACGGCCCGGTCAAGAATGAGGGCGGGTGTGGGCAGGTCGTCTAGGGTGTGGGCGGCCATGTCTTTCTTCGTGTGAGTGCGTAGCCATTGTTTCCGTCATTGTGGGGACGGTCAAATCGCGTATGCCAATTGAGAATGAACGGAAGTTCGTGCTGGAGAATGACGGCAAGTTAGAGCCGCTCCTGGCACAAGCTCCTGGTGTGACTAGAGGCCTGATCGTCCAAGCATATCTCGAGACTCCGGGAGTGCGTTTGCGCGTCGTCGAATTGGGCGGCAAGCGGCATCACATCTTCACCTACAAGCGTCCCGTCGATGGCGAAGTCGTCGAGATCGAGACCTACATCACCGCCGACGACTTCCGGCGCCTCTGGAAGCTACGCACCGAGACCTTGCAGAAAGTTCGCTACTCCTGGCCGGATGGACGCTTCGGCTGGGACATCGATTTTTTCAAGAACACTGACGGCAGCACTTACTTCGCGCTCGCGGAAGTCGAGATGCCGGCGGGCGACGTACATCCGCCGCCGATGCCGCCACGGCTTGCCCCTCATGTGATCTTCGCGGCGCCCTTCGGCGATCCGCGCTTCACCTCCAAGCGGTTGTCCAACCGTGAGCACGCCGAGAGTCTGCTGGCGGAAATCCGCCAGCAGGTGAAGGCGGCCTAACCTTTAGGGTTTGCGCGGACGATTGCGCGGCAGGGCAACCAGCGGCCACGGATCGGGAAGCTCGCCCACCGGACAATCGATCAGCATCGGCCCGCCCCGCGCAATGCCACGCGAAATAGCGGCGCCAAGCTCCTCGGGTGAGGTCACGCGTTCGGAAGCGATGCCGAAGCTCTCGCCGAGCTTCACGAAATCCGGATTGTGCAGGGTCGTGGCGATCGTGCGGTTGTTGAACGACTGTTGCTGAATCCGCTTCACGTTGCCGAAGGCGCCGTCGCTGAACACGACAGCCACGACACCGATGCCGTTCTGCGCCGCCGTCGCCATTTCCATCGCCGTGAACATGAAGCCGCCATCGCCGCTGATCGACACGACGGGTGTATCGGGCTTGGCGACCTTCGCGCCGAGCGACGTGGCATAGCCCCAGCCCAACGTGCCCTGATAGCCCGGCGAGAGAAAGGTGCGCGACTTGTAGGTCGGATAGGCGAAGCGCGCGGCGTAACCCATCTGCGTCAGCTCATCGACCAGGATGCCGTCCTCGGGCAGGGCGGCACGGATCGCCTTAAGGTAAGCGATCTGCGGCGCGAGCCTGTCGTGCACGAGTTTGGTCGCCGCCGCCTTGATCTCCGCTACGGCCTCGGCCCGGCCATTGCGGGCGCTGTTGTGTCGGCCGAGCTTGTCGGCGAGGACCTTCAACGTCGCTGTCGCGTCGCCGATGATGCCAATCTCGGGTTTGCGCTGGCGGTCGAGCTCCTGGCTATCGGCGTCGATGCGGATGATCTTGAGATCATCGTCCATGCCCCAGTTTTGCTGCTGCGGCTGCAGGCGCGTGCCGACCGCCAGCACGACGTCAGCCTCTCCCCAGAAGCGATAACCCGCTGGCGCCGTCACCGAGAGCTTGTGGCGGCCATCGATGACACCTTGTCCCATGCGGCCGGTCATGACCGGTGCATCGAGCATCTCCGCAATCAGCCGCACGTATTCGCCGGCGCCCTGTGCGCCGCCGCCGACAACGATCAACGGCCGCTTGGCGCTGCCCAGCAGCTTGGCGGCGCGCTCGACGCCGTCCTCGTCGACCGGGCAGGGATCCGCCTCCGCGGCACCACCGGGCAAGATCACCGGGGCCTTGCGTGCCCAGGTATCCAATGCACATTCGAGCGCGACCGGCCGGCGGCGTCCCGAGAGCAGGCGCCGGAAGGCCTCGTTCATCAGGCCCGGCGCTTCCGCGGGTGAGGTGATGCGATCGGCCCATTTGGTGAGACCACGCATAATCGAGAGCTGGTCGGGCAATTCGTGCAGCTGGCCGAGATTGCGGCCGATCATGGCTTGCTGGATCTGTCCGGTGAGCGCCAGCACGGGCGCGTTCACCGCGTAGGCGGTCGACAGGGCTGCGGTGGTGTTGAGGAAGCCCGGCCCCGGCACCACGACGTAGGCCGACGGCTCGCCGCTCGCCATCGCGTATCCCAACGCCATGTAGGCGCAGGCCTGCTCATGGCGGGCATGGATCGGACGGATGGCATTCGTGCGATCGTAGAGCGCGTCGAAGAACGGATCGTTCTGGACGCCGGGGAGGCAGAAGAGGGTGTCGATGCCGTTCAGTTCCAGCATCGACACGACGGTTTGGGCGGTCGAAAGGGTTTGCATCCCGCCAGTCTAATCCACGCGCGCACCCGATGCGCGGATAATGGGCGCGAGCCGCGCTTCTTCCGAGTCACGATAGGCCAGCGTGTCGACCGGCGTGTTCCACCATGCCGTGGTCGCGAGATCGGCGAACTTGGCCTTGATGTCCTCACTCGCCAGCGCCTTCTTCGAGAGTTCCGACAGACGCTCGACGACGTTTGGCGGCAGCTTCGCGGGGCCCGTCAGGGTGGTCCACGAGATCATGTCCATACCCGGCAACGTCTCGGCGATCGCCGGAATCTCCGGCGCGACTTCCGTGCGCTTGGCCGAGGTAACGCCGAGAGGCCGCACTTTGCCAGCGCGCGATTGCGTCAGCGTGCCTGGGATGTTGTCGAACATCATGCTGATCTGGCCGGCCAACAAGTCCTGCGTCGCCGGCGCGGAGCCACGATACGGCACATGCACGATGTCGACTTTCGCCAGCAGCTTGAACAGCTCGCCGGACAAATGGAGCGTCGTGCCGGATCCCGCCGAGCCGAAAGTGTACTTGCCGGGGTTCTTCTTGCAGAGCTCGATCAGCTCGCCGACCGACTTGGCGGGCACGTCGAGATTGACCGCCAGCAGGTTGGGCAGCCACCAGATGGTCGACACGAACGTAAAGTCGGTTCGCGGATTGAACGGCAGCTTGGCATACAGCGTGGGGGAGATCGCATGTGCGGCGATGCCACCCAGGCCGAGCGTGTAGCCATCCGGATCCGACTTGGCGAGGACGTCCATGCCAACATTGCCGCCCGACCCGCCACGATTCTCGACAATCCACTGCTGGCCCGTCAGCTCGGTCATCTTGGCGCAAAACAGGCGCGACAGCGTGTCGGTGGGACCGCCCGCAGGATAGGGATTGATGTAGCGGATTGGCCGGCTGGGATAGACGCCTTGGGCGGACCCGATGGCTGGGGCGGCGAGCGCTCCAGCAACAGCGCCCAGCAGCGAACGGCGCCGGAGGGCGCGGACAGACGACTTCATGTTTCCTCCCATTTTCTTCTTTGTCTTGAGAGGGTGCCCAAGCTCGGGGAGGGCGTCGAGTCGCACGAGCTATGAATTTACCTGCTGTATATTATCGCAGTGTTGGTGGAATTTGTTAACGGCTGGGGCCGGGTGTGATAGGGAAACGAATTGTGGGAAACGTCCGGCCAACCTGAGGGATAGGTAATGCCAGGCATAAGATGTGGGTTCGCTCTGAGCGCCGCCGTGGGTGCGCTGTTGGCCGTGGTGCTGGCGGCTGGGCCGGTTTTTGCCCAGGCCAAGGGAGGTCCGATCGGCGGCGCCGAGGGATCAGCCGAGAAGGCGCTCGCGGATGCCTGCTATTCGCCCTACGGCCTGAAGCCGGCTGAAAAGGTTCAGATCTGCTCGAAGGCGATCGAAAGCGGCGCGCTGAAGAGCGTCGGCCTTGCGATGGCGTTCTACAATCGCGCGAGCGCCCTTGCGGCCGACGGCGACCAGAACGGCGCGCTTGCCGACTACAAGCAGGCGCTGCGCGTGTTCACCGACGTGATCCGGGTGTCCGTTCCGACCGGCGTGATTCTGTTCCAGCGCGGCGCGATCTACCAGATGATCGGCGACGCCGATCAGGCGATCGTCGATTACAGCGACGCGATCCGGCTCTCGCCCGGCGAGACCTACGCCTACATCAACCGCGGCATCGTCCTCTACACCAAGAAGGACAACAACGAAGGCGCCATCGCCGACTTCAACTCCGCGATCAAGATCAACCGGCGCGAAGTTGCTGCCTGGAAGAACCGCGGTCTGGTCTACAAGCGCAAGGGCGACCTCGACCAGTCGATCTCCGACTTCACCGAAGCGCTCAGCATTCTCGGCAACGGCGCCGGCATGTCGCCGATCACCGGTGCGCCGCCGCCGGCGGGAGCGGGGGCTGCCTACTTTACCGCCCTCAACAACACCAACGAAGCCGCCGACACCTACTACCAGCGCGGCCTCGTCTATCTCGACAAAGGCGGCAAGAACCAGCAGCAGGCGCGCCCGCTGTTCGACAAGGCGATCTCCGACTTCGACAACGCGATCCGCCTCAACCCGACGGCGGCCGCGCACTTCGTCGGCCGCGCCTCCGCGCACATGTACAAGGAAGAGTTCCAGCCCGCGATCGCCGACTTCACCGAAGGCATCCGCCTGTCGCCGGGCGACGAGTACACCTTCCTCCACCGCGGCATCGCCTATCACTCGGTCAACGAGCCCGACAACGCCATCTCGGACTACAGCGAGGCGCATCGCATCAATCCGATCGACGTTGCGCCGCTGCTCAATCGCGGCATCGTCTACTATTCGAAGAAGGGCCTGTACGACAAGGCGATCACAGACTTCACCGAGTGCCTCGAGATCGATCCGAAGGAAGTGAACTGCCTCATCAACCGCGGCATCTCCTATCGCGAGAAGTCGGATCCGGACAAGGCGATCATCGACTTCAGTGAAGCCCTGCGCCTCGGCCTGCTGACCGGCGACGTGCTGCAGTTCGGCTCGAAGGATCCGGAAGCCGTGCGCCACTGGGCGCAGGTCGCCCATGCCCGCTTCCAGCGCGGCACGGCCTATGTGACCAAGAAGGAGTACGATCTGGCGCTGGCCGACTTCAACGAGTCGATCCGCCTCAATCCGCTCGAGGCCCGCGCCTTCGTCTCGCGCGGCGGCATCTACCTCTATCGAAACGACATCCAGAAGGCGATCGCCGACTTCACCGAGGGCATCCGTCTGGACCCGAACTATGCCTTCGCCTACTTCCAGCGCGGCTTCGCCTATCACTCGCTCGACGAGTCCGACAAGGCGATCATCGACTACACCAAGTCGATCGAACTCGATCCGAAGTACATCACCTCGTACCTGAACCGCGGCATCGTCTATTACACGCGCAAGGGTAACTTCGAGGGCGGCATCGCCGACTTCACGAAGGCGCTGCAGCTCGGCCCGGACAACATCAATGCGCTGATGCACCGGGGCGTCGCCTACGGCGCGAACGGCGAGTTCGACAAGGGCTTCGCCGACCTCAACCGCGCGATCGAGGTCGCTCCCGATTTCGGCCTGGCCTACTATTATCGTGCGGTCCTCTACGCGCTCCGCGGCAATGCCGATCGCGCGATCTCGGACTACAGCGAAGCGGTCCGCCTCGATCCGCAGAACCCGCAGGCCCTGGTCGGCCGCGCGTCGCTCTACGCGCGTCTCAACGATCAGGATCGCGCGATCGCCGACCTCGACAAGGCGATCAAGATCCAGCCGCTCGATCCGGGAACCTGGTACAATCGCGGCTACTCGTACTTCGCCAAGGGCAACTACAATCAGGCGATCGCCGACTATAGCCAGGCGATCAAGCTCAATCCGAATCTGGCTCCGGCCTACAACAACCGTTGCCTGGCGCGCGGCGTCGTCGGCAAAGAGATAGCGCAGGCATTGCAGGACTGCGACCAGGCGCTGAAGCTCGCGGCGGGCAGCATCGACGCTCGCGACACGCGCGGCTTCGTCAACATGAAGGCCGGAGACTTCGCCGAGGCGATCAAGGATTACGGCCTGGCGCTCCAGATCGATCCCAACCAGCCGCGCGCGCTGTACGGCCGCGGCCTGGCGAGGATCAAGAACAACGACAAGGACGGCGGCGACAAGGACAAGGCAGCCGCCATGAAGATCGACCCGAGGGTCGCCGAAGAGTTCAGCAAGTTCGGTCTGTAAGGGAGTTGCACCACCGGGTTTGGGCCAGTGGTTGTGCTTGGGGCTGCTTTCAGACCGTGTCGCGTCGGGTGTGACGTGTGAGGAGCCGGGGAGGGCTTTGCGATGGGTCTTATCAGTCGGGTGTTGGGCGCGGGCATCGCCTCCGCGCTTCTAGCGGTCTGCGCGCTGCCGGCATCGGCCCAGACCACCCTTGCCGCCGTCAAGAAGCGCGGTGAGTTGGCCTGTGGCGTCAACGGAAGCCTGCCGGCCTTCTCTTATCTGAACGACCAGAAGGTCCGCATGGGGTTCGATGCGGATTATTGCCGGGCCGTGGCCGCGGCGGTGCTGGGCGATGCGACGAAGGTGAAGTTCGTTCCACTCCCCATCGCCAAGCGCTTCGAGGCGCTGAAGTCCGGCGAGGTCGACCTGCTGGTGCGCCATTCGATGATCTCGATGGACCGCGTCGCCGGCGCCGGCGTGCGCTACGCCGCCGTCACCTTCATCGACGGCCAGGCGTTCGTCGTGCCGCGGTCGGCGGGAGTCTCCGCGCTGGGCGGCCTCGACAAGAAGACCATTTGCGTCACCAAGGACGCGCCGCACAAGATGAACGCCGAAACTTGGTTCAATCTTCGCAACCTCTCGGTCACCGTACTGCCGTTCGACGATCAGGACGCGATGTACAAAGCCTTCTTCGACGGCAAGTGCGTGGGCGTGAGCCAGGAGGCGACCATCCTCGCCTCGACCATCATCGCCAGCGGCAAGGCCGCGGACTTCATGATGCTGCCGGAGATCATTTCGCGCGAGCCGCTCGGCCCGTTCGTGCGCAATGGCGACGACGCCTGGTATGACATCGTCCATTGGGTCCACAACGTCATGGTCGAGGCCGAAGAACGCGGCCTGCGCCAGGCCAGCGTGGACGAGGGCCTCACCTCGAAGGACCCGAATGTTCGCGCGCTCCTCGGTGTCGAGCCCGGCGACGGACACTTCCTCGGCCTCGACGACAAGTGGGCCTACAACGTGATCAAGCAGGTCGGCAATTACGGTGAGGTCTACGACCGCAATTTCGGCTCGGGTTCGCCACTGAAGTTCGGCCGCGGCGTCAATGCGCTGCAGGCCAAGGGCGGCGTGATGTATTCGCTGCCGCTGCATTGAGATGGCGGATGGGGTGTCCGTCACCCGAAGATGTAAAAATGCACTATCAATTGGGTTTTTCAGGGAAGAACGACCGCTAACCCACAGTTTTACCCACGACTACTGTCAGCTAACTGGCAGGTTACTTTGCCCACCGCTCGGTGTCCGGGGTTTCGGAAAGCATGAATCGCAACTCCGACTTCGGGTCCTTGTCACTGGCCGCTCACATAATTGCGCGAGGCGACAGGACCGGCAAGAGCCCTGCTCTGAACTCGCCGGGGCGCGAATTGCGAGAAGATCTCACTCCCATGGTCAGCCCTAGATTAGTTGAGCCCAGCCATTGCGATAGCGTTTAGCTGCCGATGAGCCAGAGCGCCGACGGCAAAGCTACCTAAATCAATAGTACGCCAGCGGCGCGATCCACTGTGACGCGTCACGCAAGATACGGCTGCCGATGAGCGGCCTCTCGAGCCGGGCTACCCGCGCACATAGCCTCGCGTAGGTCTTCTGCCTCATGCCCGGCGGGCGCGGCGGCAGGGCATCCACCACTGGGCGAGAGCCGTCCAGACGCTGCCGCAGCCTGTAGGCCTGCAAATAGGCCCTCGCCTTAGCGCTCCGGCGTTGGCTCTCGTAGATCGGGCTTCCGCAGCAGGCGCGGCAGCAGTAGTTGCCAAAGCCCCTGAACAGCCGCGCCACCCGCCGATCGCAGTGCGAGCAGTGCAGCCAAGGCCGGTCACCGCCGAAGTGGCATCGCGTCCATGACACCCTGATGGACTGTCGCGCCGACTGGTTGCGGAGCTCGAGCAG
>CAIKZO010000098.1 GCA_903832005.1 Enhydrobacter aerosaccus | reverse complement strand
GGCCGCCGGAGAGGCGGTCGGGATACTCAGCAGCCTTCTGCGCAAGGCCGATGCGGTCGAGCAGCACCATGGCCTCGGCCTCCGCCGTGGCCTTGGAGGTGCCGAGCACGCGACGGGGCGCCAGCGTCACGTTGTCGAGGACGCTGAGGTGGGGGAAGAGGTTGAACGACTGGAACACCATGCCGACCTCGCGGCGGATGGCCTCGATGTTCTTGACGTCGTTGGAGAGCGTCACACCGTGCACCACGATGTCGCCCTGCTGATGTTCCTCAAGCCGGTTGATGCAGCGAATCAGGGTCGACTTGCCCGAGCCCGATGGGCCGCAGACGACGATCTTCTCGCCTTCCTTGACCTCGAGGTTGATGTCGGAGAGCACGTGGAACTGTCCGTACCACTTGTTGACGCCCTTCAGTTCGATAACGGAATTGGTGGCCATCAGCGGCGAGTCCCCTTGTTGAGTTCGACCTCGAGATACTTGGAGTAACGCGACATCGAGAAGCAGAAGCAGAAATAGACGAAGGCGGCGAACAGGTAGACCTCGGCGGGGAAGCCCGCCCACAGCGGATCGACCAGCGCCTGGTTGGCGGTGTTCAGAAAGTCGAAGATGCCGATGATCAGCACCAGCGAGGTGTCCTTGAAGAAGCCGATGAAGGTGTTGATCAGCGGCGGGATCACCACGCGCAGCGCCTGCGGCAGGACGATCAGGATGGTCTTCTGCGGATAGCTGAGTGCCATCGCATCGGCCGCCTCGAACTGGCCCTTGGGCAGGGACTGCAGGCCGCCGCGGATGATCTCGGCGATATAGGCGCCGGCGAACAGGGTGACGGCGACCAGCGCGCGCAGGAACTTGTCGATGGTCGTGCCCTGCGGCAGGAACAGCGGCAGCATGACCGAGGCCATGATCAGCAGGCTGATCAGCGGCACGCCGCGGATCAGCTCGATGAAGCCAACGCACAGGCCCTTGATCAGGGGCAGCTTGGAGCGACGGCCGAGCGCCAGCAGGACGCCGTAGGGGAAGGCGAACAGCAGGCCGTAGGTGGCCAGGATGATGGTCACCGGCAGGCCGCCCCACAGGCCGGTCTCGACATAGTCGAACGGCGCCAAGGTGAGCGACCAGGCGGGCATCACGCCCACGATACGCAGGATCAGTCCGACGACGCCGATGGCGGCGAGCGCGCGCCAGGCGTTGAGCTCGACCGGCTCGGCGATGACGCCGCGCATCGACAGGCCGATGCCGCCCACGATCGCTGCGACCAGGAGGAAGAAGCTGATGGGGAAGGAGAGCACGCCGAACATCAGCAGGAAGGTGATGAGCGAGCCGATCGTCCAGATCCAGATCAGGCGCGAATTCCACATCCGCCGGTCCGCGCTCGAGATCAGCATCGCGAGCATGGTCACGACCGCCAGCAACGGCCGCCAGTGCTGGCCGTAGGGGAACGAGCCGAAGAAGATGTAGCGATACTTCTCGTGGATCAGCGCCCAGCACGCGCCATGGCCACGGCAGGCCTGTCCGCTCGGAGCGGTGAAGACCGCGGTGAAGACTGCCCAGTTCAGGAACGAGCTGAGCGCCCAGGCGATCGCCACGATCAGCACCACCGTGGTGATGCCGTTGCCCCAGCTCGAGAACAGGTTCTTGCGAATCCAGCCCATCGCGCCCGTCTCGTTGACGGGAGGAGCGAGCTGCCGGCGCTCGCCGGTCGGAAGCACGTCGGTCATGCTCAGCGCTCCATGAGCGCGATGCGCTTGTTGTAGAAATTCATGAAGGCCGAGATCGACAGGCTGACCGTCAGGTAAGCCGCCATGATGATCAGCACGTTCTCGATCGCCTGGCCGGTCTGGTTGATGGTGACGTTCACCGAGGCGACGAGGTCGGGATAGCCAATGGCGATGGCCAGCGAGCTGTTCTTGGTGATGTTGAGGTATTGGCTGGTCATCGGCGGGATGATGAGCCGCATTGCCTGCGGCAGCAGCACCAGCCGCATGGTCTGGCCGCGCGACAGGCCGAGGGCGGCCGCGGCCTCGCTCTGACCCTTGTTCAGCGCCAGGATGCCGGAGCGCACGATCTCGGCCACGAACGCCGAGGTGTAGAGCACGAGGCCGACCAGCAGCGCGGTGAATTCCGGCTGGATCACCGTGCCGCCGACGAAATTGAAGCCCTTGAGTTCAGGCCAGCTGGTCCCCGTCGGCGCGCCGCCCGCGATCCAGACGAGGGCCGGGATGCCAATCATCAGCGCGAGGCCGGCATAGATGGTGTGGAACGGTTGGCCGGTCGCTTCCTGGCGCTTCTTCGCCCAGCGCGCCATGAACCAGGTGGCCACGATGGCGACGATCAGGCCGACGCCCATCCACTCATGGATCGGGTGGGCCAGCGGCACCGGGAAATAGAGTCCGCGATTGCTGAGGAAGAACGAGTTCAGGACGTTGATCGCCTGGCGCGGTCCGGGGAACGCCTCGCTGATCATCTTGTAGATCAGGAACAGCCACAGCAGCAGCGGTACGTTGCGGAAGGTCTCGACGTAGTATTCGCAGATCTTGGAGAGCAGCCAGTTGGGCGAGAGCCTGCCCACGCCGAGCAGCGTGCCCAGGATCGTCGCCAGCACGATGCCGATGCCCGCCACCTTGATCGTGTTGAGCAAGCCCACGAACATCGCGCGCGCGTAGGTGCTGGCGGGCGAGTAGGCGATCATGGAGTCGCCGATCTCGAAGCCCGCCTCGCGGCCGAGATAATGGAAGCCGGATGCGATCTTCTGGCGGGCGAGGTTCTCGACCGTGTTGGACACGAGATAGTAGGCGAGACCGCCGACCAGACCCACGATGACGATCTGGAAAACCCAGCCGCGAACGGTCGGATCGTTCCAGAATGCCACCTTCGTGGTGCGTGACGTGGAGCCGAGTGCCTCGACTGCCATGCGTTAGTCCCCCTGACTGTGCTTCAAGCCGCGGTTGATCCCGCGTGTCTCGATATCTTGGTTACGAGTGCGGGACCCCTCCCGCACTCGTAACGGATCTCTTCGGATGGCCTAGCGGGCCAGCGGTTTACCGCTAGCGAATCGGTTCCGCGTACTGCAGGCCGCCCTTGCTCCACAGCGCGTTCAGGCCACGCTCGATCTTGAGCGGCGTGTTCTTGCCCACGTTGCGCTCGAAGCTTTCGCCGTAGTTACCGACCTGCTTGATGATGTTGTAGACCCACTTCTCGTCGACGCCGAGCGCCTTGCCCATGCCCGGCGTGACGCCGAGGATGCGCTTGATCGAGGGGTTATCGCTCTTCTGCATTTCATCGACGTTCTTGGAGTCGATGCCGTACTCCTCGGCCTCGAGCATCGCGTACTGCGACCAGCGCACGATGTCGGCGAACTGGTTGTCGCCATGGCGCACGGCGGGTGCCAGCGGCTCCTTGGAGATGATCTCCGGCAGGATGATGAAGTCGTCCGCGGTGGCGGGCGGCGGCACGTTGGCGGCGCGCGTCGAATAGAGGCTCGACGAGTCGTTGGTGTAGACGTCGCAACGGCCGGAGAAGAACGCGGCGCGCACTTCCTCGACCTTCTCGATGACCACCGGCTTGAAGGTCATCTTGTTGGCGCGGAAGTAGTCGGCGAGGTTGAGCTCGGTCGTCGTGCCCGGAGCGACGCACACGGTGGCGCCGTTCAATTCCTTGGCGCTCTTCACGCCGAGCTTCTTGTTCACCAGGAAGCCCTGACCGTCGTAGTAGGTGACAGCGGTGAAATCGAGACCGAGTGCTGTATCGCGCTGGAGCGTCGCCGTCGTGTTGTTCGACAGGATGTCGACTTCACCCGACTGCACCGCGGTGAAGCGCTGCTGCGAGGTGAGGGGAACGTACTTCACCTTCTCCGCATCGCCGAAGATGGCAGCCGCGACCGCGCGGCAGACGTCGACGTCGAGGCCGGTCCACTTGCCCTGGCTGTCCTGCAGCATGAAGCCGGCGGTGCCGCTGCCGATGCCGCAGATCAGCGCTCCGCGCGCCTTGATCGCGTCGAGATCCTTGCCGGCCATCGCGCTGCCGGATGCCAGGATCGCCGCCACGCCGATGGCGCCCGCCAAAGAATACTTACCCATTATAGTGCCTCCCTTTCGTTGAACCCTTGCCAGGAGTGTTACCTCCGGCGGGCTTGCAAGCAACAGGCCAAATGCAATGCGCCGCCCCTCGGGACGACGGCATTTTGCTCCAAAGAGCCGGTTCCGGCCTAGCGGATCGGCTGGGCGTATTGCAGGCCGCCCTTGGACCAGAGCGCATTCAGGCCGCGCTCGATCTTGAGCGGGCTGTCCATGCCGACGTTGCGCTCGAAGCTTTCGCCGTAGTTACCGACCTGCTTGATGATGTTGTAGACCCACTTCTCGTCGACGCCGAGCGCCTTGCCCATGCCCGGCGTGACGCCGAGGATGCGCTTGATCGAGGGATTGTCGCTCTTCAGCATTTCGTCGACGTTCTTCGACGTGATGCCGTTTTCCTCGGCCTCCAGCATGGCGTACTGGGTCCATCGCACGATGTCGCCGAATTGGTTGTCGCCGTGCCGGAAGGCGGGCGCCAAAGGCTCCTTGGAGATGATCTCGGGCAGGACGATGAAGTCCTCCGGCTTGGCCGGCGGCGGCACGTTGGCGGCGCGCGTCGAATAAAGGCGCGAGCTGTCGCCCGTGTAAACGTCGCAGCGGCCGGCGAAGAAGGCCTGGCGGATCTGGTCCATGTCCGCAATCACGACGGGCTTGATCGTGAGCTTGTTGGCGCGCGCGAAGTCGGCGAGGTTGAGCTCGGTCGTGCTGCCGGACGGCACGCAGACGCTGGCGCCGTTGATCTCCTTGGCGCTTTTCACGCCGAGCTTCTTGTTCACCAGGAAACCCTGGCCGTCGTAGTAGGTGACGGCGCCGAAATCGAGACCGAGCGCGGTGTCGCGTTGCAGGGTGGCCGTCGTATTGTTCGACAACATGTCGACTTCGCCCGACTGCAGTGCCGTGAAGCGCTGCTCGCCGCTGACCGGCACGTATTTCACCTTCTCCGCGTCGCCGAAGATGGCGGCGGAGACGGCGCGGCAGACATCGACGTCGATGCCAGTCCACTTGCCCTGGCTATCGACGACCATGAAGCCCGCGAGCCCATTGGCGGCAATGCCGCAGATCAGGGAGCCACGCGCCTTGATCGAGTCGAGGTCCTTGCCTGCGTGCGCAGTGCCGGCGATGCCCAGCAGGGCGGCCAGAACGGCGCCGCCCGCGATATGCTTCCGCAACATGTCGCCTAGAGGTGGCCGACGCCCGAGGTGGCGCTCTTCGGGCCGAACGGGCTGCTGCTCCACGACGGCGGAGCCTGCTGCTCTTCGCCGCCATGCAGTCCGTTGGGGACCGCCGTCGGCGCGCTCACGGCCTTGATAGATTGGGTGGCGGTGCGGACGTCCTGCTGCCACTGGCGGAAGGAGACCAGCGCGTCGGCATTGAGCTGGCCGTTGCCGTTCTCCGACAGGAACTGTGCGGGATCGACGAACTGGCCGTTCACGATCGTCGAGAAGTGCAGGTGCGGGCCGGTCGAGCGGCCGGTCGAGCCGACGTAGCCGATGATGTCGCCCTTGTGCACCATGGTGCCCGGGGCTATGCCCGGCGCGATGCGCGACATGTGGGCGTACAGCGTCTCGAAGTTGTCGGCGTGGGTGATCTTCACCGTGCGGCCGTAGTTGTAATACCAGTTGGCGTGGTTCACGACGCCGTCGGCGGCGGCATGGATCGGGTCGCCCATCTTGGCTTCGAAGTCGATGCCGTTGTGGAAGGCGGCGCTGGTCACACGGCCGTAGTAGCGGCGCGTGCCGAACGGCGAGGAGATGCGCGAGTCGGGCTTCGGTTCGGCCAGCACGGTGCCGCCGAGACGGTTGCCCTTGTCGTCGAACCAGCCTTCGGGCTGATCGCTGGGGGCAAACCACCAGTAGGATTGCTTGCTCTTGCCATCGCCGATCGAGGCGAACAGCAGGCGCGTCGAGCCGTCGGCGGTCTGGCCCTTGACCATCTCGACCTTGGGACCGGCTCCGGCCGGACCGAAGCCCGAGAAGGCCTGCGCCACTTCCTTGAAGCTCGAGAGGCTGGAGCCTCCGGGAATGGTGTTGAAGGCGGCGGTGCTGGTGGCCTTCACCAGACTGACCGTTCCGGGGACGACGGCGCGGGCGCCGTTGCCGACGGGGGCGCCGAAGCGGGGCACGGTCGAGAACTTGTCTTCTTCGCTGGCGGTGACGGCCGAGGTCGGCGCGGTGCCCGGACCATTGGCGGGCGTGCCGGCGGTGGGAGCGGTGGTCGACGGCGTGGCTGCTGCCGTCTGGGCTGCTGAGGACTGGGCGGCAGCCGTGGCTTCGGCGGCGTTATGGTCGGCCAGCCACTTGGCGTTGAGCTGATCGGCTTCCTGCTGATCCGACGTTTCCTGCTTGGCGGCCTTGGAAGGCGCCTTGTGCACGATCTTTTTGACGGCGGGTTTCACGACCTGGGCGGTCGCGTCGGTAATCGAGACGTATTGGACAGTCGAAAAAGCCAGAACGGCTGCTGCAACGATATTAAAAAACCGCCACCGCTCGCCGCGCCCCTCGCGCGTCGTCGTGCACACCATGTAGCCTCTCCCGCTCCATTTCACGGATACTCGTACGCTTGAAGCCAACCTGTTTTCACTGACTCCCCAATCAGTGTCCCTATCGGTTTTGGCCTCGCGGGGGATACTGCCGACCAAGGTTCCATGAGTCCAACGAAAGTGGCAAAAATGCCACAGTGAGATGACCGGCTCGTAACACATTGTATTTAAATGAAATATTGCGTTATGTGCCTCTGTAAATTGGCGAGTTTTCTGTGGGCTACTACTTCGAAACGAATTCTCTCGTCGCAGAACAACTGCAGAGGCGACGAGTTGCATGAGCCAGTCCATTTCAGCATCACTAGGTACGAGCCAAACATCGAGGTGGATTTGGCGCGGTCAGAACAGATTGCTTCGAACACGGTCGTTCCGGGCAACGATTCTGCTACCGCTTTGTTGCGCTCGGCTGCTTCGCATGTGATCGACCGGGAGAACGCGCGAGACCAGAGTACTGAGCCGACGCCTGCGAGAGTCGACGGACAGCATCTAGTTGAGTGTTTCTGAAGGGTCGTACTGGGGTCCCGAAGGACCAATTCCTAGGCTGGCTGGGGGACCAGGATTCGAACCTAGACTAACCGGGTCAGAGCCGGTTGTTCTACCGTTAAACTATCCCCCAAATGGGCGTCAAAAAGCGACGGGGACTGGCTTTAGCGGTCTTCGACTGGATTGGCAAGTAGTCCTGGATCACTGGTCGGGAGTGGGATTTTCGGCCTGTCGAATGCTCGAATCGAGCAGCGTTGGCGCGACGGGTTGACTGCTTCAAAGCTTCTTTAGGTATTGGTTTTATCGCATCATGCGCCCGGGAGAATTGGTGCAGAAAGCCACGGACTGGAGCGGCGCGTGCGCGACAAAATCAAACGTAGGGCGTCTTTGGCCAGCGGCGTGGGCGACGCGAGGCCGATGAAGAACTGCTATTCCCTGTTGGCCTGCCCCCTGCAGCGATACCAGTCCGTGAGTCACAGTCCGGCCGCTTTGGCC
>CAIKZO010000097.1 GCA_903832005.1 Enhydrobacter aerosaccus | reverse complement strand
GATTCATGAGCGGGCCGGGAGGCCCGCGGTCCCAGATGATCCTTCGGCCTCCACCGAACTATTGGACATGGCGCGCGCGCGGGGCCGGTCCTAAATTCCGCCCATGATCACCGTCAACGCTCTCTCCGAAGTCGCCGCCCTGATGGGCGACCCGGCGCGTGCCGCCATGCTGCAACTGCTGATGGACGGCCGTGCCCACACCGCTTCCGAGCTGGCGCTCAACTCCGGCATCACAGCGCAGACCGCCTCGGGCCACCTCTCGCGCATGGTCGAGGCCAACCTGCTGGCTGCACGCGCCCAAGGGCGCAACCGGTTCTATCGCCTGGCCTCGACCGAGGTGGCGCATGCCATCGAATCGCTGATGGCACTGGCCGGCAAGCGCGCCGAGCCGGCATCGAAGAGCGCGGCATGGCGGCGCGATCCCGATCTCCGCTTCTGCCGCACCTGCTACGATCACCTCGCGGGCCAGGTCGGCATCGCCGTCACCGATTCGCTGACGCAGCACGGCCATCTCGAACCCAAGGGCCCGCGCGACTGGACGCTCACCGACACGGGCGAGCTGTTCTGCCAGCGGCTGGGGGTTGACCTCGCGGGCGCCAAGAAGGCCGGCACCCGCCACTTCGCGCGCCAGTGCCTCGACTGGAGCGAGCGACGGCCGCACATCTCCGGCGCGCTCGGCGCCGCCATCGCCGATACTTTTTTCAAGAAAGGCTGGGCCGAGCGCTTGCGCCGCGGCCGCACAGTGCGCCTTACCGATTCGGGACGCCGCGCCCTCAGCCGTGACTTCGGAACGTCTGTTTAGCTAACCGCGCGGCTTGATCGAGCGCTGACGGCTCAACAGCGCGAACACGCCGACCCCCGTCAGCACGTCGTGGCGGCGACCGTAAAGGCGGGCGCGGATCTGTACGATACGCTCGTCCTCGCCCACCACCTCACCCTCGGCCTGCAGCCATTCGCCGATCCGGCCCGGCCCGAGATAGTCGAGCGAAAGCTTCAAGGTGACGGCGCGGCGCTGCAGCACGTGCCACACCGTCGAGCCCATCGCCGAATCGAGGAAGGCCGCCATCATACCGCCGTGCACGATGCCCAGCGAATTGGCGTGCTGGGGTCCGGCGAGGAAGCCGCGGATCAGGCGGCCGTCCTCGATCTTCTCGAACCAGGGGCCGTTCGCTTCGGCGAAGCCAACGACATTGGGGATTTCGGTGAAGCCCGGCGGAATCTTGTTACTGCTCGACACACGCCATCTTAGGCGAAGTGCGCGAGCAGGACCAAACCATAGCCGACATAGTAGGTGCCGAGCGCCGTGATCAGCCGGTTCGACCAGGTGCGGAACTGCCGGTCGCTGAGGCGCTCCAGCAAGAGGCGGCCGAGCGAGGAGCCGACGATCGACGAGGCCACGGCCAGCGCCAGGAACCACGGTTCGATCTCGCTCGCTTGCGCAATCAACGCACCGAAGTAGAAGAGCTTGAAGCCATGGCCGAACACTTGGCAGGCCGCCTTGGTCGCGATGATCTGGCGGCGTTCCAGGGGCGAGCGCAGGAACATCGTGTCGAGCAGCGGGCCGGTCACGCCGGTCAGCAGCATCAGGGTCATCGAGAAGAGGCCGGTGAACGCCACCTGCACCGGACCGAAGCTGCGCGGCAGGATCTTCTCCGGGATGGCGCGGATCACAAAGGGCGAGGCGCCCAGCATCAGGAGCGCCACTGCCTTGTCCGGTACATAGAGCGTGAGCGACCACAGGCCGACAGCGACCAGGCAGCCCATGACGTAGACCGCCATGCTGCGCCACACGATGTGCCGCCACCACAGGAGCGCGCGCCAGCCGTTCGACGCCATCTGCGTCACGGCGTGCAGGATCATCGCCTGCGGCACCGGAAAGAGCGTGAGCAGCACGCCGATCAGGATCAGCCCGCCTGCCATGCCGAAGACGCCGGACAGGAGGGCCGTGCAGATCATCAGCGCGGAGAGGGAGGCAGCCATCAGGATCGTCATGACGGCAACCGTACGAGCAGCTTATCCAGTGTTCAAATATATGGTAAGTTGTCGGACCATATATGGACGATATGAAGATGGAACTGCGCCACCTCCGCTACTTCGTCGCCGTCGCCCACGAAGGCCACATCACGCGCGCCGCCGAAAAGCTGCGCATGCAACAGCCACCGCTCAGCCAGCAGATCCAGGCGCTCGAGCGCGAGATCGATGCCGCCCTGTTCGTGCGCCACCCGCGCGGCGTCACCCTGACCGACGCCGGCCGTGCCTTCCTGGCCGATGCCGAAGCGATCCTGGGCGAGGTCGAGCATGCCAAGCTGCGCGCCCGCCGCACCGCGCGCGGCGAGGTCGGCCGCATCGCCGTGGGCTTCACCACCTCGGCGCCGTTCCATCCGCTGGTCGCGCGCGCGATGCGCGAGTTCCGCGACACGCGGCCCGACGTCTCGTTCGTGCTGGAAGAAAGCAGTTCGGCCGACATGGTGAGCGGCCTGCGCGACGGGCGGCTGGACGTGGCCTTCATCCGCTCCGGCCTGGTCGATCCCGAGGGCATCACGGTGCATGCGCTGCTGCAGGAGGACACGGCGGTGGCCTTCCCGGCCAAGCACAAGCTCAGCAAGCGACCTGCCCTTGCGCTCAAGGAATTCAGCGAAGAGACCTTCATCCTCTACCGCCGGCCCGACGGGCGCGGCCTGTACGACGTGATCATCGCAGCCTGCAGCGAAGCGGGCTTCAGCCCGCACGTCGGCCAGGAAGCGCCGCGCATCGTGTCGACGCTCAACCTGGTGGCCGCGGGCCTCGGCATCACCATCGTGCCCGCATCACTCAGCCGCCTGCCGCTCGAAGGCGTCGTCTATCGCCCGCTGAAGGGCAAGCCCGCGCTCAAGGTGCCGCTCAACCTCGCTTGCCGGCGCGACGAGCGCTCGGCCGCGACCTTGGCCTTCATCGATCTCGTGCGCCACCTGCGCTGATCGTCAGCGCCGCAACCACGGCGCCCGCGAGCGACAGTCCCGCCGCCACCCACATGGCGATGCGAATGCCTTCCGCCAGCGATCCATGAAGCGCCAGCGCGCCGAACACGGCGATCGCCAGCAGGCTCGCCACCGACGCCACGGCATTGTTGATGCCCGACGCAACACCGGTCTGGTGCTGCGGCACCGCGGCGATGACCGTGGTCGTGAGCGGCGCCACGGTGATGGCCATGCCAAGACCGACCACCGAAACCGGCAGCAGGAACGCCAGCACATATGAAGTTGTCGGACCGGCCAGCGCAAAGAGGACGAAGCCCACGGCCACGATCGCGGGGCCCAAGATCAAGGGCAGGCGCGCGCCGAAGCGATCGAGCAAGCCGCCCGACCAGCGCGACAGGACGGCCATGATCAACGTGAAGGGCAGAAAGACCGCGCCGGCCTCGGTCGCGGAGTTGCCGCGCACGGAGATGAGGTCGAACGGCAGCAGGAAGAAGGCACCGCCCAGCGCGCCATAGAGAAGAAGCGTAAGCGCGTTGACGCCGCTGAAGGTAGTGGAGCGGAACAGGCCGAGCGGCATCATTGGTGCTGCCGTGTGCGCCTCGTGCCAGACGAAGCGGGCGAGGAACACGACGCCAGTCGCGATCGTGCCCCCGACCATGCGGCTGCCGACGCCTTTCTCGGGCAAAGCGATCAGGCCGAACACGAGGCAGGCGAGACCGGCGAAGGCCAGCAGCGCGCCCTGCCAATCGATGCCCGGCGGCGCCGCGGCATCCCTGCTTTCGGGAAGATGGCGTACGGCGATCCAGAGCGCGCCGAGGCCGAGCACCGGATTGATCAGAAAGATCGTCTGCCAAGCCAGGTGATCGACGATCCAGCCGCCGAGCAGCGGCCCGATGGCGGCGGCGATCGCCGAGACGCCGGCCCAGGTGCCGATGGCTCGGCCGCGCTCGTTCTCGGGAAAGGCCGCACCGATGATCGCCAGCGAACAGGGAATGAGCAGCGCCGCGCCCAGGCCCTGCACCGCCCTGGCCGCGATCAGTTCGCCTGCGCTCCGCGACAGGCCGCATCCCAGCGACGCCAGGCTGAACAGGATGATCCCGGCGATGAAGATGCGGCGACGGCCAAACCGATCGCCGGCCGCGCCGCCCACCAGCAGGAAGGCCGCAAGGCAGAGCGTGTAGACGTTGATCACCCATTGCAGCGTCGCCGGCGAGGCCGCGAGGTCCCGGCCGATGGCAGGCAGCGCGATGTTGACCACCGATTCGTCGATATAGGAGATGACAGACGCGAGGATGGTCGCCGCCAGCACCCAGCGCTTTTGCGCCGCCGTGCAGTCGATCGGGGCCGGCGATGGAGAGGCTCTGACAGGAGTCATCGGGACGTGTAGTTTACGCCCTCGCGCCATGAAACCAATTAAGACCATTGGACACTCCAACCATCCGATCGAGCGCTTCGTCGATCTGCTCAAGGGCGGCGGTGTCGAGCTTCTGGTCGACGTGCGCTCCGTGCCCTACTCGCGTCGCTTCCCGCAGTTCGGCCGGGAGAAGCTCGCCAAAAGCCTCGAAGCGGCGGGGATTTCCTATGCCTGGGAAGGCGAAGCGCTGGGCGGCAAGTCCGGCGGCAGCTACGGCGCCGCGGCGACGCGGGCTGAGTTCCAGCACACGCTCGGCCGTTTGATCGAGCGCTCCGCCGACACCATCGTCTGCCTGATGTGCGCGGAGAAAGAGCCGCTCGACTGTCATCGCACCGTACTGGTGTCACGGCGCCTGGCAGAACGCGGTGCGGCGATCGAGCATTTGCTGGCCGGCGGCGGCACGCGCGATCATGCCGAGATCGAGGAAGGGCTGTTGGAGAAGAACGCCGGCGGCGATCTGTTCGACGATCGCAGCCGTCTCCTCGCCAACGCCTACGACGCGCGCGAACGCGCCATGAAGAGAGGATCGACATGACGAGCGGCCAGGTAGATGTCCGGAAGATCGAAACCGCGCCCGGTTTCGTGTTCGACGCTTCTGTCGGCGGCACGCCCGACAAGCCGCTGGTGCTGATGCTGCACGGCTTCGGCGTGTCGCGTCACTTCTGGAGCCGCCAGGTCGAGGCGCTCGCTGGCGCCGGTTATTTCGCCGTGGCCCCCAACCAGCGCGGCTACTCGCCGGGCGCGCGGCCCGACCCGAAGGACCTCGACGCTTATCGCATCGAGCGGCTGGTCGCCGATGCGCTCGACATCGCCGCCGCCGTCGGCCACGGCGACAAGCGCTTCCATCTGGTCGGCCATGATTGGGGCGGCAGCCTCTCCTGGATCGTGGCCGCGCGCCATCCCGAGCGCCTGCGCTCGCTGACCATGCTGTCGCGTCCCCATCCGGCATCTTTCCTGCGCGCGCTCGCGATGCCGGACGGCGAACAGAAGCGCCGTTCGGGCCATCACACGGCCTTCCTCGAGCCCGATGCGGTGCCGAAACTACTGGCCAACGATTGCGAATGGCTGCGCTCTCGTCACCTGAAGCAGGGCATGCCGAAGGAAGCGACCGACCGGCATCTCTCGGTGCTGGGCAACGAGCCCGCGCTTGAAGCAGCACTTGCCTGGTATCGCTCGAGCGGTCCACGCCAAACGCTGGGACCGGTCAGCGTTCCGACACTCTTCCTTTGGGGCGACGCCGACGACACGGTCGGCCGTGTCGCCGCCGAAGGCACCGGCGAGTTCATCACCGCGCCCTATCGCTTCGAGGTTCTACCGGGTGTCGGTCATTACGCTGCCGATCAGGTGCCGGACAGGGTCAACGAACTGTTGCTGGAGCATCTGGCCCGTCATCCAACGTAGGGACCGGGGCGAGGCGCTTGACCTGAAAACACCGTGGCTGGGGCGCCAGGATTCGAACCTGGGAATGGAGGAATCAAAATCCTCTGCCTTACCACTTGGCGACGCCCCAACACGGCGCGGCGGTTCATAGCGGGTTCACCGCCCCAACGCTACTGGCCCGACGCTACTGGCCCAATCAGGCGGCCGCTTGGGCCGCTTTCCTCAGGATTTCACCGTGCACGAAGTTGCCGTCGGCATAGACCAGCGGCATGGCCGCGGCATCGAGCGCGATGTCGACGATCTGGCCGATATAGATGGTGTGGGTGCCGGCCGAGACCTCGGAGACCAGCTTGCAGTCGAACGACACGGGGCAGCCCTTCAGCACCGGCGCGCTCGTGGTGAGCGTCGACCATTCGCCCATGTCGGCGAAGCGCTCGTCGCCCTCGACGCCGTCCATGCCGGCGAAGCGCTCGGCGATCTTTCGATGCTCGGGCGCCAGGATGTTGACGCAGAAGAAGCCCGACGTGCCGATCGAGTCGTGGGCCGAGGCGGTCTTGTTCACGCAGACCAGGATCTGGGGCGGGTCCGCCGAGACCGAGCAGACGGCGGTCGCCGTCAGCCCGCCCCGCAGGGTGCCGTCTTTGGTGGTGATCAGGGTCACGCTTGCCGCCAGATGGCGCATGCCCTTTTTGAAGGCAGCTGCATCGATACTCATGGTGTGATCCTAGGCCGGAGGCACCATCGCCCGCCACCGGAAACGCCGCTAACCACCCGCCCGGCCAGCGAAATCTTCCGATCCGGCAGATCGGCAACCGGCGGGCGGTCGAACTGTTTCCGAACACACCGTCATAAAACGTTCATCATACTGCCGTTCTTTGCCGTTGCCCGTCCGGGCCGGGCCGCTACCGTCAGGGCCCGCATGGCCCCGCCCCTCGCTCCCGATACTGCGCCAGACGCGGCCCTGCGGCAGATCGTGGCGGAATGCCGCGACGATCTCCTGAAATATCGCGCCATCGCCTTGACGAGCCGCCGTCCCATCGGCATCCACCAGACGCGCGTGGCGCTACGCCGGTTGCGCGCGGCCTTCGGCACCTTCCGCGCTGCGGCGGCGGGCGAGATCGGCCGGCGCGAAATCAAGGCGCTCTCGGCGGAAGCCAAGTGGTTGGCGGGCGAATGCGCCCCGGCGCGCGATCTCCACGTCTTCCTGACCGAGACGGCCGTGGACGCACCGCCGCTGATTGGCCGGATCGCCCGGCGCCTGGCCAAGATCCATCTCGAACGCGCGCGCACGGCGCTGTCGGGCGCGCGCTTCGGCATGTTTGAGGCGGCCGTCTCCGCCTTTGCCGAGCAGCCGCCCGCGACCGGCGGCGGACGGCTCGACGACTTCGCCCGCACCATCCTCGACAAGCGCGCGCGCCAGGTCGAGAAGCGCGCCCACAAGCTCGACGGCCTGGACGACAAGCGCCTGCATGCCCTGCGGATCGCCATCAAGAAGCTGCGATATGCGGCGGTTTTCCTGCAGCCGGCTTTCGGCCGCCGCCCTTTTGATTCCCGAGCGGCGAAAGCCTATATCGAGGCCACGGTGCGCCTGCAGGGCGCGCTCGGCACCTTGAACGACCGCGTGGTGGCCGGCCAGATGCTGGCCGACATCGCCATTGCGGCCCGGCCGACGGAGGACGTCGAACGGGCGATCTCCACGCTGGCCAGGCAGGCGGCATCCGGCGAAAAGCGCCTGCGCCACAAGCTCCAGCGGGCGTGGAAGAGCTTCAAGAAGACCGGGCGGTTCTGGCGAGCGTCGTAGACCGACGGAGTAGTAAGTATGAGCGACACGCAGAACGCTGCCGAACAACGCATTCCCGTAACCGTGCTGACGGGCTTCCTGGGCAGCGGCAAGACCACCCTGCTCAACAAGCTGCTGCGCCGGCCCGAGCTCGCCGACACCGCCGTGATCATCAACGAATTCGGCGAGATCGGCCTCGATCATCTGCTGGTCGAGAAGTCCGACGACGAAGGCATGGTGACGCTCAACTCCGGTTGCCTGTGCTGCACCGTGCGCGGCGATCTCGTGCGCACCATGAGCGAGCTGTTCCTCAAGCGCTCGCGCGGCGAGGTCTCGCAATTCAAGCGCATGGTGGTGGAGACGACCGGCCTCGCCGATCCGGCGCCGATCCTGCACACCTTGATGACCGACCCGCTGCTGGCCTCGCGCTATCGCCTCGACGGCGTGGTGACGACAGTCGACGGCGTGAACGGCGCCTCGACGCTCGACAACCACGAGGAGGCCGTGAAGCAGGCCGCCGTGGCCGATCGTCTTCTTCTCACCAAGGTCGACATCGCCGACGCACCGAAGCTCGACGACCTGAAGCATCGCCTGCATCATCTCAATCCCGGCGCGGAAGCCATCTCGATCACCGGCGGCGAGATCGATCCCAACGCGATCCTGAACGCCGGCCTCTACAATCCCGACACCAAGAGCGCCGACGTGAAGCGCTGGCTGCACGAGGAAGCCTACGAAGGCAGCCACGATCATGGACATGGGCACGGTCATCATCACGGGCACGACCACAAGCACGACGACCACGGTCATGAAGGCGCTCACGGCGAGCAGGATCCGCACAACGTCAATCGCCACGACGACCGCATCAAGGCCTTCTGCATGACCTTCGACGAGCCGATGAGCTGGTCGACGGTCGCCGCCGCCTTCGACGCGCTGGTGACCTATCGGGGTCCCGATCTGCTGCGCATGAAGGGCATCCTGAACGTCAAGGACACCGACAAGCCGGTCGTGATCCACGGCGTGCAGCACGTCTTCCATCCGCCGGCGACGCTCGATGCCTGGCCCGAGGGCGATGACCGCAAGAGCCGCGTCGTCTTCATCACGCGCGACATCGCCGAGAGCACCATCCGCAAGGTCTTCGCCTCCTTCTTCGACGCCGAGAAGAAGGGTTGGGGCCAAGAGAACGCCGCGAGCCAGGCTCAACAGCCGTAGTACGCGCTGCAGTTCGTCTAACGGTGCGAGCCGCGCTGCGGCTTTGCCTTTCGCCTCCGGCCTGTTGTGAGTGCGCGCGAAAGATGGTGGGGTAGTGTCGTGTCCGACATCAAGATCGGACGAGAGGAAACGACATGCCGGGACAGACCCTGTTCGACAAGATCTGGGATCGCCACGTCATCGCCGATCTGGGCGACGACTACGCGCTACTGCATGTCAGCCGCCATCTCATGCACGACGGTGGCGGCCGCGGCCTGCAGGTGCTCAAGGACCAGGGCTACAAGGTCCGCAATCCTGACCTCACCTTCGCCACCTTCGACCATGTCATCTCGACCGAACCGGGGCGCACGCACGAGACGCTGAAGCCGCACGCTGCACGGCTCTACGCGATGCGCGACATGGCCAAGGAAGCCGGCATCAAGCTGTTTGACCTCGGCCAACCCGGCCAGGGCATCGTCCATGTCATGGGGCCCGAGCAGGGCATCACGCTGCCGGGCGTGTTGCTGGTTTGCGGCGATAGCCACACTTGCACGCATGGCGGCCTGGGCGCGATCGCCTTCGGCGTCGGCGCCACCGAAGTCGTCCACGTGCTGGCGACGCAGTCGCTGGTGCAGCGCCGGCCCAAACGCATGCGCGTCACCTTCGAAGGCAAGGCGACGCCCGGCGTGCTGCCGAAGGATTTGATCCTCGCGTTGATTGGACAGATCGGCACGGCGGGCGGCACGGGCTTCGCCGTCGAATACGCCGGTCCCGCGATCCGCGACATGGAGGTCGAGGGCCGACTCACAGTCTGTAATCTCTCGATCGAGCTTGGCGCCAAGATCGGCATGGTCGCGCCCGACGAGAAGACCTACGCCTACCTGAAGGGTCGTCCCTATGCGCCGACCGGCGCGGTATGGGACCAGGCCGTGGCCGACTGGCGTTCGCTGCCCAGCGACAGCGACGCCAAGTTCGACGTCGAAGTCACCGTCGACGTGAACAAGATCGTGCCGCAGATCACCTGGGGCACCAGCCCCGAGCACGTGATCCCGGTGACCGGCAAGATTCCGCATCCGACGTCGGTATCCGATCCGGACAAGCAGAAGGCGCTGCAGTCCGCGCTCGACTACATGGGCCTGACGCCGGGCGTGCCGATCGATCAGACCAAGATCGACTGGGTGTTCATCGGCTCGTGCACCAACAGCCGCATGTCCGACCTGCGCGAGGCCGCCAAGATCGCCAAGGGCCGCAAGGTCTCGGCCCATGTGCGGGCCTGGGTCGTGCCCGGCTCCGAGAACATCAAGCGCGAAGCCGAGGCCGAGGGACTACACAAGGTCTTCCTCGACGCGGGCTTCGAATGGCGCGAACCCGGCTGCTCGATGTGCCTCGCGGTCAACGGCGACACGATTGCGCCCGGCCAGCGCAGCGTCTCGACCTCCAACCGCAACTTCGTCGGGCGTCAGGGCCCGGGCGGACGCACGCATCTCGCCAGCCCCGCGATGGCCGCCGCCGCCGCGATTGCCGGCCGCATCGCCGACGTACGCTCGATCTAGGACGGGAGAAAAAACATGAAGCCCTTTACCGTCCTCGACGCCAAAGCCGCTCCGCTGATGGAGCAGAACGTCAACACCGACATCATCATCCCGATCCATCGCCTGCGCGACTTCGGGCAGAACGAGCTCGGGCCCTACGCCTTCGAGCCGTGGCGCTACCTGCCCGACGGCAGCGACAATCCGGAGTTCTTCCTCAACAAGCCCGCCTACAAGGGCGCCGAGATCATCGTCGCCGACGAGAACTTCGCCTGCGGTTCGAGCCGCGAGGGTGCGGTGTGGGCCGTGATGGGCATGGGCGTGCGCGCGGTGATCGCGCCCTCGTTCGGGCCGATCTTCTTCAACAACTGTTTCCAGAACGGCGTACTGCCGATCCAGCTCGACCGCGCCGACGTGCTGGCAATTGCCAACGAGCTCGAGGGCGCGACGCGGCCGGGCAGCAACAGCGAGCCCAAGCTCAGCATCGACCTTGAAAGCCGCACGGTGACGACACCGTCGGGCCGCAAGATCACCTTCCATGTAGACGGCATCCGCCGCGACGCACTGCTCAAGGGACTGAACGAGGTGGCGCTCACCCTCACGCGCGAGGGTGAAATCGCCGCCCACCAGGCCATGGCCCGCAAGGCCACGCCGTGGCTCTATCCCGCGGCTCAATAAAAGAAAAAGAGACAGGGAGAAACAGATGGCCAATTTGATCAGGCGCCGCAGCATCGTCTCGGCGATCGCAACCGCGCCCCTGTGGTCGGCGGGTGCCGCCCGTGCGCAGGACAAGACCGGCCGGGCCGTCTATCCGATCGCGACGCCGACCTACGAGGTGCAGTTCGTCGCCGACACGCAGGGCTTCTTCAAGGACGAAGGCTGGGACTTCAAGGTCATCCAGGGCGGCAACGGCGTGAAGGCGCGCGAGATCATGGCCTCGCGCCAGGCCGACTTCGCCATCGCCGATATCCTCCACGTGCTGCAGCTCAACAACCATGGCCGGCCGACGCGTGCGCTCAGCGCCGTCGACGTGCGCGCGCCCGGCGTGCGCTTCGCCGTCCGCAAGGACCTCTACGACCAGGGCATCACGACGATCGAGAAGGCGGCCGACTGGAAGCGGCCCGACGGCAAGAAGGCGATCTTCGGCGTGTCGTCGATCGGCGGCACCTCGCATTTGTGGTCGCATTACTTCGCCGAGCAGCTCGGCATCGCCGACAAGGTGACCTGGGTGGGCGTCGGCAACACCGACACGATGCTGGGCTCGTTCAAGAGCAAGCAGATCGACGTGCTGAGCTCGGCGCTGTCGTTGATCGCGGAGTCCGAGAAGAACGGCTGGGGCAAGCAGATCTACGCGCCCTCCGAGGCCACGACCTGGAACAAGGTGATCGGCGGCCAGGTGCCGGTGAACACCAACTTCTGCCTGCTGCAGACCATCGAGAAGGAGCCGGAGAAGGTGCAGGCCTTCGCCAACGCGATCTGGCGCGCCACGCAGTGGATCAACAAGCACAGCAAGGAAGAAGTGCTGGCCTCGATCGAGCGCTACGTCGGCAGCACCTCGCCCGAGGCGAACAAGCTCGAAATCAGCGAGCTGAAGGACGTGCTCGACACCAACGGCACGATCGCGCCTGAATCCTACGCCCGCGGCGAGAAGGTCTGGTACAGCGACCTCACGGGCATCAAGCCGGTGAAACTGAGCGACGCGTTCGAGGGCAAGTTCCTCAAGGTCGCGCAAGCCAAGTATCCCAACGGATGAGCGACGCGGCACCGGCGCGCTGCCGGATCGAGATCAAGGGGCTGCGCAAGACCTTCACGGCCCGCGGCCGCGACATCGTCGCGGTCGACGATGCCTCGTTCCAGATCGCCGACGGCGAGTTCGTGGCTTTGCTCGGACCGTCGGGCTGCGGCAAGAGCACGATCCTCAACATGGTGGCGACGCTGATCGAGCCGAGCGGCGGATCGATCCTGGTCGACGGCATGCCGGTGACGTTCGGCCGGCCGACGAAGCAAGTCGGCTACGTCTTCCAGAAGGACACGCTGTTTCCCTGGCGCACCGTCGAGGACAATATCGGCTATGCGCTCGAACTGGCGGGCGTGCCGGTGGCCGAGCGGCGCACGCGGGTCGCAGAGGCGATCCATCGCGCCGGCCTCGACGGCTTCGCCAAGTTCTATCCGACGTCGCTGTCGGGCGGCATGCGCCAACGCGTGTCACTGATGCGCACCTTGATCACCCAGCCCGAGATCCTGCTGATGGACGAGCCGTTCGGCGCGCTCGACACCCATACCAAGCTCGAGATGCACTCGGTGCTGCTGGGCCTGTGGGAGCGCGCGCGGCAGACCGTCCTGTTCGTCACCCATGATCTGGGCGAAGCGCTGACCCTGGCCGACCGCGTCATCCTGATGTCGGCGCGGCCCGGCCGCATCAAGGACGACTTCCAGGTCGGCTTCGAGCGCCCGCGCGACGCCGTGGCGCTGCGCGAGACTCCCCTCTACGCCGAGCAGTTCCAGCGCATCTGGCATTCGCTGGGCCAGGAATTCGCGAAAGGACACGCGCCATGAGGCGCCGGCTCGTCAACCTCGCCTGGCAGATCGCCATCGGTGTCGCCGCGTTCGGGATCTGGCAATGGGCGTGGGACCTGCACGACAAGGTGCCGTGGCTGGTGCCCGAGATCTTCGATCCCTACTTCGTCTCCAAGCCGTCCGATATCTTCGAGCAGTTCCTGCGCATGAGCTGCCTGATGACGCCCAAGGGCGACTGGACGCTCGGCCTGCCCGGCGGCTTCGCGGCCTGCATCGGCAAGTCGGAGAACAACCTCTGGGCCGCCACTTACTTCACCCTGAAGAACACGCTGGCGGGTTTCGCCATTGGCGTGAGCCTGGGCTTCGCGCTCGGCCTCCTGCTCGGCCGCTCCGATCGCCTGAGCGAAATCTTCTATCCCTACATCACCGCCTTCAACTCGGTGCCGCGCATTGCGCTCGCGCCGATCATCATCCTGGCGTTCGGCATTGGCGACATGTCGAAGGTGGTGACGGCGGTGCTGGTCGTGGTCTTCCTGGTATTCTTCAACACATTCGAGGGGGCGCGTTCGGTCGACCGCGACCACATCAACGCCTCGCGCCTGCTGGGCGCCACCGAATGGCAGGTGACGCGCACGGTAATCGTGCCCTCGACCATGGCGTGGCTGTTCGCCTCTCTTTCGCCCGCCATCAGTTTCTCGCTGATCGGCGTGATCGTGGGCGAATTCATCGGCGCCGAGCACGGCATCGGCCGCATGATCATCGAGGCCGAAGCCCGCGGCGAGGCGTCCGGCATGATGGTCTCGGTCTTCGTGCTGATGATCGTCGGCGTCATCCTCTCGGCGCTGGTCTCGCGCCTGCAGGCCCACCTGCTGCGCTGGCGTCCGGCGCGGTAGACACCTCCCGTCAATATCGCGTGACAATGCATTGTCCGCGCGCGGCGGGTCATGGCATGAGGGAAGCGCACTCGGGAGGCAATGGATGCGCTGGTGGAAACTCGGCCTGATCGTGACCGCGCTCGCCGCATTGGCGATGCCCGCGTCGGCGCAAACGTGGCCCACCAAGCCGGTGAAGATCGTGGTCCCGTTCGGCCCCGGCGGACCGGCCGATGTCTATGCCCGCATCGTGGCGCAGGGCCTGACCGAGAGCTTCAAGCAGCAGTTCATCATCGACAACAAGCCGGGCGCGGGCGCGCTGATCGGCACCGAGGTCGTGGCGAAAGCGCCGGCCGACGGCTACACGCTGCTGATGATGTCGAACACGCACACGGTCAACGAGACGCTGTTCGCCAAGCGCCCCTACGAGCTGATGCGCGACCTGACCCCGGTGGCGCCGGTCAATTCGTCGGACCTGGTGATGGTGGTGCATCCGTCAGTGCCGGCGAAGACGCTGCAGGAGTTCATTGCGCTGGCCAAGGCGCAGCCGGGCAAGCTCTCCTACGCCTCGTCCGGCCCCGGCACGCCCTATCACATGGCGGGGGAGCTGTTTAAGTCGATGAGCGGCACCGACATCCTGCATATCCCGCACAAGGGTAGCGCCGAGGCACGCAACGACGTGATGGGCGGCCATGTGCAGATGATGTTCGACGCGGTCACCGCGATGAAGGGTTCAATCGATGCCGGCGAAGTGCGCGCGCTCGCCACCACCGGCCTGCAGCGCTCGTCGGTGATGCCCAATGTGCCGACGGTGAACGAGTCGGGCGTGCCGGGCTACGAGGCCACGATCTGGCTCGGCATCATGGCACCCAAGGGCACGCCGAAGGAAATCGTCGACAGGCTCAACGCCACAATCGGCTAGATCATCGCCACGCCGGCGATCCGCGACGCCTGGGCCAAGCAGGGCGCCGTGCCGATGACCATGACGCCCGACCAGTTCGGCGCCTACCTGAAACAGGACATCGAGAAGTGGGCCAAGGTGATCAAGACCGCCGGGATCGACATACAGTGAAGACGCTTAAGATCCTGAGCGGCGGCGCCACGCACGGGTTGGTCGAGACGGTGCGCGCCACGTTCGAGAAGGCCAGCGGCTGCACCATCGACGGCACCTTCAGCGCCGTCGGCGCTATGCGCGACAAGCTTTTGGCGGGCGAACCCGCCGACGTGATGATCCTGAGCCGCGCGTTGATCGACGGCCTGGCAGCAAGCGGCCACGTCATAACGGCGTCGATCCGCGACGTGGCGCACGTGGCGACGTCGGTCGCTTCCCGCACCGGCGATCCCCTGCCCGACGTCACGACCGCCGACGGTCTGCGCGCAGCACTGGCCGCAGCGGACGAGATCCACTTCCCTGATCCCGCGCAGGCCACCGCCGGCATCCACTTCGCCAACGTGCTGCGCACGCTCGGCCTGTGCGAGAGCGTGCAGGGCCGCCTCAGGCTCGCTCCCAACGGCGCCACCGCCATGCGCGCCCTGGCGGCATCGACAGCCGCTCATCCAATCGGCAGCACCCAGGAGACCGAGATCCGCTCGACGCCGGGCGTCGTGCTCGTGGCGCCATTGCCGCCTGGCTGCGACCTCACGACGGTCTACACCGCGGCGGTGACGACAACGGCGAAGCTGCCCGCCGAAGCAGCGGCTCTCATTGCTCGCCTCTGACCCCTCCGCCCCGTAAGACGGGGCACCTCCCCATCTGAATGGGGAGGTAGATGATCCCCTTCCTCCCCATTCAGATGGGGAGGTGGCCCGCAGGGCCGGAGGGGTCATGCCCTCAGAACAGCCCGATATCGACGCCGATCACGGTCAGCACGCCCAACACGCCGAACGAAACGGCAGCGATGGTGCGCATCAGCTTCAGCGACACCCGGCGCGAGAGCGCGTCGCCGAACAGCACGGCGGGCACGTTCGCCAGCAGCATGCCGGCGGTCGTGCCGGCAGTGACGAGGACGACCGAATGGAAGCGCGCGGCCAGGCCCATGGTGGCGAGCTGGGTCTTGTCACCCATCTCGACCAGGAAGAAGGCGACGGCGGTGGCCGCGAACGCGCCCAGCTTGCCGACCGACTTCGGCCCATCGTCCTCCTTGTCGGGGATCAGGCACCAGACGGCCATCACCAGGAACAGCACCGCCAGGATCCAGCGCATCGCCTGCGGGCCGAGCCAGGCGGCGACGGCGGCGCCGACGCTGGCAGCCAGCGCATGGTTGGCCAGGGTCGCGACCAGGATGCCCAGGATGACGGGGATCGGCTGGCGGTACCGCGTCGCCAGGATCATGGCCAGGATGTTGGTCTTGTCGCCGATCTCGGCGATGGCCACGAGGCCGGTCGAAATGAGGAAGGCTTCCATCGGAACGTCACATAGCGGGATCGAGCGCACAGACCAATGGCCGCCTGCGCCGCCCGATCCCGCGGGTGAAGCGCAAACAAACCAAAGGTCTCGCCAGGCTCGAAAGCTGGATGCGCCATGGTTCCCCAGAAGGACGAACCAAGTCTGTTGACGCACCCGCCTCTAAGAAGAGGCCGGCTACTCCCCAATGACGGCGCGGGTTTACTCCGGTGGGAAACAAGGCGCAACCCCGCCTCGCGGGGGCCCTTTTGGCCGTGCTAAACCTCGTTCCATGGCGAAATCCAAAGCTCCCGCGGACGGCGGCAAACTCCGCCACCTCTACCTGGTCGACGGCTCGGGCTACCTGTTCCGCGCCTATCACGCGCTGCCGCCCATGACGCGGCCCGACGGCACGCCGATCAACGCCGTGTTCGGCTTCTCGCGCATGCTGGTACAGCTGCTCGACGATCCCGAGGTCGATCACATCGCGATGATCCTCGACGCCGGGCGCACGACCTTCCGCAACAAGATCTACGACAAGTACAAGGCCAACCGGCCCGAGCCGCCGGAGGACCTGATCCCGCAGTTCCCGCTGATCCGCGAGGCCGCCAAGGCGTTCAACGTCACGGTCTGCGAGCTCGAAGGCTACGAGGCCGACGACCTGATCGCGACCTACGCGCGGCTGGCCGTCGAGGCGGGCGGCACCTGCACCATCATCTCGTCGGACAAAGACCTGATGCAGCTGATCCGTCCCGGCGTCGACATGTTCGACCCGATCAAGCAGAGGAAGCTCGGGCCCGAAGCGGTGATGGAGAAGTTCGGCGTCACCCCGGACAAGGTGGTCGACGTGCAGGCGCTGGCGGGCGATTCGACCGACAACGTGCCGGGCGCACCGGGCATCGGCATCAAGACGGCGGCGCAGCTGATCAACGAGTACGGCGACCTCGAGACGCTGCTGAAGCGCGCGGGCGAGATCAAACAACCCAAGCGGCGCGAATCGCTGGAGCAGAATGCCGAGCTGATCCGCATCTCCCGGCAACTCGTCCAGTTGGACCACAAGGTGCCGACACCGACGGTGCCCGAGACCTTCGACAAGCGGCCGCCCGATCCCAATGTGCTGCTGCCGTGGCTGGAGCAGCAGGGCTTCAAGAGCCTGACCGCGCGCTTCACCAAGGAGCTGGGCGAAGCGACCGCGCCGGTGGCGCCGTCGGACACCGCGACGCCGGTCGCGCCCAAGCCCGAAGCGGCGCCTGCCAAGGCGCAGTCGGCCAAGGTGAACAAGCCCTTCACCGTCGCCGACTACGAGATGATCCAGGACGAGAAGCTCCTGGACGAATGGATCGCCGAGGCGACCAAGGCCGGCACGGTCGCGTTCGACTGCGAGACCGACGCGCTCGATTCCAACAACGCCGGCCTCGTCGGTGTCTCCCTCGCCCTGCTCGACGGGCCGTGGGGCAACATCAATTCAGGCAAGCGGCGCGCGGCCTATTTGCCGCTCGCCCATCGCGCGCCGGGTGGCGAGGCGCAGGGCGCCCTCGATCTCGGTGGCGACGGTCCCTCCGGCGACGGCAAGCTGCTGCCGGGCCAGCTTCCGCTCAAGAAGGCGATCGAGAAACTGAAGCCGCTGCTCGAGGATCCGGGCGTGCTGAAGGTCGGCCAGAACATCAAGTACGACATCGCCGTGCTGAAACGCTACGGCATCGACATCGGTCCAGTCGACGACACGATGCTGCTCTCCTTCGTGCTCGACGGCGGCAAGCACGGCCACGGCATGGACGAGTTGGCCGAGCGCTACCTCAACCAGAAGACCATCAAGTTCTCCGACGTGGCCGGCAGCGGCGCCAAGCAGGTGAGCTTCGACAAGGTGCCGCTCGACAAGGCGCGCGATTACGCCGCCGAAGATGCCGACGTCACCATGCAGCTGTGGGCGCAGCTGAAACCGCGCATCGCGGCCGAGAAGATGGTCACCATGTACGAAACCATCGAGCGGCCGCTGATCCCGGTGCTGCTGGGCATGGAGAGTGCCGGCATCAAGGTCGACGCCACGGAACTCAGGCGCCTCAGCGCCGAGTTCGAGAAGCGGCTGGCGGCGCTCGAGATCGAACTGCACAAGATCGCCGGCCGCGAGTTCAACGTCTCCTCACCCAAGCAGCTGGGCGAGATCCTGTTCGACGAGCAGAAGCTGCCCGGCGGCAAGCGCAACAAGAGCGGCACCTGGGCGACCGACGCCTCGGTGCTCGACGATCTCGCCGCGACCGGCCATCCGCTGCCGGTCAAGATCCTGGAGCATCGTCAGCTCGCCAAGCTGAAGGGTACCTACACCGACGCCCTCGTGCGCGAGCTCGATCCCAAGACCGACCGGGTGCACACCTCGTATCACATGACCGGCGCCGCGACCGGCCGCCTCGCCTCGACCGATCCCAATCTGCAGAACATCCCGGTGCGCACGGAAGAAGGCCGCAAGATCCGCCACGCCTTCATCGCCGAGAAGGGCCATCAGTTGCTCAGCGCCGACTATTCGCAGATCGAGCTGCGTCTGCTGGCACACGTTGCCGATCTCGCCTCGTTGAAGGAAGCCTTCGCGCGCGGCGACGATATCCACGCGATCACCGCGTCGGAGATGTTCGGCGTGCCGGTCAAGGGCATGGACCCGCTGGTGCGGCGGCGCGCCAAAGCGATCAACTTCGGCATCATCTATGGCATCTCGGCCTTTGGCCTGGCCAACCAGCTGGGCATCGGCCAGCCCGAGGCGCGCGACTACATCGCCAAGTATTTCCAGCGTTATCCCGGCATCCGCGACTACATGGAAAACACCAAGGAGTATGCGCGCAAGCACGGCTACGTGAAGACGCCGTTCGGCCGCAAGATCCACCTCAAGTACATCAACGAGAAGAACGGCGGCCTGCGCGCCTTCTCCGAGCGCGCCGCGATCAACGCCCCGCTGCAAGGCGGCGCTGCCGACATCATCAAGCGGGCCATGATCCGCGTCCCGCCCGCACTGGCGGCGGCGAAGCTCAAGACGCGCATGCTGCTGCAGGTGCACGACGAACTGCTGTTCGAAGTGCCCGACAAGGAAATCGAGAAGACCAAGGCCCTGGCCCGCAAGGTCATGGAAAGCGCCGCCACGCTCTCGGTGCCGCTGGTCGTCGACACCGGCGTGGGCCTCAACTGGGCCGAAGCCCATTAGGAGCACCAGCATGGTCATCACGCGATTGATCGTCACGACATTGGCCGTCTTGTTTGCCGCTTCGTCTTACGCGCAAACCGACAGCGAGCGGACGGCAATGCCGTCGAAGGGCCTGGTGTGGGGTTCGAAAATGACAAACGAGGCCGGGCCTTGCTGCGCGGCGAGTGGGGGCAAGGCCGCCGACCCAACGGAAGCGGCAGTACTGGCCAAGCTCCCGGGCCATGCATCGCGCGACGCCGATATCCTCCGTCTCAGCCTCGAGGGCGGCCGGACCCTCAAGATCACCGACTGCTGGGACGAGACCGCTTGCGAGGCCGACCGCTTTCGCCGGCACCGGCTCGCGGCCTGGTGGCCGGAGGCCCGCCTCTATGTGGTCAACGTGGGCCTCTATGAGGCGGGCGAAGCCTATCTGATCTCGGAGAAGGATGGACGCACGACACAGGTCGCGGCACCGCCGGTTCTTTCGCCGTCGGGCCAACATGCCGTCGCCCTGCAGTCGAACCCAATGGTGGGCGTGGTCCTCAATGTCATCGACCTGACAACCGAACCACCGAAGGTGGTCGAGGTCGACGACATGCCCACCTGCTCCGGTTCCGGCCCCGATTCTCTCCTGCGGCCCAAGCCGGTCTGGGTCGACGATAGCCACGTGCGCTTCGAGGGGGTCTCGCTGCAGCCGGGCGACAAGCCCAACAGCAAGCAGTTGCTGAAGATTGGCGGCGGCAAGCCTGCCTGGGAATGCTGACAAGCGTGTCGCTTACGCGACCGGTCGTTACGGCGCTGTCTCTGCTGCTCGGGATGACACCCTTCGCTAACGTCGGCCGCAATATCCGGGAGAGACAAGATGAAATATGCGGCTCTCCTCGCGTTTACTTTGGCGTCGATCGCTGCAGGATCATCCGTGGCGCAGACGGAAAAACATTTGGAGAACCAGCAGCTAAAATTCGAGACCCCGACACAGTCGATGATCGGCCGATCACCGATGCGGCTATTCAAGCAGTACAATTGGATTGATATCGCGTATGTCCGATCGATGGGCGTCAAGGTCGAGCCGGCGCTTCCGGGTCTCGATGACCGGGCCGTGTACGTCGGCTCGGGATTAGCGCTCAAAATCGACGACGATCAGATTTTGCACATCTTCGATCAGCCAGAGGTCATGTCGGAAGCCGGTCCCATCGTGCACAAGCTGCAAGCGTGGCTGCCGGGGCCTCGCTTTTACGTTGTGACCGTGTTCTGCACTGAGTGTCACATGACATATCTCATTGATGCGCGGACTGGAGCGGTGAGCGACATCGGCGCTCCTGCGATATTGTCTTCGGACAACCAGCTGGGACTCGTATACCGGCCGGATATGTTGTCAGGAGATGTTGGACCATTTCTCATCGATTTTCGCTCCGACCCACCGGTTCGTATTGACGTGCCACCATCACCGAACTGCGAGAATAGAAATTCTCAACCAATGTTGATGAGTACGCCTGTCTGGCTCGACAATTCCCATGTGAGGTTCAGCGGGGCGCGGCAACCGGGAGATGAGGGTGCAAAGCAGCTTTTGCGCATCGACTCCGGCGTGCCGAAATGGGAATGCTGACTAGAATATATGTCATCCCGAGCGCACCGAGGAGCCTTGGCGCGGACGATGTAAAGGTCCCTCGCTGCGCCCGGGATGACAATTTTCGCTAGTCGGCGTTGTGCGCCATTGAGATGGGGAGCGACATGAAAATCTGGGGCCGTATCAATTCGATCAACGTCATGAAGGTGCTGTGGACCGCCGACGAGTGCGGGCTGAAGTACGAGCGCACCGATATCGGCATGGCGTTCGGCGGCAACGACGAGAAATGGTACCTCGACATGAATCCCAACGGCGTCGTGCCGACGATCGAGGACGGCGGCCGCATCATCTACGAGAGCAACACCATCGTGCGCTATCTCGCGGCCAAGTATGGCGCGGGCACGCTGTGGCCCAACGATCCCGGCGTGCGCTCCGAGGCCGACCGCTGGATGGACTGGCAGAACAGCTCGGTCAACGGGCCGATGCGCGACGCCTTCTGGGGCCTGATCCGCACCGCGCCCGAGAAGCGCGACATGGCGGCGATCACCAAGTCGGCGGCCGACGCAGGCAAGGTCTGGGCAAGGCTCGACCAGAAGCTCGAGGGCAAGCACTACGTCGCGGGCCAGCACTTCACGATGGGCGACATCCCCGTCGGCTGCTTCATCCATCGCTGGTACGCGCTGCCGATCGAGCGGCCCGAGCTCAAGAACGTGAAGGCCTGGTACGAGCGGCTGAAGACGCGGCCGGCCTACGCCAAATACGTGATGGCGCCGCTGTCTTGACTTATATTGCGTTTTACGCAATATTGTGTGTCGCAAGGGACCCGGACCTGTAAGCGCGGGGACCATGGGAGACGCCGGACGGTGGGCCGGATCAAGCATGGAAATACACGTGGTTACCTCGCGGTAACCTTTAGATTCCGCTTTTTAAAAGCGTTACCCGCAGGTAACCGCCTCAGGCCAGTCGATAAACCTCGACATGTTCCTCGTGGCCCTTGATCGACCAGAGTTGCGGTATCAGCGGATCGGGCAGGTCGATCGAGGCGCGGTCCTTGACCGCCTTCAGCGTGTCTCCGCTCACGAGCACGACGATGTCGTCCTCGGGCTTCATGAATTCCTTGCCGAGCTGCTCGAAGCGCTGCGCCACGTTCACCGTGTCGCCGACGACGGTGAAGTTGACCCGGCTCGGCGCGCCGATGTTGCCGATCACCACCGGCCCCGAATGCATGCCGATACGCACGCGGATCGGCGCCTTGCCGGCGGCGCGGCGCATCGCATTGTCCTCACGGATCACCTTGGCAATGGCCAGCGACGCACGGATCGCGCCTGCCGCATGGTCGTCGGCGTGCGAGATGCCACCCCACACCGCCATCACCGAATCGCCGATGTACTTGTCGATCACCCCGTCCTCGCGATCGATGCAGGCGCCGAGCAGCGCGAAGTGATGGTTCAGCAGGTCGGCGGTCTCCTGCTCGGGCAGGTCCTCGGCCTGCGGCGTGAATTCGACGATGTCGGTGAACATGACGGTGACGTCGCGCCGGCGCGAGACCACCGCATCCTCGCCGCGCTCCATCAACCGGAAGACCAGGCGATGAGGCACGTAAGCCCGGAACCACTTCAGCGCGCCGCGCGCCTTCTCGAGACTGTGCGCGGCATCGTCGATCTCGCGCAGGCGTGAGTCCTTGCGGATCGGGTGGTCGAACTCCAGCCGCTCGATCGCCTCGGCGGCCGAGGTGATGGTGCGGATCGACCGGCCCATGCGCAGGCCCATGGCGAGCGCCAGCAGCAACGCGACCGCAAGCGTGGCGGCGCCGACCAGCGCGCCATTGGTCAGGCGGTCGAGGTCGGCCGTCGCGTCCTCGAGCGGGAAATACTGGCCGACGATCCAGGGCTGCGGGCCGTACTTCGGCAGCGAGCGATAGACGAAGACCCACGAGTGGCCATTGATGCTGACGATATGGCCGAGGTCGCCCAGCGCGCGATCGATCTGGGCACTGCGCACCGGGGCGTCCCAGATGTGAGACAGCACGGGATCGTCGATGTCCTTGATCGAGGGCAACGGCGAGGTCTCGGTGAGGCCGAGCCCGCGCGGATCGATCAGGCGGCGATGCGCCAGGACGTGGTCGTGATCGACCAGGATGAAATAGCGGCCGCCGCCGGTCTCGGGATCGCCGATCAGCAGGGACAGATCGCCCACGGCAACGGTGGCGACCAGGCCGCCGATGAAGGCATCGTCGTTGCGCCGCACCGGCGTGCGCACGTTCAGCACCGGCTGCTTGAGATTGGGATTCCAGAACAGCGCGCCCCAAAAGGTCGAATGCGAGGTCGCCATCTCCTGGAAGCGCTCTAGCCCGCGTGGCAGCTCCGAGAGTTTCTCGGTGTCGCGCGTGATGACGCCGTCGGGATGGCGGATCGCGCGGTGGAGCTGCAGATCGAGTGTGCCGAACACCATCGCCGACACGGGCGGCATGCGCGACATGGTCACCGCCAGCGCCTCGCGCACGGCGACCGGCGAATCGATGTCGATGCGGCCCGCTGCCATCAACGCCGACAGCAGCTCGAGTTGATCGGTAATGGGATCGAGCCGGCTCTGGATCAGCGCGATCTGCGCCTCCAGCACACGGCCCGTGCGATCGACCAGCAGCCGCTCGGCGGTACCGGTCGCTCCGGCCAGCACGACGAAGTAGGCGACGCCCGACATCACGGTGAGGCCGGCAAAGGCCAGCGCCAGCGCCGCCACCAGCGGCAGCCGCCATGGCTTACGCGGCGCGCGAGGGATTTCGACACGCGGATATCGTCAGGAAGAGTGCTCACGCCGGGGCATCATATGGCGTGCCGGGTTCCATTGCGAAAGCCCCGAAAAAGTGAACGCCCCTTCAGATCGCGGCGCGCGCCTTTGCCACCAGGGCAATCAGGGCCTTGCGCGCAGCCTCCGGACCGTCGACCGGATGCGGCAGCGCCAGTCGCGCCACAGTGCCGCCGTGCCGCAGGTCGATGCCGTCACCGTCGATGCCGGTCATGCGCCAGCCCGTGCCGGCGAGGCCCAGCAGCTTGGTAGCGTAGAGATCGATCGCAGCGGCGTGATCGTCGTTCATATGGGCCACGATGCCGGCTTCGGCCTCGACCAGCGCCGCTGGCGGCGGCGGCGGCAAAAGTTCGGCCGGCTCGATCCAGCGGATCTTGCCGAAGCCGCCCACCAGGTGCGCCCGCTTGAGCGCCACCCGATAGAAGCGGAAGTCGCCAAAGCCGGCATACATCGCCGCATCCGGGTGGCGGGCGAGGAAGCGCTGCCGGGCGCGCGGGTCGTCGGTCGGCGCGGCGCGGCCCAGCAGGGTCACCCGAGGGCCGGTCAGCGGCTGGTCCAGGCCGGTTGTGCCGTCGAACAGCAAAGAAACTTTGTCGTCGGCTTTGATCGCCTGGCTGTGCAGGGCGAGATCGCTCATCAACAGGAGCGGCGAGAGGTCATGATCCACCGCCACCAACACCAAAGAGGCGTAGGGCCACGATATGTTCTCCTCGTCACTGCCCGGCAGAAGGGTCGCCAAGGCTGCCCGGTCGAGCCGCCGGACGAGCTCGCGCACGCTGTGAGGTCTCTCTTCGGTCATCTCGGGAACAAAAAATGCCGCAATTCGTCGTCTATCGATGGCAGATCGGGTAAGCGGCAGCAACCGCCCGGTCCGTGGCGCCACCGATGTGGTACCATTGAAGCCCGGCTGCAGGAGAGAACGACATCGTGCCCAAGAACATTGCCCTCGTGGATGACGACCGCAACATCCTGACTTCCGTGTCGATGCTGCTCGAAGCCGAGGGCTTCCAGATCAAGACCTATTCCGACGGCGCCGCGGCGCTCGAGGGATTGAACCAGTCGCCGCCCGATCTCGGGATCTTCGACATCAAGATGCCGCGCATGGACGGCATGGAGCTGTTGAACAAGATCCGCAAGACGCAGCAGTTCCCGGTGATCTTCCTGACATCGAAGGACGAGGAGATCGACGAGGTGCTGGGCCTGCGCATGGGCGCCGACGACTTCATCCGCAAGCCGTTCTCGCAGCGCCTGCTGCTCGAGCGCATCCGCGCCGTGCTGCGCCGCGCCGACGGCGGCGTCGCCAAGGGCGAGGCCCAGGCCGAGCGCATCGTGCGCGGCGAGTTGATCCTCGATCCCTCGCGCCACCAGTGCACCTGGAAGGGCAAGGAAGTGCATCTCACGGTCACCGAGTTCCTGCTGCTGAAGTCGCTCGCCGAGCGGCCCGGCCACGTCAAGAACCGCGACCAGTTGATGGACGCCGCCTACGGCGAGACGATCTACGTCGACGACCGGACGATCGACAGCCACATCAAGCGCGTGCGCCGCAAGTTCCGCGAAGTCGACGGCGAGTTCGAGCAGATCGAGACGCTCTACGGCATCGGATACCGGTACCGCGACGCCTGAGGAGGCCGCGCGATTTTCACGCCGCTGAAACGCCTGCTTGCGACGTTGCGACGCCACAAGCAGGCGACAACACGTTCTGAATCGCCCTCTCTGCTGCGCCGTCGCCGGCGCAGCCAGAGCCGGCGCTATTCACCGCTCACGACGCGCATCCTGCTGCTCAACATCGTGCCGGTGGCGCTGCTCGCGCTGGGCGCGGTCTATCTCAGCGACTACGAAGACGAGCTGATCGACACCGAACTCGCCTCGCTGTTGGTGCAGGGCGAGATGGTGGCGGCAGGCATCGGCGAGATCGCGGTGGTGGGCGGCGAGACCACGATCAACCGGCTCGATGCCGACGCCGCACGCCAGCTGCTGTCGCGGCTGGTCCATCCGACCGGTGTGCGGGCCCGGCTGTTCGCCGAGACCGGCGAGCTGATGGGCGATTCGGCGCTGCTGAACGAGGCCGGCCGCATCCATGTGACGCCGCTGCCGCCGCCCGAATCGCCGCCCGAAGCCCCGCCGCCCAAGCGGCGCCTGGGCGAGGAGATCGGCGACTGGATCACGCGCCAGCTCTCGCACACCAACCACTATCCGCAGTACGTCGACCGCTCGACGCCCACCGTGCGCGACTTCCCGGAAGCGGCGAGCGCGCTGCGCGGCTTCAACGCCTCGGCAGTGCGCATGCTACCCGACGGCAGGCTGCTGCTCAGCGCCGCCGTGCCGGTGCTGCGCTACAAGCAGGTGCTGGGGGCGCTGGTGCTGACGCGAGACAACCGTGCGATCGCGGCCTCGCTCCGAGAAGTGCGCTACGACATGTTGACCATCGCGGTGGCGGCGCTGGGCATCACCGTGCTGCTGTCGCTCTATCTCGCGGGCACGATCACCCAGCCGATCGTGCGGCTGGCGCGCGCTGCCGACGACGTGCGCCTGGCGCGCGAGAGCCGGCCGGAGATTCCCGATCTCGGCAAGCGCGGCGACGAGATCGGCGACCTGAACGACGCGCTGCGCTCGATGACCGACGCGCTGTGGCAACGGCTGAACGCCATCGAGAGCTTCGCCGCCGACGTGGCCCACGAGCTCAAGAATCCGCTCACGTCGCTGCGCTCGGCGATCGAGGTGGCGGCGCGTCCCGGTCTCGATGTTGAACGCCGCGAGAAGCTGATGGCGATCGTGATCGACGACATCAACCGGCTGAACCGGCTGATCTCAGACATCTCCGACGCCTCGCGTCTCGATGCCGAGCTGATGCGCGGGGAAGTGAAGCCGGTCGACCTCAAGGCGTTGCTCGACGACATGGTGCATCATTACGCCGTGTCGGCCGCCGACAAAGCCGGTGTCACGGTCGACCTGCGCATCTCCGCCAACCCGCCCTATGCTGCGCACGGCCACGACGGCCGCTACGGCCAGGTGGTGCGCAACGTGATCGACAACGCTTTGTCGTTCAGCCCGCGCGGCACCAAGATCGTGATCGAGCTGACGCGCGAGCCGCGCAACGGGCCGTTCGTGATCACTATCGACGACGAGGGGCCGGGCATTCCCGAGGACAATCTCGAATCGATCTTCCGGCGCTTCTACTCCGAGCGCCCGGCCGAGCACTTTGGCCAGAACTCGGGCCTCGGCCTGTCGATTTGCCGGCAGATCATGGAGACCTACGGCGGCACAATCGTCGCCAGCAACCGCCGCTCAGCAGCCCATGGATCGGACAGTGGGCGACTCGTCGGAGCGCGCTTCACGCTGCGCATCCCGGCGGCGGACCGGAAGTAACGGATGAACGTATACGGGACTTGCGTGGCGCTGAAGCACGGCCGTGGCTGGCTGGGCGTGCTGCTGCGCGGGCCCTCCGGCGCGGGCAAGTCGGACGTGGCGCTGCGGGTCATCGAAGCCGGCGGCCGCCTGGTGGCCGATGACCAGACGCAGCTTGCCAAGGTCGGCGCCAAGCTGGTGGCCACGCCGCCTAAGACACTGAGCGGGCTGCTGGAAGTCCGTGGCATCGGCATCGTGAAGCTGGGGAGCGGCCAGTTGCAGTCGCACGCGCCGCTCGTGCTTCTGGTCGATCTGGTGCCGGCGCAGCGGGTTGAGCGCATGCCCGAACCGACGCGGGAAAAAATCCTCGGCATCGACTTACCGAAGGTGGCGCTGGCGCCATTCGAGGCTTCAATTGTGACCAAGTTGCGCCTTGCGCTGGGGCAAGCCACCGCCGCATGATCCGCGGGCCCGCGTGTACCGCCATGCCCGATAGTCCCACACCCTCACCTTCCTCCACGATGACGACACCGCCGGCACGCCGGCCGTTCGTCGTGATCACCGGCCTGTCCGGCGCTGGACGCGCCACGGCGCTGCATGCGCTGGAAGACCTGGGCTACGTCGCCGTCGACAACGTGCCGCTGCCTTTGCTGAGCGACCTGGTGCGCTCGACGTCGGGCGCCTTCGGCGACATGCCGGTCCCGTTGGCCTTCGGCGTCGATACGCGCACCTACGGCTTCGATCCGCACGATTTGCAGCGACGCTTGCAAGAGCTGCGGCTGCGCGCCGACCTGGCGCCGCGCCTGCTGTTCCTCGACTGCGATACCGAGATCCTGCAGCGGCGCTATACCGAGAGCCGCCGGCCGCATCCGATGGCGCCCGACCGGCCAGTGAGCGACGGCATCATCGACGAGCGGCGGCTGATCGGCCGGCTGCGCGATTCGGCTGACGTGCTGATCGACACCTCGGCGCTGACGCCACACCAGTTCAAACAGATCCTCTCCGGTCACTTCGCGATCGGCCATCTCGCGGGCATGCGCATCTCGGTGATGTCGTTCTCGTTCCGCCGCGGCCTGCCGCGCGAGGCGGACTTGGTGTTCGACGTGCGTTTTCTGAAGAACCCGCACTACGACCCCAAACTGAAGCCGATGACCGGGGTCGATCCCGAGGTGGTCGCCTTCATCGCCACCGACCCCGACTACGAGCCCTTCATGGGCCGGCTGGAGGGCATGATCGGGCCGCTGCTGCCGCGCTTCGATGCCGAGGGCAAGAGCTATCTGACCATCGCGGTGGGCTGTACCGGGGGCCGGCACCGGTCTGTGGCCATATCGGAGCGGCTGGCTGGCTGGTTGCGCGGCGCCGGCCGTTCGGTCACGCTGTCTCACCGCGATACCGATGTCCGGGGGGGACCGGTGGCGGAGCGTAATGCGGGTTTGGCGGGATGATCGGTATCGTACTCGTGACCCACGGCAACCTGGCGCGTGAATTTTTAGCCGCGCTCGAGCATGTCGTTGGGCCACAACAATGCACTTCGGCGGTCTGTATCGGCGCCGACGACGACATGGAAAAGCGACGCGCGGAGATCTTGGAACGGGCCCGCGCCTGCGACACGGGCGAGGGTGTGATCGTGCTGACCGACATGTTCGGTGGCACACCGTCGAACCTCGCGATCTCTATTATCGACCAGGCGCGGATCGAAGTGCTGGCCGGCGTGAACCTGCCGATGCTCGTCAAGCTCGCCAGCGTGCGCAACCGGCCGATCGCCGAAGCCGTGCGCATGGCGCAGGAAGCCGGCCGCAAGTACATCACCGTGGCCTCGCGCCTGCTGGCCAAGGAAGCCTCGTGAACGAACCCTCCGCGGAGGCGGCCCTCGGAGCCATCAAACGCACTCTGGGGATCGCCAATAAGCGCGGGCTGCACGCGCGCGCCGCCGCCAAGTTCGTGCGCACGGCCGGCCAGTTCGACGCCGCCATCAAGGTCAGCTTCAAGGGCCAGGAAGTCTCCGGCCTGTCGATCATGGGCCTGATGATGCTGGCGGCCGGCATCGGAAGTTCAATCGAAGTGAGCTGCTCCGGACCTCAGGCAAACGACGCGATGGCGGCCATTTCCGCCCTGGTCGAAGGCAAATTCGGCGAGGATTAGCCGGCCCTTATAAAGCCTGGCACATATCGACATAAATTCTTGCTTATATGTTGATCCCGCGCGTTGAGGCACGGTCGGGCCGCTGTTAAGACACGCCCGCCTTTCCACCCTCGAAATTCGCCGGGAGCGCCAGATGGCTCAGGATTACATCGTCAAGGATATCGGGCTGGCCGATTGGGGCCGCAAGGAACTCGACATGGCCGAGACCGAGATGCCCGGCCTCATGTCGATCCGCAAGGAATATGGCCCCAAGCAGCCGCTCAAGGGCGCGCGCATTGCGGGCTCGCTGCACATGACCATCCAGACCGGCGTTCTGATCGAGACGCTGAAGGCGCTGGGCGCCGACGTGCGCTGGGCCTCGTGCAACATCTACTCGACGCAGGATCATGCCGCCGCCGCCATCGCCAAGGCCGGCACGCCGGTGTTCGCGATCAAGGGCGAGTCGCTGGAAGAGTACTGGGACTACACGCACAAGATCTTCGAATGGCATGACGGCGGCGAGCCGAACATGATCCTCGACGACGGCGGCGACGCCACCCTGCTGGTCCATCTCGGCGCGCGCGCTGAAAAAGATCCGACCTTGATCTCCAAGCCGACCAACGAAGAGGAAGAAGTCCTCTACAAGGTGATCGCCAAGACCAACAAGGCGAAGCCCGGCTGGTACGCCAAGCTCGGCAAGTCGATCCGCGGTGTCACCGAGGAGACGACGACGGGCGTGCATCGCCTCTACAACATGGCCAAGGAAGGCAAGCTCCTGTGGCCGGCAATCAACGTCAACGACTCGGTCACCAAGTCGAAGTTTGACAACCTCTACGGTTGCCGTGAATCGCTGGTCGACGGCATCCGCCGCGGCACCGACGTCATGATGTCGGGCAAGGTGGCGATGGTCGCGGGCTTCGGCGACGTCGGCAAGGGCTCGGCCGCTTCGCTGCGCCAGGCCGGCTGCCGCGTCATGGTCTCGGAAGTCGATCCGATCTGCGCCCTGCAGGCGGCGATGGAAGGCTATGAAGTCGTGACGATGGAAGACGCCGCGCCGCGCGCCGACATCTTCGTGACCGCCACCGGCAACGTCGACGTTCTCACGCTCGACCACATGAAGGCGATGAAGCACCGCGCCATCATCTGCAACATCGGCCACTTCGACAGCGAGATCCAGATCGCCTCGCTCCGTAACTTCAAGTGGCACAACGTGAAGCCGCAGGTCGACGAGGTCGAGTTCGCCGACGGCAAGCGCATCATCGTGCTGTCGGAAGGCCGCCTGGTGAACCTGGGCAACGCGACCGGCCATCCGAGCTTCGTGATGTCGGCGTCGTTCTCCAACCAGACGCTGGCCCAGATCGAGCTCTGGACCAACCCGACGAAGTACGAAAAGCAGGTCTACACCCTGCCGAAGTTCCTCGACGAGAAGGTCGCCGCCCTGCACCTCGAAAAAGTCGGCGCCAAGCTCACCAAGCTCCGTCCGGACCAGGCCAAGTACATCGGCGTGCCGGAACAGGGCCCGTTCAAGGGCGACCTCTACCGCTACTAGTTCCAACCGCCCACAGGCGGTCACGTGCTAAAAAGCCGGCATCGAAAGATGCCGGCTTTTCCTTTGCCCCTCGCCGACGAGACCGCGACCGAGCAACTCGGCGCGACCCTGGCCGCGCGCCTGAAACCGGGCGATGTCGTGGGCCTGAAGGGTGAGCTGGGCGCGGGCAAGACCACCCTGGCCCGCGCCATCCTGCGCGCCGCCTCGGACGATCCGGCGCTGATCGTGCCCAGCCCGACCTTCACCCTGGTCGAGGTCTACGAGACGCCGCGCGGCACCTACTGGCACTTCGACCTCTATCGCCTGGAGACGCCGGAGCAGGTTTTCGAGCTGGGCTGGGAAGAGGCGCGCGCCGAAGGCATCGTCCTGCTCGAATGGCCCGAGCGCCTGGGCCCGCTCCTGCCGCGGCACCTCAGCGTCACCCTGGAAATCGATGGCGATAGCCGACGGGCCCTGCTCGATGTCTGACAGTATTTCTCCCCGGGGCGCCCTCCGTGCCGACTTCGTGCGCCGCTCGGGATGGGGCGATGCGGGCGAGCGCCTGCTCGCGGGCGACGCCTCGTTCCGCAAGTATTTCCGCCTGACCCGTCCCCGCGCCTCCGCCGTCGTGATGGACGCGCCGGCGCCGCAGGAAGACGTGCGGCCCTTCGTGCGCATCGGCAGGCACTTGCTGTCGCTTGGCTTGAGCGCGCCGGAGATCCTGGCCGAGGACACGGAGAACGGCTTCCTCCTGCTGGAAGATCTGGGCGACGACACCTTTGCCCGCGTGCTGGCAAAAGGCGGCGACGAAGCCGAACTCTATGCGCGCGCCACCGACGTGCTGGTGGCCCTGCACCAGGCCCCCGACCACGCGATGCTGCCGGGCCTCGGCGGCTATACCGGCGAGGCGCTGATCGACGCCGCGATGTTGCTGCCGGAATGGTACCTGCCCGAGGCGAGCGGCAAACCGACCTCGGAAGAAGACACGGCGGCCTATCGCGCGGCGTGGCGAGCGTGCCTCGCGCAATTGCCGCCGACCGCCGCGAGCCTGCTGCTGCGCGACTACCATAAGGACAATCTTCTCTGGCTGCCGTCGCGTCCCGGCGTGAAAGCCTGCGGCCTGCTCGACTTCCAGGACGCCCAGCAGGGACATCCCTCCTACGACCTCGTGTCGTTGATCGAGGATGCGCGCCGCGACGTGCCGTCCGCCATCCACGAAGCCTGTCTGCAGCGCTACGTCGGCGCGACTGGCCTCGACGACAAGGATTTCCGCGTCGGCATGGCGCTGATGGCGGCCCAACGCCATGCGCGCATCATCGGCCTCTGGATCCGCCTGCTGCGCCGCGACGGCAAGCCGGAATACCTGCAATACATGCAGCGCTGCTGGCGCATGTTCGAACGCGCGCTGAAGCACGAGGCGCTGGAGCCACTGCGCCTGTGGGTCGATCGCCTGCTGCCGCCCGAGCTCCGTCTCATAGGCATCGCATGATCCGGCCCTCATGATCAGATCGGCAATGATCCTCGCGGCGGGACGCGGCGAGCGCATGCGGCCGCTGACCGACACCACACCCAAGCCGATGATTCCGGTCGCCGGACGCTCGATGCTCGACCGCTCGATGGATCGCCTCCAGCAACACGGCATCCGCAACCTCGTGATCAACGTGCATCACCTCGGCGAGCAGATCGCGACCCATGTCGGCCCGGCCCGCGCACACGTCATTCGCGAGGACAAGTTGCTCGAGACCGGCGGCAGCGTGAAGAACGCCCTCCCGCTGCTGGGCCGCGAGCCGTTCTTCGTGCTCAACGGCGATGGGCTGTGGTCCGACGGCACGGTGCCGATGCTGAAGCGCCTCGAAGACGCCTGGGACCCCGCGCGCATGGACGCCCTTCTGCTGCTCCATCCGATGGCCACGGCAATCGGTCGCGAACCATCGGACAGGGGCGACTATTTCCTGGAAGACAACGGGAAAGCACGCCATCGCGGCGCCGAGCCCACGGCGCCCTATCTCTTTGCCAGCATCTCGATCTGCGACTCGCGCATCTTCCGTATCTCGCCCGACGGTCCGTTCTCCCTCGTGCAGCTCTGGCACAAGGCACAGGCTGCCGGCCATCTCTACGGCCTCGTCCATGACGGACAATGGTTCCACGTCGGCACGCCGCAGGCGCTGGCCGACGCGGAACGGGTGCTGGCGTGAAGGGCGTCTTCACCATCGGCATCGACCGGCGGTTCGCCGACGAGCTGGCGCGCGGCGTGCTGGCCCAGCATGCCGCCGATCCACTAGCGCTGGCCGAGGTGCTGATCCTCGTCCCGACCCGCCGCTCAGTGCGGGCGCTGCGCGAGGCCTTCCTGCGCGCCGCCGACGGCAAGCCCACGATCCTGCCGCGGATGGCCCCCTTGGGCGATCTCGACGAGAGCGAATGGGAAACGCTGTCGGGCGACGCTTCCGCACTCACTTTGCCACCGGCGATCGATTCAGCCACGCGCGAGGCCTTGCTGGCGCGGCTGGTCGCGGCCTTTCCCGATGAAGACGGCCAGCCGATCGCGCAGACCGCCGCGCAGGCCCTGCGCCTGGCGCGCGAGTTGGGCAGCCTGCTCGACGAGCTCGCGATCGACGGCGTGCCTTTCGACAAGCTCGAGACCCTGGTCGAAGGCAACTTCGCCCATCACTGGCGCCGCACGCTTCAGTTCCTGTCGATCATCGGCCAGGCCTGGCCCGCGCTGCTGGCCGAGCGCCACCAGATCGACGCGCTCGAGCGGCGCACGCGCTCGATCCGCGCCCAGGCCGAGCGTTGGCGCGCGACGCCGCCCACCACGCCGGTGATCGCCGCCGGTTCGACCGGCTCGCAGCCCGCCACGCGCGAACTGATGAAGGTGATCGCGGGCCTGCCGCAGGGTGCCGTGGTGCTGCCCGGCCTCGACCGCGAGATGGACGAGGAAAGCTGGGGAAAGCTCGAGCCGACCCATCCGCAGTTCGGCCTGCACGAACTCCTGAAGCATTTCGAGATCGCCCGCGACGGCGTCGCGGACTGGCCCGGCGCGCCGGGCGATCCCGCGCGGCGCCTGTTGATCGGCGAATTGATGCGCCCCGCCGAGACCAGCGACGACTGGAAGAAGCCCAGTGCCGCCTCGCTCGATCACGTGACGCGCGCCGACTGCGCCACGCCGCACCAGGAAGCCGTCGTGATCGCGCTGGCGTTGCGCGAAGCGCTGGAGCATCCGGCTCGCACCGCCGCCCTGGTCACGCCCGATCGCGACCTCGCCCGGCGCGTCACGGCCGAGCTGCGGCGCTGGAACATCGAGATCGACGATTCGGCAGGGCAACCGCTCGCCGATACGCCGCCCGCAACGTTGCTGCGCTGTCTGGTGGCCGCGGTCGACTCCGGCTTCGCTCCTGTCGAACTGCTCGCACTGCTGAAGCATCCGCTCTGTTCCCTCGGCCTGTCGCGGCCTGCCCTGCTCGACGCGGCGCGCCGTCTCGACCGCAAGGTCCTGCGGGGGCTGAAGCCGACGCCCGGCTTCGAGGCGCTGTTCGCGCTGGTCGAAGAGCCCAAGAAGTTCACCGACAAATCCGATCGCGCCCAGGTCCGCGATCTGATCGATCGCGTGAGAGAAGCCACCTCGGCGCTGGTCACCGCCATGTCCGCACCGGCCACGCCGCAAGCTTTGCTCGAAGCAACGATCACGACGGCCGAGAAGCTCACGCCGCCCGAAAAACTATGGTCGGGCGAAGCAGGCGAAGCGCTCGCGGATTCGCTCGCGGGCCTGAAAGCCGCCTGGGCAGATCAGACGGAAATCGCGAGTGGCGAATGGCCGACGTTGTTGCTGGCCATGCTGGCGCCCGAGACCATCCGGCCGCGCTTCGGACGTCACCCACGCGTCGCAATCTGGGGGCCGCTCGAAGCCCGTCTGCAGCGGGCCGATCTCCTGATCCTGGGCGGGCTGAACGAAGGCAGCTGGCCGCCGTCGGTGGAAACAGGTCCGTGGATCAACCGGCCGATGCGCGCGGCGCTGGGTCTGCCGCAACCCGAACGCCGCATCGGCTTGTCGGCGCATGACTTCGCCTCGGCATTAGCCGCCGAGCGCGTGTTGCTGACCCGCGCCGAGCGTGAAGGCGGTGCCCCCACCGTGCCGTCGCGCTGGCTGGCGCGGCTCGATGCGCTGTTCAGCTACGATCCGGAAAGTGGGGCCCCACCGCCGGAATATATCCAGCGCGGCCGCCGCACCTGGCTCGCTTGGGCCGAGCAGCTCGATCACACCGACGCGTATAAGCCGTGGGGCGCGCCCAGCCCGCGGCCGCCGGTCTCCGCGCGACCGACCAGACTATCGGTCTCACGTATCGAGCAGTGGCGACGCGATCCTTATGGCCTCTATGCACGCCGCATCCTGGGTCTCGAACCTCTCGACCCGTTGGAGCAGGAATTGGGCGCGGCCGAGCGCGGCTCGCGCCTGCACGATGCACTCGACGAATTCCTGAAAACCTATCCGTCGGGCCGCCTGCCGTCGGACGCGCTCGCGCTGTTCGAGGCGATGGGCGAGCGCCATCTGCAGACCGTGTTGGCCGCGCCCGCCGAGCGCGCCTTCTGGTGGCCGCGCTTCCGGAAACTGGCTGCCTGGTTCGTCGCAACCGAGAACGCCCGCCGCGCCGCCGGGACGCGCCTGCTCGTCAGCGAAAGCAAGGGCGAGGTGAAGTTGGGCCCACTGACCGTCGAGGCGCGCGCCGACCGCATCGACGAGATCGAGCCGGGCGGCTGGGAGATCATCGACTACAAGACCGGCCGCGTGCCCTCGCCGAAGGAGCTGGAAAAGCTGTTCGCGCCGCAGCTCCTGCTCGAGGCGGCGATCGCGGAGCATGGCACCTTCGAGAATGCCAAAGGCCCCGCGCGCACGGTGCATCTCTCCTACTGGCAAGCCAACGGGCTGGGCGACGGCGGCGCGGTGAAGGAGATCAAGGACAGCGATGCGCTGATCCCGGCGATGATGGCGCTGGTGCAGCGCATGGCCGAGCACTTCGCCAATCCCGCGACGCCTTACGAGCCGTCGCTGTGGCCGGAGTTCGGGCCGCACTTCAACGACTACAAGCATCTCGAGCGCACGGCCGAATGGTCGAGCACGGGCGGAACCTCCGAATGAGCGACGCCGCCGACATCATCGCCTACGCGGGCGAACGGCAGCGCCAGGCGACGCGCCCCGGTCAGTCGGCCTGGGTCGTGGCCAACGCCGGCACGGGCAAGACCAAGGTGCTGACCGACCGCGTGACGCGCCTGCTGCTCGCGGAAGTGAAGCCCGAGCGCATCCTCTGCCTCACCTTCACCAAGGCGGCCGCCGCCGAGATGCGTAACCGTCTGGCGAGCCAGCTCGGCCGCTGGGCCATGGCCGATGAAGCGACGCTCGACAAGGAAATCGCCAAGCTGATCGATCGGCCATCCGAGCCTGCCGAGCGCACGATCGCGCGGCGCCTGTTCGCGCGGGTGCTCGACGCGCCGGGCGGCATCAACATCCTCACCATCCATGCCTTCTGTCAGGCCCTGCTGAAACGCTTTCCGCTGGAGGCGGGCGTGGCACCGGGCTTCGAGGTGCTCGACGAGGCCGATGCAACGTCGCTGCTCCGCCAGGCGCAGGACGAGCAGGTCGAAGCGCTGACGCACGAGGACGCGCCCGCCGCCCTGCGCGAGGCGCTTGCCGCCGTCGCGAACAAGGTCTCGATCACCGAATACGCCGAGCTGATGGCCAAGCTCCTGAGCGAGCGCGCCTGGCTCCTGGAGCGCGTGGGCAGCGAGGCGGGGCTCGCCCAGGTGCGCCGCCGCCTGGCGCGGCAACTCCAGTGCGACAAGCCCCTGACCTCGACGCCGGATGAAGGCGCGTTGCGCGTGGCCGCGCGCGCACTGATCGGCGGCGGCAAGACCGATGTGGCGCGCGGCGAGGCGATCGCCGCCTGGCTCGATGCCGAGGATCGCAGCGCCGCAATGGGCGGCTACAAGTCGGCGTTCTTCACCGAGAAGGGGGAGATCCGCAAGGCGCTCGCGAGCAAGGCCACGATCAAGGCGATGCCGGGCGTCGTCGACGTGCTCCTGGCCGAAGCCCAGCGCCTGCAGGTGGCGCTCAATCATGCCGCGGGCGTTGCGCTGGTCGAGTTGACGATCGCACTGCTGCAATTGGGCGTCGACATCACCGAACGCTATGGCCGGGCCAAGCGCCGCCGCTCGACCCTCGACTACGACGACCTGATCGTGGCTACCCGGCGGCTGCTGGCGACCTCGGCCAGTGCGGCCTGGGTGCTCTACAAGCTCGACGGCGGCATCGACCACGTACTGGTCGACGAGGCACAGGACACCAACCCCGACCAATGGGAAGTGATCGCGAGCCTCACCGAGGAATTCTTCTCGGGCGAAAGTGCCGTCGACCGCGACCGCACGATCTTCGCGGTCGGCGACACCAAGCAATCGATCTTCGGTTTCCAGCGCGCCGATCCGCGCAAGCTCGCGGAGATGCGCGACAGCTTCCAGGAAAAGATCGCCCTGATCCGCAAAGCGTTCGTGCCGGTCGAACTCACCGTCTCCTTCCGCTCGACGCCTGCGGTGCTCGATGCTGTCGACTGGGTATTCGCCCAGCCCGACACGGCCAAGGGCCTGGTCGAGGACGGCGGCGAGGTGATGCATCTCGCCAGCCGCAAGCAAGCGCCGGGGCTGGTCGAGCTCTGGCCACTGGTCCAGGGCGAGGAGTCCGAAGTCGATACCGCCGACATCACCGCGACCCGCGATCAGCTCAAGTCGTCGATCGACCCGCACCAGCGGCTGGCGCGGATCACGGCGCTACATATCAAGAGCCTGGTGGGCGTGGAGAAGCGCGCCAAGGATGGCACGCCGCTGCATGCCGGCCACTTCATGGTACTGGTGCGCCGGCGCAACGAGTTCGTGGGCGCTTTGGTACAACAACTGAAGCGCGCGGACGTCGGCGTTGCCGGCGTCGACCGCCTCAACCTGGGCGAAGAGCTGGCGATCCAGGATCTGCTCGCCATGGCGCGCTTCGTCCTGTTGCCGCAGGACGATCTCAACCTCGCCTGCCTGCTGAAGTCGCCGCTGATCGGGATCGACGAGGAGCAGCTCTTCACTTTGTCCTACGACCGCAAGGGCCATCTCTGGCGTTCCTTGCGCGACAAGGTCGGCACCGATCCCGCTTTCACGCGCGCCCACGAGATCTTGTCGCGCTGGCTGACGCGTGCCGACTACACGACGCCGTTCGACTTCTTTGCCCAGGCGCTCGGGCCCGAACAGGGAAGGCGCAAACTTCTCGAGCGGCTCGGTCGCGAGGCCTCCGATCCGATCGACGAATTGCTCGCCCGCGCGCTGCAGTACCAGGGCGCCGAGGCGGGATCGCTGCAGGGTTTCCTGCGCTGGTTCGAGGAAGGCGGCGGCGAGATCAAGCGCGACCTCGACGCCAACCGGCGGCCGGAAGTCCGCATCCTCACCGTGCATGCCTCCAAGGGCCTGCAGGCGCCGATCGTCTATCTGCCCGATACGACGCGCGTGCCGCGCGACGGCGAGCGCATCCTGCCCGAGGCCAAGGGCCGCACGCGTCTGTGGCTGCCGCGCACCGACGATGCCAACGACGCCGCGCGCGCCTGGCGCACCGACGTGCGCGAGCGTTCGCTCGAGGAACAGAACCGCCTGCTCTACGTCGCCATGACGCGCGCCGAGGACCGGCTCTATGTGGCGGGCTACATCAATGCGCGCCGGCAAGACCAGGGCTGCTGGTACGACCGCATCAAGGCGGGCCTGGCGGGCAGCGTCGAGACCGAGCTTCCCTTTGAGCGCGTGCGCGCGGCACCCGTCGAATTCGATTTCACGACGCTTGATTCGACCGCGGGTTGGGCCGGCGACGGCTTCCGTCTCGCCAACGAAGGTCAGGTACCGGAGAACAACGAGCCGGAACTGGCGCTGGAGGCGACGGTCAAGCTCGAGGCCTGGGCCTCGAGGCCGGCGCCCCCCGAAGCCGATCCGCCGACGCCGCTGGCCCCCTCGCAGCCGCTGCCCGACGAGGCAGACCACGAGCCGCGCGCGTTCAGTCCCCTCGCCGCGGGCGATGCCAAGCGCTGGAAGCGCGGCCTGCTGCTGCACGACCTGCTGCGCCACCTGCCGTCGCTCGCGCCTGCAGAGCGCGCCGAGACCGCCCGGCGGTTTCTCTCCCAGCCCGCTCACGGCCTGTCGGAAGAGGAGATCGCCGAATGGGCCCAAGAAGCACTTTCCGTCACCGAGGCGCCCGCCCATGCCGCCCTGTTCGCCGCAGGCTCGCGCGCGGAGGTGCCCCTGATCGGCACGGTGAAGACGCCGCGCGGCACCTTCACGGTGAGCGGCCAGGTCGATCGCCTGGCGGTCACCGACCGCGAGGTGCTGATCGTCGACTACAAGACCAACCGCCCGCCGCCCGACGCGGCCGATGGCGTGGCGCTGCCCTACCGGCGCCAGCTCGCGCTCTATCGGGCCCTGCTCCGGGAGATCTATCCCGGCCGGCCGGTACGGGCCTTTCTGCTGTGGACGGCGGCGCCGCGCCTGATGGAGATCGACGCGGAAACACTCGATAAATCAATGCCTTATGCCGCCGCATCTTGACTCCGGCGGTCCCGCTTCCTAGCTTCATGCCCAAGGGCGGCGCCGGTCCCATCGACCGGCCTTTGTAGTTTTTGGGAGAACCCACATGACCGTTAAAGTGACCGATTCTTCCTTCGAGGAAGAAGTCCTGAAATCCGACACGCCCGTGCTCGTCGACTTCTGGGCGGAATGGTGCGGCCCCTGCCGCATGATCGGCCCGTCGCTCGAGGAAATCTCGAAGGAGCTCGACGGCAAGCTCAAGATTGTGAAGATCAACATCGACGAGAACCCGATGGCGCCGACGCGCTACGGCGTCCGCTCGATCCCGACGCTGCTGATGTTCAAGAACGGCCAGGTCGCCGCTACCAAGATCGGCGCCGAGCCGAAGCAGAAGCTGGTGAGCTGGATTAACACAGCAATCGCCTAAAGCGATTGCTGACGCGATCGCTTAGCTAGCCGTTGCGGGCGAGGACCTCGCCCGCGAGGTAGAGCGACCCACAGATGAGAATGCGCATCGGCGCGGGCTGGCTGGCCAACAGGTCTTCCAGCGCCGCGCCGATGTCGTTTGCGGGGGCACAATCGAGGCCGACGTCGGCCGCCTTCGCACAGGCCTCCCGGGGCGTATAGGCGCTGTGGCCCTCGGGGAACGGCACCGCGCGCGCCGCCGTGGCATGGCGCGCCAGCGGCCGCAGGAAGCCCGAGGCATCCTTGGTCGTCAGCATCCCGAACACGAGATAGAGCGGCAGCGGCGCCGGCTCCTTCGCCCAGTCGCTTGCCATGCGCGCAAGTGCGAGGCCGCAATCCTCGTTGTGGCCGCCGTCGAGCCAGAGTTCGCAACCCGGCGGCAGTTGCTCGACCAGGGGACCGCGCGTCAGTTTCTGAAGCCGCGCCGGCCATTCCACTGACGCAAGCCCCTTGCGGATCGCCGCATCGTCGATCGAGAAATTCGCTGCCCGCAGGCGCTCGATGCAGGCCACCGCCGTCGCGGCATTGTCGACCTGGTGCGCCCCGGCCAGCGCCGGCGCCGGCAGGTCGAGCGTGAGCAGGTCGCTCTCGTAGCGGAAGCCCGAGGCCCGCGGCGACACCTGCCATTCGCGGCCCATGCGGAACAGGGGCGCAGCGAGCTTGTGGGCCTCGGCCGCGATCACCTGGGCGCTCACTTCGCGCTGCCGGCCGGTCACGGCGGGCACGGCGTGCTTCAGGATGCCAGCCTTCTCGCCCGCGATGCCTTCCAGCTTGTCGCCCAGGAAGCCCGTGTGGTCGTAGCCGATCGGGGTGATGGCCGACAAAGCCGGCTGGATCACATTGGTGGCGTCGTAGCGCCCGCCCAGGCCGACCTCGACGATCGTGAGATCGGCCGGCACCCGTGCGAAGGCGAGATAGGCCGCGGCCGTGGTGATCTCGAAGAAGGTGATCGGCTGCTCGCCATTGGCTTGCTCGCATTCGGTCAGCATCTCGTCGAGCGCACCGTCGTCGATGATCTGCCCGGCGACGCGGATACGCTCGTTGAAGCGCACGAGATGCGGCGAGGTGTAGACGTGCACGCGATAGCCCGCCGCCTCCGCCATCGCACGCAGATAGGCAACCAGCGAGCCCTTGCCGTTGGTGCCGGCGACATGGACGATCGGCGGCAGCTTCTGTTCGGGAGAACCGAGCGCGGTCAGCACGCGCTCGATGCGCTCCAGCCCGAGATCGATCGAGCGGGGATGGAGCCGCATGACGCGCTCCAGGATATGGTCGATCATCGTCCTGCTTCAGCGCACCGCGACAGCCACGCCGCGGCCTTCGGAAGTGACCGGATCCATCAAGAGATGGACCAGGCGAATCAGCGTTTCGCGCAGCTTGTGGCGATGCACGACGGCATCGACCATGCCGTGCTCGAGCAGATACTCCGAGCGCTGGAAGCCTTCGGGCAGCTCCTGCCGGATCGTATCCTGGATCACGCGTGGCCCGGCAAAGCCGATGATGGCGTCGGGCTCGGCCAGATGCACGTCGCCCAGCATGGCGAACGACGCCGACACGCCGCCGGTCGTCGGATCGGTCAGCACGACGATGTAGGGAAGCCCCGCTTCCTTGACCTTGCGCACGGCGATGGTGGTGCGCGTGAGCTGCATCAGCGAGAGGATGCCTTCCTGCATGCGCGCGCCGCCGGACGACGAGAAGACGATCAATGGCGCCTTGCGCGCGACGGCGATCTCCGCCGCCATCACGAGTCCTTCGCCCACGGCCGTACCCATCGAGCCGCCCATGAAACCGAAGTCGAGCAGCGCCAGCACGGCCATGCGGCCGCCCATCGGCCCGCTCGCCACGACCAGCGCGTCCGTCGTTCCCTCGGCCTTGGCCTGAGCTTCCTTGAGGCGCGCGTCGTAGCGCTTGGTGTCGCGGAACTTGAGCGGATCGGCGGTGACGCGCGGTAGCGGGTGCAGCTCGTACTTGCCCTCATCGAACAGGCGCGGCAGCCGCTTCATCGGCCGGATGCGCATGTGATGGCCGCAGTGCGTGCAGACCTCCTGGTTGGCCTCCCAGTCGCGCATGAACAGCATCTGTTCGCACTTGGGGCATTTCAGCCAGAGGTTTTCGGGCGCGTCCTTGCGCGAGACCAGCGCCCGGAGCTTGGGGCGGACGAAATTGGTCAGCCAATTCATGGGCGCGGTATGGCACGAATGACGGATGGGGCCAAGGGACGCTAAAAGAGAGGATAAAGTGCCGAAATCAGGGGAGGCGACAGTGGCTTACGATCCCGCCGCACGGTTCGAAATCAAGGTCAGCGAAGTCGAGTTTCGACGCAATAGCGCCGGCCGGATGTTGATGGCCCGAATCTACCAGCCGCAAGGATCGGGGCCCTTCCCGACGGTCCTCGACCTGCACGGTGGCGGCTGGAACCGCAAGGACCGCCTGGCCGAAGAGCCGATGGATCGCGCGCTGGCGGCCAGCGGCCTGCTGGTCGTCGCCGTCGACCTGACCTTGGCCGCCGAAGCGCCCTATCCGGCCGCGGTGCAGGACGCCAACTACGCCGTGCGCTGGCTGAAGGCGAACGCCGCCCGCTGGAACGGCGAGATTTCGAAGCTCGGCATCTTCGGCTCCTCGAGCGGCGGCCATCTCACGGAACTCGTGGCGCTGCGGCCGCACGATCCGCGCTACGGCGCGATCCCTCTGGTCGGCGCGCCGACCGTCGACGCGACCATCGCCTATGCCGCGATGCGTTCGCCGGTCAGCAATACGTCGGAGCGTCATGAAAACGCGGTGCGGCGCAAGAACGAGCCGATGATCAAGAACAGCCAGACGTTCTTCCAGCCGTGGGACGCGATCCACGAAGGCAACCCGCGGGAGATCCTCGCGCGCAAGGAGAAGGTCACGCTAGTGCCGTTCCTCATCATGCAGGGCGCGCTCGACGACAATGTGCTGCCGGAAATGCAGGAAGAGTTCGCCAATGCCTACAGGGCCGCGGGCGGCGCCTGCGACTATCGCCTGTTCGCGGACTCCGTCCATGAATGGACGGCGCAACCGGGCCCGCAGACCGCAAAGGCGCACGAGACCGCCAAAGAATTCATCGCGCGTCAGCTGAACGGCTGAATTTTATCGGGGAACGTACTCCGACACGCCTGAGGCGCGATTCTCGACGGCCATCCGTTTCAAGCTGGTCAACGCTTCCGCCAGTAACGACCATAAGTCATGATTTGCGCAAACGCTTCTAGAGTGGCGGCACACCCCCACTCGAGGAGCTCATCATGTCAGACATCCCCACTCGCGACGCCAACGGATACTTCGCCAAGGGCAATTCCAGCGGACCGGGTCGGCCGCGTTCACTGAATCGCAAGGCCGCCGCGCTCGACGAGCTGGGCGCCGGCGTCAGCGAACAGATCCTGCAGATGATCGTCGACAAGGCGCTGGCCGGCGACCTGCGCGCGGCGGAGATGCTGCTGTCACGCGTCTGGCCGATACGGCGCGGCCGGTCGATCGAGATCGACGCAACGCCGGTGAAGGACCTGCCCGACCTCGTGCCGGCGGTCGCCGACATCATGAATGCCGTGCTGACCGGCGAGGTGACGCCGCGCGAAGGCCACGACGTCTCCTCACTGCTGCAGGCGCAGTGCCGGATGATCGAGGCGGTCGAGTTCGAACGCCGCCTCGTCGAGGTCGAGAAACAGTGGGAAGAGCAGAACAAAAAACCCGAGCGCGACGATCCGCTCGCCAGCTTCTATCGGCCCGACTGAGCGGTTTTCGAACCGGGTTTAATAACCGTGAAAACCGCGGAAACCGTCGCGCTTCGTTCAGCGCCAGAAGACGCCAAACGGTGGCGTGATCTCCTGCGGCTTCTTCACTTCGCAGAAGAGCTTGCGCGCCTTGTAGTCGGCGCAGAGCTTCAGCGCGGCGTCGGGCTCGAGGTCGGCAATGATCGCGGCCTGGCGCGTGGCCTTGTTGGCCGATACCGGCAGGATCCATTCCTTGCCGGGGCGCGTCACGCCAAGCTTCACCAGGTCGGCCTGGCCCACATCGTAGACGCGCCGCGCGGTGCGCCAGTCGCCGTAGGTGCCGAGCCAGGCGGCATCGCCCGGCATGTCGTAGCGGATCGCGCCGCATTCGCCGGGACCAAACAACTTGGTCGGCTCGCCGCCTTCGTTGCGGAGCTGCCAGATCTTCGGCTTGTTGCCGCCGGTCTTGAGCGCAAAGGCCTCGTCGAACAGGCGCACCAGGAATTCGTCGCGCAGGTCGGCGCGGCGGAAGCCGAAGGCGATCGCGATCAGCCGGCGGTTGTCGCGCACCGCGCTGCCCACGATGTTGAATCCGGAATTGCAGATGAAGCCCGTCTTCAGCCCGTCGGCATAGGGCGCGTACATCTTGAGGAAGTGCACGAAGGTCTCGTAGTGACGCTTGCCGAAGGTGAAATCCTGGGTCTGGAAGTAGCCGTAGTACTGCGGGAAGTCGCGCATCAGCGCGAGCGTCAGCACGCCGAGATCGCGCGCCGTGGTGTAGTTCTGCGGATCAGGCAGGCCGTTGGCGTTGTTGAATTTCGTCGCCGTCATGCCGAGCCGCTGCGCCGTCTGCGTCATGATCTGCGCGAAGCCGGGCTCGGAGCCGCCGATCAACTCGCCGAGCGCGGTGGCGACGTCGTTGGCCGAATGGGCGACCAGCGCGAACAGGCCCTGCTCCACCGTGATCGAAGTACCGGGCGCCACGCCGAGCTTCGACTCGGGCATCGCCGAGGCATGCTGCGAGAACGGCAGCGGCGAGGTGAGCGTGAGACGACCCGCCTTCAGCGCCTCGAAGGTGAGATAGGCAGTCATCAGCTTGGTGAGCGAGGCGGGATACCAGGCGGCGCCCGCATTGTGCTCCATCAGCGTCTCGCCGGTCGCGGCATCGATGACGGCGTAGGGGCCGGCCATGACCGGGCCAGTGGGCGAGGATACCGGCGCGACCTGGGCCAGCGCCGGGCCGGCCAGGCCGAGAAGCACCATGAGCAACGATAAAACGCGCAGTTTCATTGGCTTCAGCATACGCCCTTCCCGCCGCATAAGCACTTCACGAGGGCCGCGGGAGCCATTACATCGGTTCCATGCTCAAGGTCATGATCACGCCCGTCACGCCGTTCCAGCAAAACTGCTCCATCGTCTGGGATCCCGAGACCATGGAAGGTACCGCCGTCGATCCCGGTGGGGACTTCGACATGTTGAAGCAGGCGATCGACCAGCAGGGCATCAAGGTCACCAAGGTGCTGCTGACCCATGGTCACGTCGACCATGCCTCGGCCGCCGGGACGATGGCCGAGCACTATGGCGTGAAGATCGAAGGGCCGCACGAGGACGACCTGTTCCTGATCGAGGGTCTGCCGGAGTCGGGGCGGAAGTACAATTTCCCGGCCTACAAGCCGTTCGTGCCCGACCGCTGGCTCATCAACGGCGAGACGGTCAGCCTCGGCAATCAGACCTTGGACGTGGTGCATTGTCCCGGCCACACGCCGGGGCATGTCGTGTTCGTGCACCGGCCGGCCAAGATCGCTTTCGTGGGCGACGTGCTGTTTCGGGGATCGATCGGCCGGACGGATTTCCCGCGCGGCAATCACGAGCAGTTGCTGACCTCGATCCGCACCCGCCTATGGCCGTTCGGCGACGACATCCAGTTCGTGCCCGGCCACGGCCAGACCTCGACCTTCGGTTGGGAGCGGAAGACCAATCCCTACGTGGCCGACCTGATGTTCGACGACGAGGCCGACAAGTCGAGCTGACCGGCGGCGACGACGGCGGGCATCACCGCGTCGGACTCGGGGTGGGCTGCCTTGTTCAACACGAAGTCGAGACCGTGGCGCAGCATCTCCTTGGTGAAGCGCTGCGGCTTGGCGTTCAGCATCAGCACTTCGAGCGGCGGACGCTTGGCGATCGGACGGGCAAACGCCTCGAGCTCGATCTCGGCCACGGAATAGAGATCGCAGGCCATCGCGCCCAGCGCGTAGGACAGGCACTCCTCCTCCCAACGATCGGCCTCGCGGCCCAGCGCATCGAGGAGATCGAGCGCGCCGACGAAGGTCCGGTGGAGGCGATTCTTCTGTTCGATCGAGTGGTGCTGCATGACGCCGTCCTCGCTGTTCATTGGCGAGGCGCATGTAGGCGCGGGATCATGACGAGACAATGGCCGGGCGGCATTGTCTCCGATTCTTCACGGAGTGATTCAGTCCTTGCGCACGCTGCGCACACCGTCCGCAAGAGTCTTGATGTATGCGAGGACATTCGGCACCAGCGATGGTGTCGCCTTGCCGTTCGCATCGAGACCTGCCTTCACGCGATCGACGATCGCGGTGCCAACGACCGATGCGTCGGCATGACGCGCAACCGCGGTGGCCTGCTCCGGCGTTTTGATTCCGAAGCCAACCGCGATCGGCAGCTTGGTATGGCGACGGATACGTTCTACGTGCGTGCGTACCGAGTCTTCGGTGGCCGAGGCCATGCCGGTGATGCCGAGCACCGAGACGAAATAGACGAAGCCGGCCGAATACTTCAGCACGGCCGGCAGGCGTACGTCGTCGGTCGTGGGCGCCGTGAGCAGCACCGTGTCGATGCCGGCAGCGGTCGCATAAGGCTTCAGCTCATCGGCCTCTTCCGGTGGCAGATCGACCAGAATGAAGCCATCGACGCCGGCGGCGGCGGCATCCTTGCAGAACTTCTCGGTGCCGCGCTGATAGACGAGATTGTAGTAGCCCATGAGGATGATCGGCGTGTCGTTGTCACCGGCCTCGCTGCGGAAGCGACGCACCATCGCGAAGATCTGGTCGAGCGTCGTGCCGACCTTGAGCGCGCGCTGACCGGCGAGCTGGATCGACGGGCCGTCGGCCATCGGATCGGTGAACGGCATGCCGAGTTCGATCACGTCGGCGCCGGCACCCGGCAGGCCCTTCAAGATCTGGTAGCTCGTCTCGATGTCGGGATCGCCCGCCATGAAATAGGTGACGAGACCGGCGCGCTTGGCGGCCTTGAGGTCGGCGAAGCGTTTGGTGATACGACTCATCTAGGCTTTGATCCCCAGCATCGCCGCGACCTGCGGCACATCCTTGTCGCCGCGACCGGACAGGTTCACGACCAGCAGATTGTCCTTGGGCAAGGTCGGCGCCAGCTTCTCGACATAGGCGAGCGCATGCGACGACTCGAGCGCGGGAATGATTCCCTCGAGCTTGCAGAGAACCTGGAATGCCGCGAGCGCCTCGTCGTCCGTCGCGGAGACGTATTCGACGCGGCCTTTCTCCTTGAGCCACGAATGCTCTGGGCCAATGCCGGGATAGTCGAGGCCGGCCGAGATCGAATGCGCCTCGGTGATCTGGCCTTCCTTGTCCTGCAGCAGATAGGTGCGGTTGCCGTGCAGCACGCCGGGACGGCCGCCGGTCAGCGAGGCGGCATGCAGACCTGTCTCGACACCTTTACCCGCCGCTTCGACACCGATGATGCGCACCGTCGGATCGTCGAGGAAGGGATGGAACAGGCCCATCGCATTCGAGCCGCCGCCGATGCAGGCGACCAGCGTGTCGGGCAGGCGTCCCTCGGCTTCCATCATCTGCGCGCGAGTCTCCTCGCCGATCACGCATTGGAAGTCGCGCACCATCTCGGGATAGGGATGCGGACCCGCGACCGTGCCGATGCAGTAGAATGTCGTCTCGCAGGTCGCGACCCAGTCGCGCATCGCCTCGTTCATCGCGTCCTTGAGCGTCGCGGCGCCCGCCTTCACCGGCCGCACTTCGGCGCCCAGCATGTTCATGCGCGCCACGTTGGGCGCTTGGCGATCGACGTCCGTCGCGCCCATGAACACGACGCAGGGAAGATCGAACAGTGCGCAGGCCGTTGCCGTCGCCACGCCATGCTGGCCGGCGCCGGTCTCGGCGATCACGCGCGTCTTGCCCATGCGCTTGGCGAGCAGCACCTGACCCAGCACGTTGTTGATCTTGTGCGAGCCGGTGTGGTTCAGCTCCTCGCGCTTGAGGTAGATCTTGGCGCCACCCAGCTTCTTGGTGAGCCGCGCCGCGTGATAGAGCGGGCTCGGCCGGCCGGCATAATGCGTCGCCAGCGACTTCAACTCGCCTACGAAGGCCGGATCGACCTTGGCCTCGTTGTAGGCCTTCTCCAGTTCGAGGATCAACGGCATCAACGTCTCGGCGACATAGCGGCCGCCGAAAATGCCGAAATGCCCGCGGTCGTCGGGGCCGGAGCGGAAGCTGTTGGGTGCCTGGGCCATGGCTTACCGTTTCTTCTTCTTGGCGGCCTTCACCTTGGCCTTGGGAGCCGCCTTCTTGACCGCGATCTTCTTGATCGGAGTCGGGGCCTTGGCGACAGGCTTGGCAGCAGCGGCGACGACGCGGGGCACTTCGACAGGGGCCACCTCGACGATCACCTCGATCTCGACCGGGATGCCGCGCGGCAGCGAGCCCATGCCGACTGCCGAACGGGCATGCTTGCCGCGATCGCCGAACACCTCGACGAACAGGTCGGAGCAGCCGTTGATGATCTCGGGCTGATGGCCGTATTCGGAGGTGGCGTTGACCATGCCCAGCACCTTGACGATACGCACGACCTTGTCGAGGTCGCCCAGCTCGGCCTTCATCACCGAGATCAGGTTGAGGCCCGTATCACGCGCCAGGCGATAGCCCTGCTCGATCGAGAAGTCGCGCCCGACCTTGCCGACCGGCAGCGGCTTGCCCGGCAGGCCCGGGCCCTTGCCCGCGAGATAGAGCAGGTTGCCGGTACGCACCGCATTCACATAGTTGGCCATCGGGGACGTCGTCTCAGGCAACTCGATGCCCAGTTCCTGGAGCCGCGCTTCGGTGTTCATGTCATCTCCTTAGAGTGCCTTCACTCGTTCGAGGAAGGCCTGAATTCGGTCGATCGATTTCACACCGCGCGTCGCCTCCACACCAGAGGAAACGTCGACGGCGCGCGCGCCGGTCACGCGCACGGCCTCGGCGACATTCTCGGGCGTGAGACCGCCCGCGAGGAACCACGGCAAGGGAATGGTGCGGCCCGACAGGATCGTCCAGTCGAAGGCCTTGGCATTGCCGCCGGGCAAGGTGCCCTCGGCCGCATCGAACATCAGCCGGTCGGCGACATCGGCGTACGCCGCAACGCCGCGCTCGACGTCCTCGGGCGCCGCGACCTTGATCGCCTTCATCACGGGAAGGCAAAGCCGCTCGCGCAGATCAGCCACGCGCTCGGGCGTTTCGTTGCCATGCAGTTGCAGCATGTCGAGTTCACCGGCCGCGACACGCTCGTCGATCAAGGCGTCGGAAGCATCGACGAACAGGCCGACCTTGCCGACGGACAGTGGCACGCGCGCGCCCAACATCTTCAAGGTGTCGGTCGAGATATGACGCGGCGACTTCGGATAGGTCACGAACCCCACCCACCGCGCACCGAAGCGCACGGCGGCATCGACCGTCTCCGGCGTCGAGAGGCCACAGATCTTGGCCTCGACTTGAGCCGGAAGGGTCATAGGTCGTTGACGCCGGCCTCGCGTGCGATGGCTTCGGCGGCACCGCGCGGGCTGGCCGCTTGATAGATCGGCCGGCCGACGACGAGATGCGTGGCGCCGAGATCGACCGCCTGGCGCGGCGTCATCGCGCGCTTCTGGTCGTTGCTGGCGCTACCGACGGGGCGGATGCCCGGCACCATCAGCACGAAGTCGGACCCGCATTCCTTGCGCAGCGCGGCGATCTCGTGCGGCGAGCAGATGCAGCCATCGAGGCCGGCGGCGCGTGCCAGCGAGGCCAGCCGCAGCACCTGATCCGAAGGCTCATCGTTCACGCCGGTCGCCACGAGGTCCGACTTGTCGAGCGAGGTCAGCACCGTGACGCCCAGCAGCTTGGCGCGCGGCACGTTCAACTTCGCGGCCTGCACGCCCGCCTCGTCGACGGCGGCCTTCAGCATGTCGCGACCGCCGCTGGCATGGATGGTGATGTAGGTCGGCGCGAGATCGGCCACGGCGCGGATGCCGCCCGCCACGGTGTTGGGAATGTCGTGCAGCTTGAGGTCGAGGAAGAAACCCACGCCGGTCGCGCGGACCGGCTGCGGGAAGGCGTAGCGGATGCCCGGCGCACCATGGGCCAGGAAGAATTCCAGCCCCAGCTTGATGCCGCCGACGGCCGGTTTCGGCGCCCCGGCGATGGATTGGATCAGCCGGGCGGCGCCTTCGAGCTCCGTCGTGTCGATGCCGCAATAGACAGGATTGGCGGGGTTTTTCATGGCGGGGCAGAACCTAGTCGCCACGCCCCCGGTCAGCAATCAGGAACTGCGCATTTGGGCTGTTCACGTGCTGCGCACGCGGCGCACGGCGTCCTGCCAGCCGACGTAGCGGCGATCCCGGGAAGCGGCGCCCTCGGCCGGCTTGAACGCCCGGTCCAGCGCCCAGGTCTCGGCCAAAGCCTCCAGCGAGGGCCACAGGCCGGCCTGCAGTCCCGCCAGGAAGGCCGCTCCCAGCGCCGTGGTCTCGGTCACCTTGGGCCGCTCCACGGGCGCGCCGACCGTATCGGCCAGGCGCTGCATCAGGGGATCGTTGACCACCATGCCGCCATCGACCCGCAGTTCGTCGATCTGCGCGCCGTCGCTGCGCATCGCCTCGACCAGGTCGCGGGTCTGGTAGCAGACCGAATCGAGCGTGGCGGCGGCGATTTCGCCCGGCCCCGAATCGCGCGTCAGGCCGAGGATCGCGCCGCGCGCATCGGCATCCCAATAGGGCGCGCCGAGGCCGACGAAGGCGGGCACGACGTAGACACTGTGTTCGGGATGGGCCGTCTCGGCGACTGCCTCGATGTCCGACGACTTCTCGATCAGATGCAGCCCATCGCGCAGCCATTGCACGGCGGCGCCGGCAATGAAGATGCTGCCTTCCAGCGCATAGGTGCGCTGGCCCTTAAACTGATAGGCAATGGTCGTGAGCAGGCGGCTGCGCGAATGCACGGCGATGGTGCCGGTGTTCAGGATGGCGAAGCAGCCGGTGCCATACGTCGCTTTCACCATGCCGGGCTTGATGCAGGCCTGGCCGATGGTCGCGGCCTGCTGATCGCCCGCCATGCCGAGCACAGGTACGGGCGCGCCCAGGATGTCGGCGGTGGCGACGCCATGCTCGCCGGCGCAATCAACCACCGTGGGCAGCATCGATTGCGGCACACCGAGCAGCTTGCAGAGTTCAGCGTCCCAGGCGCCCTTGCGGATATCGAGCAGCAGGGAGCGGCTGGCGTTGGTCGCATCGCTCGCGTGCACTTTGCCGCCGGTCAGGCGCCACAGCAAAAAACTCTCGATCGTGCCGAAGGCCAGCGCGCCCTTGTCGGCGGCGGCACGAGCGCCCGCGACGTTCTTCAGTATCCAGGCGATCTTGGTGCCGCAGAAATAGGGATCGAGCAGCAGGCCGGTCTTCTCCGACACCATCTTCTCGTGGCCGGCCTTCTTCAGCTCGGCGCAATGCTCCGACGTGCGCCGGTCCTGCCAGACGATGGCGTTGTAGACCGGCTTGCCCGTGGCGCGGTCCCACACGATCGTCGTCTCGCGCTGGTTGGTGATGCCGATGCCCGCGAGGTCCTTTGCCTCGAGCTTCGCCTTGGCGAGGGCGCCGCGGCAGACCTCGACAGTGGCGCGCCAGATCTCCTCGGGATCGTGCTCGACCCAGCCGGGCTTCGGGAAGATCTGCGGCAGTTCCTTTTGCGCCGTCGCGACAGGCATGCCCGACGCATCGAACACGATCGCGCGCGTGCTCGTGGTGCCTTGATCGATCGCGAGGATATGCTGGTTATTGATTTGGCCGGCCATTTCTGGCCGGAATTAGTGCGCCCGGTCGATGGCGAAGTCCACAGCCTCGAGCATCGCGGCCTTGAGCGGCGTGTCGCCGAACAGGCCGAGCGCGTCGCGCGCCATGGCGCCGTAGTGACGGGCGCGCTCCAGCGTATCGGCCAGCGCATTGTGACGCTCGATCAGGCTCTGCGCCTGCGCCATGTCCTCGGGCCGCTGCTCGAGCTTCTGCAACGTGCGCTTCCAGAATTCGCGGTCGACCGCGCCGCCACGCAGGAAGGCCAGGATGACCGGCAGGGTGATCTTGCCCTCGCGGAAGTCATCGCCCACGGTCTTGCCGAGCTGGGCCTCGCGGCCGGAATAGTCGAGCGCGTCGTCGACCAGTTGGAACGCGATGCCGAGGTTCATGCCGAAGCTCTCGAGCGCCACCCGCTCGGGGCCGTTGCGGCCGGCCACCATCGCGCCCACTTCGGCGGCGGCGGCGAAGAGCTTCGCGGTCTTGGCCTTGATGACCTCGAGATAGGTTGCTTCCGGCGTGCTGATGTCGCGTTGCGTCACGAGCTGCAGCACCTCGCCCTCGGCGATGGTCGAGGAGGCGCGGCTCAGCACACCCAGGATGTCGAGCGAGCCGACATCGACCATCAGCTCGAAGGAGCGCGTGAACAGGAAGTCGCCGACCAGCACCGAGGCCTTGTCGCCCCATACGGTGTTGGCGGTGGGCTTGCCGCGGCGCAGCTCGCTCACATCGACCACATCGTCGTGCAGCAAGGTGGCGGAATGGATGAACTCGACGCAGGTCGCAAGCCTGATGTGGCGGTCGTCGTCGGCCGCGTACCCGCAGAGCCGTGCCGCGGCGACCGTCAGCAGCGGCCGCATGCGCTTGCCGCCGGCGCCGACAAGATGATTGGCCAGCTCCGGGATCAGCGCCACCGGCGAGCGCATGCGCGCCAGGATTTCGCGATCGACCCGCGCCATGTCGTCGGCGCAGAGCGACAGCAGGGGATCCAGGCTGGGAGCCTTGCGCTTGCCTTCGAGGGAGACGACGGTTGCCATGTTCTAAAAGATAGTCTCTCCGGATGCCTGCGGGTTGCGACAGAATGTCGTGAAAGGACTGCGAACGATTAGCATGGAAATGGCCCTGACCGAAGATGCCTTGCTGGGCGGCCGCGTGCGCCTGCTGCAGCCGAGCCGGGGCTATCGCGTGGCCGTGGATGCGGTCCTGCTGGCCGCGGCCATCGATGCCGGTCCAGAAGACCGCGTGCTCGATCTCGGGGCGGGCGTTGGGGCCGTAGGTCTTTGTCTTACCGCGAGAATTCCGGGCTGCAGCGTGATCGGAGTAGAATTGCAGTCACCACTGCAATTGACCGCCGAACGCAATGCTATTCTGAACGGCGTCGAAGGCCGTGTACGAACGATTGAGCACGATCTTGCGCGACCGCTGCCGGAAAACCTCGGCCTGTTCGATCACGTCGCCACCAACCCACCGTACCTCGCGGCTGCGGTCGCCGATCCTTCGCCCAATCCTTCCAAGGCCCTGGCGACCGTCGAATCGAGCGCCGATCTCGCACGCTGGCTCGCCGTGGCGACGGGGGCCGTCAAACCTGCAGGCAGCCTGACGATTATCCATCGCAGCGACCGGCTGAGAGAGATCGTCGATCATCTGGTCCGGCTGGGCTTCGGCGACATTGTGACAAAGACGCTACCGCCTGCCGCCCGCGTGATCGTGCAGGCACGGCGCGCGCCGACGAAGATTCTGCGCGAGGCGTCGCCGCTCGTGCTGCATCGAGCCGAAGGTGGCTATACCGAGGCGGCCGAGGCGATCCTGCGCCACGCCGCGTCGCTTGCCTTCTAACGCCGTCGCCGCGACAGTGCCCGTCATGTTCAATTGGATCAGGAATCGTTTTCGTCGCGGACCGGTCGTGCCGGTGGTCCGCCTTTCCGGCGTCATTGCCGCCGGGGGTGGCCTGTTGGGCGGGCGCGGCCTCTCGATCGAGACAGTAGCGCCGCTGCTCGCCAAGGCGTTCAAGACGCGCGGCGCCAAGGCAGTCGCGCTCTCGATCAACTCGCCGGGCGGCTCGCCCGTGCAGTCGGCGCTGATCGCGCAACGCATCCGCCTGCTGGCCGAAGAGAACAAGCTGCCGGTGATCGCTTTCGTCGAGGACGTCGCGGCGTCGGGCGGCTATTGGCTCGCCTGCGCCGCCGACGAGATCGTGGCCGATCCTGCTTCGATCGTGGGCTCGATCGGCGTGGTCTCCTCGGGCTTCGGCTTTCACGAGCTGATCGCGCGCCACGGCATCGAGCGGAGGGTCCACACTTCGGGCGAGAGCAAGTCGATGCTCGATCCGTTCCAGCCCGAGAAGACCGAGGACGTCGAGCGGCTGAAGCGGCTGCAGTCGGAAATCCACGACGGCTTCAAGGGCTGGGTGCGCGAGCGCCGCGGCACGCGTCTGAAAGGCGCCGACAGCCTGCTGTTCACCGGCGAGTTCTGGACCGGCCAGCGCGGCCTGGAACTGGGACTGGTCGACAGTCTCGGCGAACTGCGCGCGTTCCTGCAGCAACGCTTCGGTACCAAGGTGCATCTGCCCGTGGTCACGCCCCGCCGCCGCTTCCTCGCGCGCTTCGGGCTGGGATCCAATTTGGGTTCGGGCTTCGATATGATCGGTCCCTCGACCCTGGCGGCGCTCGAAGAGCGCGCACACTGGCAACGCTTTGGACTTTAGGACGACCCGATGAATCTCCGCACGACTCCGACCCCCGACGACATCAAGGCAACGCGCGCCTGGTTCGACGCGCTGTCGAAATTCTGCCAGGCCATCGACTACGAAGGCGCCCGCGCGATCTTCGCCGACGACCTGATCGCCTTCGGCACCTTCACCGACTTCATGCACGGCCAGCGCCTCACGGAAGAGAAGCAGTGGCGCAACGTCTGGGGCACCATCCGCAACTTCCAGGTCAAAACAGACACGGTCGAGGCGATCGTCTCGGCCGACCGGCTGACCGCGATCGGCATGGGCGTGTGGACCTCCGACGGCTTCCATCCCAACGGCGACCCGTTCGACCGCGGCGGTCGCGCCACCGTGGGCCTCGGCCGCCTCAAGATCGGCGATCCGTTCATCGCCACGCACACACACCTGTCGCTGAACCGCGGCACGCCCGAGCGCAGCTACGGCAAGTTCGGCTGAGCTAGCCAAGCAGGCGCAGGAACACGAACAGGCTGGCGGCGAACAGCAGCGAGCCCAACAGCATGCAGGCCGGCACGGTCAGCACCCAGGCCAGCAGGATGTTGCGCATGGTGGCCTTCTGCAGGCCGGAGTGATTGGCGAACATCGCCCCCGCCACGCCCGAGGAGAGTACATGCGTCGTGCTGACCGGCACACCGATGAGGCCGGCGGCGCCCACGGTCGCCATGGCCACCAGCTCGGCTGATGCTCCCTGGGCATAGGTGAGGTGCGACTTGCCGATCTTCTCGCCGATCGTCACCACGATACGCTTCCAGCCCACCGTCGTGCCGAGGCCGAGCGCCACGGCGACCGCAATCTTCACCCAGAGCGGAATGTAGTCGGTCAGGAGCTGCAGCGAATCGTAGAGACCCTTCAACAGCAAGGCATCGTTGCCGCTCACGGCGCCGGTCTTGCGCAGCTTGGCGATGCCGCTGTCGACCAGATAGACGTCTCGCCGCAGCCGTGAGCGCTGGCCCGTCGTCATCTCGCCGATCGACTTGAAGCGCGCCATCGCCGTGATGATGCGCGCGTTCTTGAAGGCGAGCGACGGCAGGGTGATCGGCTCCAGCGTGCCGGTGGTGAGGAAGCGCGAGATCGCCGCGTCGGCGATCGGACTGTCGAGCGTCACCGGCGACGGCGCCTTGTCCCACACCGGCTGGGCCGCCTGCGCGGCGACCAGGATTTCCTGGAGGCTCTCGGGCGGCGTCGTCAGCCGCAGCGCGTAGGTCGTGGGCAGCAGGCCGATCAGCACCAGCATGATCAGGCCCATGCCCTTCTGTCCGTCGTTGGAGCCGTGGGCGAAGCTGACGCCGGTGCAGGTGAGCACGAGGATCGTGCGGATCCACGGCGGCGGCGGCGCCTTGCCTTCGGGCGCCCGATAGAGCGCGGGATTGCGGATCAGCGCCTTTGCCAGCAACAACAGGGCCGCGGCGGCAACGAAGCCGATGACCGGCGAAACGAGCAGCGCCAGCATCGTCTCGTTGAGCTTGCCCCAGTTCACCCCTTCGCCGAAGCCGTCGCCGTTGATCCAGGCGTTCATCATGCCGACGCCCACGATAGAGCCGATCAGCGTATGCGAACTCGACGCCGGCAGGCCGAGATACCAGGTGCCGACATTCCAGAGGATGGCCGACAGCAGCAGCGAGAAGATCATCGCGAAGCCGGCGGAGGCGCCGACATCGAGGACGAGCTCGACCGGCAGCAGCTCGATGATGCCGAAGGCCACGGCGCCGGAGGAGACCATCACGCCCACGAAGTTCCAGGACGCTGCCCAGATCACGGCCTGGGTCGAGGTGAGGGAATGCGTGTAGATCACGGTTGCCACCGCATTGGCGGTGTCGTGGAAGCCGTTCGCGAACTCGAAGGCCAGCGCCAAAGACAACCCGACGATCAACGCCACGATCACGAGCGCGCCGGGCGAGCCTTCGACGAGGAAGCTCACGCGGGGTCTACCGCGCCCTTCTGATCGACAATGCGCCGGTACTGATCCGGCTGGCGATGAAGCGCGAAGTTGAAGGTGGTGGTCTTGTAGCTATTGCCCGCATCGAGATCGCAGCGGTGCACGATCAGCTCGTCGTCGCTGCCGGCGGCGCGCGCCACGACCTTGCCGGACGGCGCCACGATCATCGAGTCGGCGAGCGACGGCACGCCCTCTTCCGTGCCGCCCTTGGCAACACCGATCACCCAGGTGCCGTTCTGGTAGGCGCCGGCCTGCATCGAGAGTTGGTTGTGGAACCACGAATGCTCGTCGTGATCGGGCGACGGCGCGTTGTGCAGCGGCGTGTTGTAGCCCAACATCACCATCTCGACGTTCTGCAGCCCCATCACGCGATAGGTCTCGGGCCAGCGCCGGTCGTTGCAGATGCACATGCCCATGTTGCCGCCAAACGCCTTCACCACCGGGAAGCCGAGATTGCCGATCTCGAAATAGCGCTTCTCGAGATGCTGGAACGGCCGCTCCGGCTCGTGCTCGCTGTGGCCCGGCAGATGGATCTTGCGATACTTGGAGACGATCGAGCCGTCCTTCTCGACGATGATCGAGGTGTTGAAGCGGCGGACCCGGCCCTCTTCCTTGGTGAGCTCGGCATAGCCGAAGCTGAAGCCCATGCCGAGACGCTTGGCCTCGGTGAACAGCGGCGCCGTCTCGTTCGACGGCATCTCCTGCTCGAAAAAGGAATCGACCTCGGCCTGGTCTGGCATGAACCAGCGCGGGAAGAAGGTCGTGAGCGTGAGCTCGGGAAAGATCACGACATCGCAGCCCATGCGCTTGCCCTCGCGCAGGAGGGCAATCATGCGCTCCACGACGTCGCGCCGCGTATGGCTGCGCTGGATGGGGCCCATTTGCGCGGCCCCGACTGTCAAAATCCGGCTCATCGTCACCTCTTCCCTGCAGTATATATCTCACGGATCGCAGAAGGGGAGGCAAGATGGCCGAGACAGTCCTGGTCACCGGCGGAAGCGGCTTCATCGCCGGCTGGTGCATCGTCGAGCTGGTGAAGCGCGGCTATGTCGTGCGGACGACGGTCCGGTCGCTTGCCCGCGAAGCCGCGGTGCGCGCCACGCTCGCCCCCCAGGTCGACACGCACCAAAACCTGAGCTTCTTCGCGGCCGACCTCACGAGCGACACCGGCTGGGACGAGGCCGTGGCGGGCTGCGATTACGTGCTCCACGTCGCCTCGCCGCTCGGGACCGGCCAGGAGCCGCGCGACCGCAATGCGCTGGTTGCCCCGGCCCGCGACGGTGCGCTGCGCCTGTTGCGGGCGGCCACCAAGGCCGGCGTGAAGAGGGTGGTGCTGACTTCGTCGGTCGCAGCCGCCAGCCCGATCCTCGACAGCGGCGACAGCCTGACCGACGAGACGCTGTGGACCGACCTCGCCGACAAAAATCTGAATGCCTACCGCGTTTCCAAGACCATGGCCGAGCAGGCAGCCTGGGCCTTCATGGCCGAGCAGAAGAGCGCGACCACGCTGGCGACGGTCCTGCCCAGCGCCGTCCTCGGCCCAGTCCTGTCGGCAGAGGGGCTGGGCTCGGTACAGATCGTGCAGCGGCAGCTGAACGGCAAGATGCCCGGCACGCCGCGCATCGGCTTCAGCGTCGTCGACGTGCGCGACGTGGCCGACCTCCACATCCGCGCCATGACCTCGCCCGCCGCCGCCGGCCAGCGCTTCATCGCCGCCGGCGACTATATGTGGATGGCCGACATCGCGCGGACCTTGCGCGAGACTCTCGGCGCCCGCGCCGCCAAAGCGCCGAAGCGCGGCCTGCCCGACTTCGTCTTGCGGCTGATGTCGATCTTCGACCGCGACCTGAAACTGGTGACGCCGACCTTGGGCCACCGCCACGCCTTCAACGCGACGAAGGCGCAGACGATGCTCGGCTGGACGCCGCGCCCCGCCACGACCGCCGTCCTCGACTGCGCCGAAAGCCTGATCGCCCTGAAGGCGGTCTAGAACATCACGGCCCCGCACGCTTCACGTCGTTGGTGAACTCGGCCGAGGCGAAGGTGCCGCCCTGGAAGAGATCGCCGATCGGATCGGCCGGCAACTTCTTCTGCTCGGCTTCGGCGTGGGCGCGGTGCTGCTCGGCCTTGTCCTTGGGCCGATAGCCCAACCGCACGGCGCGGGAATTGTCCCACCAGCTCGCCTCGTTGTCGGACGCGCCATAGAAGATCTCGAAGCGGATGTCGGGATGCTCGAGCCCGATCTGGAAGAGCTGCACCAGGTCCTGCGGGCTGACCCAGATCGACAGGCGCCGGACGTCGAGCGGCGTGGGGCCGACGTTGCCGATGCGCAAGCAGGTGACGCCGATGCCGTGCTTGTCCGAATAGAGCGAGCCCAGCGCTTCGCCGAACGCCTTGCTGACGCCGTAGCGACTGTCCGGCCGCACCGTGACGTCGGTGCCGATCTTCTTGCGGCGCGGATAGAAGCCGATCGCATGGTTGGACGAGGCGAAGATCACGCGCTTCACGCCGGCCTCGCGCGCCGCTTCGAAGAGGTTGTAGCAGCCGATGATGTTGGCATTCAGGATCTGGTCCCACGTGCCCTCGACCGAATGGCCGCCGAGATGGATGACGCTATGCGCACCCTTCACCAGTGCGGCGACCTCGGCCGGCTTGGTGAGGTCGGCGGCAACGAATTTCTCCGACGGCAGCAGATTGGCGGGCTTCACCCGATCGCTCAGCACCAGGCCGGGATAAAGCTTGGCCAGCAGCGGCCGGGTCATGGTGCCGATGCCGCCGGCGGCGCCGGTAAAGACGATGCGGCGGGAAGGATCGAGGGCGTCGGTCATGATTGTTTCCTCCAGTTGGGTTGCGGCCAGTATATAGTCCTCGAATGTCCGTTGCCGAACGTCCCGTTCAGACCCCGATCCGCTGGGGTCTCGCCGCCAAGCTTTTCGCCATCCTGATCCTACTGGGCGCGATCGCGGTGCTGGTGACCGGCGGGCTGGGCTACGTCCGCGCGCGCGACGCGCTGGAAGCGACGATCTACAACCAGCTGACCGCGGCGCGACAGGCCAAGGCGCGACAGGTCGAGACCTACTTCCGCAGCATCCGCAACGACCTGCGCCTGCTCGCTTCGTCGAAGATGGTGATCGACGCGACGCGTGGCTTCCACACGACGTTCGGCGAGCTGGAGCAGAAGCCTCTGCCGGACGAGATGCGCCGCGCCGTCGAGGAATGGTACCGCGTCAACTACCTGCCCAACGTGGAGCGGCTGCTCGGCAAGGAGATCACCAAGGCCGACTACATGCCGAGCGGCAATGCCGCGACCTACCTGCAATACCAATATATCGCGGCCAATCCGCAGCCGGCGGCGCAACGCAAGCTGATGGACGATCCCGGCGACGGCAGTGCCTACAGCGCGCTCCACGCCCTCTACCAGCCGCTGCTGCGCAATGCCGCGTCCACGATCGGCTTCTTCGACATGATGCTGGCCGACAGCGCCTCTGGCCGCATCACCTACGGCATGATCAAGGAAGTCGACCTCGGCACCTCGCTGCGCAGCGGCCCCTATCGCCAGTCCAACCTCGCTGCCGCCGTCGCGCGCTGCGCCTCCACCCCCGATCCCTCGACGACCTGCCTGGAGGACTTCGCGCCTTACATGCCGTCGGACGGCCAACCGATCGCTTTCATGGCGGCGCCGGTGATCGACCGCGGCACGGTGATCGGTGTGCTGATCGCCCAGCTGTCGATCGCCGAGATCGACCGCGTGGTGACCGGTGACCGGCGCTGGCGGCAGGAAGGCTTCGGCGCCACCGGCGAGGCCTATCTGGTCGGCCCGAACGCCTTCGTCCGCTCGGGGCCGCGCCTGTTCTACGAGAACCGCGACGCCTACTTCGCCGAGCTGCAGGCAAGCGGCGCGCCGGCGGCCGAGATCGACGCGATCCGCCGCTACGGCTCGCCGGTCCTGCACCAGCAGATCGACTCCCAGGCCACGCGCGCCGCCCTGGCCGGCATCGACGGCATCGGCCAGGTCACCGGCAACTACGGCAGGCCGACTCTTGCCTCGTGGGGACCGTTGGCGATCTCCGGCGTCACCTGGGGCATCGTGGCCAAGATCGAGACGACGGAAGCCTTCGCGCCGATCTATCGCCTGCAGCGCGACCTCGCGATCGTGGGCGCGGTGGCGCTGGTGGTGGTGATCGCGATCGGCGCCTGGCTGTCGCGCTCGATGCTCGGCCCATTGCGTGAGCTGACCGCCGGCGTGCGACGCTTCGCGGCCGGCGACTACGCCGCGCACGTACCGGTGCGCACGCACGACGAGATCGGCCAGCTCGTGACCGCCTTCAACGGCATGATCGACGAGCTGCGCGACAAGAACACGCTGATCGAGACCAAGAACCGCGAGAACGAGGAGCTGCTGCTCAACGTCCTGCCGGCGCCGATCGCCAACCGGCTGCGCGGTGGCGAGCAGCGCATCGCCGACGGCTTCGCCGAGGTGACGGTGGCCTTCGCCGACCTGGTAGGCTTCACCGCGCTCACCTCCGACATGCCGCCGCAGGCGGTGGTGACCTTGCTGAACGGCCTGTTCACGCGCTTCGACATGGCCGCCAGCGAGATCGGCATTGAGAAGATCAAGACCGTGGGCGACGCCTACATGGCCGTCTGCGGCCTGCCCGAGCCGGTCGAGAACCACGCTGAGCGCATGGTGCGCATGGCCATCCGCATGGTCCACATCACGCGCGAGCACGCGCTCGAGAACCACGTCGTCATGAAGCTGCGCGTCGGCATCAACAGCGGCCCCGTGGTCGCGGGCGTGATCGGCCGCAGCAAGTACATCTACGACCTGTGGGGCGACACGGTGAACCTCGCCAGCCGCATGGAATCGGGCGGCGTGCCCGACGGCATCCAGGTCACCCGCCCGGTCTACGAGAGACTGAAGGACGAATTCGTCTTCGAGCCGCGCGGCTTCATCGAGGTCAAGGGCAAGGGCGAAGTCGAAGCCTGGCTGCTGCGGCTGTAGGCTCATCTGGGACCGCGGGCCTCTGCAAGTTCCAGCATCAAATTCAGCAACACCTCGGCGCCGGCGATCAAGTCGGCGGCTTCGGTGTGTTCTTTCACGTTGTGGCTAAGGCCGGCGACCGAGGGCACGAAGATCATCGCGGTCGGGCAAAGCCGCTGCATCATCTGCGCATCGTGACCGGCGCCCGAGGGCATGCGGCGCGTGCTGCGGCCGAGCGCCTTGGCGTGATGCTCGACACGGCCGACGAGACCGCTGTCGAAGATCACCGGCTCGAAGCGCGCCAACACCTTGGCTTCGACCTCGACCTTTTCTGAGGTGGCGACTTCGGCGATATGCGCGGCGACCTCTACCTCGGCGGCCTTGAGCTGGGCGTCATCGGTGTTGCGCAGGTCGACGGTGAAGACGGCGCGGTGGGGCACGACGTTGATCAGGTTCGGCCGGAACGCCATCTCGCCCACGGTCGCCACCTGGTCGCCGCCCATGTCCCAGGCGAGCTTGCGCGCAAACAGATTGACCGAGGAGGCCAGATAGCCCGCGTCGCGCCGCAGCCGCATTGGCGTCGTGCCGGCATGATTGGACACGCCGGTCACCGTGTACTCGGTCCACGAGATTCCCTGCACGCTCTCGACCACGCCGATCTGCACCTTCTCCTCGTCGAGGATCGGGCCCTGCTCGATGTGCAGTTCGACGAACGCCCGCGGCTTGAGCGCGCCCGGTGTCACCGGCCCGAGATAGCCGATGCGGCGCAGTTCGTCGCCGACCGCGACGCCGTCCTTGTCGGTCGCGGCATAGGCTTCGTTCAGGCCGATGCCCCCCGCATAGACGAGGCTGCCCATCATGTCGGGCTGGAAGCGCGCGCCTTCTTCGTTGGTGAAGAACGCCACCGCAATCGGCCGGCGCGTGACAATGCCCGCCTCGTTCAGCGCACGCACCACTTCGAGGCCGGCCAGCACGCCGTAGTTTCCGTCGTAGCGTCCGCCGGTGCGCACCGTGTCGATGTGGCTGCCGGTCATGATCGGTGCGCCCGTCTCCCGGCCGGCGCGCAGGCCAATCACATTGCCGATCGCGTCGACGGTGACGGAGAGGCCGAGCTCTTTCATCCAACCGACCACGAGATCGCGGCCGACCTTGTCCTCGTCGGTCAGGGCGAGGCGTGCGCAGCCGCCGCCCTCGATGGCGCCGATGGCGGCCAGGGTCTCGAGATTGCCGAGCAAGTGCGATGGAGACAGGCGTGGCGGCATGGAATTCCTCAAGAATCGCAGGAGCTTAGCCTATCACGGTGCGGTGATCCGGATTGCCTTGCCAGCGCGTAGGGGGAGGGTCATTTACGGGACAGTCATGAAGCGTATTTTCCTCGCCCTCGCCGCTCTTCTCCTCGCCCTGCCGGCGTTCGCCCAGACCGCCTTGGTGAAGACCGACAATGTCCGCGCCGAGCTGGTTTCCGAGGTCGCCACGGTCAAGGCGGGCGAGCCCTTCTGGGTGGCGTTGCGCCAGACCATCAAGCCGCACTGGCACACCTACTGGAAGAACCCGGGCGATTCCGGACTGCCGACTGAGATCGAGTGGACGCTGCCCGCCGGCGCCAAGGCCGATCCGATCGTCTGGCCGACGCCCACGATGATCGACGTGCAGGGCATCGTGAACTACGGCTACCACGACGACGTCCTGCTGCTGGTCAAGGTGACACCGCCGGCCACCCTGCCGGATGGGGCCACCGGCACCCTCCATCTCGCCGCCGCCGCCAACTGGCTGGTGTGCAACGACGTCTGCATTCCCGAGGACGGCAAGTTCGCGCTCGATCTGCCCGTCGGCCCAGCGGTGATGCCAGCCGATGCCGCCACGCGCGCGCTGTTCGACAAGGCGCGTCGCGACGTGCCGACCGAGAGCCCGTGGCCCGCGCGCTACGGCATGGCCAAGTCGGGCGATCCGACACTCGTGATCGACGCCAAGGGCCTGAAGGCGGGCACGATCACGGACGTCTATTTCTTCCCCGTCGAGGCACCCGTCGCCAACATGACCAAGCAGAGCGCGGTGGTCACCGCCGACGGCATCCGCATTCCGTTGAAGAAGGGCGAGGCGCAAGCCAAAGGCGGTCCGCCGCCGCTGTTGAACGGCACCCTCGTCCTCACCGAGAAGACCGGCGACAGTGCGCAGCGCCAATCCTTCGACATCGCCGCCAAGCTCGATCCCGCCTTCGTGCCCAGCGCGACGCCACTGGTGTCGGCCAGCAACGAGGAGTCGCTGTCCTTCGTCGAGGCGCTGTTCTTCGCCCTGGTGGGCGGCCTGATCCTGAACCTGATGCCCTGCGTCTTCCCCGTGCTGGCGATGAAGGCCGCGGCCTTCGCGCGGCTGGCCGGCCATGAGCGCAGCGAGATGCGGCGCGACGGCATCGCTTACACCCTGGGCGTGCTGGTCTCGTTCGGCGCGATGGCGGCGGCGATCCTGACGATTCGTGCGTCCGTCGGCGAGGTGAGCTGGGGCTTCCAGTTCCAGTCGCCGATCTTCTCGCTGCTGGTCGCCTATCTGTTCTTCGTGGTCGGCCTCAACCTCGCGGGCGTGTTCGAGATCGCGGGCGGCTTCACCGGCGTGGGACAGGGCCTCGCGGCTAAGGGCGGCACGACCGGCGCCTTCTTCACCGGCGTGCTGGCCGTCGTCGTCGCCACCCCCTGCACCGCGCCCTTCATGGCCGCCGCATTGGGCTTTGCCCTCAGCCAGCCGGCGCCGCAGACAGTAGCCGTGTTGCTGGCCATGGGCCTCGGTCTTGCGCTCCCTTACTTGGCGCTCTCGATGACGCCCGCGCTGCAGCGGCTGATGCCGCGGCCCGGCGCCTGGATGGATCGGCTGCGCCAGTTCCTCGCCTTCCCGATGTTCGCTTCCGCCGTCTGGATGATCTGGGTGCTGACCCAGCAGACCGGCGCCGACGGCGTGCTCTACGCGCTGGGCGGCATGATCCTGATCGCCTTCGCCATCTGGCTGCTGCGTATCGGCGGCCCCGCCTCGATCGGCACATGGGTCCGTCGCGGCGTCGCCGCCGTCGCCGTACTGCTGGCGCTGGCCGCCGTCATCAAGATCGAGGACAGCCCCGCGACCGCCGCCTCCGCCTCGGGCGGTCCCTCGACGGGCGTCAACTTCGAAGGCTGGGAGCGCTTCTCGCGCGCCAAGATGATGGAAGCGGTCGCCGCCAAGAAGCCGGTGTTCGTCGACTTCAGCGCCGCCTGGTGCATCACCTGCCTGGTCAACGAGCGCGTGGCCCTCGAGACGACGGGCGCGAAGAAAGCGTTCGAGCAGACCGGCACCGTGAAGCTGAAGGGTGACTGGACCAACCGCGACCCCGAGATCACCGCGCTGCTGAAGGAACTGGGCCGTGCCGGCGTGCCGCTCTACCTCTACTGGGCGCCGGGCGCGGACAAGCCGTTGATCCTTCCGCAAGTCCTGACCGAAGCCAGCATCGTCGCTCAGCTGACCGCGAAGTAGAGCACCGGTTACCAAAGGTAATCGATTAATAAACGAAGATATAACGGTCACTTTTCGTAGCTGCGGCGTGAGAAAGTCCACGACGCATAATTGCTTTAATCGCATTTAATGTCAATGCGATAATAGCAATATCTAGAGATCGAACTCCACGAACACCGGCCAGTGGTCCGAGGCCACGATGCCGTAGCCGATCCAGGCGCGCTTCACTTTGGCGGCGAGGTCGGGCGTCACGAACACATGGTCGATGCGGCCCTCGCGCGGGAAGCTGTCGACCTCTTCCTCTGAATTGCCGGCGGCGCGCCAGGCGTCCTTGAGCTGCGCCGTCGCCAGCGGATACTCGGTGTGCTTCGGCGTGAAGTTGAAGTCGCCCGCCACAATCGCCGATACAGGGACCGGCAGCGACGGCTCCTGGAACATGAAAGTCTCCGACGCCGTCCCATCCCAGGTCGCGCCGATATCGGGCGCCACCTGCACCGCCTTCATCAGCGCCTCGACCTGCGGCAGGCGCTGCTCGGCGCCGACGTGGCTGAGATGCGTGCAGTAGATCCGGAGCGGCCCTGAGGGGGCCGCGATCACGGCCTCGATATAGCCGCGCTGCAGGTCGAAGCGGTCGGCCATGCGTGTCTTGGGCAGCATCACGCCGCGCGACCACAGGATCGGCCAGCGCGAGACGATGGCGTTGCCGAAGCTGCGGCGCCGACTGGTGATCGTGCCGTCGGCCGCGACCGTCGAGGCATCGGCCTCCATCGGACCGTGGAAGCGGTAGTAGCGGTTCAGCCGCTTGCCGATCTCGGCGGTGTGGTCGGCATAATTGTTATCCGGGAAGCCGCGCGTCACTTCCTGCAGGCACATGACGTCGGCATCGGCGATCGCGTCGGCGATGCGCGGCACGTCGTATTTGCCGTCGGCGCCGACGCCGTAGTGGATGTTGTAGGTGGCGAAAATCATGGGTTGGGCCCCGTCTGCGAAGGAGGAGTGCCGAAGGTCAACGGCACCATGGCCACGCCAAACAGCACCGACGTCAGCACCAGCGGCCAGACCACGCCGAACTTCAGCAGGAACGCGCCGATCGCCGCGCCGGCACAGAACAGGCCGATCGACAGGCCGCGCCGCTGCCAGTTCCGGTTGTCGCCGCCGGCCGCCCGGGAATCGGCGACGATTGCCGTGAAGGTCAGCGTCATGACGTTGGTCGCGAGGTTGGGAATGCCGTGCGCCCGCACCATCGCATTCTGGATGCCCATCGCGAAGGCCAGCATGAAGACGACCACATGACCCGCCATGTTCACGGCGTCGGGCGTCTCCCTCCAGGCCACCGCCGTGGCGGCCAGGATCACCAGCCATTCGGCGGCAAAGCCGAAGCGGCGCTCGCGCAGGCTCGCCGGAGCACGCAGCAGGCGTCCGCCCAGGAGGGCACCGCAGGCAAAGGCCAGCATCGCCGGCAGGTAGCGGGCGACATCGCCCGTGGCACCGCCGCTGCCGATCGAGAGCGACATCAGCAACAGATTGCCGGTCATCATCTCGGCGAAGACACCGCCCAGGGCCAGGAAGCAGACCGCGTCGATGATCCCGCAGGTCGACGTGATGATGTAGAGGCCGGTCGTGACGTTCTTCATCGGACGCCCGCGATCACAAAGTCGGCGATCAGACGTCGGCGATGCGCTTGCCGCTCTGCTGCTCGAACAGATGCAGGTTCTTGGCGTCGATGTTGAAGCGCCGCTTGTCGCCGGGCTTGGCCAATACATGGCCGGGCAGGCGGATGGTCATCAGCTCGCGCATCGCACCGACCTTGCCGTGCAGCAGCGTGTCGGCGCCGAGCGGCTCGGCCAACTCGATGTCGAGTTCCAGTGGACCGTTGGCATAAGGCAGCATGTGCTCCGGACGGATGCCGACGGAGACCGGCGTGCCGGGCGCGGCCGAGGTCGGGCCGTTCAGCGGCAGGTTGACCTTGGCGGCGCCGGTGCTGGTCAGGTCGATCGACTGGCGGCTGTCGGCCACCTTGCCGGACATGAAATTCATCGCCGGCGAGCCGATGAAGCCCGCCACGAAGGTGGTGGCCGGCTTGTCGTAGACATCCATCGGCGTGCCGATCTGCTCGGCCACGCCGCCGTTCATCACGATCAGCCGGTCGGCCAAGGTCATCGCCTCGACCTGATCGTGGGTGACGTAGATCGAAGTGACGGCGAGCTCGCGTTGCAGGCGCTTGATCTCGAGCCGCATCTGCACGCGCAGCTTGGCGTCGAGGTTCGACAGCGGCTCGTCGAACAGGAAGACCGCCGGTTCGCGCACGATGGCGCGGCCCATGGCGACGCGCTGGCGCTGGCCGCCCGAGAGCTGGCGCGGCTTGCGATCGAGCAGCTTCTCGAGTTCGAGGATCTTGGCGGCCTTGCGCACGCGCCGGTCGATGTCGTCCTTGGCGAGCTTCCGGATCTTCAGGCCATAGGCCATGTTCTGGTACACGCTCATGTGCGGGTAGAGCGCGTAGTTCTGGAACACCATGGCGATATCGCGGTCCTTGGGCTCGAGCTCGTTTACCACGCGGGTGCCGATCTTGGCCTCGCCGCCCGAGATGCGCTCCAGCCCCGCCACCATGCGCAACAGGGTGGACTTGCCGCAGCCCGACGGGCCCACGATCACGATGAACTCGCCGTCGGCGATGTCGATGTCGATGCCGTGGATGACCTCGAGCTTGTCGTAGGTCTTCTTCACGCCGTGCAGGCTGACGACGGCCATGGGCCTATTTCTCCGTTTCCACGAGGCCGCGCACGAACTGGCGCTGCATGAAGATCACCACGATCACCGGCGGCAGCATGGTGAGCATCGCCATCGCCATCAGCAGGTTCCAGCTCGGCACGTTGTCGACGACGTTGGCCTGGCGCGAGACCGTCATCACCGAGGTGTAGAAGCTCTCCCGGGTCGTGATCAGCAGCGGCCACAGATATTGGTTCCAGCCGTAGATGAACTGGATCACGAACATCGCCGCGATCGAGGTACGGCTCATCGGCAGCAGGATGTCGACGAAGAAACGCATCGGCGAGGCGCCGTCGACACGGGCGGCCTCGGCCAGCTCGTCGGGGACGCTGAGGAAAAACTGCCGGAACAGGAAGGTCGCCGTCGCCGAGGCGATCAGCGGGATGATCAGGCCGGGATAGGAATCGATCATGCCCAGCGCCGCCACCACGCCGTAGGTCGGCACGATACGGACCTCCACGGGCAGCATCAGGGTGATGAAGATCGCCCAGAAGCAGGCCATGCGGCCGGGGAAGCGGAAGTAGACGACGGCGAAGGCCGCCAGGATCGAGATGATGATCTTCCCGATCGCCACGCCCAGCGCCATGATCAGGCTGTTCAGCAGGGTGACCGTGACCGGCGTGGCGCCGATCGTGCCGTAGCCCTGGGTCAGGATCCGTTTGTAATTCTCGATCAGGTGCGTGCCGGGCAGCAGCGGCACCGGCGACTGCAGCATGGTCGCCTGGTCGTGCGTCGAAGCCACGAACGTCATCCACACCGGGAAGGCCATGATGACCACGCCCACGATCATGACGAAATGGGCAAGCCAGGTGAGGAACGGGCGGTTCTCTACCATTTAGTAATGCACCCGCCGCTCGATGAAGCGGAACTGGATGAAGGTGAGCACGATCATCACGACCATCAGGATGACCGACTGGGCCGAGGAGCCGCCGAGATCCTGGCCCCGGAAGCCGTCGCTATAGATCTTCCAGACGAGGATGCCGGTGGCATTGGCCGGCCCGCCCTGCGTCAGGGAGGCCACGACGCCGAAGGTGCCGATCAGGGCGTAGATGATGTTGACCACCAGCAGGAAGAAGCCGGTGGGCGAGAGCAGCGGGAAGACGATGTCCCAGAAGCGCCGTGTAGGTCCGGCGCCGTCGATCGCGGCAGCCTCGATCAGCGACTTCGGGATCGACTGAAGCCCCGCGAGGAAGAACAGGAAGTTGTAGCTGATCTGACTCCAGATCGAGGCCAGCACGATCAGCAACAGCGCCTGGTTGCCGTTGCTCACGTAGTTGAAGTCGATGCCGATGCCGTGCAGCAGCCAGACCACGATGCCGACCGAGGGGTTGAACATGAAGCCCCACAGCACGGCAGCCACGGCGGGCGCCACGGCATAGGGCCAGATCAGGAAGGTCTTGTAGATCGTGGCGCCACGGATCACGCGGTCAGCCATCACCGCCAGCAGTAGCGAGACGGCAAGCCCGATCGCGGCCACGAGTGCGGCGAAGGCGACCGTCAGGCGGGCCGAGGCGAAATAGGCATCGTCGTGGAAGAGCGCCGAGAAATTGGCGAACCAGACGAACTGGGTATTGCCGCCGAACGCGTCCTCGGTGATCAGCGACTGATACACCGCCTGGCCCGACGGCCAGAAGAAGAACACGAGCGTGACGATCATTTGCGGCGCTACCAGAAGGTAGGCCAGCCAACGTTCGTTGAAGGTGACGCGCTTTTCCATGTCAGGCGACCTTCGCTACCGCTCTCTTCAGGCTCCTCTCCCCCGCTAAAGGCGAATGTGAATTCGCCGAGGGGAGAGGTTGGGTGAGGGGGTTGCGCATGATCTTCGAGGCCCCTCACCTAGCCTCTCCCCCTAGCGGGGGAGAGGAACATGAGCGGACCTCGCAGTCCTTACTTGTTCGCGGCTTCGAACTTGCGCAGCAGCTCGTTGCCGCGCTTCACCGCGTCGTCGAGCGCGGCCTTGGGCTCTTTCTTGCCCGACCACACCGACTCGAGTTCCTCGTCCTCGGCGTCGCGGATCTGCACGAAGTTGCCGAGCCGCAGGCCCTTCGAGTTCTCGGTCGGCGGGTTGAGCATGAGCTGCTTCACGGCGACGTCGCGGCCGGGGTTCTTCTTGTAGAAGCCCGAGTCTTCCGTGAGCTTGGCCGCGGCGATCGTGATCGGCACATAGCCGGTGTCCTGGTGCCACTTGGCGGCCACTTCCGGGCTCGAGACGAAGCTCAGGAACTTGGCGACGCCCTTGTACTCGGCCTTCGGCCGGCCCTGCAGCACCCACAGCGTGGCGCCGCCAATGATCGAGTTCTGCGGCTCTGCCTTCACTTCCGGCGAGAAGGGCATCATCGAGATGCCGACGTTCTCCTGCTTGAGCGACGCCAGGATCTGCGACGCCGTGCCCGACGACGCGATCTCCATGCCGCAGTCACCCGATGTCACGAGCGCGGTGGGCTTGCCCTCGCGGCCGCCATAGACGAAGCGCTTGTCCTTGCTCCAGTCCGACAGCATCGAGATCAGCTTGATGCGCGGCTCGTCGTTGAACTTCAGCTCGGTGTTGAGGCCGCCGAAGCCGTTCTGCTGCGTGGCGAACGGCAGGTTATGCCAGGCGCCGTAGTTCTCGAGCAGGGCCCAGGTCTGCCACTCCGACGTGAAGCCGCACTTGGCGCCCGAGGCGACCAGCTTGGCGGCATACTCGCCGACGTCCTTCCAGGTCTTGGGCGGGGTCTCGGGATCGAGGCCGGCCTTCTTGAACATCTCCTTGTTCCAGTAGAACACCGGGGTCGAGGAGTTGAACGGCATCGACAGCAGCTTGCCGTCGGTCGTCGAATAGTAGCCGTAGACCGGGCCGAGGAAGGCCTTGGGGTCGAACGGCTCTTTCTCGTCGGCCATCAGCTGATGGACCGGATAGACGGCGCCCTTGGCGGCCATCATCGTGGCGGTGCCGACCTCGAAGACCTGCACGATGTCCGGGCCCTGCTTGGCGCGGAAGGCGGCGACGGCGGCGGTGAGTGTCTCGGGATACGAGCCCTTGTAGACCGCGTTGACCTTATATTCGGTCTGCGACTTGTTGAACTGATCGACCATGGCGTTGACCGCCTCGCCCAGCTTGCCGCCCATGGCGTGCCACCACTGGATTTCAGTCTGCGCGGAAGCGCCCTGCACGCTCGCCAACAAGGCGGCGGCGGCAACGGCGGACGACAGCAGAGTACGTGACATATGAAAATACCTCCCAGAGAAGCTCCCGCCGATATATCGACGGACCTAGAGACTGCTATGTGGCTGTTATGTTTCAGTCCTGTGACAGTCGCTCCGGACTATCCCCGGAAGCCAGCCCCTTAAGCAAGGGCCTTCAGGATCACGTCCGGCGCGTCGGTGATGACGCAGTCGACGCCCATGGCGACCAGCGCCCGGGCCACGTCGCCGTCGTTGATGGTGTAGACGCTGAGGGTAAAGCCCGCCTTGCGGATTTCGACGGCGCGCGGCGCGGTCAGCTTCTGGCCGTTGGTGTTGACCCCCTTGGCCCCCACCGCCTCGGTCCGTGCCTGCCAGTCGTCGCGGATCTCGCCCAGCAGGAGCGCGCGGTCGAACTCGGGCGCGGCCTGCCGCGCCGCGGCTAGCGATCCCTCCGCGAAGCTCGAGAGCAGCGGCGGCGGCAACTGGGCCGGCCAGCAGCGGCGCAAGGTCTCCACGGTGACGCGGGCCGTTTCGGTCTCGCGGCCCTCGCAGGGCTTGATCTCGACGTTGCAGCCCAGGCCTAGCTCCTGGAAGCAGGCGATCGCCTGTTCGAAGGTCGGCACGTCCTTGGGCAGGTCGGCGGCCCTGATTTCCGCCGCCAGCCGGTCGATACCCGTGGTCCGCTTGAGCGAGGAGTCGTGCATCACGATCGGTACGCTATCGGCCGTCAGCTTGACGTCGATCTCGACCCAGGCGGCGCCACGCCGGCGCGCCTCGCGGAACGAGTCGAGGGTGTTTTCCGGCGCGTAGGCCGCGGCCCCGCGATGACCAATGACTTTCGGCAGTTGCAGCATTCGCCAATACAAAGCTAATTCGGAGGGACCCAATAGACGAATGACCCCGCCCATGTCGACTTTTCCCGACCAGTTCCGCCTCGACGGCCGGACCGCCCTGATCACCGGGTCGGGCCGCGGCCTGGGCTGGGAAATGGCCAAGGGGCTGGCCGAGGCCGGCGCCAAGATCCTGCTGCACGGCCGCGATCGCGCGCGGCTCGAGCCGCGGGTGGCCGAGCTGAAGGCTGCCGGCGTCGACGCCGATGCGCTGGCCTTCGATATGGCCGACCGCGCGGCGATGCGCGCAGAGATCGCGCAGGCGCCCGCCATCGACATCCTGATCAACACTGTGGGCGAGCGCGACCGGCGCTCGTTCCTCGCCATCGACCCCGAGGATTTCGCGCGCCTGATCGACGTCGACCTGGTGGCCGTGCACGCGCTGGTGAAGCTGGTGCTGCCCGGCATGCTGGAGCGCAAATGGGGACGGCTGATCATGGTCACCTCGATCGTGGCCGATCTCGCCATTCCCAACGCCTCGTCCTATGCCACGGCAAAGAGCGGCCTCACTTCGATGGCCCGCGCACTCGCCGCCGAATTCGGCGCCACCGGCGTCACCTCGAACGCGCTGGCGCCCGGCTTCTTCGCCACCGAGACCAACGAGCGCATGATCGCCTCGCCCAACGGCGAGCACCATCGCGCCCGCAGCCCGGCCAAGCGCTGGGCCCGGCCGTCCGAGATCGCAGGTGCAGCAATCTTCCTCGCCTCGCCCGCCGCTTCCTATGTGAATGGCCACACCCTGATCGTCGATGGCGGTGTATCGGCCACCTATCTCGCCTAGAATAAGGGCGTGATTGCCGAACACTACGCACGCAAGTGGCAGGGGGCCGGGCTGATCGACGACGCGGCCGTCGAGCGCATCCTTGCCTGGGAAGCGGGCCGTCGCCAGCCGGTCTGGCTATGGGCGGTGGCCAGCATCGGCGCGCTGGCGATTGCGCTCGGCATCATGGCGATCGTCGGCGCCAACTGGGAGAGCATCCCCGACACGGTGAAGCTTGCCGCCGACCTTTTAGTCACGGCTGCCTGCGCCGTCTTCGTGTTCGCCTCGTGGCGGCGCCTCCACGTCTGGCGCCGCGAGATCGCTTCCTTCCTGCTGTTCGCGCTGGTGCTGGTCGGCATCGCCCTGATCGGCCAGGTCTACCAGCTGCAAAGCGAGCCGTGGCATGCGCTGGCGCTGTGGCTGGCGCTGTGCACCCCGTTCCTGGCCCTCACCACCTTCACGCGCTTCAACGGCGTGATCTGGGGGATCGCCGTCGTCATCACCTGGTTCGCGGTCGATGCGCCTCTTCACCTGTCGCTGCAGACCTATCTCGCGGCCTGCGGCATGGTCGTCGTCGCCTCGGTGCGCGACCTGTGGCCGCCGGCGCGTCGACAGGCCGACATCATGGTGAAGCTGGCGTTGGGCGGCATGGTGGTGGCGTGCAGCCTGGCCGCGACCTTCTCCTGGCACACGGGAGACAGCGCCGCGCCCGCCGCCGACATCGTCTCCGCCATCGTGGCGACCGCCATCGCGGGCGGCGCCTTCTGGCCCAACCACACGGCGATCGAGCGCCGCCTCGTGCTGGCGCTGTTGGGCGCGAGCCTGGTCGTCTGGATCGCGGCGCTACTGCTGGGCGGCGTCGAGAGCACGACGCGCGACCTCTATCGCGCAGTGCTGTTCATCGCCTATTGGGCGGCGATCGGCGGCTTCGCCGCGCGTGCCGGATGGCGCGGCTGGTTCGGCTTCGCCTTCACCCTGGTGGGCCTGCGTCTGCTGATCCTCTACTTCGAGGCGATCGGCGGACTGACCGCCACGGGCTTCGGCCTGCTGGGCGGCGGCGTGCTCTGCCTCGCGCTGGCCGCGATCGGCTGGCGCCTGACGCGCCGCGTCACGCCCCGCACGACGGTCGTGCCATGAACCGCCTGCACGTCGCAGCTGTTGCCGTCACGCTTGCGCTGCCGATCGTGGCGCTCGGCACCATGATCGGCCAGCAGGAGTTGCGCCTCAGCGACGCGCAGCAGGTCAACGTGCCGGTGCGCGGCTTCGATCCGCGCGATCTCCTGCGCGGCCACTACATCACCGGCCAGTTCGACTGGGACTGGGAGACGCCGCCCGATGCCGACGGCAAGGGAGGCCTGTGCATCCTGCCGGGCAATGAGGCCCGGCCCAAGGTGCTCTTCCGCAAGGATTGGCAGCCTGGCGAGCGCTTCGACGGATGCCGGTTGGTGATCGCGGGCCACACGGCCGCGCGGCTCAGCATTGGGACAACCGCTTTCGTGCCCGACTCGCTCGACAACGACGGGGGTGGCGTGCGCCTCTACGTCTCCGAGACGCGCGCACCCGAGCTGGAAGAGTTGCTGGTCAAGCGCCCGGGCGCGCTCACCGTCGACCTGGCGGTGCGCCGCGACGGCGGCGTCGCCATCAAGACGCTGAGGGTCGACGGAAAAATTGTAGGACGTTGAGGGAGACAGGATGAATCGCGATCTTCGGCTTGGACTGCTGGCGGCCGTTGCCGCCATGGTGCCGGGTATTCTTCTCGTCGCCCTGGGCGTCTCCGGCAGCCTCGCCGTCATCGTGACGATCGGCTGCGGTGTCGGGGTGATCGTGACCTTGGGGCGCCGCTGGCACTCCCAAGCCACGAAGCGCTCGGAAAGCCAGACGACGCATCTGAGGAGCGCGATCGGCGTCGCCGCGACCGCGGGCGGAATACCGACCTACTGGACCGAACATTCGATCACGCCCGAGACGCTGACCCAGATCCAGCAGCTTATCGCGGCGCTGGGCGTGCGCAGCGTCCTCGAACTGGGATCGGGCATTTCGACCCTGCTGATCGCGCACGCCTTCCGGCGGAGCGGCGGCGGGCACCTGCTGTCGCTCGACGACGATGCGCGGTGGGCAGCCCAGACCACGGCGACGCTCGAGCGCGAGAAGCTCGACAGCTTCGCCGAAGTCCGCGTGGCGCCCCTGAAGGACACAACGTCGGGCAGCCGCACATCGCCTTGGTACGACCTGTCGGCCCTCGATCCGCAGGCCCGCTTCGATCTCGTGATCGTCGACGGTCCGCCGGCCTGGAAGGGCGATGCGCTCGCCCGCCTGCCGGCGCTCTATGAATTGCGCAAGCATCTGTCCGACAACGGCATTCTCGTACTCGACGATGCCGCACGCGGCGGTGAGCGGGAAATCGCCGCCCGCTGGCAACGCGACTTCCCCGACCTCCATTTCAAGATGGTCGGACTGGGCCGCGGCCTGTTCGTGGCGAGCGTGCAGAAGTCCGTGCTCGACCTCCTGCCCGCCTGACGACGATCGAGATGAAAGTTTATTGCACCATCGGCGTGCAGGCCGGCGTCGAGGAACTCCTGCCGCAACTTGAAAAGGCCTGCGGCCGCACTTTGGATTTCACCTGGGCGACGGCGCCGATGCTGGTGCGCCGCCTGCAGGCCGGCGAGCGCGCCGACGTGATGATCCTCAATCGCGCCGGCCTCGAGAGCATGACCAAGGAAGGCCGCGTCGTCGCGGGCTCACAGACCAAGCTCGCCGGATCGCCGGTGGCTCTCGCCGTGAAGGCCGGCGCGCGCAAGCCCGACATCTCGACCGTCGAGGCGCTGAAGAGCACCCTGCTCGAGGCCAAGTCGATCTCCTACACCGATCCGGCCGCGGGCGGCGCGAGCGGCATCTACTTCGCGCAGATGCTGGAGAAGCTCGGCATCGCCCACGAGGTCAACGCCAAGAACACCTATCCGCCGGCGGGCGGCTTCTCCGGCAACCTCCTGCTGACCGGCCAGGCCGAGATCGCCATCCAGCAGAAGCCCGAGCTGCTGCATATCCAGGGCATCGAACTGATCGGCCAGCTGCCCGGCGACCTGAACATGGTCACGGTGTTCTGTGCCGGCATCGGCATCGAGAGCACCGAGGCCGCGGCGGCCAAGACATTGATCGACTTCCTGCAAGCGCCCGCCGCGGTCGCGGTGTTGCGCAAGAAAGGCCTCGATCCCGACGCGGCCTAATGAAAAAGGAGACGCCTGCCATGTTCCGTCACACTGCCCTTTTGCTCGCCAGCACTTTTGCTCTCGCCGGTCCGGCCCTGGCGCAGACGCGCCTGCCCGATGTTCCGCCCGCGCAGTACACGACCGACCAGAAGAAGGCGGCTGAAGAATTCGAGGCCGCGCGCAAGGCGCCGCTGAGCGGCCCGTTCCAGACGATGATGTACAGCCCGGAGGTGATGAGCCGGGCGCGCGCGATGGGCGACTACCTGCGTTTCCACTCGGCCATTGGCAACACGCTCTCCGAGCTGGTGATCCTGATCACCGCGCGGGCCTGGTCGCAGGGCTACGAATGGTCGGCGCACCAGCCGCTCGCGCTCAAGGGTGGAATCTCCAAGGACATCGTCGATGCCGTGGCCGACGGACGGCGGCCGACCGCGATGAGCGACGACGAGGCAATGGTCTACGACTTCACGATTGAACTGCAGAACAACAAGGGCGGTGTCTCCGACACGACCTACGGCAAGGTCGAGAAGCGCTTCGGCAAGAAGGGCGCCGTCGATATCGCGGGCATCAGCGGCTACTACACGTTCCTTGCCCTGCAGCTCAACATGGCGCGCCAGCCGGTTCCCGCCGGGGCGCCGCCGATACGCAACTTCCCCAACTGATCGCGGGACCATGAAAAGACTAGCGTTGCCGCTGCTGGCGGCTGTTCTCGCGGGACCTGCGTACGGCCAGGCCCTCCCGAGCGCTCCCGCCCCTGCCTTGACCTGCGGCCCCTTCAAAGCGGAGTCGTCGAAGACCGGCGCGACCTCGCGTTGGACGATCAGCGGTCCCTCGGGCAAGACCACCGAAACCGGCGTCCTGCGCAGCGGCCCGCGGTTCGAATGCGTCGATAGCGCGGTCCTGGTTGTCGAGTTCACCTCGACGGCGGGACATTCCCTGTTCACCGCCTATTTTCCCGACGGCACCGACATCGGCTACGGCCGCCAGCAGATCGACCATCGCGGCACGCGCTTCATTCTTCCCATCCAGGCCAAGGCCCGCATCGCACCGGCGTTTCGCGCCGCCTTCGACTATCACTGCCGTCTCGACATGCCCGCCGACCCCATTTCGCCCGCCATGCGGGCGGAGTGTCTCTTCTAGGCCAGGACATGGAACTCTACGTCACCTTCACCTCTCCCTATGCGCGGCTGGCGCGCATCGTCGTGCTGGAGAAGGGGCTGCAGGATCGCGTCGAAGTCATCGCCGCGCAGACGCGCGTGGCGGACAGCCCCTACTACAAGATCAATCCGTCTGGCCGCGTGCCCTACCTGATCGACGATGCCGGTGTGGGCATGGAAGACAGCGCCCTGATCTGCGCTTATCTCGACAATCTCGATGGCGCGCCTCGCCTGCATCGTCTGGTCTCCGAGCAGGATTGGTCCTACGGCCAGCTGGAAGCGCGGACGCGCAGCCTGTGCGACGGCGTTTCGGTCTGGGTGCGCGAGATGAGACGCCCCGCCAACGAACGCTCGCCAACCGTCCTCGCCCACGAGATCGCGCGCGGCCTGCGTCTGGCGACCCTGTTCGAGAGCGAAGTCACGTCGCCCTTGCTGCAAGGGCCGCCGCGCATGGCGCACCTGGTCCTTACGGCCGCGCTGGACTTCGCCCGGACCAGCGGCTTCGGCGACCTGACCGAGGGCCGGCCGAACCTCGCCACCTGGTTGGCACGCCTGCACGCGCTGCCCTCCGTGCAGTCGACCGCCAAGCCTCCGGCTCAGAGCGGCTAGGCCATCCGGCGCCGCAACAGCCAGCGACGCAGCGGCGGCTCGAGGTAGGCCTGGTTCAGCGAGGCGATGACAATGACGAGCAGGAACATCGCGAGGAAGTTCATCAGCGGCGACGGCGCCAACCCCAGCACCTTGGTCGAGATCGACTTCCACCACAGGCTGATCGGGATGTGCAGGATGTACATCGAGTAGCTGGCATCGCCCAGGAACACCATGGTGCGGGACGCGAGCAGGCCGGAATTCGATGGGCTGGCATGGCTGAGGCCGGCCGCGCCGAAGATAATCACCCCGAACAAGAGTCCCGCCGTGCCGGTCTCCGGCCGCAGCCACGCCAGCGCAGACGGCAGGTCGGCGTGCCAGCCGAAAGCCACCACGACGCCCGCAAGCCCCAGTAGGCAGATCATCCTGTAGGTCCGCGGCGAGAGCGTGGGGCCATACAAAAACAGCCGCGCCAGCGCGATACCGAGGACGAACTGCGGGAGCGAGAAGAGCGGGAAGTAGATCGCGAAGGTCGGCAGCGGCTCCGGCGCCGTCGCGTACATCGCAAGCAGCGCACTGCGCACGGGCGCCAGGACGATCACAAAGGCGATCGCGAGCCACAACAGTTGTCGGCGCGTCAGCAAGACCGCCGCGGACGCGAGCGGCGGGAACAGCGCATAGAAGAAGAATTCCACCGACAAGGACCAGGCCGGGAAATTCCAGACATAGACGGCCGACGGAAACCAGGACTGAAGGAAGATCGGCGTTAGGATCACCGCGGGGAACAGCGTCGATGGCGCTGCCGAATGGACGACGAAGATGCTGTAGAGCAGGAAGGGCGCCGCGAGGAGCAAGCCGAGGTAGAAGCTCGGCGCCAACCGGGCAAAGCGCGACCACCAGAAGTCCCGCGGGTGGGCGGCAAATCCTTCAGACTCCGTCGATCCCAAATAGACATAGGTCAGGATGAAGCCCGACAGCACGAAGAAGAACGTAACCGCCTCGTGACCGGCGGAGGTCGCGATCTGGACGATGCTTCCGGGAAACCGGTTGAGACTGTCGCCGAAGTAATAGGCGACGACGTCGACGTCGGTCATGCGTCCGAAATGATAGATCAGCACTTCGGCCGCGGCGAAGAAGCGGAGTGAGGTGAGGATCGGCAGCTTGGGGCGTGCGGGGGGCCGCCGGTCGATGGTCGTCATGGGTGCTTGCGCTCGATTTCGGGGCCGAGGAATTGGGCAACGGCTTCAGCGTAAGCCTTCTGCCCGTCGAAGCTGAAGTGGATGTCGCCGCCCTTCCAGTAGAGAGCCGACGGATCGCCCTCGGCCAGGCGGCGCAGGTCGGGAGCGGCGTCGTAGTAGAGGGCACCATGGGCCTTCACGACCGCCTCGACCGTCGACGCAACGAGGTTGGTCCACTGCGGCTGGCCATCCGGACCCGGCACGAGATGCGGCAACTGCGGGTGGTGGATGAAGACGATCCGGCCGGCCGGGACATGGCGCGTCAGCACGCCCATCAGCTCCTCGAGATTGCGCCGGAAGATCGAGAGCTCGGCCGCATATTTTTCCCGCGCCGCGGGATCATGGTCCATCGAAACGTGGAAATCGTTGGCAACGGTGGCGCCGATCCGCGGCATGATCGAGTAGCGGATGTAGAGCCGGTCGAACAGGCGCTGTAGATAAAAGAGGTCGGTGTCCGCCGCGACTTCCCACTGGTAGAGCGCATATTTGATCGGCGTGCCGCGGACGCCGACGTTCTCGCCCTTCTCGTTACGCGTGATCAGCCGCTCATATCGCTCGACATCGTCGGAAAGATCGGTCTCGTCGATGTCCACGACGACATAGTCGGGCGACAGGTGCACCAGCAGCTGGCGCGCGAGCGGCACGTAGATCGCCGGCGAATAGGAGCTGTGGCCCGAATTGAGCGTGCGCGAGCAGATGCCATATCGATCGAAGAGCAGATGCGCGACCTGATCCGGCACCGTGCGGGGGACGTCATAGCCCTCCATGAACGAATCGCCCATGAAGAGGATGGTCGGCGTCTCCGCACAGTGGCCGTTGCCAGTGACGGAGTAAGGAACGCGGATACCCTTGTCGTCGTAGTCCAGCGCGTAGGTATAGCCGTCGTATTTTCCGTAGAGCGGCCCATCCAACGAGTCCCGAGTGTGCGGCGGCGGGCGGTGGTTAACGACGTCCGAGTGCCAGTCCATATTATCGGGCGCGATCTGCAGATCGTAGTACGGGCCCAGCTTCTGCTGCACACGCAATCCCAGCTCCGCCACGCCGGCAAGAACGACGACCGCGAGCCCTGTCTTCAAAGCGAGGCGCCAAATTCTCGTCGCGGTCATGGCGCCAACTTATCCAGCCGCCGTGCGATTAGCCAACCACCTGCGCGGGCGACGATGTCACGCCTCGATCGACGTTGAGAACCGGCCTCTTTCATCTAGTCTGCGGCGCATGAACCGAGCCCCCTGGATCGACGGCCTGCGCTTCCTGGCAGCCGCCGCGGTCTTCGTCTTTCACACGCTCTATGGCCGTCCCGTCGTGCCGCGGCCGGAGATCACCCAGGCGGTGGCGAAATACGGCTACCTAGGCGTCGTCGCCTTCTTCATGATCAGCGGCTACGTGATCACTCTCTCGGCCGTGGGCCGGACGCGCCTCGACTTTGCCCGCGCCCGCGTCGTCCGCCTGTGGCCCGCCTTCCTGATCGCCGCATGCCTGACCGAAGCCGCGCGCGCCTATGACGGCACCGCGCTCCCGTCGACCGCCTTCCTCGCCAATCTCACGATGGTGCCGCATCTGCTGCGGATGCCGTATCTCGACCCGGTCTATTGGTCGCTGATGTACGAGATCGTGTTCTACGCCTACGTCACACTGCTGCTTGGCGCGGGCTTCGTCGACCGGCTGCGCTGGGTCTGCGCGGCGTGGCTTGCCCTTTCCCTCGTCAACTGGTTCACCCTGCTGCCGGTCGCGGCGCAACTCCTGCTCGATTGCGCGCCCTATTTCACGGTCGGGATCGCGATCTATTTCACCCGCCACGAGCGCCGGTCGGTCGACTGGTTCCTCGGCCTCGCCGCGCTGCTGCTCGGGGTCGCCTACGCCGTACGGTCGCGCACCGCGATGGGCACGCCGCCACCGAACGCCATCGTGGTCGGCGCCGTGATCGTGCTGGCGGCGGCGGCATTGTATTGGGCGAGCGCCGCCACGGCGCGCTCGTCGGGATGGCTGATCGCGCTGGGCGGCATCTCCTATCCGCTCTACCTGGTGCACAACGAGATCGGTGCCGTGCTCGAGCACCGCCTGCCTCTTGCCGCAGCGGTACTCTGCATCCTGGCCCTGGCGACGGCCGTCTGGCGCATCGAACTGATGCTTCGGCGAAGACTGCACCGCGGGCAGACTGCCTCTTCTAGGGTTGCCGGCCTCTGAGCTGACGATCGGCTGCAGAGAGAGTAGGCTTCGTGAACAGCCGTTCGATGTTGTACCAGATATACTTGTCCCGGCATTGCGAGAGCGGCGACACGTCGGCGAGATAGCCGCTGGAAGTATTGACCTTCATCACCAGCTCCTTGCACTCCCGGGTTTCCAGCGCATAGGTCGTTGCCGTCACGCTGTCGCGTGACCAGTTTGCCAATTCATTGAGATGTGCGGCTCCGCCGAGAGCCACGACACCGATGCCTATCGCCGTCGAGGCATATCGATGCCACCCATTCTGCCGGCCCAAATCCGCTGCACGGGTCCGTTCGAGTTGCTGCGCCCAATAACAGCAGATCAGGACCGTCGGAACGATCGATCCTCGGAAGGCGAACTGATTCGCCTCGGGGTACGAAAGAAAAACCGTTATCAAAAGAAAAACGAATGAAGAGGCCGCCAGCGTCGCCAGCACCGAACGATCCGCGGGATGCTTCCTGGCCATGATGGCCGCGTGGAGCACCAGCCATCCGATCTCCGCCAGCATGAAGACGATATTGGCAGCGACGCCGACAACGCCCATGGCGAGGGAACCGAAGCGCCCATGCCAGAGATCGAACGCTTCTCCGTAGAGCGCTGTCGCTGCGTTCGCGCCGAGATAGATGTAGGCCAAAGGGAGCGAGACGATCGCCGTAGTGGCGACAAAGGCCACCACGAGCACCGGCGGGACACGCCAGCGCCATAGAAGTGGGACCAGCGCGATGAAGGCGCCGACGCAGACGAAGATCGAGGAGTAGAGCGCGAACGAGGCCACCACCCCGGCGGCGATTGAGGACAGGAGAGAGCGGCGCGGCGCGAGGGTCGACGGCTCGGTGAGGATCACCAGACCCAGCAGGATCGCTCCCGCGGAGATCATGTGCTGGGGCACCCAGATCAGCAGCGTCGTCCAGGCCGAGTATTGGTTGATCCCGCCGACGAGCGGTTGCCACCACTCCGAATGGGACAAGATGCCCTTGGCGATTTTCCAGATCGAATACAGCCCGTCCGGAACTGCGCCCGCCAACAGCACGGCGAGCAGCGCCAGCGGCCGCTGGGCCGGCGCCAATAAGTGCCTCAGGAAAAGGATCACCAGAACGCCGACGCTGAAATCGAGAAGCAGGGCATCGAGGCCAAACGTCAGCTTCAGGAAGATATGACCCGTGACGGCCCTCAAAAGGTCCGACAGCGCCGCGGCGGGTATCCAGGGCAAATAGTAATAATGAAAGTAGCTGGTCGGCTCGTAATTCAGCACCGGAGGGAAAGTCTCGGAATTGATGAGACTCGCCAGCTCCTGAAAGTGCCAATTGTCGTCCCAGATGGCGGCCGCCGAGAGCTGGCCGAACGCGTGCTGGTGGATGAAGGGCAAAAGCCGCACGACACCGATGAGCGCGCTGTAGAGGAGAAAGGCCCATTCCCAGCCCGTCAGCGAAGAAGCGTCCCCGACGATCCTCAACCTTCTGAAGAGATAGAATAAGAGCGCGCCCGTCGCCGCTAGGATCAATGGCAGCGTCGAGGACGGCAGCCTGAAGGCGGCCATTATCGCCGTGGAGATGACGATCGCGCCGCCGGCGGCGGGGAGCGCGCGCGCAAACGCCCAGACAAACGCTGTACCCCTGACGCCCAAACTCTCTAACGCCATCTTTCCCCCGGCTCCCGGAGGGAAGATACGTGGGAAGCACCACCATGGCGATAGCCCTGCTTGGACTCAGCCAGGCCGACTTCCGGGTTTTAGACGACGCGGAAGTTCTTGAATTTTCGTCGGTCCGCAAAAGGGGCCGTAATTACTGTTCTTTTTGGCACTCCGCTCGCTAAAATTAATCTCTACAAATCCTCTACACCCTCGAAACAATGCCAAGATCTCGGCATTGCTCTCGGCAACGCCGATCGGCCGCGAAGCAACCCGTGGCACAGACGTTTATGCGAACGCCGCTGTGCCGCAGGCTACGCTCATTCGAAATTAAGGACTACCCAGGCGAAACCTGCGCACTTCGCTTTGCCTAAAATAATAATTTAGATAACGCGGAAGTTCTTGAATTTTCGTCGGTCGTCGAAACGACCAGTATTTTCAACGTTTTGCGCGTGTCGATTTCTCAAAATAGGCCCATGCAAAACCTGTGCACTAACAAAACGAGGCTAAGACCTCGGCAAAACCTCGGCACGTCTTCTGGCGCGGATCAGTTGCTCTGAAGGCTCGCTCGCAACCTTTTACGTTAGCTGTCGTTCAATTCAAATGTTGCATGTGCGACAGGGGCATTGCCACGCCGCGCAGTAATGGAATTTGGGGGCATGATGGAGCGTCCAGTTTTGGTCGTCGAAGATGAAGCCATTATCGCCTTAGACTTGGCTGATATTTTAAAGACCGCCGGATATAGCGTCGTGGGACCAGAAAAGTCGGTTTCAGCGGCGCTATTGCGAGCCAAAGCTTCCCGGCTCCATGCTGCCATTCTCGACATCAAGCTCGGATTGGAACTGGTGTATCCTGTTGCTGACGTTCTGGCAGCAACCCGAATACCGTTCGTCTTTAGCACCTCACAGAGCCTTCACCAGTTGCCCGAAAGGCATCGAGGTAAGCCATACGTGAGGAAGCCCTACAATCCGGTGGCTCTCCTCGAAGCATTGAGCAGCGCGACCGCTGCATAGGACGAACGACGTCCACCGGTCGTAGGAAGATGCCATCAAGCTCGGTTAGCTTAAGATCGCGTCTATCGTCGAACCCAACTCCAGCAGCTGTGCCCGTACCTAAAATGCCTTGGCTACCCATTGTCGCTAACGGGCAAGGTGACAGGCGTCAGTAGTCGTTCTGACGGATGATGTCAGGTTTGACTGGCGAAGAGCTGCTTCAGAAATTCCTGTTCTCTCTTCTTATGATGCCAACCCGCCAATTTGCGGTGGCAGGAGAAGAGAGTTCCATCCTTATTTTGGATAGGGATGTATTCTGGAAGCTGCGATTTATTCTCGCCGTCAGCACACAGGATTGTGGAGTCGCGCTTAGACCAGAAACTAATGAACTCATTGGGGGGCAGAGGTTTCTTGGGCGCCAAGAGCATTCTAACAGTTTCGATGCGAGAGTGGATGTGTCCTCTCGTAATGCCCTGACGGCTTTTATAGCGGAAACCATGTTGAGAAAATTTCGTGAGCGCGGCGGGAGTTATTCCGATGACGCGCCATGAGAAGGGTTTGGCCGCCATTATGGCCGTTAGAATTCTATTGCACTCGGTGTCAGTCCAAACTTCCGGCAGTTCTTTATGCGCTCGGTGGACAGCCACATATAGGTCGTGAAACGTACGGAGCTCCTCCCCGTCCACGTAGGCTGCTGCTATGGCTGGGACTGACCCAGTAACGGCAGTTCGGCGCTCCGTGTGGAGAGCCGATGGTGCGACGATTGAAAAGGTGAGCTTGCGCGTGCCGTCG
>CAIKZO010000096.1 GCA_903832005.1 Enhydrobacter aerosaccus | reverse complement strand
TCCTGCTCGAACGGCGTTGCCGCCTCGCCGAAGCCCTTCTTGCCGCGGCCTGCCATCGGCCGGCCGGCCAGCGCGTTCGACGGCATCTCGTCGAAGAAATACGACACCGGCACGTCGAGCACCTTGGAGAACTCGAAGAGCCTGCTGGATCCGATGCGATTGGAGCCGCGCTCGTATTTCTGAATCTGCTGGAAGGTAAGAGCGACAGCCGTACCGAGTTTTTCCTGGCTCATGCCGAGAAGGGTGCGCCTTTGGCGCATCCGCGCACCGACGTGAACATCGACGGGATGTGACCTTGCCATGAGTGCCGTGGTTCCTTTTGCCTGGGTCTCTCGACGCGAACCGGGAGGTCCAGACACGTCGGAATTGTGGCTTCACTCGTCCGACTCTGAGTGCAGAAATGCATATCTACACGTCAAAGCTGCATATGACCTAGTCTCTTCCGTTCGGGAATGCAAGCGATCTTAGCGCATTGAAAATGCGACTAAATTCGCATCTGACGCAGGCGTCAATTTCGGCGTTTTACGCCTGTCAAAAGGCCTAAAACCGCCAAGAGCGCCAACAGGGTCCAGTCGCCCCAGCGGCTGTAGGGCGTGGCCGCCCGCGGTGGCGGCAACGCATGGTCGACGATGCCCTGCTGCTCCATATCGAGGGACGCCAGCAGCCGGCCGTAGGCATCGATCACCGCGGAGACGCCGGTGTTGGCGGCGCGGATCATCGGCAGGCCTTCCTCGATAGTACGCAACCGCGCGCTGGTGAGATGCTGATAGGGACCGCTCGACGTGCCGAACCACGCGTCGTTGGTGACGTTGACCAGCCAGCGCGGTCGCTCGCCCGGTCCGGTGACGGCGCCGGGAAAGATCGCCTCGTAACAGATCGTCGGCGAGAACGACGGCAGTCCCGGCAAGGCAAGTGTGACGAACGACGTGCCGACCTCGAACGAGCCCCGTCCGATCGCGCCGCTAATCGGCGGAAACTCCTTGTGCCAGGGGATGTACTCGCCGAACGGCACGAGATGGACCTTGTCGTAGTGGGCCCGGATGACGCCCCCAGCGTCGATCATCAAAATCGAATTCCAGACACCGCCGTCGCGGGCGCCGTCACCGCGCGGCATGCCCCCCAGCACGTACCCGTTGGGCGGCGCGGCCTGGGCCATCGCCGGCAGCGCCGCCGACCCCGGCTCGATGACGAAGGGCACGGCCGTCTCCGGCCACACCACGGCCGCCAGCCTGTCGAAGCCGGGACGCCGGCTGAGCTCGATCAGCTTCTGGAACTGCGCGGCGCGATCGCTGGCCACCATCTTCTCGCTTTGCGAGACGTTGGGTTGAACGATGCGAATGACCGGCCCGTCCGGACCGATGTCCGGCGGCGGCATCACGCTAAGGCCCGCAGCTCCCGCGACCCCGATGACTCCCAGCGCCATCCCGGCGGCGCGCCACCCCACGGCCGGCGCGGCCAGGATGATGAAGGTGAGCGTGCCGAGACCGTAGACGCCGACCACCGAGGCGCTTTGCAGCAGCGGCGTCGCGAAGGCCCAGACGTGCCCCAGAGGGTTCCACGCAAAGCCGGTGAAGATATGACCCCGCAGCCACTCCGTCGCGGTCCACAGGACCGCCAGCATCACCACCCGACGGTAACGGCCGCCGAGATGCGGCCAGCGCAGTACCAGCCAATGCGCGACGCCCGCCGTCATCGCGGGAAAAAAGCCGAGCACGACCGCGAGGCCTGCGACCGCCGGCGGCCCGAGCCAGGCGAAGTCCGCGGGCGGGACGAAGAAGGCTTCGACCATCCAGTAGGAGCCGACGGCGAAGTGGCCCCAGCCCCACGCCAGACCGCGCAGGAAGGCGGCCCTCGAGGTCGGTGCGGTGTCCCACTGATGGACGAAGATCACGATTCCCGCAACGGCGAGCGGCAGCCAGAACAGCGGCGGCATCGCCAGCGCCGCGGCCGCGCCCGCAACGATCGCCACGCCGTATGTCCGCCACGCGGGGAATTTCATCGCGGCGGTATGAACGGTCAGGGCGCCGGTGGCGAGGAGGCGGGCGGTCGCACACGCAGGCGGCGGATGCGGCGGGGGTCGACCTGCAGCACCTCGAACTCGACTCCCGACGGATGGCGCACGACCTCGCCGCGTTCGGGAATGCGGCCGAGCAGCGAGAAGATCAGGCCGCCCACCGTGTCGACCTCGCGCCGCTCGTCGTCCGAGAGCACGGGGCCGATCTCCTGTTCGAGCATTTCTACCGGCGTGCGGCCGTTGACGTCGAGCGTGCCGTCGTTGCGGCGCGCGAGCGTCGGCGGCTGGGCCACGTCGTGCTCGTCCTCGATCTCGCCCACGATCTCCTCGACCAGGTCCTCGATGGTGAGCAGTCCGTCGGTGCCGCCGAACTCGTCGACCACCAGCGCCATGTGCGTGCGCTGCCGGCGCATGTCGAGCAGCATGTCGAGCACCGGCATGGTCGGCGCCACGAACACGACGCGGCGCAGTATGTCGCGCAGATTGAACTTCTTGGCGGTGCCCCAGTAGACCAGCACGTCCTTGATGTGGACCATGCCAATCACGTCGTCGAGCGACTCGCGATAGATCGGATAGCGCGAATGCGCCTCGGTCTGGATCAGCCGCACGACCGCGTCGATCGGCGTGTCGGCGGCGATGCCCACGATGTCGACCCGCGGCACCATCACGTCGCGCACCGTCTTGTCGCGCAGCTTCAGGATGTTGGCGAGCAGGACCCTCTGGTCGTCGCTGATCGGCGTGTCGCTCTCGGGCGTCTCCTCGATCAGCTCCTCGATCGCCTCGCGCACGAGTTCGTTCTTGTCGCGGCGGCGCAGCTTGCGCACGAGGATGCGCCAGAAGCCGCCGCTGGCGGAAAGACCGGGGGCGGAAGGTTCGGGGATCGCTGCGGCAGCCCCTCTAAGCGGAGGTTCTTCCGGCGATGTCGGGCCGCCCAGGTCCTGCTGCGGGCCGTGCGGTGTGGAGTCCGGCATGGGCTTTAAGATAGGCTAAAGGCCCTGCGTTGCAACGGCGGATGTTCCTGATGCGTTCATGCAAGTTACCCTCTGGTGCGCAAATGCCAGTCTTCGGCATCGGCACCTGGCGAATGGGAGAGAGCAACCGCGACCGCAACGGCGAGCTCGATGCGATCCGCCATGCCCTCGATCTCGGCTATCCGATGATCGACACGGCGGAGATGTACGGCGATGGCGGCGCCGAGGAGATCGTGGGCGAGGCGATCAAGAGCCGCAAGGAACGGCCGTTCATCGTCAGCAAGGTCTATCCGCACAACGCCACACGCACCGGCACGATCGCGGCTTGCGAGCGCAGCCTGAAGCGCATGGGTCTCGAGCGCATCGATCTCTACCTGCTGCACTGGCGCGGCGGCTCGCGCCTCGAAGACACGTTCGAGGCATTCCATCGCCTCAAGGCCGCCGGCAAGATCGGCGACTTCGGCGTCAGCAACTTCGACACCGATGACATGGAAGACGCCGCGCGCGTCGACAAAGGCGAGAACGGCGCCAACCAGGTGCTCTATTGCCTGTCGCGCCGCGGACCGGAGTTCGACCTGATCCCCTGGATGGAGAAGCGCGCGATTCCGCTGATGGCCTATTCGCCGCTCGACCAGGGCGGGCTGCTGGGCAAGTCCGCGCTCAAGAAGCTCGCCGTAGAAGCGGGCTGCACGACCGCGCAACTGGCGCTCGCCTGGCTGCTCGCCCGGCCAGGCGTCGTGGCGATCCCGAAATCCTCCACGCGCGAGCGCGTGAAGGAGAATCTCGGCGCGGTCGACGTGAAGCTGACGCCGCAGATCCTGGCCGAGCTGGACAAGGCCTTCCCGCCGCCGAAGACCAAGCAGTCGCTGCAGATGCTTTAGCTTTACGCGAGTAGATAAGGATCGGCGATCCCGAGGCGCTTCAGGATGCGGCGCTCGAGCGCTTCCATGCGCTCGGCATCCGCTGTGCTGGTTTCGTGATCGTGGCCCAGCAGGTGAAGCGTGCCGTGCACGACAAGGTGCGCCAGGTGATCGGCCGGCGTCTTCTTCTGCGCGCGCGCCTCGCGCCACACGGTCTGGCGCGCCAGCACGACGTCGCCGAGATAGGCCTTCTCGCCCGACGAATAGGACAGGACGTTGGTCGGCTTGTCCTTCTTGCGGTCGCGCGCATTGAGCGCCCGCACGCGCTTGTCGTCGGCCAGCGCCACGGTGAGAGACTTTGCCTTGGCGCCGATCGCAGCACGGGCTGCCTTGCGGACCAGGCGCTCAACGCCAGGCAGCGCCTTGCGCCACGCCGCATCTAGCACGACGACCGCGCACTTAGCGCTTGGCTTTGTCGCGCGCGTCATAGGCCTCGACGATGCGGGTCACCAGGTCGTGGCGCACCACGTCCTGCGACGTTAGCCGCACGAAGCGGATGCCGCTCACCTCTTCCAGCGTCTCGACCGCATCGGTGAGACCGGACTTCTGGTTGTTCGGCAGATCGGTCTGGCTGGGATCGCCGGTGATTACCATGCGCGAGCCCTCGCCCAGGCGCGTCAGGAACATGCGCATCTGCATCGGCGTGGTGTTCTGCGCCTCGTCGAGAATGACGAAGCAGTGCGCCAGGGTGCGGCCGCGCATGAAGGCCAGCGGCGCGATCTCGATCTCGCCCGACTCCATGCGATGCGCGATCTGCTCGGCCGGGATCATGTCGTGCAGCGCGTCGTAGAGCGGCCGCAGGTAGGGATCGATCTTTTCCTTGAGGTCGCCCGGCAGGAAGCCCAGCCGCTCGCCCGCCTCGACCGCCGGCCGCGACAGCACGATGCGCTCGACCTTGCCGGTCAGCAGCAGGGCCACGCCCTGGGCCACGGCGAGATAGGTCTTGCCGCTGCCGGCCGGTCCCAGGGCGAACACCATGTCGCGCTCGCGCAGCGCTTGCAGGTAGCCGCGCTGGCCCGGCGTGCGCGCCGCGATCGTGCGGCGGCGCGTGCGGATGCTCTCGCCATCTACGTTGCCACTGTCGTCGCCGTTCTTGGCGAAGCGCACGGACGCCTCGACGTCGGCCATCTCGACCGACAACCCGCGCTTCAGCCGCTCGTAGAGACCGGTCAGCGCCTTGCTGGCGACGGTGACCTCGTCACCCTCGCCGGTCACGTCCAGCTGGTTGCCGCGCGCGTTCAGCTGCGCGCCGGTCAGCGCCTCGATGCGCACCAGGTTGGAATCGTGATGGCCGTAGAGCTGGGCGACCACTGCATTGTCTTCGAACGCCATACGCTTGGTGACACTCACGCAGCGACCTCCTCGGTCAACGCGATCTCGCCCAGAAGACTGTTGGCGTAGCCTTCGATCAGGCGCGTCTCGACGATGCGGCCGATCAGCCGCGGCGTGCCCAGGGCGTAGACCGATTGCAGCCACGGCGTCTTGCCGATGATCTGCCCGGGCTTGCGGCCGGTCTCGTAGAACAGCACGGGCACGGTCGTGCCCTTCTTCGAGATGTTGAAATCGTGCGCGGTGCGGCCGATCAATGCCTGCAGCGCGGAGAGGCGCGCGACGCTCACGTTCTCCGGCACCTGCTTGTCCATCGCGGCGCCCGGCGTGCCGGGACGGCGGCTGTAGCGGAAGGAATAGGCCGACGCGAAGCCGACCTGTTCGATCAGCCGCATCGTGTCGTCGAAATCAGAATCGCTCTCGCCCGGGAAGCCGACGATGAAGTCGGACGATAGTGCAAGATCGGGCCGCGCGTTGCGCAGCCGGTCGACGAGGCGAAGATAGTGATCGCGCCCGTGGTCGCGGTTCATCGCCGCGAGGATGCGATCGGAACCCGACTGCACCGGCAGGTGCAGGTAAGGCATCAGGTTCGGCACATCGCCGTGCGCGGAGATCAACGCGTCGTCCATGTCGCGCGGATGAGAGGTCATGTAGCGGATGCGCGCCAGGCCATCGATCTCGGCGATCTCCCGGATCAGGCGCGCGAGCGACCACGTCGAACCATCAGCGGCCTCGCCGTGATAGGCGTTGACGTTCTGCCCCAGCAGCGTGATCTCGAGCGCACCGGCGGCGGCGAGCGCGCGCGCCTCGGCGACCACCGACGCGGCAGGCCGCGAGTATTCGGCACCGCGCGTATAGGGCACGACGCAGAAGGTGCAGAACTTGTCGCAACCTTCCTGGATCGACAGGAAGGCCGAACCGGCACGCACGCCCTGCGGCGAGGGCATGTTGTCGAACTTGCTCTCGACCGGAAAATCCGTGTCGAGCACGCCCGCGCCCGGCAGGCGCTTGCCGGCCTTGCGGAGCGCACTCTTGCGCTCGACCTCGGCCAGCAGCTGCGGCAGGCGGTGATAGGCCTGCGTTCCCACGACGATGTCGACCGCGGGCTGGCGGGTCATGATCTCGGCGCCCTCGGCCTGGGCGACGCAGCCTGCCACCGCGATGGTGAGGTCGCGGTCTTCGGCCCGGCGCTCGTTCTTGATGTCGCGCAGGCGGCCCAGCTCGGAATAGACCTTCTCGGAAGCGTGCTCGCGGATGTGGCAGGTGTTCAGCACGACCAGGTCGGCCTGCTCCGGCGTCTCGGCCATGCCATAGCCCAGCGGCCGCAGGACATCGGCCATGCGGTCGGAATCGTAGACGTTCATCTGGCACCCGTAGGTCCGGATGAAGACGCGTTTCTGGGCTTTTTCCAGGGTCACCGAGCGGCTTCTATCACCCGCGTCCCGGAGGGTCTAGGCAGCCTTGACCGGCGGCGGCAGCAGTTCCAGCCGGCCGGTGTTGGCCGCCTGAACGCCCGAGGAGACCTGCCGGAAGCAGTGTTCGGCCAGCTTCTTGCGGTCGCCCAGCCGGTCGATGTCGATCGGCGGGAAGAACGTCACCACCGCCTCGGTCTCGCCGAGACAAACCATCTGCCAAAGGTGCGGCACCAGGTCGAGATCGCCGAACCAGGCGAACAGCGGGCGCCAGTAGCGACCGAGCGGAATGCCATCGAGCCGCGTGTAGGAGATCGAGACTGGCTGAACCACGATCGGCGTGTCGTTGCGACGGAGCTGGGCTACGCCAAACAAGGCGCTGCGAAAGGGCAGCACGCGCGTGCCGTCGCTCGAGGTGCCCTCGGGGAACAGCAGCAGATTGTCGCCGGTGTTGAGCCGCCGCATCATCTCGTCCCGGCTGGCGCTGGTCTTGCCCGAGCGGCGTTCGATGAAGATCGTGCGCTGCGCCTTGGCGAGCGTCGAGAAGAACGGCCAGGTCGCGACCTCGGCCTTGGCCACGAAGCTGCCTGGCACCAGCCCGCCCATCACCTCGATGTCGAGGTAGGAGACGTGGTTACACACGTACAGGGTCGGCGTGACGCGCGAGCGCACGCCGTGCACGCGCACCTTGATTCCCAGGATGAAGCAGACGGTGCGGTGATAGGCGACCGGCATCCAGCGGATGACGGGCTGGATGCGCAGCGCCTGCGCCAGCAGGTAGATCGGCAGCAGCACGAGCGTGAGCGTGACGTAGCTCACCAGCCGGAACGTGCCGCGCAAGGGAGAACCGATCCACATCGTGGGTGTGGCTGGTCCGTCCTGCTCAGCGAACGCCGCGCTCGTAATGACGGATGTATTTCTCCGTCACGAGCTCGGTCTTGACGATGATGAACACGTCGGTCGAATTGAACTGGCTGTCGATCACGGCGCCGTCGCCGACAAAGCCGCCCAGCCGCAGGTAGCCCTTGATCAACGGCGGGACACGCGCCATCGCGCGGCGCGGGTCGAAGCTTTCGGGCGACATCATGTTCATGTCGACGTAGCGCTCCGGCAGCGCGCGGGCGCGGATCTCCGGCGGCGCCAGGTGATTATGATAAAGATAGGAGAAGGCCTGCGCATGCTGCGCCGGATCAGTGCCGGGGAAGCTTCCGCAGCCGAACATCACCTTGATGCCGTAGTGGTAACAGTAGAGCGCGATGCCGCGCCAGAGCATCTGCATGGTCGCGGTGTTGCGCGCGTCCTTGGCGACGCAGGAGCGGCCGAGCTCCAGCACTTCCGCGGGATAGTCGATCACCTTCTGGATGTCGTACTCGCTCGCGGAATAGAACCTGCCCGCCAGGGCGGCCGTCTCGCGGCGGATCAGGCGATAGGTACCGACGATGCCTTCCGGCCCCTCGCCGCGACGGCGGTCGAGCACCAGCAGGTGATCGCAGACCCGGTCGAACTCGTCGAAATCGCGGCGCTCCGCCGCCATCTCGGGCGACGGATTGGCCGACATCTCTTCGTAGAAGACGCGATAGCGCAGCGCCTGGGCGGCATCGATCTCGGCCGGCGTCTGGGCCAGACGGACTTCGAAATCGCCGGCAACGACCTGGACGATCTCCCGGTTGGAGATCGGCGGGCCAAGAAGCTCTGATTCACTGTCAGCACGGTCAATGCGCATGGATCATCCGCAAGTGGGTCATCCGCAGGGTGGCCGCCCCGGTCATGAGGCCATTATCGAATCGGTAAGCGTCGCGTCTACTCATTTTTGACGGTCGGTTTTGCCGTCCATCGGAACGCCATAGAGTTCGAGCCGGTGGCCGACGAGGCGGTAGCCCGCCTTCTCGGCAATCCGCCGCTGCAGTTCCTCGATCTCGTCGTTGTGGAATTCGATGACCTTGCCCGACTGGATGTCGATCAGGTGGTCGTGATGCTCTTCCGGTGTTTCCTCGTAGCGCGCGCGACCGTCGCCGAAATCGTGCTTGGCCAGGATGCCCGCTTCCTCGAACAGCCGGACGGTGCGGTAGACCGTGGCGATCGAGATGTTGGGATCGACCGTGGTGGCGCGCTTGTGCAACGCCTCGACGTCGGGATGGTCGGACGATTCGGAAAGCACGCGTGCGATGACGCGGCGCTGGTCGGTCATCTTGAGACCGCGTTCGGCGCACAGCGCCTCGAGCTTTGAACGGCTATCAGTCATGTCGGGGCACCCTACACCGGCCGGCAAACGGGGTATAGTTGGCGGCATGCACACCCCACCCCCTCCCGACGAGGCGGTCCAGACCATCGATATCACCGGCGAGGTCTGTCCGATGACCTTCGTGCGGACGAAATTGCGATTGGAACGCATGCGCGCGGGGGAAATCCTGAGCGTGCGGCTGCGCGGCGAGGAACCGCTGCGTAACGTGCCCAAGGCAGCTCGCGATGAAGGCCACTGCATCTTGGGGATAATAGCCGAGGGGAATGACCATATCGTGACTATCCGCCGGGCATGAGCGTTCGACGCATGACCAGCGCATCCGCCGCTGGCCCCGCGCCGCGTGCGTAGTAACCGGCCCGTCGCCCAACCGTGTGGAAGTCATTCTGGTTATAAAGAGCAAGTGCCGCCGGATTGTCGGCGCCCACTTCGAGGAACAGCGTCGTCGCCCCCGCAGCCCGCACACGCTCGATCACAGCCGCCAGCAAGGCGCGCCCGGCACCGCGCCGGCGTTGGGCCGCATCGACGGCGATCGTGAGCAACTCCGCTTCATCCACAGCAACCCGACAGAGAGCGAAGCCCGCGGCCTCGCTTGCCGTCAAAAGAACGACGCCGCTCACACCGGGCGACGCGATCAGCTCGGCCATCTCCTGGCGTGTCCAGCCGCGCTCGCCCAGCGGGGCGAAGGCCGCACGATGCAAGTCCGCCGCACTTTCTAGATCGGGCGTCTCCAGCACGCGAAGCTCGAACGACGGCATTCAGTCGACCGTGCGGCGGGTGCCGTCGGGCGAGGTGATGTTCACACCGCGCAGATAAAGTGGACGCGGCATCCCATCGGTCCGGTTCCGGACGCGCCAGCCCTCGGTGCCGATCTCGAGGGCAAGGCGCGCGATCACGGCAGGATCCGGCAAGGCGACCTGTGCCTGCGCATTGACCAGCAGCGGCGCCAGCGTGGCGGCCTGCGGCCCGATCACGACACAAGGCTTGCCTTCCAGTCGCGCTGCCAGCCCTTCGGTGGAGATAATGAACGGGGTCGGCTCAGCTGCCCGAAGTGCGCAAAACCAATCGCCGAGGTGGCTATCGATGGCAGCGACGACCACACGGTCGGTTGCCTGCGCCTGCGCCAGCAGGGCGTCGGTCGTCGTGATCCCGGCCAGGGGGATGCCGAGCGCCATGGCGAGGCCGCGTGCCGCCGCCAGCCCCACACGCACGCCGGTGAAGCTGCCGGGACCGGTGGTGACCGCGATCAGCGACAGGGCGCGCTTCTCGACGCCCGCCTCGGCCCTGACCTCGGCGATCGCCGGCAGCAGGCGGGCGGCCTGCTCCCGCCCCTCCTCGCGCCGCGACGCCAAGGCGATGCCATCCTGCACGACAGCGACACCGAGCCCCTGCACGGCGCAATCGAAAGCAAGGACGACTTCAGTCATAGTCTGGAATCATGAAACTCGATCTGGTTGCGATCGCTCCGCCCGACGTCGACGTCGAGGTTAGCTTGGCCTATGCGACCGACGCCAATCTAACGGGCAAGCCGGTCTATCGAAACGCCGAATGCTGGCTGCATCGCGCGGCGGCGGAGAAGCTCACCGCGGCGATCGCGCTGGCCAAGCCACTCGGCTATCGCCTGCGCATCTTCGACGCGCTTCGTCCCGTGGAAGCGCAGTGGGCGCTGTGGAACGTCAATCCCGATCCCGAATTCCTGGCCGACCCGCGCCGCGGCTCGCCACATTCGCGTGGCGTGGCCGTCGACCTCACGTTGATCGATCCTGAAGGCAGCGACCTCGACATGGGCACCGGCTTCGACGCCTTCACGCCGCTCTCGCATCACGGCCGCACCGACGTTTCGGCCGAAGCGCAGCGCAATCGCCTCTTGCTGATGGGGTTGATGACCACGGCTGGCTGGGACTTCTATCGCAACGAGTGGTGGCACTATCAGCTGTTCGACGCGCGGCGCTATCCGCTCGTCTCCAATGCCGATCTGCCGCGACCTATGCTTTAGGACCTAAAAGCCCGAAAGCTGCAGCTGCGCGTTGTCGAAGTCGTTGAGCTTGTCCTCGCGCATCACCTGACGCACGAATTGGACATAGCCCAGGCCGCGCTCGGAATAGCGCAGCAGCTGGCCGATCAGCTTGTAGCCGTCCGGCGTCTCGCCGCGCTCGCGCATGGCGGCGCGCTCGGTGCGGAAGGCCGCATAGGCCGGATGCGTATTGAGGTTGGCGACATAGGCGTCGGCCGCCTCGCCCACGTTGGCGAAAGGCTGCGGCATGCCGGCGCCCGGCTTCCACGACACCGATACGGCATGCTGGCCGATCGACTGGATCTGGCCGAACAGCGCGTTGCCGGTGCGTGCGGCGAACGATGTGCCCCAGCCCGATTCGATGCCGCTCTGGGCGATCGCCATCGACGGCGGCACGATATCGACGCGGCCCATGAGCTGGACGAATTGGTCCTTGTCGATCTGCTCGATCGGCATCTCGTAGCGTTCGGCGAGCTGGGAGATCCATGCCTTGTCGAACGCCGTCAGGCTATCGGGGCTGCCGAAGAATTTCTCGCGCAGCACGATGAGCTGCTCGCGCTCCTGCAGCACGCGATGGTTCACGTCGAGGATCACCGGCAGCAGCGCGGTGATGAACAGCATCTTGCGCTCGACGCCGTCCTTGGTGTTGAGGTCGTCCGGCACGCGCTCGACCTTGATCGGCGGCACGGCGGCGCCCAGGCGCACGTCGGTCAACGTGAAGGACTGGTCGCGGAAGAAACCCGCGAGCTCGTCGGCGGTGCGCGGGTTGATGAAGCGTGACTGCACTTGGCGACGCACGGCGTTGCCGGGAGCGGCGAAGCGGCCGTGGCCGCCGGCGATGTCGCGCACGTTGAACTGGGTCTGCGCGTCGGCCTGCGTCTGCGCGCCAGTGTCGATGTCGATGTCGTTTCGCACGAAGATCAGCGCGCTGGTGTCCGCATTCATCGGCGAGTTGAATTCGGGCAGGGTGGCTTCGGTATGGCCCACCGGGCTGAAGCTGAGGAAGGAGGAAGCGTCGATGTCGGGGAGGGGCTGACGGAAGCCGACCCCGCTGAGGAGGACCACCGCCCAGGCGGCGGGGAAGGCATATAATCGCCCACTATCAAGGGCGGGCTGAACCAGAAACCGCATGCTTCTCTCTTCGTTTATTTCAGGAACGAACGATCAGGCACGCGGCCTTGGGGGCCGCGACGCTACGCTCTACAGACGCTGACGCTTGACTGGCCGACGGACTTACTGGACCGCCTGCACTTCGACGACTTCCGGCACGTAGTGCTTCAGAAGGTTCTCAATTCCCATTTTGAGGGTGGCGGTCGAACTCGGGCAGCCCGAGCACGAACCCTGCATCTGCAGGTAGACCACGCCGTCGCGGAAGTCGTGATAGACGATATCGCCGCCGTCCTGGGCCACCGCGGGCCGGATGCGGGTCTCGAGCAAATCCTTGATCTGGGCCACGACCTCGTCGTCATCGGCCGACGCGTCGCCGGCGGCGGCCTGGGCCTCGCCCGACACGACCGGCTCGCCGGAGGTGTAGTGCTCCATGATGCCACCCAGGATCGAGGGCTTCATGATCTGCCAGTCCTTGTCGGCCGCCTTGGTGACGGTGACGAAGTCGGCGCCGAAGAACACCCGCTCCACGCCCTCGACCGCGAACAGGCGCTTGGCCAGGGGAGAGCCGGTCGCGACGTCGGCGCCAGCGAAGTCCAGCGTGCCCTTGTCCATCACCACCCGGCCGGGGAGGAACTTCAGGGTCGACGGGTTTGGGGTCTGCTCGGTCTGGATAAACAAACTTACCTCCGAGGTGGGCCGGAAAATGTCCGACCCTCAAAAGTGCCTGTCCGAGGTAGGAACCGGCGCCACCCCGATCAAGATGATTCTTGGGTGTCTCTGTATAGAAGTTATGGAAAGTTTCGTTATGTTTGTGCGATCACAGTTAGTTAACCAAGATCATCTCAGGATCGGCTTGGTTCGCTCTGCGCGATGCAAAGGCTGGTTCCGGGGAACCCTATGGAAAAAGGTCGCATGAATTACTTCACACTCTATGCGATTGCGTCGACCTCCGCCTCGGTCAGACCGCCCGGCACGATGGTGAGCGGGATGCGGAGCTGACCACCGCTCTTGCCGATGAACGCCGTGACGAGCGGACCCGGTCCTTCGTTCGTGGACGAGCTGCCGAGCACCAGAACCGAGATTGAACGGTCCTCGGCGATCAGTTTCAGCAACTCCTCGCGGCTCTTGCCTTCGCGGATATGAATGGCGGGCGGCTGACCGGTCAGCGTCGAGGCTTGCTCGGCGTGGGTCGCCACCACTTGCTCGGCCTGCTGGCGCGCTTCCTGGCGCATCAGGTCGGCGACGCCGCCCCATTGCTGGGTTTCCGGCGGATCCATCACATAGAGCAGCGCCACCCGACCACCGGTGCGCTTGGCGCGGCGGCAGGCATAGCGCAGCGCCGTCCGCATTTCCGGGCTTTCGTCGACGACGACCAGAAAGACGCGTGTTCCGTCGGCCATGGTGGTCTTCCCCTCTTCCCCTAGAGCCGTCGCATGATTGTGCCGCCCAGCCAGCCGACCAGGAGCGCCATCAGGATCGCACCCAGGCCATAGAATTCGCCGTTGCGGCTGGCCCAGCCGGCGAGCTGGGCGTTGAAGCCAACCTTGCTGACCGGCAGCGGCCGCTGCACCGCGGCCACGATCTTGCCGTCGCGCAACAGATAGGCCCGCACGTCGTAGATCCCCTCGGGCAGACGCGACGGGAACGGCAGGTCGACCCGGAACAGGCGATTGGCCTGAATGGTGACCTGGCCGATGTCCGCCGGATAGAGCCCCTCGCGCCGCTTCACCTCGGTCAGGCCGATGCGGAAACGGGTGAGTTCGCTGTCCTCACGGCTACCCACCGAGCGCACACTGGCCAGCCGGTCGGCCAGTGACAGGATCTCGCCGCCGGTGCCGCGCGCCAGCAGGCGCTGCAGCGGCTGGCTGGCGGCGATGTAGTAATAAGCCGGCACGTCGTCGAAGCCCTGGCGCCCGGTGTTCAGCCACAGGCCGAGGAAGCGCTCCTTGCGCATCACCGTCTCGCGGGCGGGCGGCCCCTGGACCACCACCACGACCTCACCCGGCGGATCGAACATGCCGAACAGCAGCAGCTTCTCGCCCTGGAAGGCCGAGGTGATCGACACCCGCGCGGACGACAGGTCCATCACCAGGTCGGGGGGAGCTGCCGGAATTGCGGAATCCGGCAGGGGCGCGGTGGAGACGGAGGGCGGAACGGAAGGCGGCGGCCCATTCGGAACGGAGGGCGGCGGCGTCTCCAAGCGTGGCGTCTGGGCGAACGCCGGCACTGCCAGCAGGCAGAGCAGGAGCCCAAGCAGCACCCGCCTCATCGCAGCACCTCGCGGATGCCCAACGAATAAGGAGAGGACGGCGCGCGCAACAGCTCGACCAGCAGCTCGGCCGCCACCGCCAGGATCAGCACGGCCATCAGCCCGCGCAGGACGACGCCCGGCAGCTTGGCCGCCAGCCGCGAGCCGATGGGGGCTCCCACCACCCCCCCCAGGATCAGCAGGACGGCCAGCACCACGTCGACCGTGCCGTTGGTCGCCGACTGCAGGAAGGTGACGTTGGCCGCCACGAACAGGACCTGGAAGTTGGACGTACCGATCACGACCGAGGTCGGCATGCCCAGCAGGTAGATCATCGCCGGCACCAGGACGAAGCCGCCGCCGACACCGAGGATCGCCGAGAGGATACCGATCAGGAACCCGAGCCCGATCGGCAGCAGCGCGCTGATGTAGAGCTTCGACTTGTAGAAGCGCATCTTCAGCGGCAGCCGGTGCACCAGGTAATGCTGATGCAGCTTGCCGCGCGGCGCTTCGGGGTGACGGCGCTGACGGAAGTAGGTCCGCAGGCTCTCGAACGACATCAGCCCGCCGATCGCCGACAGCATCACCACGTAGAGCACGGCGATCACGAAATCGATCTGGCCGATGCGCTTGAGATAGGTGAACAGCACCACGCCGGCCGAGGAGCCCAGCACGCCGCCCAGCAGCAGCACCAGGCCCATGCGCAGGTCGACGTTGCCGCGCCGCCACTGGACCTGCAGCGACGACACCGAGTTGGCGATCACCTGGTTGGCCTGGCTGGCGACGGCGACGGCGGGTGGAATGCCGACGAAGATCAGCATCGGCGTGGCGAGGAACCCGCCACCGACGCCGAACATGCCGGCCAGCAGGCCCGCCATGCCGCCCAATCCCAGCAGCACGAAGACGTTGATCGATTGCTCGGCGATCGGGAGGTAGATCTCCACCGAACCCGCCTACTTCAGCAGGATCGCGCTGATCTCGCGAAGCTGGGTGCGGGCGCGCAGCAGATAGAAGCCCTGCGCCGCGAGGTGGTTGGGGATCAGGAAGGCATCCGGCCAGCCGTTCCACACCACCCACGGCTCGAGCTGGGAGGCGATGCGGAAGGTCTCGACCGTCTGCTGCCAGGACGGAGTCAGCCCCTTCTCCTTGATGACGGCCTCGAAATCCTTGCCCAGCTCGCGCATCAGCAGGTAGTTGGCGTAGAGCCGGCCTTTGTTGAAATAGAAGATGTCGTCGCAGTGCGTGTCGAACAGATTGCCGGCCTGCTCGATGATGTGCTGGTCGATGACCGCGGAGTCGGAGCCTTCATCGTTGGCAATACGGTCGAGCAGCGCCTGCAGATTGTCGGAGCGGCGCTCGAACACCGCCTGTCCCGAGGCCAGCCGCTTGTTGTAGGCCACGAGCTTGTCGCGGCCGGCGCGGTACTTCTGCGCCGAGGTGGCCGACGGCCAGAACGAGACGCTGGGCTGCCAGATCCAGATGTTGGGCTGTTCGTTCAGGAAGCCGCGCGCCTGCTCGAGGTCGCGGTCGGTCTGGCTCGAGCCGCGGGTGCGGCCGAGCTGGTCCATCAGCTCGGTCGAGAAGCGGCCCAGCGCCGCCATGATGCCGCGCTGGAAGTTGGGCATGTTGTCGAGGATGCCGGCCGGCGTGAAGAACGGCTGCATCGGCGTCCACTGGTGGACATCGACTTCGCGCGTCACCAGGCCGGCGGCGACGGCAACCGCCTGGCTCTCGCCCGGCGCCATGCCGCTGGGGCCAAACTGCGGATCGTCGTCGATGTTCTCGACGATCAGCGCACCCACCGGATAATAAAGAACCAGCAGCGCCAGAACCCCGACCACGATCCAGCGCCAGCGCCGCGCACCACCGAGCGAGAAGCCGCTCATTGTCGGTCTGCGAAAGCGGATCGCCCGCCACCACGACCGCTTGGGCGATTGGGGCGCACTATCGTCGGGATCGAACGTCATGAGTCACAGTACATCAGTCACCGCAGTGATACAGTAAAGCCATGGCACTCGATCCCGAATCCCAACGTCTCATAGACCTCATGGCCGCCGCGAACCGCCCGGCCTGGAACACCCTCAGCCCGGCCGACGCGCGCAGGCTCTATCTGGCGATGCGTCCCGCCGGCCAAGGGCCGCTGCCCGATGGCATCACGGTCATCAACCGCAGGATACCGTCCAAAGATGGCGGTTCCGTGCCGGTTAGACTGTATCGCCCCGACCGGCTGTCGCCCGAGGCCAAGTTGCCCGCTCTTCTTTATGCCCACGGCGGTGGCTGGGTGTTCGGCAACCTCGACAGCCACGACGTGCTGTGTGCCCAACTCGCCATCGAGGCCGGCATCTCCGTCCTCGCCGTCGACTATCGCCTGGCGCCCGAGACGCGCTTTCCTGGCGCCTTCGACGATGTCGTGACGGCCCTGCAATGGCTGGCCGCCAACGGCCCCTCGATCGGCGTTGATCCCAACAAGCTGGCGATCGGCGGCGACAGCGCCGGCGGCAATCTCGCGGCAGCCGTCGCGATCTGGGCGCGCGACCACAAGGGCCCGAAGCTGCGCATGCAGCTCTTGGCCTATCCGGTGACCGACATCGTGGCGCGCGCGGAATCGTACACGAGCTTCGCCGATGGCTACGGCCTCAATGCCGCGACCATGGAATGGTTCATCGACCACTACACGCCCGACAAGACGACGCGTGACGACTGGCGGGTCTCGCCGCTGCGGGCCAAGTCGCTCGCAAACCTGCCGCCCGCCACCGTCGTGACCGCGGGCTACGATCCGCTGCGCGACGAGGGCCGCGCCTATGCCTGGCGGCTGCAGCAGGAAGGCACGGTGGCCGATCTGATCGAGTTCGGCGGCATGCTGCACGGGTTCCTCAGCTCGCCGATGCTGCTGCACGGCGCGCGGCGCGGCACCAGCCTGTGCGCGGCGGCGCTGCGCGAGGCGCTGGTGCTGCGCGCCCAGTAGCGGGCTGCCGAGGAGCGCACCCTGTGAGGTGCGAATCAGTCGCACAGGCAGGTGTTGGCACGCCGGTCGCGGAGGAGAATATAGGGCGATGATCGATGCGCCTCTCGGCCTGACCAATATCCTCACCGTCGTCCTGGCCGTGTGCTGCCTCTGGACCACCACCGCCCAGACGCGCGCCAGCATCATCCGGCTGTGGCGCCTGTCGGTCCCGGCGGTGTTCGCCGCCGTGGTTGCCCTCGTCCTGCTGGCCGGCGTGTTCGACGCGACCCTGCCGCACGACGGCGAGTGGGTGGCCGGCCTGGTGCTGGGCAGCCTGATCGGCCGCAGCCGTGGCCACGCGCTGGCCGTCGAGATCGACCGCGTGTGGGGCCTGGTGCGCCTGCCCAGCGCCGCCGACGGCGTCCTGGCCGCGACCGGCATCGTCATCCTGTCGATGGTCGACTTCGCCTCGGCCGCACTACAGGACCCGGTGACCGAGCCGATCCACGTGGCCGCCGCCGCCGCCTTCTGCGCCGGCTTCATCGGCTGCCGCGCCGTCGCCATCATGGGCCGCTCGAGCCAGTCCCGGCATGTCGAGCTGCACACCGTGGGCGAGCGCAGCAAGAGCAAGGACCTCGAGACTCGGTTCGTTATCGACCGGTAGGGGCGTATAGCGGTTACCAAAGGTAACGCTTTTAAAAACGGGAATAAAAGGAAGCGGTGTCCGCAAGACATTGCGGCGCCACAAGTAAGCTCTTGTCTGGAATTCTATAGCATACTTATGCGATAAACGCAATATAAAGCTGATCCTTGATATTTCCAATACACTTCCATATTACTTCCATATGGAAACATCATCCGAGTCCGCCGCGATCGCCGCCCTGCGCCTGTTCCAGGCGGGCGCGCGGCTGGAAGAGAAGTTCGCGGCGGGGCTGGGCGCGGTCCATGGGTTGTCGCTGAAGGACGCGCTGCTGCTGATGCACGTGGCCGATGCCGAGGGCGGGCGGCTGAGCCGGATCGAGCTGGCCAAGCTGCTGGCCGTCAGCCCCTCGACGGTGACGCGCACCACGGCGCCGCTCGAGAAGCGCGGGTTCCTGGGCCGGGAGAGCCACGCCCACGACGCGCGCTTTGCCTATGTCGTGCTGACCAAGGCCGGCCAGCGCGCCGTGGCCGACGCAGAGGCCACCTTCACCCGCCTCGCGGCGGACGTGTTTAGCGACCGCTGGGCGGCGGCCGAGATCGAAACGCTGGGATCGCTGCTGGGAAGACTCGCCTGAAAGGCTAGCCGTCGGCCTTTTCGGCTTCGTCTTCGGTCTTTTCGGCCGCGGCCTTCTTGGCCTTGGGGACCTTCGGCACCTTGGGGGCCTTGGCCACCTTTTCCTTCTTAACCTTGACCGGCTTGCGCTTCTCGAGCTCGGCGTCGCACAGCGCCACGACGTCCGCGAGCTCGCGGTCCTCGGCGTTCTTGCGGAGATTCTTGATCTGGTCGACCGTCAGTGTGGCGATCGTCTCGGCCGTCGGCGTCCATGCCACTGTCTTGTTCCTTACCTGAACACGTCTTTGCGGTGGCGCACTTCGGCGAACACCTCGATCGGATCCTTGCCCGTCATGCCGACCGCCTTCTGCACCGACGGAACGTCGGCCCGCAGGAACGGATTGGTCAGCTTTTCCTCACCGAGCAGGCTCGGCACCGTCGCCTCGCCCTTGGCGCGGGCGGCATCGATGGCGGCCGAGCGCTCCTTGAGAGCCTTGTTATCCGTTTCCACGGTGAGCGCAAAGCGCGCATTCGACTGGGTGTACTCGTGCGCGCAGTAAACCCGCATGTCGTCGGGCAGGGCGCGCAGCCGGCTGAGCGAGGTCCAGAACTGGGTGGGCGTGCCCTCGAACATCTTTCCGCAGCCCAGCGCGAACAGCGTGTCGCCGCAGAACAGTGCCTGCTGGTCGCGGAAAGCATAGGCGCAGTGGCCGCTGGTGTGGCCCGGCACGAAGATCACCTCGCCCTCGGCCTCGCCGAAGCGGTAGCGGTCGCCGTCGTCGACGGTGACGTCGATGCCCGGAATGCGGGCCTTGTCGCGGCCCAGACCCACGATGGTGCAGCCGGTGGCGCTCTTGATCTCCATGTTCCCGCCCACATGGTCGCCATGGTGGTGGGTGTTCAGGATATGGGTGATCTTCCACCCCCGCTTGTCGGCCTCGGCCAGCACGGGGCCGGCCACGGCGGGATCGACCACGCCCACGGAACCGGACTGCGGCTCCCGCATTAGCCAGACGTAGTTGTCGCTGAGGACGGGGATTCGGACGATTTCGAGGGTTGTGCTCATGATGCGCAAGGGTAGCAACTCTGGCCTGCGCCCGCCATGGGCCAGGGATGCCCCTCCGGGCCTGCTTTCTGCTAGGATTGCCTCATGTGGACCGACGTTCTCGACCTGAACGACTTCTACGGCAGCCGCCTCGGCCAGATGACCGTGCGCCTGCTGCGCGCCCGGCTGCGCGAGGTTTGGCCGTCGGTGAAGGGCGAGACCGTCCTGGGTCTGGGCTATGCCACTCCCTTCCTGCGCCCCTTCATGGAGGAGGCCGGACGGACGCTGGCCTTCATGCCGGGCCCGCAGGGCGTGACCCGGTGGCCGCGCAAGGGCGCCAACCATACGGCCTTCGTCGAGGAAATGGATCTGCCGTTGCCCGACCGCTCGGTCGACAAGGTGCTGCTGGTCCATGCGCTGGAGAGCAGCGAGCAGGTTCGCCCGTTCCTGCGCGAGATCTGGCGGGTGATGGCCGACGGCGGCCGGCTGATCTCGGTCGTGCCGACGCGCGCCGGCCTGTGGTCGCAGCTCGACCGCTCGCCCTTCTACCAGGGCCATCCCTATTCGCCGGGCCAGGTCGCGGGCCTGTTGCGCGCCAACATGTTCGCGCCGATGCGCCAGACCCGCGCGCTCTACATGCCGCCCACCACCTCGCGGCTGGCGCTGCGCATGGCGCCGACCTTCGAGCGCTACGGCCGCCGCTGGCTCGGCCGCTTCGCCGGCGTGAGCGTCATCGAATCCGGCAAGCAGCTCTATGCCGGCGTGGCCGAGCGCACGTCGCACGAGATCGCAACCGTGCGGCCGAAGCTGCGCATCGCGGCCTCGCGCGATACGCACATCGCCGCGCGTAACGAGGACGGGGAAGCACCCGCTTCCTAATCCCTCTTCCTCCCTCGTATAACGGGGGAGGAGAATGAACATGAACGTATCCCCTCAAGTCATTGCGCCTCGGGTCATAGCATTGGTCGGTTTCGGCGAAGCAGGGTCCGCCATCGCGCGCGGCCTTGCAGCCGAGGGCGGTTGGCGCGGCGTGTCGAAGCCTGGCGACAACGCCCCGCGCCGCCTGATCGCGATCGACACGGCGTTGGACGAGGACACACGCGGCACAGCGCTGGGCAACGAAGCGCGCCGGCTCGATGTCGCGATCTCCGCCGACTATACCGCAGCCTTGAGCGAGGCCGATCTCGTGATCTGCGCCGTGCAGGGCGAGTTCGCGCGAGATGCCGCACTTTCGGCAGCTCCCTTGCTGAAGAAGGGCGCGCTCTATCTCGATCTCTGCACCGTCACCGGCAAGATGTCGGAAGAGGATCGCGGCGAAATCGGCACCGGCGCGGGCCACTACATCGACGTCGCCGTGATGGGCGGCTTCTTCTCGTCGGGCATCAAGGCGCAGATGCTGGTCGCCGGCGACGGCGCCGAGCCGCTCGTGGCCTGGATGAACGACAACGGCTTCGTGGCGAGCTATCTCGGGCCCAAGCCCGGCAGCGCCTCGTCGGTGAAGATGCTGCGCTCGGTGATCGTGAAGGGCATCGAGGCGCTGGCCGTCGAGTCGTTCGTCGCGGCCGAGCGCCAGGGAATTTTGCCGGAAGTGATGGCCTGTCTCGGCGACATCGATGCGCGGACCTTCGCGGGCTCGCTCTCCATGCTGATGCAGACCCATGTCGTTCATGCCCATCGCCGCTGGGAAGAGATGGGCCTGGTCGCCCGCACCTTGCGCGAGACCGGCGTCGAGCCGCTGATGACCGAGGCGACCGTGAAGAGCCATCGCCGCACCGTCGACGCCCACATCGCGCCGGCCGACGGCAAGGTGCCGAGCCTCGAGGATGCGCTGAAGATCCTGTCCGAGAAGGTGGTCCGTGGCCGGTGAAACTTTCGACCAGTTGGTCGCGCTGCTGACAGAGGCCAAGGCCAAGTTCCGAGTCATCGAACATGAAGCCGAAGGCAAGTCGGAGGCGATCAGCGCCATCCGCGGCAACCGGCCCGACCAGGCGGCCAAGGCGATGGTGCTCGACGTGCGTGGCGGCGGCGGTGGCAAGCGGCCGGTGCTCGCGATCCTGCCCGGTTCGCGCAAGTTGGACTTCGCCGCGGTGGCGGCCCTCTTCGAGGCCAAGAAGTGCGGCTTCGCCAGCCCGGAGACGGCGCAGGAGCTGACCGGCTGCGTGATGGGCGCGGTGCCGCCGTTTGCCCTCAATCCGGTGCTCTCGATCGTGGTCGAGGAAGATTTGCTGGCCAACGACACGTTGTTCTTCAACGCCGGCCGGCTCGACCGCTCGATGGAGCTGGATACGAAGGACTGGATCGCTGTGGCAAAGCCCCGCGTGGCCAAGATCGCGGCAAAGGCCTAGCCTGCGGCTGTAAATTCCGCGGGGATTTCCGTCATGGACAAGAGCTGGATCAGCCAGGTCAAGCCGATCGCGTTCTCGCTCGCGCTGGTACTGGTCGTGCGCACGGTGGTGGCCGAGCCCTATCGCGTGCCCTCGCCCTCGATGGTGCCGACCCTCCTGGTAGGCGACGAGCTGATCGGCAGCAAGTTCGCCTACGGCTTCAGCAAATATTCGCTGCCGCTCGGCGTCGTGCCCGGCGTCTCGGGCCGGCTGTTCGACAAGCCGCCCGAGCGCGGCGACGTCATCGTCTTCCGCCTGCCGCGCGATCCTGCCACGACCTATGTGAAGCGCCTGATCGGCCTGCCCGGCGACCGCATCCAGATGAAGGAAGGGCGGCTCTACATCAACGACGTGCAGGTGCCGCGCCGTCCGGCCGGCACGTTCGAGGGCTCGAACCTCTATCTCGAGACGCTGCCGACGGCCGACGGCAAGGGCCGCGAGCACGAGATGATCGAGATCTCCGACACCGACCGCTACGACGACACGCCGGTCTATCTCGTGCCGGACAAGCACTACTTCATGATGGGCGACAATCGCGACAACTCGCTCGACAGCCGCATCTCGCCGGCCGAGGGCGGCGTCGGCTACGTGCCCGAGGAGAACCTGGTCGCCCGCGCCGACCGGCTGCTGCTCTCGAGCAATCCGGATGTCGGCTGGTTCGACATCAAGGCGTGGCCCAACGCCTTCCGGCTCGACCGCTTCTTCGGCAAGGTGAGCTGAGAGACGCGTGAGCGAGGCCTGGCGTTTCGGCCCGACAAGCGAGGCCGACTTCGAACCGCTGCTGATGCTGCGCACCGAGGTGATGCGCGTGCATCTCGAGAGGGTCGGCCGCTTCACCCCCGAACGCTCGCGCCGCGTCTTCCGCGAACATTTCGACCAGCCCGGCCTGCGCCTGATCCTGGTCGATGACGAGGTCGCCGGCTGCGTCGCTCTTCGCGACGGCCCCGAACACCTCACCGTCGACTCGTTCTACCTCGCTCCCCGCCACCAGAACGCCGGCCTCGGCTCGCGCGTGTTCAAGACCCTGCTCGCCGAAGGCGATGCGCTGGGCAAACCCATCCGTCTCGAAGTCCTGAAACAAAGCCCCGCCGACCGCTTCTATCTCCGCCACGGCTTCGCTCCGATCGGCGAAGGCGACCACGACGTGATGTTCGAACGCCCTCTTCCTGGGACCGCGGGCCTCCCGGCCCGCTCATGAATCCGAGCGGGAGCGTACTATCGACCTCCGGTCGATAGTACGGAGGAGGCCCGCGGTCCCAAAAAGACTTTCCGCACTTCGGGCAGTTAATCCCGCCGCAGCATGAACACGGCCTGCTCGCCGATCAGGTTGGAGAGCAGGGGCGGCAGGTGGATCGGCTTGCTGTTGCGGTTGAGGACAACGGCGCGCTCGACCTTCACGCCCATCTCGCGGCACAGCGCGCGGAAGTCGTCGATGCTGCAGAGATGAATGTTGGGCGTGTCGTACCAGCGGTGCGGCAGCGACGGCGTGTTGGGCATGCGGCCGCCGAACACCAGGCGCAGGCGCACCTGCCAGTGCGCGAAGTTGGGGAACGAGACGATGGCGCGTTTGCCGACCCGCAGCATCTGCCCCAACACCTCGCGCGGCGCGCGCGTTGCCTGAAGCGTCTGGCTCAGGATCACGTAGTCGAAGGCGCTGTCGGGATAGTCGCGCAGGTCGGTGTCGGCGTTGCCCTGCACGACCGACAGGCCGTTGGCGACGCAGGCGTTCACGCCGGCCTGGCTGAGCTCCATGCCGCGCGCATCGACCTGCTTGAAATTGACGAGATAGGCCAGCAGCGAACCATCGCCGCAGCCGACGTCGAGCGCACGGCCGCCCGGCTGGACCATGTCGGCGATCAGCTGAAGGTCGACGCGAATAGGAGTGCGTGTGGGCTGGCTCATCGGGGGCTCCTGAGACCGCGCGCGGTCGCGGCACCCTGCAGGAAGCCGCTCAAGGTGCGGAACATCTCGGGCTCGTCCAGCAGGAAGGCGTCGTGGCCCTTGTCGCTCTCGACCTCGACGAACGACACGTTGGCCGCGGCGGCGTTCAATGCATGCACGACGGCGCGGCTCTCGCGCGTCGGGAACAGCCAGTCAGAGGTGAAGCTCATCAGGCAGAAGCGCGTCGCCGAGCCCTTGAAGGCCTTGGCCAGCACGCCGTCATGCGCGGCGGCCAAGTCGAAGTAATCCATCGCGCGCGTGATGTAGAGGTAGCTGTTGGCGTCGAACCGGTCGACGAAGGTCGAGCCCTGGTGCCGCAGGTAGCTCTCGACCTGGAAGTCGGCGTCGAAGCCGAAGCCTAGTGCATCGCGGTTCTGCAAGGCGCGGCCGAACTTGCGCTGCAGCGCCTGCTCCGAAAGATAGGTGATGTGCGCGGTCATGCGGGCGACGGCCAGGCCTCGCTCCGGCGCCGTGTCGTGCAGGCGATAGTCGCCGCCTTTCCATTCGGGATCGGCCATGATCGCCTGGCGGCCGACCTCGTGGAAGGCGATGTTCTGCGCGCTGTGGCGCGCGGCCGTCGCGATCGGCACGGCGGCGAACACGCGCTTGGGGAAACTCGCGGCCCACTCCAGCACCTGCATGCCGCCCATCGAGCCGCCGATCACGCAGAACAGGTCCGGAATCTGCAGGTGATCAAGGAGTGCCGCCTGCGCGCGTACCATGTCGGCGATGGTCACCACCGGGAAGCGCAGGTTCCAGGACTGCTTGTTGGCCGGATCGTGCGCCAGCGGTCCGGTGCTGCCGAGGCAGCCGCCCAGCACGTTGGTGCAGATGATGAAGTAGCGCGCCGGGTCGAGGATCTTGCCCGCACCCACGATACTGTCCCACCAGCCGTCCTTGCCGGTGACGGGATTGCTGTCGCCCACGAACTGGTCGCCCGTCAGCGCATGGCAGATCAGCACGGCATTCGACTTATCGGCATTCAGGGTGCCGTAGGTCTGGTAGGCGATACGGAACGGCCCAAGCTCGACACCGCAGTCGAGGCGCATCGGGCGCTCCGTGCCCAGAACCGCGTGGCGGCATTGGGCAAGCGCCTTGCTCTCTGCATCGGTCAGGTCGTCGAACACACCTGGCTCCAACACGGGCCGCTCCAAACGAAAAAGCCCCCGACCGTCGGTCGGGGGCTTTTTTCGAAGCACCGACCTTTTAGCGAGGATTAACGTGGCCGCAAGCCGGTCGGCTCAAATTCCACGGACGCTTTCTATAAGGTCGCGCCCGGGTTTGCGCAAGACTGACTTTACGCAAGGCCCCCCAACGTGTATCGCCGCTCACTCAATGGACACGCCCAATCTCGACACCCTGCGCCAAGAGATCGATGCCATCGACGGTGAGTTGCATGGCCTGATCCAGCGCCGCGCCACCTTGGTCGGCGAGATTTCGGCTGCCAAGCCGGCGGGAGGCCTGTCCTTCCGTCCCGGCCGGGAAGCGCAGGTGCTGCGCAAGCGGCTGGCGACCCACGACAGCCGCTTCCCCGCCGCCGCCGTCTATCGCATGTGGCGCGAGATGATGAGCAGCTTTGCCCTGATGCAGACGCCGGCGCTCAAGATCGCGGTCTGCCGTCCGGCCGACCAGCCGGGCTACTGGGACCTGGCGCGCGACCATTTCGGCTGCCAGGTCACGCTGGTGGGCCACGAATCGCCGATGCAGGTGCTGGCCGCCGTGCGCGCCGATCCCGCCACCATCGGCGTCGTGCCCGCGCCGATCGAGGCCGACACCCAGCCGTGGTGGCCGGTACTGGCAAGCGGCGAGAGCTCGCTGCCCAACGTCGTGGGCAAGCTGCCCTTCCTGGTGATGCCCAACGCCCGCGCGCGCGGCATCTCGGCCCTGGTGCTGGCTCGCATCGAGCCCGAGGAGAGCGGCGATGACCGCACCCTGATCTCGCTGGAGGCCGAAACGGCGATCAGCCGCAACCGCATCTCCGGGGCCTTCGCCAAGGTCGCGCTCCCCGCCTTCACATCGGCGCTGGACCAGAATGTGCGCGGTGTGCATCACTATCTTCTCGAGCTGCCGGGCGTCGTCGCCGAAAGCGACAAGCGCCTGCGCGAGCTCGGTGTGGCCCTCGAGCTGCAGACCGGCAGCGTCGCCTCGATCGGCGCCTACGCCGTGCCTGCCGTGACGCGGACCTGATCGTTTTCTAGCAGGAGAACAGCCATGTCGGCCCTCAAGCCGCGTCCGGGCATCATGCAGATCGCGCCCTACGTTCCGGGCAAGGATTCGGTCGACGGCAAGGAGCCGATCGCCAAGCTCTCGTCCAACGAGAGCGCGATGGGTCCCTCGCCCAAGGCGATGGCCGCTTACGCCAAAGCAGCCCCCGACCTGCACCGCTATCCCGACGGCGGCACCGAGAAGCTGCGCACGGCGATCGGCAAGCACTATGGCCTCGATCCGAAGCGCATCATCTGCGGCACCGGTTCCGACGAGCTGCTCAACCTGCTGGTACGCGCCTACTGCGGCCCGGGCGACGAGTTGCTCTACAGCCAGTACGGCTTCCTGATGTACCCGATCAACGCGCTGGGCGTCGGCGCCACGCCCGTCGCCGCACCGGAGAAGAACTTCCGCACCGACGTCGACGCGATGATCGCTGCCATCACCGACAAGACGCGCCTCGTGGCATTGGTCAATCCGAACAATCCGACCGGCAGCTACATCACCAAGGACGAAGTGCGCCGCCTGCATGCTGCGATCCCGAAGAACGTGCTGCTGCAGATCGACGCCGCCTACGCCGAATACGTCACCAAGGAAGACTACGAGTCGGGCATCGAGCTGGTCGACAAGTCCGAGAACGTCGTCATGACGCGAACCTTCTCCAAGATCTACGGCCTGGGCGCTTTGCGCATTGGCTGGATGTACGGCCCTGCCGGCGTCGTCGATGTGATCAACCGGCTGCGCCAGCCGTTCAACGTCAATCAGCCAGCCCAGGCCGCCGCCATCACCGCTCTCGAGGATGCCGAGCATACCAAGGCGTCGCGCGATAACAACGACAAGCAGCTCGCCTGGCTCAGCGCCGAGCTCGTCAAGCTCGGTCTGCATCCACTGCCCAGCGTCGGCAACTTCCTGGCCGTGAGCTTCGGCTCGGCCGAGCGCGCCACCGCCGCCAACGACTGGCTGATGCAGGACGGGCTGATCCCGCGCATGATCGCGGGCTACGGCATGCCGGAATATCTGCGCATCACCATCGGCACCGAAAAGGAAATGAAGCTGGTGCAGGACAGCCTCGCCCGCTTCGTCGGCAAGAACAGCAAATGAATGGGCCGCTGTTCAACAAGATCGCCCTGATCGGCATCGGCCTGATCGGCGGCTCGATCGCGCTCGACGCGCGCAAACGCGGGCTCGCCAACAAGATCGTGGCGGCCACGCGCAAGCCCGAGACGGCCGATCTCGCCAACAAGCTGAAGCTTGTCGATCACTGCGGCACCGATCTCGCCGCCGCGGTCGAGGACGCCGATCTCGTGATCGTCTGCACGCCGGTCGGCGCCTGCGGCGAGGCGACCAGGACCATCGCGCCGAAACTCAAGCCCGGCTGCATCATCTCGGACGTGGGCTCTGTGAAGCAGACCGTGATCGCCGACATGGCGCCGCACATTCCGAAGGGCGTGCATTTCGTGCCGGCCCATCCGGTCGCCGGCACTGAGAATTCCGGCCCCGAGGCCGCGCTACTCGACCTGTTCCAGGGCCGTTGGTGCATCCTGACTCCGCTGCCCGACAGCGACGCCGCCGCCGTCGACAAGCTCGAGACCTTCTGGAAGGCGCTGGGGAGCATGGTCAACCGGGTCGCCCCGGCCGACCACGACCGCATCCTCGCGATCACCTCGCACCTCCCGCATCTCATCGCTTACACGATCGTGGGCACTGCAGACGATCTCGGCGGTCACTTGAACAGCGAAGTGCTGAAATACTCCGCGGGCGGCTTCCGCGACTTCACGCGCATCGCCGCGTCGGATCCCACCATGTGGCGCGACATCTTCCTGAACAACCGCGAGGCGGTGCTCGAGGTGATCCAGCGCTTCCAGGAAGATCTCTTCTACCTGCAGCGCGCCATCCGCTGGGGTGAGGGCGACAAATTGTTCGACCTGTTCACGCGCACCCGCGACATTCGCCGCGCGCTGATCCATCTCAACCAGGCGTGAGCGACGCAAAGCCCGTCTGGGTTTTCGCCTACGGCTCGCTGATGTGGAACCCGGGCTTCGCCGTGCGCGAGACGCAGCCGGCCCGCTTGCACGGATTCCACCGCGCCTTCTGCATCTACTCCGAACATTATCGCGGCACGCCGAAGAAGCCCGGCCTGATCCTGGGCCTGCTGGCCGGCGGTTCCTGCCGCGGCCTCGCCTATCGCCTGCCGTCCAAATCGTACGAGAAAGTCCGGCGCTATCTGTGGCAACGCGAGATCGAGAACGACGGCGTCTATGTCGAGGCAGTCCGTCCGCTGCAGCTCGCCGACGGCCGTACTGTGCCGGCGCTGGTCTATCTCGCCGACCGGGCGCACCGCCAGTTCGCGGGCAAATTATCGCTCGCGAAATCGATCCGGTTGGTGCGCCAGGGCAAAGGCGCGACCGGTAGCAACATCGACTATGTGCGCAACACCGTGACCCATCTTCGGGAGCTGGGTCCGCGCGACAGGACGCTCGAGGAGCTGGCGCGCCGCGCCGCCCTCTAGCTCGGTACGCAGATCAGTGCGTATCGCTGAAGATCGCCCGCAGGATGAAGCGCCATTCCTCGCGCGCCTGCTCGACGGTGAGGCCGAGGCGCTCACGCAGCACGATCCAGCTCTCGGGCGTCAGCGCGACGGAAAGCGCGTTCAAGGTCCGCTCACGCTTGTCGCCGGGCAGCGCCGAGAGCTCCGGCCCGAAGGAGTCGGCGATCTGCTCGCGGTTGCCGGAATAGATCTGCATCAGCTTGCCGGCGGCTTCCGTCGAGCGGCGTTGCAGGGTCTGGATGAAGGTCCACATCGGCCGCACCGTCTCGTAACGCTGGGCGCGATGATCGACGACGACGCCGATGCGCTGTTCGAGTGGCAGCTGGCGATTGAGGTCGACTGGATCGCCGGTGACGGAGGCGAGCACGCGGCCGAGGACGGCGACGTAGAGTTCGGCGGTGTCGGCGAAATGCTGGAACACAGTGCGCGCCGAGACGCCGGCGAGCTTGGCGATGTCGCGAACGATCGGCGCGACTTCGCCATCCTGCGCCAACGTCTGCGTCGAGGAGATGATCGCCTCGCGCGTCCGCGCAACACGGTCTCCGCGCGCTGCATGTTGTACGGTCGACTGCGTCTCAGTGACTGGTACGGCGTCCATTGCTGCTACCCCTACGAGTGGTCCCTCTTGACGCGGAGCCTTGCTCTTTGCGCGCGAGTGATGACACGATTTCGTTACGCTGGTGAACGTAATCTAACTAAGAATCATGCATGCGCTGAAGCGTTATGAAACTTTTTCCTCGTAAGCTTGTCGTAAGCAATCACATCGCAAGTAAGCTTTCCGTAAGGTACGATTACAACCATGACAAAGAAGAACGTCGCCGCCGCCTCTCTCGCCGCCCAAGCCATGGGTTGGATCGATCCCGTCACCAAGGCCGTCGTGCCGCCGATCCATATGGCGAGCACGTACCAGCGCGACGAGGACAATGCCTACAGTTCCGGCCGCATCTATGCGCGCGCCGACAATCCGACATTCGACCAGGCGGAGGCCACGCTCGCGGCGCTGGAAGGCGGCGCCAAGGCGCTGGTGCTGTCCTCCGGCATGAGTGCTGCGACCGCATGTTTCCTCGCTCTTTCACCCGGCGATCACGTCGTGGTGCCCAAGGTCATGTACTGGTCGCTGCGCAACTGGCTCAACACTTTCGCCACGAACTGGGGCCTCAAGGTCGAGTTCGTCGATGCCGACAAGACCGATGCGATCGCCGCGGCGGTGAAGCCCGGCGCCACCAAGCTCGTGTGGCTCGAAACGCCGGCCAACCCGACCTGGGCGCTGAGCGACATCGCCGCAGCGGCCGAGATCGCGCACAAGGCGGGCGCGCTTTTGGCGGTAGATTCGACGGTAGCGACTCCGGTGCTGACGCGGCCGATCGAGCACGGCGCCGACATCGTGATGCACTCGGCGACCAAATATCTCAACGGCCACTCCGACATCATCGCCGGCGCTCTGGTCGGCGCACGCGACGACGCGTACTGGATGAAACTGCGAGCCATTCGCGCCCAGCTCGGCACGATCCTCGGTCAGACCGAAGCGTGGTTGCTCATGCGAGGCATGCGCACGCTCTATCCGCGCGTTGCCTGGGCCTGCCGCTCGGCACAGTCTCTAGCCGATAAATTTGCAGCGCATCCGATGATCGAGGAAGTGCTCTATCCCGGTCTGCCGTCGTTCGCGGGCCATGCCATCGCGAAGAAGCAGATGACCGGCGGCTTCGGCGGCATGCTGTCGGTGCGCATCAAGGGCGGCGAGCGCGCGGCCATCGCCACCGCGGCGCGCGTCGAGCTGTGGAAGCGCGCCACTTCATTGGGTGGGGTCGAGAGCCTGATCGAGCATCGCGCCAGCATCGAAGGACCCGGCACGCCCTGCCCGCCCGACCTGCTGCGTTTGTCCGTTGGTGTCGAGGAGTCGAACGATCTTTACGAAGATCTCGATCAAGCCCTGAAGCGGGCGCATAACGCCTAGAGCGAGAGCGTAAAGCCTTCGCGCAAAGGATCGTCGGCGTCGAAGCGGAACTTCGCTTCGCCGGTGATATGGGCGATGCCGCCCACCTCGACGATCACCGATTTGCGCGGGCCCACGGCCGGGCCTTCGCGCAGCGCCGTGCCGGTGAAGATCGAGCCGGTGCAGCTCTCGAAGCGGCTCTCATGCCCGAGCTTGGCCTGCCGACGCGCAACTTGCAGCGCCATGCGCGCCGACACGCCGCTGCCGGTCGGGCTGCGATCGATTTGACGGCCTGCGAAGATGCAGACGTTGCGGCTGGGTGAGACCGCACCGTCAGTCAGGATAGTGCCGTAAAGGAACGCGAGATCGGGCTCTGACGGATGCTCGATCGGAACGACCTTGGCGACGGCGCGCGCGATCTCCTCACCGGCATCGACAATGGCGCGCATCGGCGAGGTCTTGAGATCGAGGCCGATCGAATCGGCGGACAGGAAGGCGTAGAAGGCGCCGCCGTAGGCGATGTCGACCGTCACCGGCCCCCAGGTCGTGGTCGGCGCGATGCGGTCCAGCGCATAGACGAAGGACGGCACACTCTCGAAGCGGACCCAGCCCCTGTCGTCGACGTTGGCCACCACCAGCCCACACGGGCATTGCAGGCGTACGGTCGGGCCTTTCACGCGGCCGCTCTCGACCGCCCAGCGCGCCAAGGCGATCGTCGCGTGGCCGCACATGGTCGAGTAGCCCTCGTTGTGCATGAACAGCACGGCGAGATCGGCCTCGGGATGATCGGGCTCAACCAGCAGCGCGCCGTACATGCCGTCGTGCCCACGCGGCTCCAGCATCAGGCCACGCCGTAGATGATCGTGCTTCTCCAGGCACTCGCGCCGCTTACCCAGCAACGTCGGCGCGCTGAGCTTCGGCCAGCCGTCGACAATGATGCGCGTCGGCTCGCCGCCGGTGTGCATCTCGACCGTCGACAGGATCATCCGAAGGCCTTGGCGAGGCCGGCGCCGATGCGCTCGTTCATCATCTCGATCGAGCCGTCGGTGTAGGCCGCGATCTTGGCGCCCGCGAGATGGCGCGACAGCGGATAGTCCGCCCGCAAGCCGTTGGCGCCCATCGCCTGGATGCAGTCGGCGATACGCTGCAGGGCCATGTCGGTCGCGAATTTCTTGGCGTAGGCCGCGGGCATTACGGCATCGCCGCCGGTATCGATCAGGCGCGCCGCGCGATAGGTCAGCAGCCGCGCCGCCTCGAGATCGGTCGCGGCATCGGCCAGCTTCCAGCGCATGCCCTGGTGCTCGATCACTGGCTGGCCGAAGCTCTGGCGCTGCTGCGTGTAGCGCACCGCCGCCTCGAGGCTGGCCTGCAGCATGCCGCAGCACATGCCGGCCACGTAGGCGCGCGCGCCGTTGATGCCGGCGAGGGCGGCCTTGAAGCCTTCGCCCGGCGGCTTCAACAGCGCTTCGTCGGGCGCGATGTAGTCGACCAACCGGAAGCCACCAACGCCGATCGCATGGCCGCCGTGCAGCTCGAACGGCTTTTCACGGTGGAAGCCTGGCCGCTCGGCTTCGATGGCAAAGCAAGCGATGCCGCGATAGCCCAGCGCCTTGTCGGTTTGCGCGTAGGCGATCGAGAGACCCGCGACGGCGGCGTTGGTGATCCAGGCCTTGGCGCCGTTCAGCTTCCAGCCGCCCTCGACCTTCACCGCGGTCATCTCGAGCCCGCCGAAGTCGCTGCCGACATTGGGCTCGCTCAGGCCCGCACAGCCAATCACCTCACCGGTCAGCATGCGCGGCAGCAGACGCGCCACATGCGCGGGCGCGCCGTCGCGGGCGAAGCGCGCGCAGGCGTTGTGGTGGTTGATCAGCGCGAACGCGAAGGCGAAATCGTGCCGGGCGATCTCTTCGAAGGCGCGCAGCTTGCAGGAGAAGGACAGGCCCATGCCACCGTGCGCCTTGGCGAGTTCGATCCGGTTGAGCCCGGCGGCGCAAGCGGCCTTGATGGTCTCCAGCGGGTAGTGCCGTTCCCATTCCCAGCGCGCGGCGTTGGGGGCGACATGTTCCTCGGCGAAGGCTTTTGCCCGCACGACGACCGCCGTTTCCACCGGCGTCAGGAATTCATCCAGCATGCGCCTGAGATACACGATTGGACCCACGGCGCAACCGCAGGCTAGAATGTGGGCGTGCGGGTGTAGCTCAGGGGTAGAGCGTCGGCTTCCCAAGCCGTAGGTCGCGGGTTCAAATCCCGTCGCCCGCTCCAATAATCTTTCAGGCAGGAAGCGGCGTCACCATGGATTCGGTCGTAGCGATGGGCGATTTCGCTTCCGACGCGGCCGCCTTTTCCGCCTATTGGCAACAGGCCGCCGCGCGATTGCGCCGCCTGCCGCCCAAGGCCCAGCGCGACCCTGCAGCCCAGGACATCGCCGACATCATCCAACAGGCAAGCCGCGATGCCCGCTTCGTTTTCCTGCGCAAGCATGCCCGTACCCTCTACGACCGGCTGACCGACAACCGCCGGAAGTTCGTGCGCATCGAGAAGCTCGTCTACGACGCGGCCGAGCTGGTGCCCGGTCTCGTGCCGAGCCGCGCCGAGGTCGCCGCCGAAGCTCAACTGCGCCAGTCGGAGAAGGACGGCTGGGAGATCGACCAGGGCATCCTCTGCAACCAGCTGCTGGCCGATCCCGAGGCAGGGATGCATCTCTGCCACGCCATGCTGCTGCCGCGCGAGGAGTCAGCCGAGGCGCTGGCCAAATTCCTGCGCGACGGCCGCCTTGATCTGGGTGCGGCCAAGGTCGAACGCCGCGGCAAGGCGGCGGTCCTGCTGCTCGCCAATCCCCGCTTTCTCAATTCCGAGGACGCCTCGACGCAGATCGCCACCGAGATCGGCGCCGACGTCTGCATCCTCGACCCGCAGAGCAAGGTTGCAGTACTGCGCGGCGATGTGGTGCCCGAAGGAAAGTACGCCGGCCGCCGCGTCTTCAACGCCGGCATCAACCTCACGCATCTCTACTACGGCCGCATCCCGTTCATGTGGTTCCTGGTGCGCGACCTGGGCTTTGTGAACAAGATGACGCGCGGCCTCGCCCGCACCAATGTCCCGCCAGACGAAGTGTCCGGCGATTCGATCGAGAAGATCTGGATCTCCGCTGTCGAGACCTTTGCGATCGGTGGCGGCTGCCAGATCCTGCTCGCAACCGATTTCAACATCGCCGCGCGCGACGCCTACATGACCCTGCCGGCGCGTAAGGAAGGCATCATCCCGGCGATGGCGAACCTGCGGCTCGCGCGTTTCGTCGGCGATCGGCTGGCGCGCCAGGCGATCATGTACGAGCGCCGCTTCGAGTGCGATTCGGAGGAAGGCCGCCTGATCTGCGACGCGGTCGTACCACCCGAAGAGATCGAGACCACAATCGACCGCGTGGCCGAGCGCATCACGGGCTCAGGCGCGGTGGGCGCGATCGGCAACCGCCGCGCGCTGCGTTTCTCCGTCGAGCCGCTCGATACGTTCCGCCGCTACGCCGCGCTCTATGCCCGCGAGCAGGCCTACTGCCACTTCAGCCCGGCGCTGATCGCCAATCTCGAGCATTACTGGAACGCCCAGAACAAGAAGGCCTAGTGCCAAAGCACTAATCGGCGATCACGATCGCTACGCCGTCCCCAGCCAGCGCGGCAAAGCGCTGGCGGAGATCGTCCACGACGGAAGTCGCAAGACCGAGGGTAGGCTGATCGAGCAGTAACAGGCGGGGGCTGTCGACCATGGCGCGCGCCAGTGCCAGCATCTGCTGCTGGCCGCCGGACAACAGCCACGCCCGCGCGTCGGGCCGCTCACCCAGCATGGGAAACAGGTCGAACATCTGGGCGAGGCGCTGACGCCGGCGCGCTGTCGACAAGGAAGACGCGGCCTCGATGTTCTCGCGCACCGTCAGGCCGGCGAAGACGCGCCGTCCGGCCGGCACGTAGCCCACCCCGCGGCGCACCCGCCGCTCGACGGAAAGCGCCGAGACGTCCTGTCCGAACAGCACGACCTTGCCCGAACGAAAGCCCATGATCGTTTCGAGGATCGCGGTCTTTGCGATGCTGTCGTCGCCGGGCAGTGCCACGATCTCGCCCGCTGCAACCGACAACCCATCGAAGGAGAGTACCGGCGCGCTCATCCGACGACCCGGCCGCGATCGAGCGAGACGAGGCGGTCACAGATCTTCGACAGCAGCGCCATGTCATGGTCGACGATCAGCACACCGTAACCCGCGACCCTCAACCGCTCGAGCAGCATCACCAGCTCCGCGCGCTCCTGCGCGTTGGCGCCGGCCAGCGGCTCGTCGAACAGTAGGAAGGCCGCACCGCTGCCGACCGCGCGCGCCACGCCAGACAGGCGACCCTCGCCCGGCAGCGGCGACTGGAAGGTGCGCGAGATTCCGGCATGAGCGATGACCGGCGCGGACAGGCGCTCGATGTGCCTGTCGTCGAGCTCGATCGTTCCGCCGTCTGCGGGTTCGAGACCCGAGATGACGTTCAGCACCGTCGTCTTGCCCGAGCCGTTGGGCCCGACCAGGCCCACGATCTCGCCGCGTCCGACTTCCATCGACACGCCGGCCAGCGCCTCGACACCGCCGAAATGCTTCTTCACCCCACGCAGCACGATGCGCTTGCCGTTGGTCGACGGCATCAGCCGCACCGGCATCTGCGGCAACGGCCGCGGCTCGGGACCGTCGATCAGGCCGGCCAGCCCCTGCGGCGCCCACAACACCACCGCGAGCGTGGCCGCGGCGTAGGCCAGCAGCCAGGCGCCATCGAGCTGACGGAAGGCTTCCGGCAGACAGACCGCGATCGCGGCGCCCAGCACGGCGCCCACCGGATGGCGCGCGCCACCCAGCACCACCGACGACAGGCACAACAACATGATCGGGAAACCCGTGGCATCGGGCGACACGACGCCACTCACCGCGGCCGAGACGCCGCCTGCCAATCCCGCGACCGCACCGCCCACGACGAAGGCCCGGAAGCGCCAGCGGTTGGCGTTGATGCCGAGGGTCGCTGCGACCAGCGGCGCTTCACGAATGAGGAACGCCGCCTCGGCGCGGCGCGGCGTCAGGAACTTGAGTTGCGCGAGAACCGCGCCGTTGAGGCAGATCCAGACGAAGGCCAGCAGCGGCAGGCCGCGCGGCAGTGCGGCGGCAAAGCCAACCAGACCGTTGGCGCCCCCGGTAAGGCTTTCGAGATGCAACGCCGCGAGATTGACGAGGGCCGCCAGGGCGAAGGTCGCCAGCGCGAAGTAATGCGAGCGCAGGCGCAGGATCGGCACGACGGCGATCGCGGCCACGACGACCGCGGCCAGCATCGCCACGACAAAGGCATAGGGACCGAACGTCGGCGCTGCCAGGGCGGCCGCGTAAGCACCCACGCCGAACAGCGCGCCCTGCGCCAGGTTGAGCGCACCGAGCTGGCCGAACACGAGCTGGTAGCCGATGCCCAGCAATCCATAGACGCCGACCAGGATCACGAGGCGCTGCCCGAAGGGCGGCAGCGCCGGGGCGAGCAGCGGCGGCAGGAGGAGCAGCGCGAACCAGTACCAGCGCAGCTTCATCGTCAGGCTCGCCGTCCCGCCGGCTCGCCGAACAGACCCTGCGGCCGCATGCTGAGCACCACCAGCACCGCGATATAGAGTGCGGCTTCCGCCCAGGCATCGCCCAGCCACGCGGCGCCAAAGGTCTCGAACAGGCCAATGCCGAGCGCGCCCAGCACCGCGCCGGGAACGCTGCCCCAGCCGCCCAGCGCCACGGCGATGTAGGCGCGCAACATGTGGCCGCTCCCGCCGGTCGGCACGATCAGGAACTGGTGACCCAACAGCTGGCCGGCGACGCCCGCCAAGGCGCCCGCGAGCGCCAGCGACAGCAGGACATAGCGCGCGACCGGGATGCCGACCGCGCGCGCCATCGCACGGTCCGCGGCGACGGCACGCATGCGGCGACCGACCTGGGTGCGCTCGAGGACGAACCACACGGCAGCGACAAGCAGCGCGCTTACAAGAACGATAGCCAGCGGCTGGCGCCCGACCGCGACACCCGCGATCTCAAGTGCGCCACTGCCAGCCAGCGATGGCGCAGTGCGCGGCGCGCTGCCCATCGTCAGCATCAGGCTCTGCTCGATGATCGCGGCCAGCGCGATCGTGGCGACGAAGGTGGCTTCCGGCGGCCGTTGCAGCAGCGGCAGGATCGCGACCCGGGCCACGATCATGCCGGCCGCCCCAAGCATCACCGCAACGAGCGGCAGAAGCAGCGGACCGGGTAGCCCCGTCCAGGTGTCGGCAAGGACTGCCGCCGCGCCGCCCAGCACGACGAGGCCGCCGTGCGCGAAGTTGACGGCGCCCGAAGCGTTCAACGCCAACACGAAGCCAAGCGCCACCAGCGCATAGGCCATGCCCAGCGCCAGCGCGTTCAGGATCAATTGGAACGTCAGCAGAGAGGCGCGGTCAGTGTTCTTTGGGCGCGTGCTTGCCCAGGATGCGCTGCAGGGTGCGGCGATGCATGTTGAGCCGGCGCGCCGTCTCCGAGACGTTACGGTCGCACTGCTCGAAGACACGCTGGATATGCTCCCAGCGCACGCGATCGGCCGACATCGGGTTGCTGGGCGGCGGCGGCAGCTTGCGGCCGTGCGCGTTCAGCGCCTGCTCGATCGCATCGGCGTCGGCGGGCTTGGCGAGATAATCGACGGCGCCTTCCTTCACGGCGGCCACCGCGGTCGCGATGTTGCCGTAGCCGGTCAGCACGACGATGCGGATGTCGGGTCGTGCCTGGCGCAGCGGCTGGACCAGTTCGAGCCCGTTGCCGTCGCCGAGGCGAAGATCAAGCACGGCGAAGGCGGGCGGCCGGGCAGTCTGGGCCAGCGCTTCGGCTACCGAGCCAACCGCAGTCACTATGAAGCCACGCAGCTCCAGGGCACGCGCGATTCGATTACGGAACGCCGCGTCATCATCGGCGATCAGCAGCGTGCGGTCTTTATTGGCGGTCGTACCCGCGAGCACGGGTGAGACGGGACGATTTACACTCGTGTCCTGGGTCATGGGGACTCCTTCGACATCGGTCGCTATGTAGCCTTGAAGACGGGATTTGGCCAGCGCACTGCTACCGCGGCACCACCCTGGGCGGAGCGGCGATTGCCGAAAATCACGGTGGCGCCGGTCCGTTCCAGGAGCGTCTTGGCGATGAAAACGCCCAATCCCATATGGCCTTCTTCGCCCTGACGGGTCGAGATGAAGGGAGTGCCAAGCTCATCGAGCAGAGCCTCGGAAAAGCCCGGACCGTCATCCGAAACCTCGACCTCCGACCACTCGGTGGTCCAGCGCGTGGCGATATGGATCTCGTGCCGGGCGAACGACATCGCATTCTGCACGATGTTTCCGATGCCCTGCATGATTTCCGGGCTGCGCACCTGAATCGGCGCGGTGTTTGGCGCCCCCTCGGTGATCGGCCCGGCCTCGAAGGTGACCGTGATATCGTGGTGGCGATAACTTCCCGCTGCCGCCTCGATCAGGGCCGGCAGCGGCACCAGCGTGTAGGCATCGGAGACGTCGCCCACCGGATCGACGGTAAGGCGCGCCAGGATCTTGCGGCAGCGGTCGGACTCGGCCGCCAACAGCTCGACGTCCTCGCGCAGCGGATCGTCGATTTCGACCTCGCGCAGCATTTCTTTGGCCACCACGGTGATGGTCGACAACGGCGTGCCCAGTTCGTGCGCGGCGGCGGCGGCGAGCGCGCCGAGCGAGGACATGCGTTGCTCCTGCGACAGCGCCGACTGCGCCGCGCCCAGCGCATCGCTCATCTGGCGGCCTTCCTCGGCCAGCCGCCAGCCATAGAGCGTGATCAGCAACGTGGTGAGGGTGAGGCCGGCCCACACGCCGGCGAGATAGATCTCGGGAAACTCCGGCGCAGGCCCCAGCCACGGCAGCGGCTGATGCATAAGGCCGAGCAGGCCCACGCTGATGATGGTGAGCAGAGAGAGCGCGATGTTGCTCAAGAGAGAGAGCACCGTGGCGCCGATCGCAACCGGCGCCAGCATCAGGAGCGCAAAGGGATTGGTGAGGCCGCCGGTGAGATAGAGCAGCACCGCGAGCTGCACGACGTCGAAGGCCAGAAAGAAGGTCGCCTCACGGTCATCGATGCGTACCGAGGCCGGCCGGCCGAGGCTGACGGCAAGATTGAGCAGCGCGGACAGAGCGATCGTGCCGCCCACCGCCAGCAGCGGCAGTGTGAAGTTCAGACCCCAGTGCACGACCGACGCGGTGAAGACCTGTCCCGCAACGGCGCCCCAGCGAATCAGCACCAGCGCGCGCAGACGTACGCCGCCGCGTGGCGGCAGGGTCGGGCTGGCGGTCGCCGACAGAGGTGGCGCGGGCGAGGTGATCTCGACGCGCGTTGCCACCGCCTATTCCTCGACCATCAGATGTTTGCGATTGATCGTGATGAACAGCGGGATCTTGCGCTGCTTCTTGCGATCGGGCGGCTCTTTCACTAGACGGCCGATCTCGCCCAGGATCAATCCGGTGATCGTGGGCAACGGCAACTCGCGCGCCTCGTCGAGCTTCACCCAGCGGATATCGCCCATCTCGCTCGAGGCACGGATCTCGCCCGTCGCATCCTCGGCCCTCGCCATGAAGAAACGTGCGTTGAAGCGGCGGGGCCGGCCGGGCGGCGTCACCGCGCGCGCGATCAGGTCGAGGCAGTCGAGCGCCGGAGCCATCCCGTTGTCGAGGAAGCCGTGCCAGTGCTCGCCGTAGTCTTTCTTCGGCGCGCCGCCCTTCAGCGGCTTGCCGAGAATGAGGCCGGTCTCTTCGAAGGTCTCGCGCACGGCGGCGACGCCAAGCGCCTGCGCGCGCTGCAGCGATGCGGCCTTCAGGAGCCGCGCCTTGACGTGACGATCGAGCGATGTGGCGACAGGGATATACGCATCGGCCTTGTCGACCCTTCCACCCGGGAACACATAGCGGTTGGGCATGAAGGCCGACTTGGCCGCACGGCAGCCCATCAGCACCTCGGGCGTCTTGCCCTTCATGCGGACCAGGATCAGCGTCGCGGCATCGCGCGGCCGCATGTAGGGATAGGTCTTCTCGATCTGCTCGACCGGCCGTTCGGCGCCAGGCTTGAGATCGCCATGGACGTAACCTTTGTCGGGGCCGCGCTCGACGGCGCCGGCGGGAATGCGGGATTTGCTCATGCGCCCAAGATAGCGCACAAAACTGGAAAAAAGGTGGTATCGAACAATGAAAATCAATGAACAGATCGTCCTGGTGACCGGCGCCGGCCGCGGGCTCGGATCCGCCATCGCGTCGGCTTTCGCGCGCGAAGGCGCCCTTGTCGCGGTGAACTATCGGCGCAGCGCCGATGCCGCCAACGCGCTCTGCGCCTCGATCGGCGCGCGCGCCATGGCGGTCCAGGCCGATGTCACGGATCGCCAAGCGGTCGACCGGATGGTCGCCGAGATCACGAAGGCTTGGGGCAAGCCGGTCACAACCGTCGTGAACAATGCACTGGGTGACTATTCCTTCAACGGCGATGCGCGCGAGCAGCTGGGTGGGATCGCCTGGCAGAGCTTCGCCACGCAGTTCGACGTCTCGGTGCGCGGCGCACTGAATGTGATGCAGGCCACCGTGCCGGCGATGACAAAGGCGAAGTTCGGCCGCGTGATCAACGTCGGCACGAACCTGTTCCAGAATCCGGTCGTGCCTTATCACGACTATACGGCGGCGAAGGCGGCACTCCTGTCGCTCACCCGCACCGCTTCGGCCGACCTTGGGCCGGCCGGCATCACGGTGAATATGGTCTCGGGCGGCCTGCTGCGCGTGACCGATGCGAGCAAAGCGACGCCCGATGCGGTCTTCGACTTCATCGCCGGCGCCACGCCCCTGCGCTCCGTCACCACGCCCGCGGAGTTCGCCGACGCCGCGCTGTTCTTTGCGTCACCCTGGAGTCGCTCGGTGACCGGCCAGAACCTGGTCGTCGATGGCGGACTGGTGAAGGACTAGCTAGAAACTCCAGCCAGCCGGCGTGTCGGGACGGAAGACCGTGATGTCCTTCCCGCCGCCCGGCACTTCGACTCGGTCGGGCACGTCCATCGGCCTGGCGTGAAGCGTGATGCGCTCTTCGTTGGCCGGCAGGCCGTAGAACTTCGGACCATTCAATGAGGCGAAGGCTTCGAGCCGGTCGAGTTTGTTCTCTTCGGCGAAGACCTGCGCATAGACCTGCATCGCCACCGGCGCGTTGAACACGCCGGCGCAACCGCAGGCGCATTCCTTGGTGTCGGTCGTGTGCGGCGCGGTGTCCGTGCCGAGAAAGAATGAGGCACTGTCCGATGTGGCGGCGCGCCGCAGCGCCAGGCGATGCTCCTCGCGCTTGGCGATCGGCAGGCAATAGAAGTGCGGACGGATGCCGCCCTTGAAGATCGCGTTGCGATTGTAGCTGAGATGATGCGGCGTGATGGTGCCGCCGAGTTGCCCCGGATGCGCCTCGACGAAAGCCACACCCTCCTTGGTCGTGATGTGCTCCAGCACGATCTTGAGACCGGGATGCCGCTTGACCAGTGCCGTCAGCACCTTGTCGAGGAACACCGCCTCGCGGTCGAAGATGTCGACGTCGGGATCGGTCACCTCGCCATGGACGAGGAGCGGCATGCCGGCCTTCTCCATCGCCTCGAGGCCCTTGGCGACCTTGTCCATCGAGGTCACGCCATTCGCCGAGTTGGTCGTGGCATGCGCCGGATAGAGCTTGGCCGCGACCCACACGCCCTCTTCTTTGCCGCGCGCCAGCTCGACCGGATCGGCGCCGTCGGTCAGGTAGCAGGTCATCAGCGGTTCGAATTTCAGCTCGGCTGGAACCGCTCTGCGAATTCGGTCGCGATAGGCCGAGGCTTCGGCGACCTTGGTCACCGGCGGCACGAGGTTCGGCATGATGATGCCACGGGCAAATTGGCGTGCCGTATGCACGGCACAGGCCGCCAGCATCTGGTTGTCGCGCAGATGGACGTGCCAATCGTCGGGGCGGCGGAGGGTGATCGAAGTCGGGAGAGCCATACTGTTTTCTACGCTTGCTCCGGGGCGGCCTCCAATGTTGATTGCGTGCATGAACGACCTGAAAGACGCGATCGCCTTCGCCCAGGCAGCCGAATCCCACTGGCCCGCCAGCATGTATATGCCGGACGGCCAATTTGTGATGACCTACGATTCCGGCGAGAGCGCGCCCGACAATGAGGTGCTGGGGCCGGTGACACCGCGCGGCGGCGCCTCGGGCATCGTCTACCGGGGCGGCAAGCAGATCGCCGAATGGGGCGACACCAACCGTGCAGACATGACCTTCAGCGTGGCCAAGAGCTACCTGGCACTGCTGGCCGGTCTCGCGCTGGGCGACGGGCTGATCAAGAGCCTCGACGACAAAGTCGCGGGCTACGTCAGCGACGACGGCTTCACGAGCGACCACAACAAAGACATCACCTGGCGTCACCTGCTGACGCAGACCAGCGAGTGGGAAGGCTTCGTCTTCGGCAAGGAAGACCGCATCGACCATAATCGCGTGGTCGGCCTCGCCGTCGCCGATGCGCCCAAGGGCACGCGGCGCAAGCTGAAGACGCCCGGCAGCTTCTACGAATACAACGACGTGCGCGTGAACCGTCTCTCCTACTCGCTGCTGCAGGTCTTCAAGGAGCCGCTGCCGTCGGTACTGAAGCGCCGCATCATGGATCCGATCGGTGGTTCCAGCGGGTGGAAGTGGGACGGCTATCGCAACTCGACCGTCACGATCGACGGCAAGCCGATGCTATCCGTGCCCGGTGGCGGCCACTGGGGTGGCGGCTTCGTGATCTCCGCGCGCGATCTTGCACTCATGGGCTTGCTGGTCGCCCAGGGCGGCGCCTGGAACGGCACGCAGATCCTGCCCAAGGGCTGGACGGACGAACTGGTGAAACCCTGCCCGGTCGCACCCTTCTACGGGCTGATGTGGTGGCTCAACACCGACCGGCGTCAGTTCGCCGCCGCATCGGAGCGCAGCTACTTCGCGCTGGGCTGGGGCAGCCACATCGTCTGGATCGATCCGGACAACGATCTCGTGACGGTGCTGCGCTGGATCGACCGCAAGAAGGCGCCGGGTTTTGTCGAACGTTTGCTGGGTGCGTTGAAGAAATGAGTCTCGATTACTCCGCCGTCCCGCGCATGCCGGACGGCCGTACCGCTCTCGAACATATCGAGTCCGTCGCCGCCACGTCCGAGGCCATCCGCGTCCCCATGGGCTCTCGTAGTGCCGGAGGGGACGGCAAGATGATGTGGCACGTGTGGGGTGCCAATTCGGGCAAGCCCGCGCTGCTGCTGTTCCACGGCGGCTCGGGGTCGTGGATCCACTGGATTCGCAACGTCCAGGCGCTGTCGCAGCATTTCACCATCTACGCCGCCGACATGCCGGGCCTGGGCGACAGCGATCCGCCGGACGACGTGCGCGACGTCTGGTCGGTCACGCATTGCGTCAACGCCGCGGTCGGCGCGCTGCTGCCCAAGGACCAGCAATTCTTCCTCACCGGCTTCTCCTTCGGCGGCATGGTGTCGGGCCACCTCGCGACCCTGATGCAAGAGCGCATCAAGCGCATCGTCTTCGTCGGCGCCGGCGGCCTCAAGGCCACGCGCAAGCCCACCGAGAAGCTGCACAAGCTGCTGGAGACGATGCCGCCGCAGCTGCTGGCCGACGAGGCACGGCGCAATCTCGAGCTGCTGATGCTGCACGATCCGAAGAATGTCGACGGCGTGGCCATGCATATGCAGATCATGAACACCACGCGCGCCAAGACGCGCAGCCGCGACATGGGCATCGCCGGCGCGCTGTCCAAGGTGCTGCCCGAGGTCAGGACGCCGTACACCGGCATCTGGGGCGAGTTCGATTCGACCACTTATCCGTACATCCAGGAGCGCATCGACCTCTTCCAGGCCCTGCAGCCGGGCTTCCAAATGCACCAGATCCCCGGGGCCGGGCACTGGGTAGCCTATGAGGCCGCGGAGGCCTTCAATGCCAAGCTGCTTGAAGTGCTGCTAAAGTAGGCTAGAGCAGTCCGCGCACAGCATCGGAGAAAGACGTCGTGGCGAATATCCTGAGCGAACTCCCCGTCGGCCAGCGCGTCGGCATCGCCTTTTCGGGCGGTCTCGACACCAGCGCCGCCGTGCACTGGATGAAGTCCAAGGGCGCCAAGCCCTGCGCCTATACGGCCAACCTGGGCCAGCCGGACGAGAGCGACTACGAGGACATCCCCCGCAAGGCGCTAGCCTACGGTGCCGAGAAGGCGCGCCTGATCGACTGCCGCGCGCAGCTGGTCGCCGAGGGCATTGCCGCGATCCAGTGTGGCGCCTTCCATATCAGCACGGCGGGTGCGACCTACTTCAACACCACGCCGCTGGGACGCGCGGTGACCGGCACCATGCTGGTCGTGGCGATGCGCGAGGACGGCGTCGACATCTGGGGCGACGGCAGCACCTTCAAGGGCAACGACATCGAGCGCTTCTACCGCTACGGCCTGCTCGCCAACCCGAACCTGCGCATCTACAAGCCGTGGCTCGACCAGAAGTTCATCGACGAGCTGGGCGGCCGCAAGGAGATGAGCGAGTACATGGCGGCCGCGGGCTTCCAGTACAAGGCGAGCGTCGAGAAGGCCTATTCGACCGACAGCAACATCCTGGGCGCCACGCACGAAGCCAAGGATCTCGAGTACCTGAACGCCTCGATCAACATCGTGAAGCCGATCATGGGCGTGGCTTTCTGGCGCGACGACGTGAAGGTTCCGGCCGAGACGGTGACGGTGCGCTTCGAGGAAGGCCAGCCGGTCGCGCTGAACGGCAAGACCTTCGCCGATTCGCTCGCCCTCTTCACCGAGGCCAACGTGATCGGCGGCCGTCATGGGCTGGGCATGTGCGACCAGATCGAGAACCGCATCATCGAAGCCAAGAGCCGCGGCATCTACGAAGCGCCCGGCATGGCCCTGCTGCACATCGCTTACGAGCGTCTCGTCACGGGCATCCATAACGAAGACACGATCGAGCAGTACCGCACCAACGGCCGCCGCCTCGGCAAGCTGCTCTACCAGGGCCGCTGGTTCGACCCGCAGAGCCTGATGCTGCGCGACACCGCACACCGCTGGGTGGCGAAAGCGGTGACCGGCGAGGTGACCGTCGAGCTGCGCCGCGGCAACGACTACTCGCTGATGGACACCACGAGCCCGAACCTCACCTACGATCCCGAGCGGCTCACCATGGAAAGCGGCGCGGGCACGTTTACCGCCGCCGACCGCATCGGTCAGCTCACCATGCGCAACATGGATATCTCCGACACGCGCACCAAGCTCGGCGTCTATGCCAAGACCGGCCTGCTGGGCGACGGCGCCGGCGGCATGCCCATGCTGTCGGGACCGGAAACCGAGAAGAAGAAGAGCTAGAAATGAAAACGAGCGTCACGGAGATCGCCGACAAGATTTATCGTCTGTCGACCTTCGTGCCGCAGATCGGGCCGACCGGTTTCACCTTCAACCAGTTCCTGATCGACGCCGACCAGCCGCTGCTCTTCCACTACGGCCATCGCGCCATGTTCCCGCTGATCTCCAAGGCAGTGGCGAGCGTGATCCCGCTCGAGAAACTGCGCTGGACGACCTGCAGCCACGTCGAAGGTGACGAGTCGGGCGCGCTGAACGAGTGGCTGGCCGCCGCGCCCAACGCCACGCCGGCACACGGCCAGACCGGCGTCAACATCTGGCTGACCGACATGGCCAATCGCGGTCCGCGCACGCTCAAGAATGACGAGGTCATCGATCTCGGCGGCAAAAAGGTCCGCTGGCTCGACACGCCGCACGTGCCACACAACTGGGACGCCGGCCTGATCTACGAGGAGACGACGGGCACGCTGTTCAGCAGCGACCTCTTCACCCAGACTGGTGCCTGCGAGGCGACCACGGCCGGCGACATCGTCGATGCCGCCATCGCCACCGAGAAGGCCATACCCTTCATGCCAGCGACACCGCAGGCTGGTCCCACTCTACGCCGGCTCGCCGCGCTGAAACCCAAGGTCATCGCGCTCATGCACGGGCCGAGCTTCTTTGGCGATGGCGCTGCCGCACTCGATGCGCTGGCGACCTACTACGAGCAGCGGCGCTAAGGCTCGGCCTTCAGGCCCAGCGACGCGAGATAGCTCCAGCGCACGGTCGCGCTCCTGAGGCGCACGCCGTCGAGATATTGCCGTGTCGCGCGTGCGATCAATTCATCCGACGGGCGGATCGTCGCGCGGCCGTCGGCATAGACGGCGAGCTGGTCCCAGCCTTCGGGCTTGGCGATCGAGACGACGGTCGAGGTCGAATCCATGTTCTTGTAGGTCCAGAACGACCAGCCGATGCCGTGCGCCTCGTGCAGCTCGCGGAACGCTTCGTTCCAGTCGTCGGTGAGCTCGCCGGTCTCGCCCAGGAATAGCGGCACGTCATAGCGCGCGGAGAAGTTGAGGTGGCGCTGGATCGAGTCGCGCTTCGTGCTCGCCCAGAACGAATGGTACGTATAGGCGAGGTTGGATGCGAAGGGCGGCCCGAACATGTCGAAGCTCGAGCTCCACTGCCCCGCCGCCAGGAAGACGATGCGGCCGGGGTCGACGGCGCGGATCGTTTCGGTCAGGCGCTTGTAGAACGGTTCGAGCCGCGGGTTCAGCGTGTCGATGTCGTGATAAGGCGCGATCGGCTCGTTCAACAGATCGTAGCCCAGGATCGCTGGATTGCCCCGATAGCGCTCGGCGATGGCACGCCACAGCTTGACCGTGAGATCGCGGTCGCGCGGCACGTAGAACATCAACGGGTAGCCCGGCCCGTCGTCGTGGTTGATGCCGGTCTGGCCACCGGGCGCGGCATGGAGATCGACGATGGCGTAGAGGCCGGCGTCCTTCACCCAGCCCAGCACGCGGTCGAGCAGCGGCCAGCCCTCGCCCTTGATCGTGCCGTCGGGCGCCATGAACAGGTTCCAGTGCAGCGGGATGCGCACGGTGTTGAAGCCTGCCCCGGCGATGAAGCGGATATCGTCCTGGGCGATGAACGTGTCGCGATACTGCGTCCAGAAAGCCGCGGCCTTCTCCGGCCCCAGCAGGCGGTCGAAGGCCTCGTAGATCTGGTTCGGCGCCTTGGCGACCTCGAACTTGAACATATAGCCCTCGGGCATCAGCCAGTTGCCGAGGCTGATGCCCTTGATGTGCAGCACGCGGCCGTCCGGGGCGATGAAGTTCTTGCCCTCGATGCGCACGCGCGGGCTCTGCGCCGAGGCAGGTACCACGAAGGCACACAGGACAAGCCAGAAGCCAAGATACAAGATCGACAGCAGACGCATGACGCGAGACTAGCAGACGCCTACAGTCGCCACCGATGATTCTTGCCGCCCTTCTCCTGCCGGTCGCGCTCGTCGCGGTCGTGATCGCGATCCAGCGCTTTCGCTTTCCCGCCTTCCTCGCGCTGATGCTCGTGATCACGGGATACGGCTTTGCCGCCAACATGACCTGGCAGTCCATCGGCAAGGCGTTCGGCCTGGGTTTCGCCACCACCCTGCAGGAGACGGGCCTGCTGGTCGTCGCGGGCGGACTGGTGGGCGCGATTGCGCTCAAGCGCCCGCTCGACGGCCTGGGTGCGGCTTTGATGGGTGTCTTCGCCGGTCTCGGCGGATCGGCGGCGGGCGCACTGGCATTGCTGCAGCCCGCGGGTCGCGCGGTCGGCCTCGCCCTCACCCTTCTCACAGTGCATGCGCTGGTCGAGCCGGCACCGCTCGCGGTGGCGGCGATGTCGGTGCTGAAGGCCGATTTCTGGAAGACGCTGTCGATCACCGCGCCGCTCGCGCTGGTGCTCACGATCGCGATCTGGGCCTGGGCCGTGCGGCGGGATCCGCCGGGCGGTGCGCTCACCTGGCAGTGGATCGTGGTCGTCGTGCCGCTGGCCCTGCTGGTGGCGCAGGCGATCGCCCAGATGCCGGCCGAGCCGCTGGGCAAGGGCGGCGCGCGCGAATTTTATACCGGCATCAGCAAGCCGCTGATCCTGGCGGTGCTGGCGATCCTGCTGGCCATGGTCGTGTCCTGGCGCTGGAAGCCCGAGGCGCTGGCCGACACGCGCTGGGCGTCGCTGCTGCTGACGGTCGGTGCGGCCGGCGGCTTCGCGCGCGTCCTCGACGAGACCGGCATGGCCGAGCTGCTGGCGGAGTACGCGCTCGATCCGCATTGGGGGCCGCGACTCGGCCTGCTGGCGCCGTTCCTGGCCGCGGCGATCGTGAAGACGATGCAGGGCAATTCGTTGTCCGCCGTGCTCACCGCGTCGGGCATGGTCGAGCCGATGCTGCCGGCGCTCGGCCTCGACAGCGCCACCGGCCGCGCGCTGGCGGCGGCCGCCGCCGGCATCGGCTCGGTCGCGGTCGTGTATTTCAACGATCCGCTGTTCTGGATCGCCGCCGACATGGCTAAGCTCTCGCCCGCGCGCGCCTTGCGATTGATCACGCTGGGCAGCATCACCGTCTCGATCCTGGCGATGGCGATACTGCTGGCCTTGAAGCTCGTCCTCCCATAGAAGACACCCCCTTCGCGTTGCCAGGGGGCACGGATGATCGCTTGCGGACTGGATTTCGGCACGTCGAACTCGGCGATCGGAGTCGTGCGCGACACGACGGCCACGCTGGCGCCGGTCGAAGCCGGCGACACGTTGCTGCCGAGCGCAGTGTTCTTCGACGATGAAGTCAAAGGCCAGGTGCTGTTCGGCAACGCTGCCGTCGCGGCCTATGTCGGGCAGACTGAAGGCCGACTGATGCGGGCGCTGAAGTCGATCCTGGGGTCTTCCTTGATCGAGGAGGAGACGAAGATCGGCGGCCGCAAGGTGCCGCTCACCCACGTCATCGAGATCTTCGTGCGGCACCTGAAGCACAAGGCCGAGGAATTCGCCGGCCAGGAGATCACCTCCGTCGTGCATGGCCGGCCGGTCCGCTTCGTCGACGATGACGACACGGCGGATGCGCGGGCACAGGACCAGCTCGAAGCGATCGCCCGGCGTGCGGGTTTCCGCGACGTCCGCTTCGTGTACGAGCCGATCGCGGCGGCGCATCACTACGAACAGACCGTCGAGCACGAAGAGTTGGTGCTGATCGCCGACATCGGCGGCGGCACGAGCGACTTCTCGCTGATCCGCGTCGGCCCGCAGCATCGCGGCCGCGCCGATCGCAGCAAGGACGTGCTGGCGACCGCGGGCGTGCACCTGGGCGGCACCGACTTCGACACCGCACTCAACCTCGCCGCGGTGATGCCGCTGCTCGGTCTCGGCACGGAGCTGGTCGAAAAGAACCTGCCGATGCCCAGCGCGCCCTATCATGAGCTGGCCGCGTGGCCGACCATCAACTTCGCCTACACCTACAAGAACGAGCGCATGCTGGCCGAGCTGGTGTCGCTGGCCTGCGAGCCAGAGAAGGTCGGGCGTCTCCTGACGGTGGTGCAGCAGCGCCTCGGCCATCGCCTGGCCTTCGCCGTGGAAGACGCCAAGATCGCGTTGAGCGACAGCGAGCGCAGCACCGTGCCGCTATCCTTTCTCCAACCCGGCCTTACCGTCACGGCAACGCACGCGGCCTTCGATCGCGCCATCCGGACCGGCATGGGCAAGCTCCACTCGGCAGCAAAGGATTGCATCGCCGCGGCCGGCCTCGGGCCCACTGCCATCGACACGATCTTCCTCACCGGTGGATCGAGCCGCGTACCCGCCGTGCGCACCGCCATCGCCCGGGCAGCGCCATCGGCGCGCGTGGCCGGCGGTTCCGATCTCCTGTCGGTGGCGCTCGGCCTGACGCAGATGGCCGGCAGCGTCGACGGAGCCTAGTCCAGCCGCACGCCCGAGACTTTCACCGCAGGCGCCCATTGCTTGCGGTCGTTGGCCAGGAATTCGGCAAAGCCGGCGCGGGCAGCCGGCGGGACATCGAGACCGAGGTCGTCGACCCAGCGCTTCTGGATCTCGGGATTGGCCAACGCCTGCACGATGGCGGCCTCGATCTTGGCTACGATCGGCTCGGGCGTGCCGGCCGGCGCAGCGACGCCGTACCACGAGGTGGCGACGTAGCCTGGTACCGTCTCGGCAATGGCGGGTATCTCGGGCGCGGCCTTCGAGCGCTCGGCCGAGGTGACGCCCAGCCCTTTCACCTTGCCGCCGCGCACCTGGCCGATCATCGACGGCATGTTGGCGAACATCATGTGCACGGTCCCCGCGATCAGGTCGCTGTAGACGGCACCCGCGCCCTTGTAAGGCACGTGGATGATGTCGACGCCGGCCATCGCCTTGAACAGCTCGCCGCTCAGGTGCAGCGACGTGCCCGGACCGGACGAGGCGAAGGAGTATTTGCCGGGCTCTTTCTTGCAGAGCGAGATCAGCTCGGCGACGTTGTTCACCGGCAGGCTCTTGGTGACGCCCAGCAGGTTCGCGAGCAGAGCAACCCGCGAGATCGCGATCAGGTCCTTGTCAGGATCGTAGGGCAGCTTGTTGTAGAGCATCGGGTTCAGCGTGTGGCTCGCCACCGAGATCAGGCCGAGCGTGTAGCCATCGGGCGCCGAATGCGCGAGTTCGCTCGTGCCGATGTTGCCGCCGGCGCCACCCTTGTTGTCGATGACGAAGGACTGGTTGAAGGTGCGGCTCAACTGGTCGCAGATCAGGCGGCTCACCGAATCGGTGCCGCCACCCGGCGCGAAGGGCACGATGAACCGCACCGGCTTGGAGGGCCACGCTGCTTGGGCACGCGCCCCGAGGGGTGCAATGCTTGCCAAGGGGCTTGCAAGGGTGCCCAGCATCAAATCGCGGCGCTTCATCGCCTTCCTCCCGTAATTCTTCTTTCCCGCAGGATAGCGAGGGCGCTAGCGTGCCGCCCAATGAATTCGTCGGGGGAAACCACGGGCCGCGACCACGCGGTGCGCGAGCTGTTGGCGACGCCGGACTTCCTGCGGCTGTGGCTGGTCGGCGCCTTCGCCAATGCCATGCGCTGGCTGGAGATGCTGGCGTCGGGCCTGTTCGCCTATGAGGTGACGCATTCGGCGCTCGCCGTGACCGGCGTCGTGGCCGCCCGGCAACTGCCGCAACTCTTCCTCGGTGCCTTCGCGGGCGCGATCTCCGAGGCGGTGAACCGCAAGGTGATCGTCATGCTGGCGCTGGTCGGGCCCGCCGTGGTCTCGACCGTGCTGGCCACACTTGCCACGACCGGCACGCTCCAGCTCTGGCACGTCGCCGTCGGCAATCTGCTGTCGGGCGTGCTGTGGACGACGGAGATGTCGACGCGTCGGCGCATGGTGGGCGAAGTCGCAGGGCCCCACCGCATCGTGCCAGCGATCGCTCTCGATTCGGTGACCTCGGCCGCGACGCGCATGATCGGGCCGCTGCTGGGCGGCATGGCCTTCCAGTGGTTGCACATGAAGGGCGCCTATACGGTGACGGCGTTGGTGCAGTTCGGCGGGGCCTTCGCGCTGGCAGGTCTCACGCACAGCCAGGTGACGCGCCGTCTTTCGCTGATGCGCATTCCCGGCGAGATCCTCGAAGGGCTGGCCTTTGCGCGCACGCGGCCGGTGATCCTGCTGGTGTTCGGCATCACCGTCGTCACCAACTCCTTCGCCTTCGCCTACCAGGGACTCGTGGCGCCGCTCGGCCGTGGCGTCTTCCATGTCTCGCCGTCGCTGGTCGGCCTGCTTGCCGCGGGCGAGCCGCTCGGCGCCCTGCTGGGTGGCGTCCTGCTGGCCGGCGGCGTGATCCGCATGAACCGCCAGCTCACTTTCGCCGGCGGCTCGGCCCTGTTCATGTGCGCGCTGATCGTTATGGCGCTGTCGCCCTCCTATTGGCTGGCCTTCACGGTGCTGGTGATCGGCGGCTTCGGCACCGCGGGCTTCGGCAACATGCAATCGACCCTGATGTTGACCGAGGCGCCGGCCGAGATGCGCTCGCGCCTGATGGGCATCGTCACCGTCGGCATCGGCACCGGCCCGCTCGGCATCCTCACCGCCGGCGTGCTCTCCGATCATGTCGGCCCGCGCGATGCAGTGCTCGTCATGGCTTCGCTCGGTCTCCTCGCCACGGCCGCGCTCACCCTTTCCCTGCGGCGGCGTTAGCCTCCCCGGCCAAGATTCCTCTGGACGAGAGAGCTGCTGGCCACTACCTTGTTTAACAAGGTACCATGTCATACACCGTAGCGAGAGTTTCAACCGCGTGACCGAATCACTCCAAGTCCAGTTGCGGAAAGGCGTGCTCGACATGTGCGTGCTGGCCCTGCTCGCGCGCCAGGACGGCTACGCCTACGACATCGCCAGCCGCCTGGCCGAGGCGATCGGCATGGGCGAAGGCACGATCTATCCGTTGATGCGGCGCATGCAGGGTGACGGGCTAGTCACGACCTATCTAGAGGAATCGAGCAGCGGGCCACCGCGCAAATATTACCAGCTCACCAAGGCCGGCCGAGCCGCGCTGATCGCGCAAAAGGCCGACTGGACCGACTTCACCGCATCGGTTGCCCGGATCCTGACCGATGCAAAGCCCGCCCGAATCGTCGGAGGAGTGACATGACCAAGACTGAGTTCCTCGACACGTTGCATCGCCGTCTCGCCGGCCTGCCGCCCTCGGAGATCGACGACTTGATGGCAGACTATGCTGCCCACTTCGCCGACGGCATGGCGGCCGGCCGCAGCGAGGCCGAGATCGCGGCAGCGCTGGGTGACCCGATGCGACTGGCACGCGAGCTGCGCGCCGAGGCAGGCTTTCGTCGTTGGGAGACCGCGCGCACGCCCGCGAATTTCTTCGCCGTGCTGTTCGGCTTCCTGGCGCTGATCGCGGTGGACTTCGTGTTCCTGCTGCCGCTGCTGGGGGCGCTCGCGTTGTTCGCCTTCGTCGCGGGCCTCGTGCTGCTGGCGCTGTGCATCGCGGGCTTCGCCGTGCTGATGAAGCTGTTCAGTTGGGATCATGGCCTGTTCGCCGGCCATTTCATTTCACGGACATTCAGCGGGATCGGCCTGCTGGGCGTCGGGGTCGGCGGTGCTGCTCTCCTGCTGATGATGATCGACTACGTGGTGCGCCTGCTCGGCAAATTCGCCCGCCTGCACTACGCGCTGCTCGACCGGGCGGACATGGGTGGCGCACATGGTTAGGACCCTGGGCTGGATCGCGGCCGGCGGATTGGGCGTCGGCGTCATCTCCCTCTCGCTCGCCTATGTCACGGGCGACGACGCCGTGCACCGGTTGATGAATGTCGGCACGTCCTTCGCCTCGACGTGCGGCAGCAGCGGCACCCCCGCGACGCTTTCCGAGCGGCACCTGAAATGGAACGGCGGCGACACGATCGAGATCGCGCTCCCCGCCACGGTGCGCTATCGCGGCGGCGAAGGTGACGAGGTGATCGTGCGCGGCGCGCCCGATGTCATCGCCCATGTCGAGATCCGGGGCGACCGGCTCTCGCTCGATTGCCGCAACATCGCGCGACTGCGCGAGATCGAGGTCGTCCTGCCCGGACAGAAGTTCCGACGCATCGGCCTTGCAGGTTCGGGCAAGGTGCTGATGGAGAACGTGAATCAGCCCGAGCTCGCCCTGCATGTGAGCGGCAGCGGCGACCTCAGCGTCCAGGGCAAGGTCGATCGCGCCACGATCTCGATCACCGGATCGGGCCACGCGCGGCTGGCCGATCTCGGCATGAAGGAATTCACCGCGAAAGTCGCTGGCAGCGGCAATGTCGAGGCCGCCCCCACCGACCTCGCCGACATCAGCATCAGCGGCGCGGGCAATGTCCGGCTGCTCACTCATCCCGCTCAGCTCCGCAGCCATATCTCGGGCTCCGGCCGCATCACCGAGGCAGCGCTGGGCTCCGCCGACACGAAAAAGTAGCCGGCTAGAGGCCCTCGAAGCCTCGATTCGCGCGCCGGCTGAAGGCATCCGTTTCAAGCCGGCCAAGGATATAGGGGATATAACGACCATAAGTCAGGATTTTCGCGACCGCGCGTAATTTGCGCGGATGACAGACTTCGACCTCTCGGGCCTCCGCCCGCCCCAGCCCGATCCGCCCCCGCCGCCGATCGATCCCGCCGCCGCACGCCAGCAACGCATCGTCGACGACACCAGAGTCGCCGAGGCGGTCACGCGCTTCATCGCCGACAAGCAGGACGCGCTGTTCAACCAGCCCGACGCCTTCTATCGCACTCAAGGAGCTGACGCGATCCACGCGGCACCCGTCATCACGAAGCGCCTTCTCGATATGAAGGACGCAGCGCTCGATGGCGCCGACAACGACTACCAGCGCCGCAAACTCGGTGCCGCGCTCGACGCCCACATGGTGCTGACGCGTGGCGACATCGCCCGCCACGTTGCCAACCAGAGCCTGGAATGGCAGCGCCAGACCGCGCTCGACCGCATCGATCTCCTCGCCAAGGAGGTGGCCCTTCACCACACCTACAGTGACGATACGATCGGCGTGATCAGCGAGGCCGCCGCCAATGCCGCCCGCGCCCACGTTCGGGTCGGCGATACGCCGCCAGCACCCGAGGCCGAGGATCAGGCCGCCGCCACGGCGCGCCGCCGCGTGCTGAGTTCGGCCATCCAGGCCCGCCTCGATGCCGGAAACGTCGACGGCGCTGCCAGGCTCTACGGCAAGGTGCAGACCCAGCTTGGAGAAGGCCAAGCCAAACTTCTCGACGACCAGATCCAGACCGCCCAGCGCCAGACCGCGGCCCGCACCTACTCCGTGCAGATCGCACCCGTCGGGCCCCTCACCTTTCACGAAGAGGCCGACGGCTGGCATGCCGACGCGACCGCTCAAAACCAACGCGATCATGCCGACGATCCCGAGCGGCAGGCTGCCGTTCAACAACAGCTCGACGCTGACCATGTGCAGGCCAAGCAAGCCATCGACGAACGGCAGGTCGCACTCGACAAGGCCGTAGCGGACTGGATCGCCACGCCGAGGGCCGAGGGCACTCCGCAAGTCGACCGGCCATCGCCGGCGCTCTGGGACCGACTCGACGAGGCGCGCCAGGCGGCCGTGCTTGGCGCACTGCGCCGAAATCAACGTCCATCGCTCGACAAGCCGACCGCCGAGCAAGCGAGCGCCTCGACAATCACGGCAATACAAATGGCTACTGCCGCAGGCACGTCGATCATGGGCACCCCCACCATGACGGCTCCTCCCCTTGCCGGCGCCGGTGAGTTGGCTGCATTGGCGGCCCGTTTGGTCCCTCTCGCCGGTGCGGGCGCGGGAGCAGCAGCGGCAACCCTTCTGATACCGACAAACACCCAAAGCAACACCATCAGTCTAGGCGATGGTCTGCAAGCGCGATGGTCACCCGACTCGCGCACGGCCACGATCGAACGCCGAGTCGACAATGGCCTGTTGGGCACGGGCCTCGGCGCCAAGTGGGAAGTGCTGCCTGTCGCGGCAACCTATGACTCGGGGCCGGATGGTAGGAAAACTTTACAGTTTGATCCCCTCACGTTGAAGCAGGCGCTGCCTGCACCAACGACAGGCGAAGTAGCGGGAACGCCAAATGCCGTTGGCAGCTTTCAGGCACTGCCGATGGCAAAGCCTGTCTCCATCAAGGCAAGCATTGCCAAAGAGATCAATGGCGTGACCACATTCGAAGAGGCGACTGACGAGGAAACCGAAAAGTACTGCGGCAGTTACCTCAAACTCCTAGAGATCGGTACTAATGCAGCCGAGATCGCAAGAAGAACTACCGAACTATTGGATGGACATGTATTTGGCAGTCTTGTCCATAAGTTGGCCAACGACGAAATCACGAGGCTCCTCTTGGAAGGGTCGTTGAAACGAGAAGGCGTGTTCGAGTTGCATCCGGAGATCGCTCTCATGCTCGGCGAGCGAGTCAGCATGTGGCGCGCCAAAGGCAAATCGTTCCCCGACGTAACCGAGATCTACGACCGAGAAAAAGCGTGTGTCTATGATTTCAAGACGGGAACCGGAAAAGCCACCAAAGAGGACATGAAACGATACATTGAAGAAGTGAGAGAGTTCGCAAATAAGTACGATCGTGGAAGCTACACGCATATTTACTTCATTACCGTGAAGATACCCGATGCTCATCGCTCCTGAGATAAGGCCTTGCTTCGGCCTTTACTGTCCCACCACCCCGATCTGCAGTTAGGCGACGCTTCTTTTGGCGGAAGCGATATTTGCTGAAGATGTTGCACACTGGTCGATCGAGAGTTTTGCCGTTGCGGCATGAGCGGTAAGAGACGTTGGTTGGCCTTCTCAGATTGACGAAGCACTGAAAGTCGACGCTGTTTCCCTGCGAAATTATGGGACGACGCCAGAATGAAACGAGAAATCGCTGAACCGATCATCAAGGCGATGAAGACCATAGATCTCGCAATCGATCGCTTGGACCACACCGTCCGCGAGATCGAGGACGAAGGCGAACGGAAAAGAATGCTTTTCTTCATCGCCCACGTGATCCACGACGTTCACGTGCTGATCACGCTTCCCGTCGTGAAGCATCATCCGGACCTGCATCCAGACTTGCCGAACTTGCCACCATCGAAAGGTAATCCTATCTACTGATTGCGAGGGATCCTGGATGTCCGTCGCTCGGAGATGCTCGCGACTCTGGATGACGACGGTCCCCTTTTACCTCCGTTTTCGCTCGTTTATCTTTTTCGAGTCTTCAATCTTATCAAAGACTTGGCACTGTCTCGCCAGAGCCGTTTTTAAACGGTGAAAACGGTGACGCAAATCATGCGCCGGCCTTCAGCAGAAGCTTGCCTGCGACCTGACGGCCCTCGAGGCGGCGGTGCATGTCTGCGGCGCCTTCGAGCGGAAAGATTCCTTCGATCGGCACTTTCAGCCAGCCCGCGCCGATCGCGGCCAGCACATGATCGACGCCGGCCTTCCAGTCGGGCGAGCTCTGGTCGACGTGACCGAGATGCAGACGCGTGAAAGTCTGCGAGCGCGGCAGGATGCGCTCGCGGATGTTCTTGAACGGCTGGCCTTCGGCCTCGCCGATGCTGATGACATGCCCCAGCATACGCACCACGCCGAAGATTCGGTCGAGTATCGAGGCGCCGTAGGAATCGATCGCCAGATCGACGCCGCGGCCGTCAGTGAAGTCGAGCACGCTCTTCTCGAAATCCTCGCTGGCGATGTTGATCACGCGCGACGCGCCGTAGGCGAGCGGCCGCTTTTCCTTGCCCGCGGTGCCGGTCGTGCCGATCACCTTGACGCCCGCATGGACGGCGAGCTGGGTGACCGCAAGACCGACGCCGCCGCCGATCGCGCTCACCAGGACGGTGTTGCCGGGCTTCAGCCGGCCATGCACGGTGTAGAGCATGTGATAGGCGGTGAGCGCCGCGATCGGGAACGCAGCTCCCACGTCGAGCGGCACGTCGTCCGGCAGCTTGATCAGGCCCGCGGCGCCGGCGACGCATTTCTCGGCATAGCCGCCGCCCTTCTCCGGGAAGGTCGCGACCCGGTCGCCGACCTTCACATTGGTCACGCCGGGGCCGAGCTGGGAGACCGTGCCCGAGACCTCGAAACCCATGACCAGCGGGTAGACCATGGGATGCGGGTAGATGCCCTGGCGGACCTGCGTGTCGGCCCAGTTACAGCCGGCGTAAGCCACGTCGATCACGACCTCGCCAGCGCCGGGCACGGGGTCAGGCATGTCGGCCAGCACGAGCTGTTCTGGGCCGCCGGTGGCATGGATAACGACTGCATTCATTGGTTCTTCCCTACGATTGGAGCCGACCTTTGCAACTTTCATGCAAGGAGATTGGCACGTCGATTGCTCCCTCAACCGGTCATCATCGCGTTGGAGGGCTGTCATGGATATCGGCGTGTTCATTCCGATCGGCAACAACGGCTGGCTGATCTCCAAGACCTCGCCGCAGTACATGCCGAGCTTCGAGCTGAACAAGAAGATCGTGCAGCGCGCCGAGCACTACGGGCTCGATTTCGCCCTCTCGATGATCAAGCTGCGCGGCTTCGGCGGCGAGAGCGAATTCTGGGATCACAATCTCGAATCCTTCACGTTGATGGCAGGCCTGGCTGCCGTCACCGAGCGCATCCGCCTCTATGCCTCGGTCGCGGTGCTGACCATGCCGCCGGCCATCATTGCGCGCATGGCCTCTACCATCGATTCGATCTCGGGTGGCCGCTTCGGAGTCAACATCGTCTCGGGCTGGGCCAAGGACGAGTACACGCAGATGGGCCTGTGGCCGGGCGAGGATTATTTCGGCTATCGCTACGACTACAGCACCGAATACGTCTCGGTGATGAAGGAGCTCTGGGAGAACGGCTCGTCCGACTTCAAGGGCAAGTTCTTCGAGATGACGGACTGCAAGCTTTCGCCGCGTCCGCAGACGCCGATCAAGATCGTCAGCGCCGGACAGAGCCCGCGCGGCATGGAGTTCGGCGCAACCTATTGCAACTACAACTTCACCCTGGGCAAGGGCGTCAACACGCCGACGGCGCATACGCCGACCAACGAGATGATGGCGGCGGCGGCGGCCAAGACCGGCCGCGACGTCGGCAACTACGTGCTGATGATGGTGATCGCCGACGAGACCGACGAGAAGGCGATGGCCAAGTGGAAGCTCTACAACGACGGCGCCGACATGGGCGCCCTCTCGTGGATGTCGGGCCAGGCAGATGCCGATCCCAATGCGGCCGAAGGCGGCACCGCCAAGGCGATCTCCGCGCCGGAGGGAGCGATCAACTTCAACATGGGCACGCTCGTGGGCTCCTATGCCACGATCGCGAAGATGCTCGACGAGTGCGCCACGGTGCCCGCCACCAAGGGTATCATGCTGACCTTCGACGACTTCCTGGTCGGCATGGAGCAGTTCGGCCAGCGCATCCAGCCGCTGATGAAATCGCGGTCGGACCGGCTCAGAGTCGCCGCCTA
>CAIKZO010000095.1 GCA_903832005.1 Enhydrobacter aerosaccus | reverse complement strand
TGGCGTCCCCGCGCCGGCTCGCTGGTCAGCCATCGCACCCTCACCGCCGCCATGATCGACAGCCGGGATTACCTCGCCGCCAAGCGCCGCGCCGAGACCCAGCCGCTGCTGCCGCCCGGCCCCAAGGTGGCCTTCACCGGCGGGCTCGACTTCAACGACCATCGCCTGATCTGGGACAGGCTCGACCGGGTCCACGCCAAGCACCCCGACATGGTGCTGCTGCACGGCGGATCACCGAAGGGTGCCGAACGCATTGCCGCCAAATGGGCCGATCACCGCAAGGTGCCGCAGATCGCCTTCAAGCCCGACTGGACCAGGCACGCCAAGGCCGCGCCGTTCAAACGCAACGACGCAATGCTGGAGGTGCTGCCGATCGGGGTCATGGTGTTCCCGGGCACCGGCATTCAGGACAACTTGGCCGACAAGGCCAAGAAGCTCGGCATTCCGGTTTGGAAATTCGGGAGCGGCGGCGCGTGAGCGCCGCTACCAGCCCCAATGGCATCGACGCCCCCAGCGAGGTGCCGCATGGAGTAGAACCAGCCTTGTTGACTCGGCCGAGCTTTGTCGGCAGAATCCCATCCTCGATATCATCAACTGGACGGTCGTTTCCGACCGCGGGAATGACATGGCCGAACTCAGTCCAATCGAGGCCCACGAACGCGCCATCGGGCGGGTTTTCGGCGACGACTATGCACTTGAAATTCCACCCTACCAACGTCCATATGCGTGGGAGCGTGAGCAGGCACTTGACCTGCTCACCGACCTACTTGATGCCATGGACAACACAAAAGCCTCTGGCGGCGTGTATTTCCTCGGAAGCATTGTGCTGATTAAATCCCCCGGTTCGCCGGATGCCAAAGTAGTTGACGGCCAGCAGCGACTGACAACGCTCACTATACTGCTAAGCCTATTGCGTGATCTCACAACTGACTATGAACTTCGATTCGAGCGGCGTAGCTACGTGTACCAAAAAGCCAGCGAAGACAAAGGCACGTTGCCGAGGTATAGGCTCCTGTTGAGGGAGCAAGATCGACCGTTTTTTTTGGAATATGTACAGGAACTTAATGCGACGAATAAGCTGCCATCTCCGGCCCATCTAGACGGCAGCCAGCAACGCATCGCAGACAACGCCCAAATTCTAAGAGACCGCCTTTCAGCAATGGAAGAGGCACGACGCAACAAACTCGTCGCCTTCCTGATCCAGCACTGCTATTTGGTCGTCGTAGCAGTGCCGACAGCAGATGCCGCGCGGAGAATATTTACAGTATTAAATGCTCGTGGCCTTGATCTCACAGCCACCGATATCCTGAAGGCGGATTTACTGGAGCGAGCAGGCTCTGCATTGGAGGGAAGCCTCGCCAAACGATGGGAAGCCGTTGAACTGGAACTCGGTAGGGATGCTTTTGTCGAACTGTTCGGCCACATAAGGATGATATATGAGCGTGATAAGCCGCGATCGGCCCTGGAAAGCGCATTTAAGGCGGTAGTGCCACCCTTTGCAGGTGACGCCGAAGCATTCGTTACACAGGTATTGGAGCCGATTGCTGATTCATACGGACTGCTGAATGATCAAGCAGAGATACGCAAGCGCTTTGGTAATGAGGCGGCCAAGGCCGTAAGGTCCCTACAGCGTATCGACAGCAAGGATTGGGTTGCGCCGGCGTTGCTTCGGCTTTGGCATGCCGATCAAGGCACACCAAGCGAGGTTGGACAGTTCCTCGTCGAACTCGAACGGGTTGCGTATTACCTTTTCGTCACCCGAGCGGACGTAAATGAGCGCATCGGGCGCTTCGCGGGTGTCATGGATCAATTCGAGCCACGCCCTGCACGTCCCGCCGCTCCGACCGGCCTCATCCTAACTTCCGATGAGCAGCGTCAGTTTATCTCTGCACTTAATGGCCCACTTTACAAACATAGCCGCGTCTGCAAACCGGTTCTGCAGCGGCTTGATGAAGCCCTATCTTCCGGAGGCGCTGCCTACGACGATCAGATCGTCTCAATCGAACACGTGCTACCGCAGACTGTGGAAGAAAATAGCGAATGGGCAGTTGCGTTTCCAATAGAACAAGAACGCAAGCGTTGGCTGCACCGTCTCGCGAATTTAGTTTTCCTGACGCGCCGGATTAACACACGGGCGTCGAACTGGCCTTTTGAAAAAAAGAAAGTCGAGTATTTCGGTAGCAAAGACGGAACGTCACCATTTCTACTAACTCACGGCGTACAGCAATGTGATTTCTGGGATGCCGCGACACTCGAAACGAGGCAGGCTGAGCTGCTAGGCCGCCTATGCACCGTGTGGGCGCTTGAAGAGCCCACTCAAAGCTAAGACAGCTAGTACGATTTGCCTTGCAATGACTGAGTTCGGAGCCAGTGCGCTCCGAATTCGGGCCCGATGCCCAGACGATTGTTTGGAGCTAGAAACCCCTGCGGCGTATTTAGCAAGGCTGCGGATCTGTCGTTCCTGAGCCAATCCGGCCACCACCCCGCTTCCATAGGCGTTGATCCTTGGTCCGGCCCAGGGCCTGACGCCATCAACCCGTAAAGGGTCCGCTACGCGCGCGTGCGGCCTCTCCGGCTTCGCCTGCGCGGTGATTGCGGCCCTGGGCCGGACACATCGGGCGCCTGTCGCGCGGGGATGGTCCCCGCCTCCGAGACAGGAGCCGGAACGATGTCGCAAGCCCTTTCGATCGCTCACGCCCGCGGCTGGAACCTCGCCACCACGCTGATGGTCTGCATCACGGTCTTCCATGCGGGCAACGGCGAATACGGCGTCATGCCGTCGGCCGAATATGACGGTGACCCCGCAACGATCATCCACGAATTCGACCCCTTTCAACCCTGAAAGGGTGTCGATCACATCCGGCGGCGGCGGGAATCCACAGTCGATTTTCCGCTGCCGCCCTCCATCGCCTTCGGCTATATTCGATCCCGCGCCGTGGTGGTGGTGGAAGGCGCAACCCTTGGCCTCTTTGTCACGGAGTGATCCACCATGCTCATCATCGGACTTGTCCTCAGCGCCTTCGGCATCGGCTTCTTCTGCTGGTTGCTGTTCATACTCGCCGTTTACGCGCTCCCGTTTGTTGCCAGCCTGACGGCGGGCTTGGCCGCCTATCACAGCGACGCCGGCATACCCGGCGCGATCATCGTCGCCATCATCGCGGGCTGCGTCACCCTGACAATCGGGCAGATCGCCTTTGCCACGATCCGATCACCCCTGATCCGCGGGGCGATCGGGCTGCTTTACGCGGTCCCAGCGGCGATCGCCGGCTACAACGGCACGCTCGGTTTCGCCCAGATGGGCATCCCGTCAGAAGCCTGGCGCGTGGCCTTCGCAGTGGTCGGGGCAGTCGCTGTCGGCGGCACGGCCTGGGCACGGATGGCGCTGTTCGTCCCACCCGAAGAGGGGCGGCGCATTCCAGGAGGTCCGGCTACCCATCGGCTGGCGGGTACTGCCAGACAGGGGTGATCGTCAGCTTCGTCGGCGATCAAGCTGGAAATCGGCGGATGACTGGAACGACAGCCTGACGCGGCAGTGAGGCGGCCCTCGAGCGGCTACGAGAGGTCTGCCCCAATCTCACCGGCCGGCATGATCGCTACACTGGGGTGTCGCGAGTGCCGTGATTCGGGTGCGTCGCAATCCGTCCGATTTGCGCGCCACGGTTTCCCTGTCCGCACCTGCAACGCCGGGCATCTTGTGCGTGGCAACCAAGGCCGGCCATGTCTTCTCCCGTGCATGCTGTTCGGCGCGCGGCCACACGGCCTCTCAATGGCTTGATCTGGCCGAAGGACGGTTGGCACCTCGATCGCCTGAGCCGCAACGGCGGCGGCGCGACTTTCTTCCCCTGGCCTCCGGCCATTCCTCGCGGAAGCCAAGAAAGTCCCGCCGCCGCCATCCTCCGCTGCGCTCCGGCCAGCAAGCTGGTGCGTCGTCGATCGCCTCCGGCCTTCAGATCGCCATCGAGGCCGCGGTGGTCGCGGGCTCGAAACAGCCAAGGAGAAGTGACATGGCCAACATCGGTTCCTTCAAGAAGTCCGGCAGCGAGTTCCAGGGCGAGATCGTCACCCTGAGTGTCCAGACCAAGAACGTCCGCATCGTCCCCGAGACCAACCGCGCCAACGACAACGCCCCCAGCCATCGGATCTATGTCGGTCGCGCAGAGATCGGGGCCGCCTGGTCGAAGCGCTCCAACGAGGGCCGCGACTATCTCTCGGTCAAGCTGGACGATCCGAGCTTCAACGCGCCGATCTACGCCAACCTCTTCGACGATGAGGACGGCGAAGGCTACACCCTGATCTGGTCCCGCGGCCGCAAGGCCAACGGCGACTGAGCCGGACCAGCGAGCCCCGCCCGGAACGACCGGGCGGGGCATTCGGTCTACTGAGACGACGAGCCTTCAGGGTCGGCAAGATCGCCACCAACCTCGAAGTCTTCGTCGAGGAGATCGGCAGGCTTCACACCGACGGCCTGAGATGCATGCCAAAGCGTCAGGAGCGTGACGTTCTGCTGGCCCCGCTCCATACTGCTCACATGTGCTCGATCCACGCCCATTCGAACAGCGACGGCCTCTTGGCTGAGGCCGGCTTGCGTGCGAAATCGGCGAAGATTTTCTCCGAACACCTGTCGAATATCCATCCAAAGGATGGACACCAATCGCGTATTTTGGCGCTACGTATTATAATACGCGGCGCTCCCGCCGATCCGTTCCGCCCGCCGTCCAAGTTTCGCAAGCATCCTCCGTCAACACGGGAAAAACCTCGGGAAGACCATGCCATCTCCTCCAGCGCCCCCTATCGCTGAAACCGCCCCGACCGCCGCCCAGGTGACTGACTACGACCGGGCGCATCTGCCGACTTATCTTCGATTGCTCGATGCGACGTCCGAGGGAGCCCCCTGGGAGGAGGTCGCTCGAGTCGTGCTCGATCTCGACCCTGCGCTGGAACCGGACCGTGCCCGGCGCGCTCACGAAACGCACCTCGCGCGCGCACGCTGGCTTACCGAGCACGGCTACCGCGACCTGCTGCGCTCGGCGCGCTGACGGCGGCGTTCAGCGACCACCGCGTCAGTCTCTCATCCGACGCGTGCTCCCGGCTTTGCGGATTTCCTGGAAATCGCCGATCCGGATTGGGCATGGCCCAATGCCAGCGGGCGGGCTGCACACGGCTCCACCAAAAGCCCAGATTGGATTTCCACTGGCCAAGGCATCCCGTGATCCCTCGCAAGGAGACGTGCCATGT
>CAIKZO010000094.1 GCA_903832005.1 Enhydrobacter aerosaccus | reverse complement strand
GGACCAGGTTTCAGGCCCGCTTTTTTTGCCCGCCGGCATGCTATAACCCGGCACCCGGGTTATTAGGGGTCGTGATCGTGAAGAATTATTGGATCCTGTTGGCGGTCGTGGCGCCCTGTCTCGGAGCGTGCCAGCTGCCGACCAATGTTGCGATCAAGCGCATGGATTCCCTGCGGGGAGAGCAGGAGGCGTGCCTCAAGGGCAACGTCGCCCAGTTCGAGGATCACGCCTCCGACGCCAAGCAGGTCGGCCGCTACGTCGCGATGTCATGCTCGGTGCAGACCGAGAAGCTCGTGCAGTACGCCGTGCCCTATGCCACCCGCCAGGAGTACGAGGCGTTCCAGGTCGATGCTGTCACCCGCGCGACCAGCTTCGTGGTTATCTCGCGGAGTGCTTCATCCTGATCTTGCCGGCGGCGCTGCCGGTGGATGTGAATCCCAGCCGTTCGTAGAGCGCGCGGGCTCGATGGTTCGCCAGCACGTCGACCGTGAACTCCTTGCTCTTGCGCTCGGCGCGTTCGCTCATCCACTGCAGGAAGCGCGTGCCGAGGCCTTTGTTGCGCCGGTCGGCTTCCAGGTAGAGATGGCCGAGATGGATGTCGAAGCGCGTCTCGGTGACGTAGAGCCAGCCCGCGTCGGACTTGTCGACCACGATGATCGACGCGCCTTCCTCGGCGAGCGCCTGCTCGATGGCCCGGCGTTGCGCAGCCTCGTTCCAGCCCGGGACGAGCGGCGCCAGCACCTCGCTGTAGATCGCCCAGCAGTAGGTGAAATCGCCGGAACGCACGCGTCGGAATTCGAAGTCGGCCATGGCTTTCCGTGCCGCCAAACGGTGGCACTGTCAATCGCAGGGGATGGTGACGCTCAACTAGAGCAGCGGCGCTTCCCAGGCGTTGTAGCCGTAGACCCAATCGGTGTCGGTGACGCCCTTGCCCCAGATATTCTGGCGCGAAGTGAGCTGGACCTTGGCCGTGCGCTCCTGCCGGTTCTTCTCGAAGCGCCCAAGCGCCGCCGCGACGCCTGAGCGGTCGGTGCCCTCGAGGCAGCGTGCCAGCACCGCGCCATCCTCGATCGCCATTGCGGCACCCTGCGCCATGTAAGGCGTCATCGGGTGGCAGGCGTCGCCCAGCAGCGCCACGTTGCCGTCGATCCAGCGCCCGAGCGGTTCGCGGTCGACCAGCGGCCGTTTGTGCACATCGGGCGCCGCACCCACAACCTTCTGGACCTCGGGATGGAAGCCGGAGAACGCTTCGCGCAGGACCCTGGTGTCGCCGGTCGCCGACCAGGATTCGATCTCGAAGCCGGGCTCGGGCTGGCTGGTGACGAAGTAGATCTCCGACCGGTCGGGCTTCACGGGATAGACCACGATGTGGCGATCCTCGCCCCACCACTTGGTGCAGTTCTCGACATCGAAGTCACCCAACAGGCGCGCGGGATAGACGGTGCGATAGGCAATGCGGCCGGTAAAGGTCGGCGCGGACTTGCCGAACAGCAGGTCGCGCGTGATCGACTGCGTGCCGTCGGCGCCGATCGCGCCGTCGGCCTCGGCGACATGGCCGTTGGCGAAACTGAGACGCACCGTGCCGTCCGCCTTCTGCTCGAGACCGGTCAGGCGATGGTCGAGCTTCACGACCTCGGGCGGCACGGCGCTGGCCAGCGCCGCATGAAGATCGCCGCGATGGGCCAGCAGATAGGGCGCGCCGTATTTGTTCTCGGCCGGCGGTCCGAACAGCATGTCGAACAGCACCTCGCCGGTCTTCCAGTCGCGATTGTTCCACGAGCGCGGATAGAAGGTGTCGGCGCGCAGCCGGTCTTCGAGGCCGAGGCCGCGCAGCACGTGCATGGCGTTGCAGCCGATCTGGATGCCCGCGCCCAGGCGGCTGAACTGCTTGGCTTGTTCGTAGACGGTGACGTCGACGCCGAGCTTCCGCAGGGATGCCGCCGCGGCGAGCCCGCCCATGCCGGCGCCGATGATCGCGATGTGGAGTTTGTTCTTCGCCATGAACAGACGATGCCACAACCCTCAGGGCTTCGGCAGCAGCTTCTTGGCCTGCATTTCCGCGAACGCATTGCGGAACATCGTCTCGGTGTCGATCACCTCGGTGAAGCCTGCCTGCATCAGCTTGATGGTCGAGACCAGCGCCGGCGGCCCAACCTCGGTGCGGCCGTAGCCCATCGTGTAGTCGGCATATTCGAAGGAGAGGCCGACGAAGTCCTTGAGCGTGCCGGAGGCGAGCCCGTGTTCGCGCACGATCTCCGCCCACTCGGCCTCGCGCGGCCTGATCTCCTTGTCGAGGGACAACGGCACGTGATCGCCAGCGGCGAAGCCCAGCGCGTCGGCGATCGCGGGCCAGACGTTGGGCCAGGTGAAGACGTCACCGTTGGTGATGTTGAAGATCTCGTTGCGCGCCTTGGCGGAGTCACCCGACCAGGCGATGCAGCGCGCCAGCAGGTCGGCATCGATCGCTTGCGCCACCCGTCCGACGCCGGCCGGATAGTCGAGGGTCTTCTTGCCGGCGCGCTTCATCAGCGCTGCATAGGCGCCCAGCGCGGGGATCACGTTCATCGCGCTGCCGACGGAGCAGCCGACGATCAGCACCGGCCGCAGGATCGACCAGCTCCACGCCTTTCCCTTCTGGCGCTCGCGCAGGAAGCTCTCCTGCTTCCAGTAAAAGTTCGGCTGCTCGTGCATCTCCGAGCGGTTCTCGCGCGCGGGCACCGCGATCGGCCGCACGTGCACGCCATAGGCCTTGGTGCCCTGCAGCAGCGCCACATGCTGCAATGACGATTGTTCGACGGCGTTGAACAGGTTGACCAGCATCGCTTCGTTGGTTCGGATCTGTTCTTCTTCGCGCCATCCCGCGACGAGGCCGGGTCGTTCGTAAAGGGCGGCGTACACAAGATGTGTCGTGCCTGCGAACTGAGGCGCAGCGGCCGCACAAGCTGCAGCGTCGGTGAGATCGAGCGGCAGCCAATGGGCGCCGAACAATTCGTCTGGCTTGCGACGGGAGAGGGCGATGACGTTGTACCCCGGCATTGATCCGAAGTGTTTCATCGCCGCGTATCCGACGAGACCGGTCGCACCGGCAATGAGGACTGTCTTTGTCATGGGAAAGCTGTATCACGTGCCGATGCGCCTGATCACACTCTCGGCTCTGCTGTTTCTCGCGGCGATACCGTTGGCGTTTGCCGGTCCGTTCGATGACGGCGTCGCGGCCTACAAGGCTGGCGACTACGACAAGGCCTTCAAGATCCTGAAGCCGCTGGCTGAGCTCGACAATTCCCAGTCGGCTGACGCGCAGGAGCGGATCGCCCATCTCTACGAGCGCGGCAACGGCGTGGCGAAGGACCCGGTCGCCGCGGCCAAGTGGTTCCAGAAGGCGGCTGACCAGGGCAACGTGACGGCGCAGGCCCACCTCGGCCGGCTCTTCCGGTCGGGTGTCGGGGTGGCGAAGGATCCCAAACAGGCGGCGCGCTGGTCGATCAAGGCGGCCTCCCAGGGCAATCCGATCGCCGAGAGCACCCTGGGCTATATGGCGCTCGAGGGTTCCGCCGGCCCGGCCAGCCCGGCCGCCGCCGCGGGCTGGTTCAAGAAGAGCGCCGACCAGGGCGATACGAGTGCGATGATAGGCCTCGGCGGGCTGTACGAGCAGGGCTCGGGTGTGCCGAAGGACGTGGTCCAAGCCTACAAATGGTATGCGCTCGCCTCGGTGGATACCGGGGAATACGACGCCGACCTACCGGTGCGGGCCAAAAAGGCCAAGGAGGCCCTGGGAGCCAAGATGGCGCCCGCCCAAGTGGCCCAGGCCGGCAAGCTGGTCGAGGACTTCGTGCCGGCCGGGAAGCGCTAACGCTCTAGCCTGACGAACCGCTTTATGCTTTAATGTCAAAGCATTAGGGCGGGGATAATTCGATGTTGAAGCGATTGATGGTGCTGGGCGCAGCGCTGATGCTGTTGGGCGCCTGCGACGAGCCGCGCACGGTGGCGCTGACGGAAAGCGGCGCGCGCATCGTCGACTGCCAGTCGCCGATCGCGACCGGCGGCTATCGCCGTCCCGGCCCGTGCTACGACAGCACCAACCGGACGCGCTACGTCACCGACGATACGCGCAACATCACGCGCCTCACCCGCGACGACACGCGCAACATCACGCGCTACACGCGCTACACGCGCGACGACACGACCGATCGCAGCGTCTATTGCGTGGATGTCGGTGCGGTCATCAAGGCGCCGCTCTTCATCGTCTATTTCGACTTCGACAAGTCGTCGCTCACCGACACCGCGCTGAACACGATCGGCCAGGCGGCGCAGGCTTACCGCGAGAAGGGTGGCGCGCGGGTCACCGCGACCGGCCATACCGATACCGCAGGCCCCGACGGCTACAACATGGCGCTGTCGCTGCGCCGCGCCAACGCGGTCAAGGACCAGCTCGTGCATGACGGCGTTAAGGCCGAGGACATCTCGGTCGTTGGCCTGGGCGAGAGTTCGCCCGCAGTGCCCACGGGTGACGGCGTGCGCGAAGCCCAGAACCGCCGGGTCGAGATCGTCCTTCGCTAGCTAAGAAGGCAACGCCCGCTTAGGGGCGGGCGTTGTGAGGGGCAGGAGGACTGACCCCATGACGATCATGAAGCTGTCGCTGCTGCTGGCCCTCGCCGCCGCGCTTACTGCCTGAAGCGGGCAGGCCGGGACTAGCGCCGGCCGACGCCCATCCGCTTATCTTTCTTCACGTCCTTCGGGCCGCCCTTGTTGGCATCGGCGGCCTTTTGCTTGGTCGACGCGTTCTTCGCGTCCTCTTGTGGGGAGGGCGATTTCGCAGGGGTGTTGGGTTCTGGCTTGATTCTGATCATGTGCTGGCAACGGGTGCTGCCCCTCCTTGTTCCTCCAGTCTATGCTTCCCGAAGAAGAATGACAGGAGGAAGCGTTGGAATTTGGTCTCTTCCACGAGTTCCAGCAGCCACCCGGCGAAGGCCCGGCGGTGGCATTCGCGCATTCCTTCGAACAGGTCGACGCGGCCGAGCGCATGGGCCTCGACGCCATGTGGCTGGCCGAGCTGCACTTCGTGCCGGACCGGTCGGTGCTGGCCTCGCCGCTGATGCTGGCCGCCGCGATCGCGCAGCGCACCACCCGCATGAAGATTGGCACGGCCGTCCAGGTCCTGCCGCTCTGCCATCCTCTCCGCCTGGCCGAAGAGGTCGCCACCGTCGATCATCTCAGCAACGGTCGCCTGATCTTCGGCGTCGGCCGGTCAGGCTTCGCGCAGACCTACGCCGCCTACGGCGTCGACTATGCCGAGAGCCGCGAGCGCTTTGCCGAGGTGCTCGAAATCCTGAAGCGGGCCTTCACCGAGGAGCGCTTCTCCCACAAGGGCCGCTACTACGCCTATGACAACGTCCGGCTCTCGCCCCGGCCGCTGACCGCGCCGTGGCCGGAGATCCGCGTCGCCGCGGCCAGTCCGGATACCTATCCCGCGATCGGCGCGATGGGCCATCCGATCTTCGTTGCCGCGCGCACCGGCAACCTGTCCGAACTGGCGCCGCTGGTGCAGGAGTATCGCAAGGCGTGGCGCGCCGCCGGCCATCCCGGCAACGGCAAGGTCTACCTGCGTGTGCCGGTCTATGTCGCCGACACCGACGAACGCGCCCGCGAGGAGCCGCGCGAAAGCATCCTCTCGCTGCTGCGTCTGATCGGCAGCCGTATGGAGGCCTCCGCCGATGCCGCGGGGGCGCGCGAGGTCGAGCTTCGGGCCGCGCGTGGCGCCAAGATGCAGTCGATCGACTACGAGGAAGTGCTGGTCGAGCGCATGATCGTCGGCACCGCCGCTCGCGTGATCGATCGGCTGAAACAGCTCGAAGAAGAACTCGGCCTCGACGGGATCCTGGCCGAGCTCAATCCCGGCAGCCTCGTGCCGCATCAGAACGTGATGACGGCGCTGACACTCCTCTGCGAAGAGGTCATGCCGGCGTTCAGATAGCCTCCGCCGCCGGCAACAGGATCTCGAAGCACGCGCCGCCCTCGGGGCGGTTGGCGGCGGTGATGCTGCCGCCCATTTCCTCGAGAATGCGCCGGCAGATACGCAGGCCGAGGCCCGTGCCCTTGCCGCGCGGCTTGGTGGTCACGAAGGAATGGAAGAGCTGCGGCAGGATCTCGGCCGTGATGCCCGTTCCCGAATCCTCGACCGCGATGCGCACGAAGACCTGGTCGTTGCGCTCCACCGTGCCGGTGGTCAGCGCGATCCTCCGGCCGCCAGCGTCACGCGCGTTGTTCACCAGGTTGACCAGCACCTGCTCGAGCCGGCCGACGTCGCCCATCACCGCGGGCAGGCTGGGCGCCAGCTCCTCGGCGAAATGCATGCCGGCTTCGCGCACGCCGTGGTCGGTCATGTCGATGGCGCGGCGGATCGCTTCGTTGGGATCGAACGCGCCCGGCGCTTCCGAGGCGGTGCCGCGCACATAGGCGCGCAGGTCGCCGATGATGCGGCTGGCCGCGTCGACCTGCGAGGCGATGCGTTCGAGCTTGCCGTCGACGAAGCCCGCCGCGTCGCCCGCCGCGCCCTTGGCCACGGCGTCGGCGAGCTCCTCGCGCGCCAGCGCGCAGGAGATGTTGATCACCTGCAGCGGCTGGCTGATCTCGTGCGCCATGGTGCCCGCCATCTCGCCCACGGTGGCGAAGCGCTCGGCATCGTACAGCGCCTGCTCGGCCTCGCGCCGTTCGGTATCGTCGACGCCCATCAGCACGATGCTGCTGACCTGGCCCGCGCCGTCCATGACCGGCGTCGCCGTGATCGCGATCAGCCGCTCGCGGCCCGCAGGATCGCGCAGCTTGATGCCGAGCCGCGTGCGCTTGGTGCGCTCGGGATTGAGCGGCACGTCGATCATCGTGTGCAGCGGCCGGCCCACGGCCTCGGCCTCGGCAATGCCGGTGAGCGCGGTGAAGCCCGAATTGACCATGGTCACGTCGAGTTCCCTGTCGACCACCGCGATCAGCGCGCCGCCCGATCCGACGACGGAGCGCAGCCGCGTCATCTCGGATTCGAGTCGCGCCTCGAGCTGGACCCGCTCCTCTACGTCGCGGATCAGGCCGGTGCTGATCAGGCGGCCCTGCTCGTCGATGCGCCGGCTGGCGCGCACCTCGACATTGCGGATCTGCCCGCCGGCCGCGATCATGTTGAAGCGGGCGAAGGTGCCGCGATCCTCGGGATTGTAGGCGCGTGTCGTCGTGCCCTTCACCTGGTCGACGGATTCGGGCGCGATATAGTCGAGGAAGTGCGTGCCCACCATCTTCTCCGGCACCATGCCGAAGAATTCCTGGGCGGCGGCGCTCACGAACACGAACTTGCCGGTCTCGACGTCGAGCCTGTAGGCCACGTCGGCCAGCGAATCGACGAGCACCTGGTACTCGGCGCGGGCGCGCTCGATCTCGGTGACGTCGCGGATCACGCCGACCTGGGCCGCGTCCGGATCGTCGCCGCCGGCCTTGCGGAAGCGCAGCTCGACCGGCCGCACCGACCCGTCCGGTGCGCGCATGCGGAAATTCGTGCGGCGCTGCTCGAGGCTGGTCGAGAAGTGGCACTCGCGGCCGCCGGCCATCACGCGCTCGACGTCCTCGGGCACGATCCAGTCCTTGAAGCGCGTGCCGATCACACTCTCCGGCGCCACGCCCAGAAGATCGGCCGCACCCGGGCTCACGTAGGTGTAACGGCCGCGGACATCCACGGCGTAGACCATGTCGGAGAGCGAATCGACCAGCGTCTGGTAGCGCGCGCGGCCGCGTTCGATTTCCGTCTCATGTCCCTTGATGTCGGTCACGTTGATGCGCAGGCCGACGGTGAGACCGCTCGACGTGACCTTCTCCGACCAGTCGAACCAGCGTCCGTCCGCCGCCTGGCGCCGGCTCGGCACGGGGTCCTTCTGGCGGAAGCGCGCGACCCAATCCTGGGGCCGCTGCGGCCCGCGGCCGGCCGCTTCGAGACGCTGCGCGGTGTCGATCGCCAGCGCTTCGTAGGTCCAGCCCGTACAGTCCTGCTCGACCATGATCGGCGTCAGGCTGTCGGCCACGGCGTTGGACATCACCAGCCGCTCGTCGGCATCGTAGACCGCGACGCCGGCAGGCAGCGCGTCGATCACCTCACGCAACAGGTCGCGTGACGCGCCGGCCTCGCCCGCGGCCATGACGGCCCGGCGCCATTGCGCGTGGTAGTCCATCGACGCCCGGCCGACGAGCAGGATCAGCATCAGGCCCGCGCAGGCGAAACCCGTGGTGCTGAGCGTCAGCACCAGCAGCGCCGTGGCGTAGTCGTCGACCAGTTGGCCGATCATCGAATCGGCGGCGCGTGTGGTGCTGAGGCTGAGCTCGCTGATGTCGTCGCGCAGCGACAGCAACTCGCGCAAGGTGCCGGGATCGAGCGTGCGTGTCTGCGAATCGATCGCCGCGATCGTGGCGCCGATTCGCGCGGTGAAGGCTGCCCGCGTGGCGCAGGTCGAGGCCAGCATGGTCTGCGGCGGGATGACGAAGTCGCGGCAGACCGTGGCCAGCGACTGGGCGAAGTCGGTCCACGGTTCGCCCGACATGCGCGGCTCGGCGCCGACCGGACGGTTGGCCCCCGAGCGCGCCAGCAGGTCGCGCATCAGCAGGCGGCTCGCATTGTCGAGCGCCAGCACCTCGCGCGCCTTGCGGCGTTGCGGATCGACGTCGGAACGGTGCAGCGACAGGCCGATGTCGGCGAAGGCGATCAGGCAACAGGCAAGACCGACGATGCCGGCGATGCTGGCGAGCACGACACCGCGGGTGCCGAGCGCCAGCCGTGCCTGCTCGGAGAACGAGCGCAGCAGGTCGAACAGGCCGGTGCCTCCAGATGCCGACGCAGGCCCGTCAGCCAGATCGCTGGATGCCATGGCAGTCCCCCGTTGGAGCGCGTAAGAGCGTGAAGTCTACTCCGTGCCGCGTCACCGGTTAAGTCGGGAGAGGGAAAGCGTCGGCTAGCGGCGGCCGCCCACGCCGGTGCCGAGCCAGCCTTTTTGCTGCGGCGCTTCGTGGCCGTCGCGACTCGCGGTGACCAGCTTCAGCACCGCGGTGCGCAGCGGCACCAGCGGCACCGGCTTGTTCACGAACACCGTGATGCCCAGCGCCTCGAGCGTGCGCTCCGACAATCCGTCGATGCGGCCCGACATCATCAGGATGGCGGCGGTCGGCAGCAGGGCGCGCAGCACCTCGGCCAGCCGCACGCCGGTCATGTCGGGCAGGTTGAAATCGAGCAGGATGACGCGCGGCTCATGGAGGCGCGCCTTCTCGCGGGCGGCGGCGCCGTCATGGGCGGTTTCGACGGACAACTCGGCGCGGCGCAGGAAGTCCGCCATCTCCTCGAGCTGCAGTGCATTGTCTTCGACGATCAGGACGTCGCAACGGGGACCCAAAGACATGATCTGCTCCACAGGGGAGGAAGAAGAAACTCAACAGAAGCGCAATGATAGCGCACTTCTTGTGAAATCCGAAGGCGGCCCCGACAATGCAAGTCGCATATCTGGCCGTCTGTTCGGGCGTTTGCTGCCTGACCAACGCGTCGGGCCGTAGGGGCGTTGCCCCTGGCCGATGTCGCAGCGTCGCCCCACATTTGGAAGATGACCGACGCCGAATTCGCCGCCGACCGGATCGTCCACGTCATCGGCCTGGCGGTCGGTCTGCCTGCCGCGCTTGTCATCGCGACCCTGGCGATCGCGGGCGCAGTCGAGGAGGGGGCGCTGGGCCAGGCGATACCGGCCATCCTCTATGCCGTCGGACTGGTGGCGATGCTCTCCTGCTCGGCGGCCTACAATCTGGCGCGGGCCAGCCGCTACCGCGACTGGCTGCGCCGGTTCGACCATGCCGCGATCTTCGTAATGATTGCAGGGAGTTACACGCCCTTCACCGTCCGCCTCGGACCCGATTGGTCAGAAGGGCTGACCGCGGCGATTTGGGCGGTCGCCGCCCTCGGCGTTGCCGTCAAACTCTGCCGTCCGCTGGGACGGGCGAAGAGCCTGACGGCACTCTCCACTCTTCTCTATCTGGCGTTGGGCTGGATCGGCGTAGTGGCGGTCGGGCCGTTCACCGCGCACCTGCCGACGCACACCCTCCTGCTACTTGCATTAGGTGGTGCGATTTACACGACCGGTGTGATTTTTCATCACTGGCAGCGGCTGAGATATCAGAACGCGATCTGGCACGGCTTCGTCCTGGTGGCGGCGTCCGTTCATTATGGCGCGGTGCTCACGGTGATCGACGCGCCGGTGTGACTGGGCCCGCCGTCCTTGACCCGCCCGGTCACGCGAGCGACGTTGATTCGCTGTTCGTCGACCTGTCGATGCCCGAAATGAATCGGCCTCAGGTCGCGACGCGCACTTTCTCCCAAGCCGTGCCGCAAGAAGGATCTCGCCCGAGAAGATCCACGAGACTCTCGGAAACCCTTCAACCCGATCCAGCGAAGCGAGATCCTTATGTCTCTCTCCGAATCCACTCCGGCCGTCTCGATCCCGGGCACGGCTGCGAACACTCGGCCGGGCGCGACGACCCGGCGAACCGGTTCGCGAATCGTGGCGCGCGTCCTGATCGCGGCGGCGGCCTACGTGCTCGTCACCGCGGCCCTGTTGGTCGGGCTCCTGATGCAATTGCGCGACGAGACCGTCACCGCGAGCGAACGCGAACTCAGCGCGTTTGCTCAGCTCACCGCCGGACACACTTACGAGATCGCCTTCGATCTCGAGCAGCGGCTGAAGTTCGCCGAAGTGAGCCTGTCGGTCGCGACCTCTTCGGGTGCGGCCGACCAGGCCATGATCGGCCCCATGCTGCAGGAAGTCGTGAAGGGCGGCCGCGCGCTCAAGGACATGCTGGTCGTCGATGCCGGCGGCCGCGTGATCTACCAGGCCGGCGGCATCGACAACATCGGGCTCGACTGGTCCGGCCAGTCCTTCTTCGATCGCCTGCGCCGTAGTGGCGCCGAAGGCTTCGTGTTCGGCACGCCGCTCCGGCGCGCGGGGGCGGCGACGAACGACTGGGTCCTGCCGGTGGCGCACGCCTGGCGGCGGGCGAACGGCGAGCTTGCCGGCGCCATCGTCGGTCTCATGGATCCGCAGTTCTTCGACAAGGCGTGGACGCTCGACTCGGAGATCGCGGGCCTCAGCATCGCGCTCACCGCCGCCGACGGCACGATCTTCATGCGCCGCCCGTTCGTCGAAAGCGCGCTGGGACGCACCTTGATCGATGGCGCGTCGTCCGGGCAGGTCCTGGCCATCGCCGGCACGCGGCGGGCGCACGACCCGCTGAACGGCCGGCTCGAGCTGGAGGCCTACCGTCCTGTCGCGGCCTATCCGCAGCTGGTGGTGTTCGTCGCCCGGCCGATGGACGTCGTGCTGGCCGGCTGGCGACGGATCGCCTGGATCGCGGGCTCGAGCTGGGTCGCGGCGTCCGCGGCGTTGGCGCTGCTCGGTCTCTGGCTGGCGCGCGAAACGAAGGCGCGCGGCGCGGTCGAGCGGCGTTACCACGCGCTCTTCGATTCGATCCCGCATCCCGTCATCGTCTCCGACGCCGGGACCGGCCGGCTGCTGGCCTGCAACGAAACCGCGATCGAGCAATACGGCTGGCGGCCGACGCCGGCCTCCGCCGGGCCCGCCAGCGACCTCAGTGCCCTCAGCGCCGTCGTCGCGCCGCACCAGTTCGATGTCCTTGCCAGCGTGCGCAACGCGCTGTCCTACGACAGGCCGCACCTGATCCAGGATCAGCAACACCGCAACGTGCAGGGCGTGCTGCTCGACGTCGAGCTGACGGCGCGCCTGATCGATTTCAACGGCGTCCTGGCGATCCTGACGGTCGTGGTCGACGTCACCGAGCGCCACAAGGCCGAGCAGGCCCGCCGCGCCGCCGAGGACCAGTTGCGCCAGTCGCAGAAGATGGATGCGCTCGGCCAGCTGACCGGCGGCATCGCGCACGATTTCAACAACGTGCTGATGATCATCCTGAGCGGCGTCGAGGAGATCGCCGAGCGTACGGACATCCCCGACGACGTGCACAAGGACCTGACGCGCATCGCCCAGTCCTCGCACCGTGCCGAGGAGCTCACGCGCAAGATGCTGGCCTTCTCGCGCCAGCAGCCGCTGCGGCCGCGGCCGACCGACGTCAACGAGCTGGTGGTCGACACCGGCAAGTTGCTGCGCCGTACGCTCGGCGCGCAGGTCGAGATCGATTCCATCCTCGCCGACGATCTGTGGAGCGTCGATATCGATCCGTCGCAGCTCGAGATCTCGCTGGTCAACCTCTGCCTCAACGCGCGCGAGGCGATGCCCAACGGCGGCCATGTGCTGATCGAGACCGCCAACGTCGTAAAGGATCGCGGCGAGCCGCGCGGCGAGTTCGTGACGATCACGGTGCGCGATACCGGCCACGGCATCCTGCCGCAGAATCTCGACCAGATCTTCGAGCCTTTCTTCACCACCAAGACCGTCGGCAGGGGCTCGGGCCTCGGGCTCAGCATGGTCTATGGCTTCGTCAAGCAGTCGAACGGCACCATCGAGGTCGAAAGCGAACTCGACCACGGGACGGTGTTCACGATCCGCCTGCCGCGTCATCTCGGCAAGGCGTCGGCCGTTCCGATGCAAAAGACCAAGCCGGCGGTCGGCGGCACCGAGCGTATCCTCGTCGTCGAGGACGATGGGGCGGTGCGCGCCAGCGTCGTGCGCCAGCTGCGCAGCCTGGGCTACACCGTCTCCGAGGCGATCGACGGCGCGGCCGGACGGCTGGCGTTCGAATCGACTGCAACGCCCTTCGACCTGCTGCTGACCGACGTGATCATGCCGGGGCCGATGAACGGCAAGGCCTTGGCGGACGAGGTCGGCCGCCGCTGGCCGGCTGCCCGCATCGTCTTCATGTCGGGCTATACCGCGAGCGCACTGGGCGATGGCGCCACCACCCATGAGCTGCTCAGCAAGCCGTTCCGCAAGGCCGACCTCGCCGACGTCGTGCGGCGCACGCTCGATAACCCCTCGAACCTGGCCCCCTCGAATCCGGGAAACGCGCAGTGATCGCCGCGCGGCTTTCGGGCCGTCGCCGCACTGCGCTGATCGCGGCCTGTGCGTTTGGCCTGGGACACATCCTGGGACTGGTCCTGTCGTCATCGCCGGCGGATGCCGTCGACCTCGTGAAGCTGGACACGCCGGGCGCCGTCCATTTGCTGCCGGCCGCGGCCAGCACGTCGCGGGCGCCGATCTCGGCCTACGGCGTTCCGCCGGTGATCGCGCCGGCCGTCGCCGCCATCGCGCCCGCGATCGCGGTGACCGTTCCCGCCGTGCGCATGACCGGCCTGATCCTTCCGGGCGACGCCGACAAGATGCGCGCCCTGCTCGACACGCTGGTCGCCATGCCCGAATCGAAAGGCGAGGGGCCGCTCACGACGATCGAACTCAGCAGCCTGGGCGGCAACCTCATCGAGGGCTTCCAGATCGGCGCTCTCCTGCGCAAGTACAATGTCATCGCCGTGGTCCGGAAGCGCGACCTGTGTCTGTCGTCGTGTGCGCTGGCCCTGCTGGGCGGCAATCCTCGGAACGTGCCGCCGGCCTATCCGACGCATTGCAACGTCGAGATCGGCGGCAAGGTGGGCTTCCACAACTTCTTCCTCAATCCCGCCGGCCTGCGCGAGACGACAACCGGCGATCCCGTGGCGAGCCGCCTCCAGGGCTTCGCCGACGCGCGCGGCGGTGCCGCGTCGCTGGTGCGCTACGCCGCCGAGATCGGCCTGCCGCCGAAGTTCGTCGCCAGCCTGATGGGCCGTCCGGTGGACGACTTCCAGTACATCGAGACCGTCGAGCAATTCCTGGCGCTCGGCGTCTGCCCGATCGGCCTGCCCAGGCCCACGACCCCGCTCGGCGAGCAGGCGGGCAACGTCTGCCTGCATTCGATGGGCCTCGCCGACTCTGCGCCGGCGGTCCAGGTCCGCCCGCTGGCGGCCGCGCAAGCCAAGCGCACGCTCCTCGAAGTGCTGCAGGCCCACATGCCGCCGGCGCGCTCGCAGGGAAAACTGGCCCGAATGCTGACCGACGGTTCGATCATGCGGGTGCCCGAGGAGATCGACCGGCTCTACGAGGAGCTGCAGGCGGCGAGTGTGCCTCTGCCCGACATCGTCGGCCCCACCTTCGAGGTCAGCATCGGGAGCGCAGCGAAGGCCGAAGTCGCCTGCTACGTCAGCCTCTCGGCCGACAATCCCGACGGCTACGACGTCGTCACGCTCGGCCCGAAGGGCCTCGCCGACCCGCCGCACCTCCCGCCGCAGAACGCGCGGGGGTTGTTCCTGTATGCGTCGGATACGGTGATCAATCGGCGGCCGTAGTTATAGCTACGGCTTTATCAAGCAGCTCAAGGAACACGAGATCCACAGTGAGGTCCGGCGCGACACGACGATCGCATGTACCTGCCGCGTATCCTCTCATATCGACAAAGACGGCAGCGATTAAGTTTCTATCTTATTGATTTAATTAAATAATTTACCGCCCTCCTTCTGGGGTCCGATGATCTCTTGACTTCGCAGTAGCGAGACCATATGTGTTACCTATCAGGTAACGGATTCGTTTATATGATAATTACCCGATGGGGAACTAATGGAAATCCGGGCCAAGGGGAGACTCAAGGCGGTACTTGAGAATCAGACGGAGTGTCTGAAGCAGTACGGCCGCGACATGACGAAAAAAATCGTGTTGCGGGTTGCCGCATTGCGCGCCGCAGTTTCACTTGCGGACTTTTGGCCACCGAAGTCGGGGCCGGAGCGTTGCCACGAGTTAGTTGGCGATCGTGCCGGTACGTTCTCAATGGACGTAAAGCAGCCGTACCGGCTGCTATTCGTGCCAGTTGAAGAGACGGCTCCTGAGGATCGCTCCGATGAGAAGACGCGCTGGGCTTCGATAACAAAGATTGAAATCGTAGGAATTGAGGACACACATGGATAGCGAACAGCAAGCGACTGCGCTTCAGGCGACAGCTGTGCCGCATCCCGGCGAGGTTGTAGCCGACTATATCGAATTTAATGGATGGTCGCAGAGCGACCTAGCAAGGCGTGCAGGACTGACACCCAAGACCATCAGTGAAATCTGTAATGGGAAGGGGCCGATTTCAGCACCAACTGCGCTCGCCTTTGAAAAGGTTCTACAGCGACCGGCCCATTTCTGGCTAAATCTGCAGCGTCAATTTGACGAAGCGCAAGCTCGCCAAACTGAATTCGCAAAGTCGGCTCAATGGAAAACTTGGGCACGAAAATTTCCATTAAAGGAGATGCGGAAATTCCGCTTTCTTCCAGAGGGAAAATCAGAAGTAGAAACGTTACTGCACTTCCTAGGCGTCTCGTCCCCCGATAGTTGGAACGCGGTGTGGAGCGCGTCTGATGTAGCGTACCGGCAAACTAGAAAATTCACGACAAGCGTGGAAGCAATTTCCGCATGGGTTCGAGAAACTGAGCTGGCGGCAGCAGAGGTTCAAACCGCTGATTTTAGTGAGCAGTTACTCCGCTCCTCGATCGAAGAACTCAGAGGTCTCACCAGGACTAAGGCCGACAAGATTATGGAACCCATTCAGAGTATTTGTGCGTCTGCAGGGGTTGCCGTGGTCTGGGTGCCAGAGTTGCCCCACTGTGGGATTAGCGGCTGTGCCAGATGGGTTTCAGATAAGAAAGCTCTTGTCGCGCTAACGCTCCGATACAAAACCGACGATCAGATGTGGTTCACGTTCTTTCACGAACTTGGCCATATTTTGCTTCATAGAAAGAAGCGGTCTTTCGTTCTCGACAATGCAGCCGGGGATCTGTCGGACCAAGTCGTCGACCCAGAAATGCAAAAGTACGAAGGTGAAGCAAATAGTTTTGCTGCGGATACGCTAATTCCGCCTATGGCCTTGGGTGAATTCGTTCGGAAGAAGTCATTTACGAACGAAGACATACATAACTTTTCTGAAGAGATTGGAGTTGGTCCGGGCATCGTCGTCGGTCGATTGCAGCGCGAGCGCCTATTAGCGCGTCATCAGGGAAATACACTCAAGCAAACTTTAAATTGGCAATTCGCAGAAGGCGCCTGAACGGCCTCGGAGGCGATGATGATTGGAAAGATTTTCATTACCAGCAGCGGATATGACCCCGAGCTGGGAAAGCATGTCAAAGATCCCTACCTCGGGCCAAATGCGAGCCTTGGGGCCTGTCGTCCGGACTTCAGAAACCAAGTCCAGAAGGGTGACCATTTATTCGTGATTTCAGGCAAGCTTCCCAACGTTCGTCAGTACGTCATGGGTGGCTTCGAAGTAGATCGGAAGATAAGCGCTCAAGAAGCTTATCTGGAATTTCCGGAACGACGCCTGTGCATGCGCGAGGATGGCCAACTCACTGGAAATGTTGTTGTAGATGCAAGCGGTGAGCAGCACGAACTCGACACTCATCGAATTGATACCTTTGCCAAGCGCATTCCGAATTACGTGGTGGGGACGAACTGCATTGCGTTGAACGCTCCTGAAGGAGCTATGGTCGAAAGTTGGTGACGGTGAAGATCAAGAAGGCGGCATATCGTGGGGT
>CAIKZO010000093.1 GCA_903832005.1 Enhydrobacter aerosaccus | reverse complement strand
GTTCCGCGCCAGCAGCTCCTGGTCCACCGTCCCCGTCACGTAGGCCAGGATGCGCGCCCAATCCATAACCGCCCCCTGCCCCGACTCTCGACGACGGCATCACGGGCCGTCTGGAAATTGTACGGGGCGACCGAACGAACCGCTAGGCGAAGCCGCCTAACTGACTGGTCTGTCGGTCGTTTCTGTTTTTTTACCTTACGGGCTTATAGAAATACTGGCGGTTCATCCCCGCGCATGCGGGGAACCCCAGGGGTGGCGCGTGGCACGAAAGGCCGCCGAGCGAAGCCCGGTCTTTGTGTCTGCCCCCTCAAATCCTGCCCGGTCGTCCCCTACCAAGCAGTTACGCAAATTACTTAAGATCTAACTTTGAAACGAATAAACGAAGTAAATAGGACAAAGGACAGACTACAAGAACACTAGCGAGGATATTTTCAGTAATACATCAAGTCAAGGCTCTAATATGTTCAAAATAAAGAGAAAATTAGGCGTGACACACTGCTAATAGTGGTCAAAAGCAACGGGCGACCCATTGCTGGATCGCCCGGTATTTCGAAGCGCCTGTGCGGGGGCCTGATCAGGTCATCGAGCCCGCAACATTGTTCAGCACGTTGCTCACCTTGTTGCCGACGGAGCGCATCGACGCGATGGCGGCAACCGCGATCAGCGAAGCGATCAGGGTGTACTCGATCGCCGTGGCCCCGCGTTGGTCCTTCGCCAGGCGCCGAAAGATAGACAACATTTACATCTCCCCAAGACACTGCAGCGCCCTGGCTGGACAGGCGCCGACACTCAACCCATCGATTCAGTGAAAGAATCGTACCTTATGTAGATTCTTGGGGTCAATGAAAATTAGTCTAAAATGTGAAGAAAATTCACTAACTATATGATTATAGTTAATTTTCCTCGACTGAATGCAGCGAAACCACGTCCGCCGTACGGTTATCATCCCGAGCAGCCTGGCGGCGATAGGCGAGCACGCTAAAGGGGATCAGGGAGACATAGACCAGCCCCAGCAGCGACAGCCCGATCCATGGCGAGCTGGCCAGGACTCCCATCACGAGGGCGGCGCCCAGCAGGGACGGCAGCACCAGATGGCGCGGCACCCGGCCCTTCTTGAAGGAGAAGGTCGGCAGACGGCTCACCATCAGGCCGCCCACAGTCAGCAGCACGATGCCGACGAGCAAGGGATGCCGGGGCCACGTATCGTCGATCTCGAAGCTGATCAGGAGCGGGATCAGGGCCAGCAGGGCGCCCATCGGCGCGGGCACGCCGGTGAAATAAGAGCCCGTCCAGGCGGGCGGCGGGGTGTCTGAGAGCAGGCCGGTGTTGAAGCGCGCCAGCCTGAGCGCCGAGCAGATCGGGAACATCAGGGTCACGACCCAGCCGAGCGCCCCGCCATACTTCAACGAGGCGAGATAGAGCACCAGGGCCGGGGCCACGCCAAAGCACAGGAAATCCGAGAGCGAATCGAGCTCGGCGCCGAACTGACTGGTCACGCCCAGCCGCCGGGCCACGCGGCCGTCGAGCGCATCGAAGATCGCAGCCACGATGATGGCGATCACGGCCAGGCGGAACTGCCCCTGCAGGCCGAAGCGAATCGCCGTCAGGCCCGAGCACAGGGCCGCCAGCGTGATCACATTGGGGATCAGGCGGTTGACGGAAAAGCCGCGCAAACCACGCCGACTACGGAAATCCCTATCCATGAGGGCCTCCTGGAATTCGCTACTAGAACTCTATGGCAGTACGCGCCGTCACGACCTTCGGATCGAGCTCGGCCATGACGGTCTCGCCGCCGATCATGCGTTGACCGGCAGCGACCAGCAAACGCGCGCCGGACGGCAAATATAGGTCCGTGCGGCTGCCGAAGCGAATGTGGCCAAAGCGCTCGCCCGCCACGATGTGCTGGCCGGGCTTGATATAGGTGACGATGCGGCGGGCCACCCAGCCGGCGATCTGGACGCAGCCGATCAGGCGGCCGTCGGCCAGGCGGAGTGCGATCGCGCTCCGCTCGTTCTCGTCGCTCGCCTTGTCGGCGGCGGCATTGAGGAACTTGCCGGGCCGATAGGCCACGACCTCGACCGTGCCGGCGCAGGGCGCCCGGTTGATATGCACGTCGAACACGCTGAGGAAGATCGAGACGCGCGTCAGCGGCTGGTCACCGAGGCCAAGCTCCGCCGGCGGCACCGCTTCGACGACCATCTGCACCAGCCCATCAGCCGGCGCGATCAGGATCCCCTCCTCCTGCGGCACGCCGCGAGGGGGATCGCGGAAGAAGTAGATCGACCAGAAAAGCAGCAGCATCAGCGGCCAGAACAGCCAGGCAAGGCCGGTCAGCGCGCCCACGAACGCGAGGCCTGCGAAGATGGCGATGAAACGCCATCCGTCCTCGAGAATCGGAACCAGGAAATTGGCCAGCATGAACGCGCGCTCCGTCGCCTTCGGTCAGTTGACCTTGGGCAGGCTGAAATTCTGGCCGGGGTATATCAGATTTGGGTCGCGGATCTGTTCTTTGTTGGCATTGAAGATGACGGTGTACTGCGGGCCCTCGCCATAATGTGCCCGGGCGATGCTCCAGAGATTGTCGCCCTTGACGATGCTGAGCCGCCGGTTGTCGCCGCCACCGCCGCCGTTTACTGCCCCCTGCAACCGCTCGAACGGCAGCTCGAGGCGGGCAACCGGCTTACCGTCGGGCCCCAGGCGGTCGAGCCGCAGCACATGCTTGCCGACTTCGATCGGATCGGTGAGCGACAGGCGCCAGCGGCCGTCTTTGCCCGACTTGCCATCGGCCATGGTCTTGTCGTCGATATAGGCGCGTACGGCAGCCCCCGCGAGCGCCTGGCCGCTGATCGTGACGTGGCCACGGTCGTCATAGTCGAGGGTCGAGAGCTGGAGATCGGCAGATTTGGGCACGCCGGCCGCTGAGGGTGACTGAACGAGAGTGGGCGAGCCGCCGGGTGGGACGATCATCACCAGCGCCTCGTCGGCGGCGTTCGACTTCTCCGGCACAACCACGACGACGGCTTGCTCTGAGGTGACCGGCGCGCGGCCCTCGACATGCTGGACCACCCGCAACTCGTGCTGGCCGGAACTTAGCGGCGGCTCCTGGACGAGAACGACCCACTCACCCTTGGCGTCGGCTTCGCTGCGGGCGATCTCCTTGCCGCCATCCAGCAGCACGATCTTGGCGCCCGGTGTGGCGCGGCCGGCGATCACGGCATGACCGTCGCGGCCGATGCGGGCGACATCGAAGCTCGGCGCCATGACCGCCGAGGAAGACGACGATTCGGCGGCCGGAGCGGCGGGCTTTGCGGGCCCGGAAGGCTCCAGGAGCGGCACGGATGCTGCAGGCACCGTGGCATGATCGATCGCAGCGCGCTCATGCATCTTGGTGTACCAGGCGACTCCCAGTCGCCGCGGCAATTACCACCGCGCCCACCGCCACCAGCCAGACAATCGTACGTGACATCGAACTCCCAACGGTGCGACGACTGAACTATTGGTGTCGCGCCTCTGCTTCACCAAATGATACCATGTCGTCTTAGCGCGGAAAGCTTCCGCCTCCCTGTAAATAAAGAAACAACCGTGCCCCTCCCCTCCTCACTTTGCGTCTATTGCGGCTCTCGCTTCGGAACCGACCCCGCCATGCGCGAATCCGCCGCGCGGCTGGGAGAGCTGATTGCCCGTGAAGGGATAACGCTAATCTATGGCGGAGGTGGCGTCGGCCTGATGGGGGTCGTTGCCAATACCGTCCTCTCCGGCGGCGGCAAGGCCGTGGGCATCATCCCGAGCTTCCTGCTGAAGCGCGAGGCCGGGCACCCCGCCCTCACCGAAACGGTCGTGGTCGAGACCATGCACGAGCGCAAGATGCAGATGTTCGAGCGTGCCGAGGCCTTCATCATCCTGCCGGGCGGCATCGGGACCCTGGAGGAGTTCTTCGAGGTCCTGTCGTGGCGGACGCTCGGCCTGCACACCAAGCCGATCGTGATCATCGACCGGTCGGGCTTCTGGAAGCCGCTGGAAGCCCTGCTGACGTCCATCGTGGAGGGCGGGTTCGCCGATCGAAGCACCCTCGACCAGGTGGCCTTCGTGGCCGATGTCGAGGGCGTCTTGCCTGCTTTGGAAGCGATGCCGCGCGGCGTCGTCGCGGAAAAGCAGCTCGACCGGCTGTAAGTGGAATTTCGGGCGTTCGAGGAGAGTAGTACATGCCGAAGATCAAGGTGAAGAATCCGGTCGTCGACATGGATGGCGACGAGATGACCCGCATCATCTGGAAGTTCATCAAGGACCGCCTGATCCTTCCCTACCTCGACATCGACCTGAAGTATTATGACCTCGGCATCGAACATCGCGACGAGACCAGCGACCAGGTGACGGTCGACTCGGCCAAGGCCACGCAGCAGTACGGCGTCGCCGTGAAGTGCGCCACCATCACGCCGGACGAAGACCGCGTGAAGGAGTTCAAGCTCAAGGAGATGTGGCGCTCGCCCAACGGCACCATCCGCAACATCATCGGCGGCACCATCTTCCGCGAACCGATCGTCTGCAAGAACGTGCCGCGCCTCGTACCGAACTGGACGCATCCGATCGTGATCGGCCGCCATGCCTTCGGCGACCAGTATCGCGCCACCGACTTCGTGGTGAAGGGCAAGGGCAAGCTCACGATCAAGTTCGAGGGCGAGGACGGCGAAAAGATCGAACACACCGTCTACGACTTCCCGGGCGGTGGCGTGGCAATGGCGATGTACAACACCGACGAGTCGATCATCGGTTTCGCGCGCTCCTCGTTCAACTACGGCCTGATGCGCGGCTGGCCGGTGTTTCTGTCGACCAAGAACACCATCCTCAAGCGCTACGACGGCCGCTTCAAGGACCTGTTCCAGGACGTGTTCGACAAGGAATTCGCCGACAAGTTCAAGGCGAAGAAAATCATCTACCAGCATCGCCTGATCGACGACATGGTCGCTTCGGCGCTGAAGTGGCACGGCGAATTCGTCTGGGCCTGCAAGAATTACGACGGCGACGTGCAGTCCGACACGGTGGCCCAGGGCTTCGGCTCGCTCGGCCTCATGACGTCGGTGCTGATGACGCCGGACGGCAAGACCATCGAAGCCGAAGCGGCCCATGGCACGGTGACGCGTCACTATCGCGAGCACCAGCAGGGCAAGCCGACCTCGACCAACCCGATCGCCTCGATCTTCGCCTGGACGCAGGCGCTGAAGTATCGTGGTACCTTCGATGGTACGCCCGAGGTGGTGAAGTTCGCCGAAGCGCTCGAGAAGGTCTGTGTCGCCAGCGTCGAAAGCGGCAACATGACCAAGGATCTGGCGATCCTCATCAGCGCCAGCCAACCCTATCTGACCACCGAGGAATTCCTGGCAGTGCTCGACGCCAACCTCACGGCCGAAATGGCGAAGTGGTAGTTGCAGGCGCCGACGGCTGCCGCACCGGCTGGGTTGTTTGCCGGCGCGCCCCTGACGGCACCCTCGACATCAGAGTTGTGAAAGCCCTTGCGGACGCCTGCGAGGGCCTTTCCATTCTAGCCGTCGACATGCCGATCGGCTTGCTCGACGTGCCACGTCCGCCCCGCGCCTGCGAGGTCGAGGCGCGCAAGCTGCTCCCGGGCAAAACGAGTTCGGTCTTTCCGACACCCTGCCGCCCGGCGCTGGCCTGCACCACACACGCCGAGGCCAATCGAGTCAGCAAGGCGCTGGGGATCGGCCTCACCCAGCAGACCTTTCACCTGTTCCCGAAGATGCGCGAAGTCGACGAGCTTCCGCGCACGCAACGCAAACTGCAGCGCATCATCTATGAAGCCCATCCCGAACTCGCCTTCGCGCGCATGAACAAGGGCAAGCCCGTGCTCAGCAAGAAGCGCCAACCGGACGGATATGCAGAGCGCCTGAAGCTCCTCGCCAAACACGGCTTCAGGACGAAGATCGACAGACTCTGCGGCGCCGCACGTGACGACATACTCGATGCAATCGCCGTCTGCCGCACGGCGACCCTGATCGCGGCCGGCACGGCGACACGGCTTGGCGGCGAGGAGAAGGATCGCCACGGCCTGCCGATGAACATATGGTTCTAGGATGCGAAGAAGACTTTCGATGATTGCAGCCGCGAGTGCCCTGATCGCCGGAACCGCGAGCGCGGAGACCATCGCGCAAGGCAACGGCGAAGCATCCGTGATGCTCGGCGACAAGAAGCTGAACATCTTCACCTATCGGCCGACGACGTGCGAGCCCCGCCGTCTGCTCGTCGTGTTCCACGGACTCAATCGCGATGCCGGCCCCTATCGCGATCACGCGCGCACTTTGGCCGATCGACTTTGCGCTGTTGTCGTCGCGCCGGAGTTCGACACGCAGCGCTTCCCGACGTCGATGTATCAACTGGGCGGCAGCACCGTCGAACTGGTGGCACCGCTCGTCGCGTGGGCACGCCGCGCCGCGGCGCAGCCGGACATGCCGTATATCCTGATCGGCCATTCCGCCGGCGGGCAGTTTCTTGGTCGCGTTGCCGCCTACACCACACCACCTGCCCAACGTATCGTCATCGCCAATCCGTCGACCTGGGTGTTGCCCGACGCATCGCTCGCCAAGCCCTACGGCTTCAGCGGTGTCGCCAATGCCGAGGAAGCGATGCGCGCCTATCTCGCCCTGCCGATCGTGGTGTTGCTCGGCGGCAACGACACCGGCTCGAACAACCTCACTATGAGCAAGGAAGCGGTGGCGCAGGGCCCGACCCGACTGAAGCGCGGTCACAACACGTTCGAGGTGGCGAAGTCCGTCGCACAGAAGCATGGCTGGACGTTCGGCTGGACGCTTGTCGAGATCCCCGGCGTCGGCCACGATTCAACGAAGATGTTCTCCGCCCCGCAGACCGCCGCCGAACTCGGCAAGTAGATATGATGACAGCGGCAACCGCTGATCGATCGTTCGGCGAGGCGATAGTATACTTGGCAAACTCCTAAACGTAATTCATGAGAATCTGCACTGCCCACAGCACAAAAGCAGCTTGGAAGGCAAACAGACCTGAACAAAACGCAGCGACCCAAAACCACCCGCGCCTGCGCTTCTTGTCAAACACTCCGACGACAAAGCTGAGGGCCCCTACTGCGCCGAAGGCAATGTAGAAAAGCAGGAAGTATTTCACTCCCGGACGCCCGCCCTATTTCCTGAGCAGCGGTGGGTTTTGTAATTGTGCATTGCAGTTGACTTGCGGTGTGTCCCACACCTTCTGAAGGCGCATAGGCAATGAGCCCCACGACAGATGTGGAACGACGCTATACGTCCTTTGCATGTACTCGCAGATCTGGTGATTGCAGTCGGATTCATTCCAGGTCTTTTGGATAGCGAATGGAGCGGTGCCCCAACTGCTGTAAGGCACGATCGAGTACGTGCCCATGAGAGCGCCGCACGTGGACGAGTCGACGGCGAAAGCCGCAGACACGAATGAGAGCAGGAGAGCGCAAGTGGCCGTGAGCATCAACGCCATGAGGCGCCACGGGGATCGACCGGCTTTATTCATCGCAGCACGGTACTCCCCGGCTCGACGTACCGCTAGGGCATGGCTTGGGTGATGGGTTCTCGCTGCATTAGAGCTTCGCCATGTACGGAAAATTCACGGCTATGTCGCTACTCCGGCTTGATGCCGGCTGCCTGCAGCACGGGCCCCCACACCGGCGCCTGCTCGCTCGTCCACTTCGCCAGTTCCTGCGGCGTGCCGCCCATGGCGACGAAGCCGCGCTGGCGCAGGTCCTCGCGCATCGGCGGCGTCGCGACGGCGGCGTTCAGTGCTTCGTTCAGCTTGGCGATGATCGGCGCCGGCGTGCCCGGCGTCGCGATCAGCGTGTAGACGATCGTGCCGTCGACATCGCCCAGTCCCTGCTCCTTGAAGGTCTTGATGTCGGGCGCCGACTGCGCGCGCTCGGGCGCCGCCATGCCGTAGGCCTTGAGCTTCCCGTTGGCGAGATACTGCGCGACGGACGTCAGGCTCGACATGCCGAGCTTCACGTGACCGCCCAGCAGGTCGGTGACCAGCGGACCGGTGCCACGGAATGGCACGTGCGTCAGCTTGATCTTGTTCAGGATGGCGTAGCGCTCGGTCGACAGATGCATCGGCGTGCTGACGCCGGCGGTGCCGTATTGCACGTCGCCCGGCGCCTTGCGCGCGGCCTCGGTGATCTCCGCGAGATCCTTCCACGGCGCATCGGCGGCGCCGACGAAGACCGACTCCTGCTTGGCGACGAAACCGATCGGCGCGAAGCTGCCGGGATCGAAGCTGAGATGGGCGATCAGGAACGGCAGCAGCATCTGGTTGTTACTGCTCATCAGGATCGTGTAGCCGTCGGGCGCGGCCTTGGCCGTGATCTCGTGGCCGATGCTGCCGCCACCGCCACCGCGATTGTCGATGATGACCGTCTGCCCCAGCGCCTTCTGGAACGGCTCCTGGATCGCGCGCGCCAGTGCATCGGTGCCGCCGCCCGGCGGGAATGGCACGACAAGATGGATGGGCTGCGTGGGAAAGGTTTGCGCCGAAGCGCCCGCGATGCCGGCCGCAAATGCCGCCAGCATCGTCATCGCCGTCTTGAACATTTTATTGTTTCCTCCGATTGGAGGAAACGTAGCGCCGTTCTAGCTCTCGCGCATCTTCCGGCATTTCTGCGCTGCGGGACGGCCCCAGCAGCGATCCATCCACGCCTTCACTTCGCTGTACTTGTGCAGGTCTTCGAAGAAGATCAGCCGGTAGAGCACGCTCGCCACGTTGATGTCAGCGACTGTGAAGCGGTCGGCCGCGAGGTAGTGCTTGCCGGTGAGCGCACCGTCGAGAATCGACAATGGCTCGTGCAGCTCGGCGGCGGCCGCCGCAATCGCCTTGGGATCGCGCGGCTCGGGCGCCACGAATTTGGCGTAGCCCCAGTTTTGCGACTTCAACTCGATCTCGTTCGCGGCCCACAGGCTCCACTGGTAGCAGTGCCCGGCTTCCGCCGCGTTCGCCCACTTCAGCGCGCCGCCGTACTTGTCGGCGAGGTAGAGATTGATCGCCAGCGATTCGAACAGCACCGTGCCGTCGTCATCGACGATCGTCGGCAGCTTGCGATTGGGATTGATGGCGTGGACCTGGGGATCGGTCACCTTGCGGTTCTCGAAGCCCACCTTCACCTGCTCGTACGGCAGGCCCATCTCCTCGAGCAGCCACAGATTGCGGACGGCGCGGGATTGGGCGATGCCGTAGAGCTTGATCACTTAGACCATCCCCCTCAGACCATCCCGAGCGCGTGCTTGTAGACGTCGAGCAACGTCTCCTGCTCGTCGCGGTCGGCAGCATCCATCTTCCGCAGCGAGATGATCTTGCGCATCGTCTTGACGTCGTAACCGACGCCCTTGGCCTCGCTATAGATGTCGCGCAGGTCGCCACCCAGCGCCTGGCGCTCTTCCTCGAGCTTCTCGATCCGCTCGACGAAGCTCTTCAGCCGGTCGGCCGAAATCGGCCCGGCTTTAACCTTCTTGGAGACGGGGCTTCCATCCGGCATGTCCAACACTCCTTGATCCGTTGGGCGGACCATAGGAGCAGTGGGCATGTCGGCTCAATGACAACAATCGATGGAATGACGGGGATAACGTGGACGGCTTCAGCCGTGCTTATGCTGGGCCCCGTCGAAGGCCTTTTTCTGCTCGCCGGAGGCCTCTTTCTGGTGCTTGGCCTTCCATTCGTCATACGGCATGCCGTAGACGATTTCGCGCGCCTTGGGATCGGCGATCTCGATACCCTGCTTGCCCGCCTCCTCGCGATACCAGCGCGACAGGCAGTTGCGGCAGAAACCGGCCAAATTCATCAAATCGATGTTCTGGACGTCGGTACGCTCCTGCAGGTGCGACACCAGGCGGCGGAAGGCGGCGGCCTCGAGTTCGGTCTTGGTCTTGTCGTCCATGGGCGATATCTCCCGCAAAAGCTCTTGAGTCCGGATATAGGCTCAGCCCAAAGCCGCTGCAACGGCAGCCCCGATAGCGGGCGCCAGCCGGCGCCCCCATTTCCGGGCATCCTCGGGCGTTCCCATCAGGTCCTGGCGCACCTCCAGCGAGCAATAGGGCAGCTTGCGCGGCCGCGGATGGGCATTGAGCGTGTATTCGTAGGCATCGCGGGCGGAGTAAGGCTCGTTGTCGCCCACCACCAGCGAGGGATCCTTGCGCAGTTCGGCCAGCAGCGGCTCGGGCAGGCGCGGATCGTCGTTCCACAGCACACCGACGTGCCAGGGCCGCTTGAAACCCTTCATCTCGGGCGTGAAGGAATGCATCACCAGCAGGCAGACATTACGGCCGCCCGCCGTCATGCGGTCGAGCTGGCGTGCGACTTCGCGGTGATAGGGCCAGAAGCAGGCCTCGGCGCGCGCGTCGGCCTCCTCCTTGGTGATGCCCTTGTTGCCCGGCACATGAACGGTATCGCTGATCTCCGGCGTCGAACCTTCCCCGTGCGGCCAGCGATTGCAGTCGATCACCAGGCGCGAATAGCCGGAGGCCACCAGCGGCGCGTCGAGCGCCTTCGACAGCTCGATGGCCGACTCGAGGCCGCCGATGTCCCAGCCGACATGCCGCGAGAGCTCGGCCTCGGTGAGGCCCAGCATGTTCAGCGACCTGGGCACGACCTTGCTGGCGTGATCGCAGAGCAGAAGCAGCGGCGCCTTGCCCGTCTCGTTATGGACGGAAAAAGGCGGCGGATCGCTTGGGCCGAGCAGTGGTTGCATCGTGCCCCTATAGTGGGAAGATGGCCCAAATGAAAGATGCCGACGCCCGCGCCCTGCTGCGCGACCTTTTCGATGCAGCGCTTGCCGCCGCGCGCCCCGCGACCTGCCTGGCGCCCTATATCGATGCGCTGAAGCCGCCCAAAGGCCGTACGATCGTGATCGGTGCCGGCAAGGCGAGTGCGGCGATGGCGCGTGCGCTGGAAGACCGCTGGCCGCATCCGCTCGAAGGGCTGGTGGTCACGCGCTACGGCTATGGCGAGACCTGCAAGCGCATCGAGATCGTCGAGGCCGCGCACCCGGTGCCTGACGAAAAAGGCCGCGCCGCCGCCGGCCGCATGCTCGAGATGGTAAAGGGGCTGACGCCGGACGATCTTGTCCTTTGTCTCATCTCTGGCGGCGCCTCGGCACTGCTCGCCCTGCCCGCGCCGGGTCTCACCTTGGCCGACAAGCAAGACGTCAATCGGGCGCTGCTGAAATCCGGTGCGCATATCGGCGAGATGAACACGGTGCGCAAGCATCTCTCCGCCATCAAGGGCGGTCGGCTGGCGATCGCGGCGCAGCCCGCGCGCGTACTGTCGTGGCTGATCTCCGACGTGCCCAACGACGATCCCGGCGTGATCGGCTCGGGACCGACCGTATTCGACCGCACGACCTTCGCCGATGCACTGGCCGTGCTCGACAAGTTCAAGATCACACCACCTGCTACCGTGCTCGCGCATTTGAAGGCGGGCGCTGCCGGCAAGATCGAGGAAACGCCCAAGCCCGGCGACCCGCGCCTCGCGCATGTCGAGACGGTCATGGTCGCGACCCCCAAGCGCTCGCTCGAAGCCGCCGCCACGCTTGCCAAGGCGCGCGGGCTGGAGGTGCTGATGCTGGGCGACAATCTCGAAGGCGAAGCGCGTACGCTCGGCGGCGCGCATGCACGCCAGGCGCTCGATATCGCTGCCAAGGGTGGCAAGCCGACGGTCGTGCTGTCCGGCGGCGAGACGACGGTCACCGTGCATGGTAAGGGTCGCGGCGGCCGCAATGTCGAATATCTGATGGCCGAGGCGATTGCCGCCGGCGGCTCGCCCGCCGTTTGGGGCCTTTCCGCCGACACCGACGGTGTCGATGGCGCCGAGGACATCGCCGGTGCGATCTTCACGCCCGACACGCTCGCGCGCGCCAAGGCCAAGGGCTGCGATCCACAGGCGATGCTCGACGACAACGACGGCCACGGCTTCTTCCAGTTTCTGGGCGACAGCCTCGTCACCGGGCCGACGCGCACCAACGTCAACGACTTCCGGGCAACGTTGATCGCGCCATGACCGTCTATCCCGGTTCCTGCCACTGCGGCGCGGTGAAGATCGAACTCACCTCCGCGAAACAGCCGGCCGAGATGCGGATCGGCCGCTGCGCCTGCTCCTTCTGCCGCCGCCACGGCGCGCGCACGATGGGGGATCCGGGAGGATCGGTCGCGTTTCATGCCGCGCCCGAGGCCCTGTCACGTTATCGTTTCGGCCTCGGCATCACCGACTATCTGCTGTGCAAGAGTTGCGGCACTTACGTCGGTGCGATCATGGAGGACGAGGGCCGGTCGATCGGCATCGTGAACGTCAACATGCTCGACATTCGCGATACGTTCGACCCTGCCCCGCCGTTGCATGTCTATGACGGCGAAAATATCGAGAAGCGGCGGGCGAGGCGCCGAAAGTTCTGGATGCCCGCAACCGTGAGCGCGTAACGTCAGCCATGGCCATTCTCGGAATCATCGCGGACGATTTCACCGGCGCCACCGACATCGCGGGCATGTTGGTCAAGGGCGGCATGCGCACCATCCAGACGATCGGCGTGCCGGCAAAGGGCACGATCCCCGACGACGTCGATGCGGTTGTCGTCGCCCTGAAGAGCCGGTCGGTTCCCGCCAAGGAAGCCGTGGCGGAGTCACTCGCTGCCCTGAAGACGCTGCAGGACGCCGGCTGCTCAAGGTTCTTCTTCAAATACTGCTCGACCTTCGATTCGACCGACCAGGGCAACATCGGCCCGGTCGGCGACGCGCTGCTCGATGCGCTGAAGGCAAAGCAGGCGATCTACTGCCCCGCCTTCCCCGAGAACGGCCGCACGATCTTCTTCGGCCATCTCTTCGTCGGCGACCTGCTGTTGTCCGACACGCACATGCGCCACCATCCGCTCAATCCCATGACGGATTCGAGCCTGGTGCGTGTGCTGGCCCGCCAGACCAAGCACAAGGTCGGCCTCGTGCCGCTGAAGAAGGTGCAGGCGGGCTCGGCGTCGTTGCGCGAGGCGCTCGATGCACTGGCCAAGGACGGCGTGCGCCATGTCGTGGTCGATGCGGTGGCCGACACCGACCTCGGCATCATCGGCGAGGCCGTAGGCGACGATGTGCTGGTGACCGGTGGTTCGGGCGTGGCGCTGGGATTGCCGGCGGCCTATCGCCGGCTCGGCCTGTTGCAGCATCGCGCCGGAGTCGATGCGCTGCCCAAGGTCGACGGCGCTGCGGCGGTGCTTGCCGGCTCGTGCTCTTCGGCCACATTGGGCCAGATCGCCGCCTTCAAAGGCGCGTATCTGGCACTCGACACCGATGCGATCTGCCGCGGCGAAGATGTTGCCAGTGCGGCGCTCGGCTGGGCGAAGGACAAACTTGGCAACGGGCCGATCCTGCTGTCGGCCAGCGACTCGCCCGAAGCGGTGAAGGCATTGCAGTCGAAGTACGGCGTCGAGAAGTCGAGCCATGCGATCGAGACGACCATGGCAGCGCTCGCCAAGGGCCTGGTGGCCGCGGGCGTCGGCCGCCTGGTCGTGGCGGGCGGCGAAACCTCGGGCGCCGTCGTCGGCGCGCTCGACGTGACGGCGCTGCGCATCGGTCCCGAGATCGATCCCGGCGTGCCCTGGACCGCCTCCGTCGCCAAGAAGCCGATGCTGCTGGCGCTGAAGTCCGGCAACTTCGGCGCGCCAGACTTCTTTACCAAGGCATTCCAAAAGCTATGAGCACCAAGGAAACCAAGACGCGCGACGCGATCTGCGCGCTCGGCTCCAAGCTCGCCGCCCGCGGCCTCTGCCCCGGCACGTCGGGCAACATCAGCGCCCGCATCGACGACGGCTGGCTGATGAGCCCCACCAATTCATCGCTGGGCGAACTCGAGCCCGGCCAGCTCTCCAAGCTCGATCTCAACGGCAAGCACGTCGCTGGCGATCCGCCGACCAAGGAAGCGTTGCTGCATCGCTCGGTCTACGACGTGCGTCCCAAGGACGGCGCGATCGTGCATCTTCATTGCACGCATGCGGTGGCGATTTCCTGCCTCGATCCGTCGTGCCATCACAACGCCGAGACAACCCTGCCGCCGATCACGCCCTACTTCGTGATGCGGGTCGGCAAGCTGCCGCTGGTGCCTTACTTCAAGCCGGGCGATCCCAAGCTCGCCGACGCGATCCGCGATTACGCCAAGGGTCATCGTGCCGTGCTGCTGGCCAACCATGGGCCCGTGGTTGCCGGCACGTCGCTGTCGGCCGCCTCGGCCTCGATCGAGGAACTCGAGGAGACCGCCAAGCTCCACCTGTTGTTGCAGGGCCTCAAGGTCCGCACGCTCACCGACCCCCAGGTCCGTGAGGTCGAAGAAGCCTTTCCGTCTTAATCAGGAAGAACAAGAAGAATGCCGAAGCTCGCCGCCAACCTCTCGTGGATCTACCAGGAAGTGCCGTTCCTGCAGCGCTTTGGCGCGGCAGCCGCGCATGGCTTCAAGGCAGTCGAGATCCTGTTTCCCTACGAGGCGCCGGCCGCCGAGATCGCGGCCGAGCTGAAGAAGCACAAGCTCACACAGGCGCTGTTCAATTTGCCTGCTGGTGATGCGAGCAAAGGCGAGCGCGGTTTCGCCGCCCTGCCCGGTCGCGAGGCCGACTTTGCTGTGGCGCTCGACAAGGCACTCGCCTACGCCAAGGCTCTCGAGTGCCGCACGCTTCATGTGATGTCGGGCATGATCGTACCCGGCGCCGACGTAAAGGCGATGCACAAGACCTTCGTCTCCAATCTCAAGATGGCGGCCGACCGCACGGCCAAGAGCGGGCTCACGCTCGTGCTGGAGCCGATCAACCATCGCGACATTCCCGGCTACTTCACCAACACGACCGCGCAGGTCGAAGCGATCATGAAGGAAGTGGGCGCGCCCCATCTCAAGCTGCAGCTCGACCTCTATCATCTGCAAGTGACCGAGGGCGATTTGCAGAAGCGCACCGAGCGGCTGTTCCCGATCACCGCGCATGTGCAGATTGCGGGCAATCCCGATCGCAACGAGCCGGATATCGGCGAGGCCAATCATATGTACCTGCTCGATGTGCTCGATCGGCTCGGTTACGAAGGCTACGTAGGCCTCGAGTATAAGCCGAAGACCACGACCGGCGCCGGCCTCGGCTGGGCCGCGAAATACGGCATCAAGACCTGATCATGACCGACAAGAACACACCCGTTGTCGCCTTCATCGGCCTGGGCTCGATGGGCCTCGGCATGGCGAAGAACCTCTTGAAGCACGGCCACAAGGTGATCGGCGTCGATCCCAGTACCACGGCGCGCGATGCCTTCACCGCCGCGGGTGGTAGCACGGCTGCCACTTGCGCTGAGGCCGCAGCCAAGGCCGATGTCGTCGTGGTGGCTGTCGTGAATGCGCAACAGGTCGACATGGTCCTGTATGGCGACAACGGTGCCGTCTCTTCGCTGCGCAAGGGCGGCCTGGTCATGCAATGCGCGACGGTGCCGCCCGCTTTCGCCAAGTCGCTCGGCGAGAAGCTCGCCAAGACCGATCACGCGTTGCTCGACGCGCCGATGTCCGGTGGCCGCGCCCGCGCCGAGTCGGGCGAGCTCACCTTCATGTCCTCCGGCAGCGCGCCCGCCTATGCCGCGGCCGAGTCCATCCTTGCCGCGACCTCTGCCAAGGTGTTCCGCCTCGGCGACGCGCCGGGCATCGGCTCGCTGGTGAAGACGGTGAACCAGCTGCTGGCCGGCGTGCACATTGCAACCGCCGCCGAGGCGATGGCGCTCGCCGCCAAGGCCGGCGCCGACACGCGCGCCGTGTTCGAGGTGATCTCCGCCAGCGCGGGCAACAGCTGGATGTTCGGCAACCGCGTGCCGCACATGCTGGACGACGACTTCTCGCCGCTCTCGGCGATCGAGATCTTCGTCAAGGACCTGGGGCTGGTGCTGAACACCGGGCACGAGCATCGCCTGCCCCTGCCGATGGCCGCCGCCGCACACCAGCTCTTCCTCGCCGCCGCCGGCGCGGGCTGGGGCAAGCTCGACGATGCCGCCGTCGTGAAGGTCTACGAGGCGGCCGGCGACTTCAAAGTGTCTTCACCCAAGAGTTAGGCTGTGCCCATGCATCGCGACCGCTTCACCAAGATCGTCGCTACGCTGGGCCCCGCCACTTCCACGCCGGAACAACTGCGCGCCCTGTTCGAGGCCGGCGCCGATGTCTTCCGGCTGAACTTCAGCCACGGCACGCACGAGGACCATAAGCAGCGGGTGGCGCTGCTGCGTGCCCTGGAGAAGCAATACAAGTACCCGATCGCCATCCTGATGGACCTGCAGGGGCCGAAGCTGCGGCTCGGCACCTTCGCCAAGGGGCCGCTGGAGCTGAAGAAGGGCCAGAAGCTGCGCCTCGATCTCGACAAGGCGCCAGGCACCGACAAGCGCGTGCCGCTGCCCCATCCCGAGATCTTCGCCGCCGCCCAGCCCGACGGGCTGATCCTGATCGACGACGGCAAGGTGCGGCTGCGCATCGTGGCGCACGACAAGAAGACCATCGACACCGTGGTAGAAGTTCCCGGCACGATCAGCGACCGCAAGGGCGTCAACCTGCCGAATCTGGTTTTGCCGATGTCGCCAATGACTCCGAAGGACCGCAAGGACCTCGACTACGGGCTGACGCTCGGCGTCGACTGGGTGGCGCTCTCCTTCGTGCAGCACGCGCACGACATCGCCGAGCTGAAGAAGCTGGTCGCCGGCCGTGCCGCGGTGATGGCCAAGCTCGAGAAGCCGCAGGCGATCGAGCATCTCGACGAGATCATCGAGCAGAGCGACGGCATCATGGTGGCGCGCGGCGACCTCGGCGTCGAGATGCCGCCGGAAGCCGTGCCGCCGCTGCAGAAGCGCATTCTTGCCGCCTGCCGCGTGCTGGGCAGGCCCGCGATCGTGGCGACGCAGATGCTGGAGTCGATGGTCCACTCGCCGACACCGACGCGCGCGGAGGCCTCCGACGTCGCGACCGCCGTCTACGACGGCGCCGATGCGGTGATGCTGTCGGCGGAGTCGGCCTCGGGCGATTACCCGATCGAGGCGGTCACCATCATGGACCGCATCCTGAAGAGCGTGGAAGGCGACCCGCTCTATCGCCGCCTGATGGACGCGTCGCGGCGCGAGCCGGAGGCCACCACCGCCGATGCGATCAGCGCCGCCGCGCGCCAGTGCGCGCACACGCTGTCGGCCGCCGCGATCGTCACCTACACCAACACCGGCTCGACCACCTTGCGCGCCGCGCGCGAACGGCCGGACGTGCGCATCCTCTGTCTCACGCCCAACCTCGACACCGCGCGGCGCATGACTCTCACCTGGGGCGTGCATGCGGTGGAAACCGAGGACGCCCAGAATTTCGCCGACATGGTTCAGCGCGCCGTAAGGATCGCGCGCGAGCAAGGCATCGCCCAGCAGGGCCAGCGGGTCGTGATCACCGCCGGCGTGCCGTTCGGGACTCCCGGCGCCACCAACATCCTGCGCATCGCCTACGTGACCTGAGGGGCGTGACCTGAGGCTGTGACCTGAGCGTGACCTGAAAAAGTCGGGGGATGGAGCCCAAGGTTCCCTCGTAATCTTCTTCAGAAGCACTGCGTGAGGTCACCGTGAACAGCATCAATACCCAAGCCAAAGCCATTCCCTACCGCCCGAAGCGGGCCGCTCTGAACTGGGTCGACTTCATGGTGATCGCTGCCACCATCGTGACCTTCGCCACCGTCGTGGCGGTCAACAATCCCCACACGGCACGTGCACAGACCCGCTCCAACGTGATTTCCGCCGCCGAACTGCCGGTCCAGACCAGCCAGGTCCATGACGGTTCGGACCTGATTAAGGCGAGAATTGGGCTGGCCTCGACCCGTCCGTGGGGCTGAGCCCGACTGGGGGACTGAGCCCTACAGAAGCCGCGGCTTCGTAAGGTTGACGACAATCTGGGTGAATATCGTCGGCAGGTTCGAGGCATTGTTCGTGGTCAACGTCGCCGCACAGGGCGATCCCGTCGAATAGAACGTCGCGGTGCTGGACGCCGATGCCTGCATCGCCGTGCAGGGATTGTAGGTGTCGCCCGAGCTGCAGCCCGATGTCGGCGCGCTGTAGGCCACCGTATAGACGGTCGTACCCGCCGTCGTCGCGGCCTTGGCGGCGGTGACGTACTGGCCGCACTGCGCCGTGGTCTTGCCGGAGACATTGTTGAGCTGCGCGGCGGTCGCGCCCGCATCGCCGTCGCTCAACAGGATGATCACGTTCTTGGTGCCGGTGACCACCGGAAGCGCTGCCTGCGCCTTGGTGATGACTTCGGCGATATACGTGCCCTCCCCGCCCTTGGCGGTCTGGCAGCCCGCGAGCACCGGCGACGAAGCAGCGTCGCCAACCGCCTCGACGATCGTCGACGAATGGTTGAGCACGCCCGAGGTATTGTAATTGGTGCTGAGCGCGGTGCCGGACCCTACCTGGTAGAAGATCGGCGTACTGAGGTACGGCGTGGCCGACGGCTGCGTCGGGCACTTCGTGGCCGGCGTGAACTGGGTCTTGGTGCCGGGAAAGGTCATCAGGCCAACCGAGGCCATGGTGGGCTGCATCACCTTCAGCACGCTCTGGATCGAATACTGCGCGCACTGGTAGCGCGTCGGCGTGCCCTTGATGCCGGGCACCGTGCACCCGCTGTCGCCTGTGCTCGCCATCGATGCCGTCGAATCGAGGACGAACATCACGTTGAGCGGCGTGCCCGCGCCACCTGCCTTGGCCGCACTCGAGGTCGCCGTCAGGGTGAACGTGGGATAGCCAAAGGCCTTCAGGAAATTGTTCGTGACCGTGCCGGTCTGGGTCACGTTCACCACGTTCGGAGCGGTGCTCGTGCAGCTCGGCAGGTTCGCGGTCGCGGTGACGCAGCTCAGCGACGTGCTCGTACCGGTGACCGTGACGATCGAGGCCGGATGCGCGGTGTTCCAACTGGTGACTGCCGCCGACACGGTGGCCTGCGTGGCATTGGTCTGCAGCAGCGCATAGGCACCCGCGAGGGCCGCCGACTGCGCCGAGGCGGTGAAGGCGCTCTTCGCGGTCAGCGCGCGGCCGACGTCGACCGACATGCCGATCATGCCGACCAGCGCGGTGCCCATCACGGCGAACAGGACGGCGGTCGCGCCCTTCTGCTGGCGCCACAGGCGGGAAATGAAGTGCTTCATCCGATGCCTCCTCATTGAACCATCTGCGCCGTCTGGGCCTTGAGCGTGCAGCCGCTCGGCGCGTAGTTGATGCCCATGACGGTGAGATTGCAGGGATAGGTCGACTTCACGACCGCCGAGACGCCGGCCACGAGGGCCGTCGTGCAGGCCGCATCCGAAGCGCAGGCCGTGCCGTTGATCGTGACGGTCGTGGTGATGTTCGTGGACGTGAGATTGGGCGCCGCGGCGGTGATCGCCGACTTGGTCGTCGTGTAGGGCGTGGTCGTGCCGCGGGACAAAGCGATCGTGAGCGCGCCCTTCGCGGCGGCATTGGTCAGGATCATGTAGTTGTTCATCACGGTGCCGAACTGGAACATGCCGAGCAGCATCGTCAGCAGCACCGGCGAGATGATCGCGAACTCGATCGCGGTAACGCCGTCCCTGTTTTTCAACATGCGGCGGACGTCGAAACGCATCGGATCACCTGGAAGAAAGAATTAATGAATTAAAAGATTTATATGTATCTACCCCTAATGGACCGCTTTATCTGTCCACCGTAAACAATTGAATTGTATTAGTAATTTCTTCCCAGTCCGGGAAAGTTCTTCAGGTCTTGGGGCGCTTGTCGATGACCCGCCGCGCCTTGCCCATCGAACGCTCGACGCCACCGGGCGCGGCGATCTCGATGTCCGCCGAGAGGCCGCACATGCCCTTCAGCCGCCGCGCCAGCCCGTCTCGCGACCGCCCGGCCGCAGCCTCCTCCAGCACGACCCGCGCCTCGACCCGCACCAGCAGGTCGTCGAGCGCGCCGGTGCGTGTCAACTCGATCACGTAGTGCCCGGTCAGCGCCTCGTCGCGCAGGATCTGCTCCTCGACCTGGCTCGGGAACAGGTTCACGCCGCGCACGATCATCATGTCGTCGCTGCGGCCGGTGATCTTGGCCATGCGCCGCATCGCCGAGGCGGAGCCCTTCATGAGCAGCGTGAGGTCGCGGGTGCGATAGCGGATGACCGGCATCGCCTCCTTGGTGAGCGAGGTAAAAACCAGCTCCCCCGGCTCGCCGTCGGCCACCGGCGCGCCAGTCTCGGGATCGACGATCTCCGGATAGAAGTGATCCTCCCAGATCGTCGGCCCATCCTTGGTCTCGACGAACTCGCAGGCCACGCCCGGCCCCATCACTTCGCTCAAGCCGTAGATATCGACCGCATCGATGCCGAGCCGCCGCTCGATCTCCGCCCGCATGCCCTCGGTCCACGGCTCGGCGCCGAAGATGCCGATGCGCAGCGCCGTCTGGCGCGGATCGATGCCCTGGCGCTCGAACTCGTCGGCGATCGCCAGCATGTAGGACGGCGTCATCAGGCAGACCCGCGCGCCGAACTCGGCGATCAGCTGGACCTGGCGCTCGCTGAAACCACCCGACATCGGCACCACGGTGCAGCCTAGCCGCTCGGCGCCGTAATGCGCGCCAAGGCCACCGGTGAACAGCCCGTAGCCATAGGCATTGTGCACGACGTCGCCCGGCCGCGTGCCCGCGACATACATCGAGCGCGCCATCACCTCGGCCCAGGTCTCGATGTCCTTGGCCGAATAGCCCACCACCGTCGGCCGGCCTGTGGTGCCGCTCGAGGCATGCACCCGCACGCACTTCTCGCGCGGGATCGCGAACATGCCGTAGGGATAGGCGTCGCGCAGGTCGCTCTTGGCCGTGAAGGGAAAGAGCCGGAGATCCTCCAGCGTCTTCAGGTCCTGCGGCGTCACCCCCGCCGCATCGCACTTGGCACGATACGGCTTCTGGTTGGCATAGGCGTGCGCGAGGCTCTGCTTCAGCCGCGTGAGCTGAAGCGCGCGCAGTTCGTCGGTCGAGATCCCGAGTTCGGGAAAGAGCGCGGCAGCCATTTCACTCGGCTGCCACGCGCTGCGCCGGCGCCACGAAGGCCGCGCGGTTGTCTTTGGCGACCTGGCCGCGCTTCACCACCATGCGGTGGTTCTCCTTGCGGGCGGCCTTCTTGATATCGATCAGCGGATCGCCGTCGCACACCACGAAGTCGGCCGAGTTGCCTTCCTTGACCCGGCCCTGGTCGCCGAGCCGCATCAGGTCGGCGGCGCTTGCCGTCGCGAAGAACAGCGAATCGCGGCTCGAGATGCCGATGTCGCACATGAACTCGAGCTCGCGCGCATTCTCGCCGTGGCGGTTGTGCGGTGTGCCCGCATCGGTGCCCATCGCGATCTTGCCGCCGGCCTTGTAGTACATCTGGGTCGCCGCGATGTGGCGGTCGAACACGCGTCGGCTCTTCTCGATCACATAGTCGGGGATCGAGCGGTCGCCACCGTCATAGCCCGCGAGGATGTTCTTCACTGCAGCCAGCGTAGGCACCAGCCAGACGCCGCGATCCAGCATCTCGCGGCAGCATTCCTCGTCCATGAAGATGCCGTGCTCGATCGAATCGATGCCGCCGCGCACGGCGTTCAGGATGCCGAGCGCGCCCTGGGCGTGGCTGGCGCAGCATTTGTGGAAGCGATGCGCCTCGGTGATGCCGGCCTTCATCTCCTCCGGCGAGTAATGCGCATCCTCGGGATTGACGCCCGCGGTCATCACGCCGCCGGTCGCCATGATCTTCACCAGGTCGGAGCCGGCATGGACCTGCTCGCGCACCGCCTTCACAACTTCGTCGACGCCATCGGCGATGCGGCCGGTGCGGTTGCCGTGACCGCCGGTCATGCAGATCATGCGGCCGGCGCAGCGCATCGTCGGACCCAGGAAGCGGCCGGCGTTGTAGGCGTCGCGGATCGCGAACTCGATGTAATCCTTGCCGCCGCAGTCGCGCACGGCGGTGACGCCGCCTTCCAGCGTGTTGCGCATGAATTCCATGCCGCGCACGGTGAGCTGGGCAGCACTCATGCGATCCTGGATCGCGCCCGGATTGCCCTCGGCGCCCGACAGCGAATGAACGTGGCAATCGATGATGCCCGGCATCAGGGTGCCGCCCGTCGTGTCGACCTTGGTGCCCGCGAAGCCCGCGAACTCGCCGGCCGAGGCGATCTTCTTGACCTTGCCGCCCTCTTCCAGCACCGCCTGCCCGTCGATCACCTTCTCGCCGTCGAACAAGCGACCGCCGACATACAACGTGGCCATGGCCCCTAACTCCCTCGTCAATTCACAGTAAATACCGTCAGTATACTATCGGCTTGCCGTGTGCTGTCCGCAACCCAGCGGGTCGTCGTCCGATGCATCCCCGCCCAGCGCTTTCAGCCGCGCAATCTCGGCATCGAGGCCAACAATGTGTGGATTGTATTTCTTCGCGAGCTCGAATGCCGCAGCCGCGCGGCCGGGCTCGTTCATTTGCGCGCGGATCATGCCCAATCCCGAATACGCCCCGAAATGGCGGGGCTCGCGCTTGATGGTCTCGCAGATGTCGGCGAGCGAGCCCGGGAAATCGCCCAGCAGCCAGCGCACTGTAGCGCGCTTGTTCCAGGCCTCGGACAGCTCGGGCGACAGCTCGATCAGCTTGGTGAACGAGACGGCCGCACTCTCCAGCTCCTGCTGCTCCATCTCGGCGATGCCGCGCGCCATCAACTGGCGCTGCGCATCACCGGGCACCATCGTCCATTGCTCCCAGATCGCGGATTCGAGCGACTGGATGGCGGATGGATCGGTCGCGGTCTGCAGTTTGGCGAACAGGGTATCGAGCACGGTGTTGCTCCCATTGTTCTGGGCATTTGCGGCAAAGCAGAGCATCAGGCCCAGCACACCCGCGAGGCAAGCCTGAAGGAGCTTCATGTCACAAAAGCGACGCCGGCTTCGGCCCGCCGGTCGCCCAGTCGAGCAGTTCGACCGTGTGCGCCACCGGAATGCCGGTACCGCCGGCGATATTGCCGTTGCAGCCGAAATTGCCCGAAGCGATCACGTCAGGCTTCACGCTCTCGATGTTCGCCACCTTGCGGTCGCGCAGCCGGCGCGACAACTCGGGCTGCAGCACCTGATAGGTCCCGGCCCATCCGCAGCAAAGATGGCTTTCGGGCACGTCCTTCACCGTGAAGCCCGCCTCGCGCAGGAGCTTCTTGGGCGGTTCGATCAGTTTTTGGCCATGCTGCATGGAACAGGCGGCATGATAGGCAACGGTGAGCGGCTTGGGCTTCACGTTCGCGAGACCGATTTCCGCCATCACCTCGGTAATATCCTTGGCGAGCTTCGCCACCCGCTCGGCCTTGGGCTTCCAGACCGGATCGTCGGCCAGCATGTGACCGTAATCCTTCACCGTCGTGCCGCAGCCCGACGCATTGATCACGACCGCGTCGAGCCCCGCCCCGTCCGCTTCCTTCAGCCAGGCGTCGATGTTCGCCTTGGCCAGCGCGACCGCACGCTCATTCTCGCCGATATGCAGCACCGAGGAGCCACAGCAGCCGGAGCCCTCGACGTTCACCACTTCCACGCCATGCCGCGTCAGCAGGCGTACCGTGGCCTCGTTCACCTCGGGCGCCAGCACCTGCTGGCCGCAGCCCGGCATCAGCGCCACCCTCTTGCGACGCGTCCCCACCGCCGGGAAAGTCTGCGGATGGTCGACGGCTGACGGACCGGGCACGACCGAAGGCACCGCCTCGATCATCGCCTTGAGACGCCGCACGAAGGTGGCGCCCCCGGGATCGCTGCTTGTCGACGGCAGCAGCGCCGCCAACGGCTTGGCCAGCCAGCCCAGCACCATGGCCCAGCGGAAGAGAGCGGGCCGCGGCATCAACACCCCGAGCAGCCGTCGCATGAAGCGATCGGGCAACGGGCGTGTGTAGGTCTCCTCGATGTGATGCCGGCCGTGATCGACCAGGTGCATGTAGTTCACGCCCGACGGACAGGTCGTCATGCACGAGAGGCACGACAGGCACCGATCGACGTGCCGCACCTCCTGGACGGTTGGCGCGCGCTCGCCCTCCAGCATCGCCTTGACGAAATAGATCCGTCCGCGCGGCGAATCGCGCTCGTCGCCCAACAACACGAAAGTCGGGCAGGTCGCGGTACAGAAGCCGCAATGCACGCACTTGCGCAGGATCTGCTCGGTGCGCGCGGTGTCCGGATCGGCGAGTTGGGCCAGGGTGAAGTTGGTTTGCATTAATTCCCCGTCGTCCCGAGCGGAGCGAAGCGAAGTCGAGGGACCTCTCTTGTGGTCGATATGATGACAGGTCCCTCCGCTACGCCTCGCTTCGCTCGGCTTCGGTCGGGACGACGGGAGGAAATCATCCCATCCTCCCCGGATTGAAGAGACCCTTGGGGTCGAAGCTTTCCTTCACCCGCGCGGCGAGCGCCGCCAGGGCAGGCGATTGCGGATGGAAGACCGGCACGGCCGCACGCACCGCCTCGGGAGCGCGGATCAGGGTGGCGTGGCCGCCGGTCATCCCGATCGCGCCTCGAACGACCACCTGGTCGGCATGGTGACGGTGGCAGCGCCAGCCAGATCAGGCCGCCGGACCAGTCGTAAAAGCACTGCGCCGTCGGCCGCTGTGCCTTGATGCGCGCCACCATCGCGGCGCCTTCGGTCGGCGGACAGGAGATGCGCCAGACGATTGCGTCGGCCGATGCTTTCAGCGGCGCGACATCGCGCACCTCGCGCCAGAAGGCGCGGCTTTCGAGCGTGCCCAGCTCTTCCATCGCCGCCCCCGCGCCGGCCAGCAGCTCGCGCAGGCCCTTCAAGCGCGCCTCGACCGACGGCGCCACGCCTTCGAGCCGCAGCGCCGTCCTGTCGCCGACATGGGCCGCGCCGGAGAGATCGTGCGGGCTGCCCATCGCCGCGCACATCGCCTTCACCGCGGCTGCATCGTCGAGGCCGCGCAGCATCAGCGTCCGCGTTTGATCGGGCGCGGGAAGCGTCTTCACCGAGACCTCGCCCAGCACGGCGAGCGTGCCCCACGAACCAGCGATCACCTTGGAGAGGTCGTAGCCGGTGACGTTCTTCATCACCTTGCCGCCCGACTTGAAAGCCTCGCCGCGGCCGTTGACGCCGCTGAAGCCCAGCAGATGATCGCGCGCCGCGCCGGCAGAGAGACGTCGCGGCCCGGCGAAATTTCCGGAGAGCGTGCCGACCAAGGTGCCCTCGCCGGCTTCCCGGCCGAGCAGCGGCCCCAGATCCGGCGGCTCGAAGGCCAGCATCTGGTTGCGCTGGGCCAGCAGCGCCTCGACGTCGCGCAGCGGCGTGCCCGCGCGCACAGTGACGACAAGTTCCTCGGGCGCGTAATCGACAACGCCCGTCAGTCCGGAGAGATCGAGCACCTGGTCGCAGCGCATCGGCCGGCCCAAAGAGATTTTGCTGCCGGTGCCGCGCACGTCGAGCGTCGTGCCCTCACTCAGCGCCCACTCAACCGCCTTCTGCAGTTCGGCGGCGTCACGCGGCTTGATCGTGCCGCTCATCTCGCACCTGCGTTCCCGTTTAATAAACGGGAATTAAACGGCAGCCGGTTCCAAAACCCAGCAAAACCGGGAATCCCGCAACTTGCTGCGCTGCAAAAACGGGAATCTGCCCGGAAAGAACGACCGCCGCCCAACTTCACTCTCCTCGACCTTCCCCGCCATCATAAGCGCAACGCGCCGAAGCGCCTATTACGGTCATTACTGACCGATAAGCCTTTGGAACCGCGATTTCACGCGGGCGCGATTTACAAATCCGGCGGCGGCCCCTAAGCCAACCGGCATGACTCCCCGCACCCGCATGATCGTTGCCTTCGTCGTCTGCTTTGTCGTGGCGGCAGCCGTCGCCGGCTGGCTCGCGATGTCGTCCGGCAAGAAGCCCGACGAGGCGGGAACCGGTTGGCCGCCCACCTCACGCGCGGCCTTTGTCGGCAACTGCATCGAGCAGTGCCGCAAGTCGCCCGGCGTGACGCCGGACAAATATCCCCTGTGCGACCGTGCCTGTACCTGCAGTGCCGACGAGGGCGAGAAGATCATGACCGCCCCCGAACTGGATTCAATCGCTCAGGCGGTAGCGAAGGGAACCGCGACGGCTGAGCAGACCGCCAAAATGGAGCGCCTGAAAGCCGCCGGCATGAGCTGCGTCATGGGCTCCGCGCCCGTTCAAAAATAGCCGAAGGCGTCAGAACCGGGGAATATCCGGAAACGGCAGCTTGTTATGATGCACGACGACGCGGTCGAGCTCGGCACAGCGGCGAAGCTGCGGAAACACCTTTCCGGGATTGAGCAGGTGATCGGGATCGAAGGCGCACTTCACGCGCATCTGCTGATCGAGGTCGATCTCGGTGAACTGCACGCCCATCAGGTCGCGCTTCTCGATGCCCACGCCATGCTCGCCGGTCAGCACGCCGCCCACCCTCACGCACAGGCGCAGGATGTCGGCACCGAATTCCTCGGCGCGCCGCAGCTCGTCGGGATCGTTGGCATCGAACAGGATCAGCGGATGGAGATTGCCGTCGCCGGCATGGAAGACGTTCACGACCCGCAGCCGATGCGTCTTCGACATCTGGCGCATCTCTGACAGCACTTCGACCAGGCGCCCGCGTGGTACTGAGCCGTCAAGGCACATGTAATCAGGCGTGATCTGGCCGACGGCCGGAAATGCAGCCTTGCGGCCGGCCCAGAACAGAACCCGCTCCTGCTCGTCGCGGCTCACCCGGCAGGTCGTGGCGCCGCGCTCGCGCGCGATCTCCTCGACCCTCTTCGTCAGGTGATCGACCTCGACTTCGGGCCCATCGAGCTCGACGATCAGCAGTGCCTCGGCATCGAGCGGATAGCCCGCGCCGACATAGTTCTCGGCGCACTGGACGGCATCCTTGTCCATCATCTCCATGCCGCCCGGGATGATGCCCGCGGCGATGACGGCGGCGACGCACTCGGCCGCGCCCGATTCCGACGGGAAGCCCAGCAGCACCGCTCGCGCCGTCGAGGGCTTGCGCAGCAGCCGCACCGTCACCTCGGTGACGACGCCCAGCAATCCTTCGGAGCCGGTCATCAGCCCCATCAGGTCGTAGCCTTCGGAGTCGAGATGCTTGCCGCCCAGGCGCACGACTTCGCCGTTCATCAGCACCATCTGGATACCGAGCAGGTTGTTGGTCGTGAGGCCGTATTTCAGGCAGTGCACGCCGCCGGAATTCTCCGCGACGTTGCCGCCGATCGAGCAGGCGATCTGCGAGCTGGGATCGGGCGCGTAGTAGAAACCTTCGTGCTCGACCGCCTTGGTGACGCCGAGGTTGGTGACGCCGGGCTGCACCACGGCGCAGCGGTTGGCGTAGTCGATCTCGAGCACGCGGTTGAACTTGCTGAGACCCAGCAGGATCGCGTCGCCCACCGGCATCGAGCCGCCCGACAGCGACGTGCCGGCGCCGCGCGGCACCACCTTCACCTTGTGGTCCTGGCAGTAGCGCAGGATGGCGGAGACCTGCTCGACGGTATTGGGCAGCACGACGACCAGCGGCATCTGGCGGTAGGCCGACAGCGCGTCGCACTCGAAGGGCCGCATGCCGTCCAGGTCGTCGATCACACCCTCGCCGGGCACGATCCCCTTGAGCGCGGCCACGATCTCGCCGCGGCGGGCAAGGATGTCGGGATCGAGAGCGGGCATCTGCATGGCGCGATCATTACGCCAATTGGCCAAATAAAAAAGCGGCGGAAGCCGAAGCTCCCGCCGCTTTTGTATGTTCCTGCCCTAAACCCGGGCGCCGAGCCTTAGCCCTGGCGGCACTTATAGCGCGGGTTGGTCTTGTTGATGATGTAGACGCGGCCCTTGCGGCGAACGATGCGGCAATCCTTGTGGCGCAGCTTCACGGACTTAAGCGAATGACGGATCTTCATGGCCCTATACTCAACAAAAAGCCCCGGCCGAGCCGGGGTGAATTCCTAAAGCGAGCGGAAAATAGGGATCGAAATGCTCCCCGTCAACCCTATTCCGGGGTGAAATTTCCCAATGATTAAAGCAACTTGGGGTATCTTCGCCGCCCGAATCGAAAGGAATCCCATGTCCAAGCTTACCCTGGCCCAGGCCAACAAGATCATTGAGGCCGCCCTGGCCAATGCCCGGCAGCTCAAGATCAAGCCGCTGGCGGTGGCCGTACTGGACGATGGCGGGCACATCAAGTCGGTTCAGCGCGAGGACGACGCCACCATGTTCCGGGTCGATGTCGCCATCGGCAAGGCATGGGCCTCCGTCTCGATGGGTGCCGCCAGCCGCGTGCTGCTGGGCCGGGCCAAGGAGAATCCCCAGTTCTTCGGCGCCCTGGCGGCGACCGCCAAGGGCAAGTTCCTGCCACAGACCGGCGCGGTGCTGATCAAGGACAAGGACGGTAACGTGCTGGGCGCGGCCGGCGCCTCGGGCGGCACGGGCGACGAGGACGAGGCCGTTTGCATAGCGGGAATCGCGGCGGCGGGGTTGGTATCGGGTTGAACCCTCCTCTATTGTCCCGCCGCAAATTTGGGGAAGTGAAATGTTCGAGCCTGCAGAGCGCCTGAAAAGCGTAAAAGTTTCCGCGTCCGCCGCCATGACCCGCAAAGTGCGCGAGCTGCGTGCCGAGGGCGTGAAGATCGTCGGCCTCTCGTCGGGCGAGCCCGACTTCATGTCGCCGCGCAACGCGATCGAGGCGGCTTACAAGGCAGCACTCGCCGGTGACACCAAGTACCCGCCGCAGGACGGCACGCGCGCTTTGAAGGAAGCCGTGCAGCGCAAGTTCAAGCGCGAGAACAATCTCGACTATGCCTACGACGAGATCATGATCTCCAACGGCTCCAAGCAGATCATGTTCGGCGCCACCATGGCCTCGGTGAATCCGGGCGACGAGGTGATCGTGCCCTCGCCCGGCTGGATCAGCTACGCCGACCAGATCAAGCTCTGCGGCGGCATCCCCGTCTCGGTGTCGTGCCCGGAGAACAACCAGTTCAAGCTGCGTCCCGCCGATCTCGAAGCCGCGATCACCGAGAAGACCAAGTGGGTGGTGCTGAACTTCCCGAACAATCCGACCGGCGCGGTGATGACGCGCGAGGAGATCAAGGCGCTCGCCGAGGTGCTGCTGAAGCATCCCAAGGTGCTGATCATGGCCGACGAGATCTACGAGCACCTGACCTATGACGGCCGCAAGCACTGCTCCTTCGCCGAAGTCGAGCCGCGGCTGAAGGATCGCACGCTGACCGTGAACGGCGCCTCGAAGGCCTATGCGATGACCGGCTGGCGCGTGGGCTATGCCGGCGGGCCGAAGGCGATGATCGCGGCCATGATGAACATGCAGGGCCAGGCGACCGCCGGCGTCTCGACGATCGGCCAGGCCGCCGTCGCCGCCGCGCTTGACGGACCGCAGGACATCATCGCGAGCCACGTCGCCGACTACCAGAACCGCCGCGACCAGGTCGTGGGCTGGCTGAACCAGGCCAAGGGCATCAAGTGCCACAAGCCGGAAGGCGCCTTCTACGTGTTCCCCAACATCGCGGGCTGTATCGGCAAGACCACGGCCAAGGGCAAGAAGATCGAGAACGACACCGACTTCGTCATGGCGTTGCTCGAAGAGGCCAATGTCGCCACCGTGCAGGGTGCGGCCTACGGCATGAGCCCCTACTTCCGCATCTCCTACGCGACGGATATCGAGAGCCTCCGCGAAGGCTGCAAGCGCATCCAGGAGTTCTGCGCCGGCCTCAAGTAACGCGAGCGGCGTTATTCTTCGGGCTCGGTCGAGAACGCCAACGGGAAGCCGTTGCTGCGGCTCATGTCCATCGCCTCGGTCGCCTTGCTCTCGGCGACGTCGCGCGTGTAGGTCGCGACGACGCAGACGCCTCTCTGGTGCGCGGTCATCATGATGCGATAGGCCTGATCCTCGGACGTGCGAAACACCGCCTTCAGCACCTGCACGACCCATTCGCGCGGCGTGTAGTCGTCGTTGATCAGCAGCACCTTGTAGAGCTTGGGCTGCTGCGTCTTTGGCTTGGCGACCGTATCCGGCTTCAGGACGTCGATGTCGCTCATCGAGTACTCCTATGCGGGAGCAGGCACTCTAACGATATCGTCGAGCTCTCGGTAGTCCGGGAGCGTCGTGTCGATCGCCTTGCCATTGCGGATCACCACACGATCCGACTGGAAGCGCGACAGCATCTCGCCGTAGTCGCGGGCGCGCAACACGATCAAGTCAGCCGGGCGGCCACTGCCGATGCGGCCATATCTGTCGCCGAGCTGCATGATATCGGCCGGGATCGACGTCGCCGCCGTGATCCAGTCGCCGTACGGATGATCGAGATGGGCGATCTTCACCGCCTGGGCGAAGCTCTCCAGCATGTCGTGATCGCCATACGCATGGAAAGGATCGCGTACATTATCGCCGCCGATCGCGACCTTGAGCCCGTGCGCCTTTAGCTCGTGCAACAGCGTGACGCCGCGCCAGTGCGGGGTCTTGCGCGTGGTGCCGCGCGCCTGGAGGTACAGGTTCACCGCGGGCAGGCTCACGATATCGATGCCGGCGTCCTTGCAGGCGTCCATCGTCTCCTGGATGAATTCGTCGGTCTGCAACGCCAGCGCGCAGCAGTGGCCCGCAAGGATACGGCCCTTGAAGCCGCGCTTCACCGCCATGCGGGCGATGCGGATAAGGGTGCGTGCCTCGACGTCGCTCGATTCGTCGACATGCAGGTCGAGGTCGAGGCCACGCTCCTCGGCCAGTTTGAAGACGTTCTCCATCGCCTGGTCGAACTCGGGCGGCACCAGCGACGAGACCGGCATCATGAACTTCGTGCCGCTGCCAAGATTGCCGCCCATGTCGGCCACCATGTCGGCGAGCTGCCGTCCGCGCTCGTCGAGGAACACGTCGATCGCAACGATGGTCGAGGGCTGCAGCTCGACTTTGCCCGCCCACTTGTCGCGCAGCTCCTTCAGCACCGGAAAAGTGATGTCGGGCTGCGGCGCCAGCGAATCGAGATGGGTGCGGATGGCGACCACGCCCTTGGCATAGGCGGTGCGGATACCGAACTCGAGGCGGCGGCGCACGTCCTCGGCCTGCCAGCGCGTCGCACGGTCGGGGCCCGAGGCCGCCGCGGCCCCGGTCAGGTCGCCGGTCATGTTGCGCGCGCGGCCGACGATGTGGCCCTTGTCGAGATGGGCATGGGCATCGAGCATGCCCGAAAGCACCAGCGACTCGTCGAGATCGGGGCCGAGCGTGGCGTCGAGCGTGCCCGCTTTCGCGACCTCGGCGATCTTTCCGTTGTCGATCAGCAGGTCGCAGAGCACGAGATCGTCGTGACCGGCAGGCCCGGGCGCTGCGTCGGTGAGCAGGCTCTTGGGCACATGCACGCGGCGCAGCGCAAAGCGCGACGTCGACGGCGGCGCGAAGAAGCCGGTGACCGGCATGTCAGTTCTCCTCCCTCACCTCGCTCTCGTGCCAGCGCCGCAGACAGAGATGCGACAGCAGGCTGAGGGCGAGAAAAATCACGATGCCCGAAAGCGAAATCAATGCCAAAGCCGCGAACATTCGCGGGATCTTGAGCTGGTAGCCCGACTCGAGGATGCGATACGCGAGGCCGGACGCCTGACCGCCCGTTCCCGCCACGAACTCCGCGACCACCGCGCCGATCAGCGACAGGCCGCCCGAGATCTTCAGACCGCCAAGGAAGTACGGCATCGCGCCGGGCAGGCGCAGGTGCACGAGCCGTTGCCAGCCGCTCGCGCGATAGAGCTTGAACAGGTCGACCAGGTTGCGGTCGGCCGAGTTCAGCCCCAGCGTCGTGTTCGACAGGATCGGGAAGAAGGCCACGATCCAGGCGCAGATCAGCAGCGACAGGATGGTGTCGTTCACCCAGACGATGATCAGCGGCGCGATCGCCACGATCGGCGTCACCTGCAGGATCACGGCATAGGGAAAGAACGAGCGCTCGACCCACTTCGAGGCCGAGAACAGCACCGCAAGGCCGACGCCCAGCACGACGGCGGCGGCGAGGGCCGCCAGCGCGATCGACATGGTGATCCACCACGATTCGGCAAGCGTGCGCCAGTCAGTGACCAGCGTGCGCGCGATTGCGACCGGTCCCGGCAACAGGTACGTCGGGATCGCGAAGATTTCCACGGCGGCTTCCCACCCGCCCAACAGCAGCAGGCCCAGGATCAGCGGCGGCAATGTCTTACGCATGGGACATCGCCTTCTCGAGCGCAGCGGAGACCGCGCGGCAATGCTCGTTGTAGAGCGGCGAGGTGCGATAGTGCGCATCGCGCGGATAGGGCGCGGCAACGTCGATCTCGGTCAGCACGCGGCCGGGATGGGCCGTCATCACGGCGATGCGCTCCGACAGGAACACGCTCTCGAACACCGAGTGGGTGACGAACACCACGGTGAACCGCTCGCGCTGCCACAAGTCGAGCAAATCGTGGTTGAGCTTGAGGCGCGTGATCTCGTCGAGAGCGGCGAAAGGCTCGTCCATCAGCAGCACACGCGGCCTGGTCACCAGCGCCCGCGCGATCGACACGCGCATCTTCATGCCGCCGGAGAGCTCGCGCGGATAGGAATTCTCGAAGCCCGCCAGCCCGACCGAGGCCAGCGCCGCCGCCGCCCGCGCCTCGCCTTCGCTGCGGGGCACGTGCGCCAGCTTCAGCGGCAGCGCCACGTTGGCCAGCGCTGTCGCCCACGGCATCAGGGTCGGCTCCTGGAAGACGAACGACAATCCCTCGCGGCCGCCCTCCCACGAGATCGTGCCGACGCTGGGTTCGGCCAGGCCCGCGATCAGCCGCAGCAAGGTGCTCTTGCCGCAGCCCGAGGGACCGAGCAGCGACAGGAACCGGCGCTCCTCGATTTCAAGCGTGGCGCCGTCCAACGCCACGGTGCCGTTGGCGAAGCGCTTGGAGACATCCCGGCAGGAAACGATCGATCGCGGCATCGAGCGATCAGTATGGCTCTTTCAGGAACCGGTCCACCAGCCGGTCGGCGCGGCTGCGGTCGGCGAAGGTGAGATGACGCGCCAGGTTGCGGGCCGAGGAGGCCAGATAAAAGCGTTCGTACTGCTCGTTGCGGCTGGCCAGCGCCGAACCCGCGAAGTCCCACGCCAGCCGGAAAGTGCGCACTCTCTCTTCGGCCGGCATCCCCTTGGCGCCCGGCAGGTAGCGATCGATCAGTTTGCGCAGGTCGGGATCGGCCATCTGGGCGGCGCTCGGCGTCGCGAACACATTGTGCGAACCCAGCAGGCGCAGGATCTCGGTCACCCGCGGGAACCACACCGGCAGGGTGGCGCGCAGCGCATGCAGCGGCGACGGCGCGCAGGTCCAGATCCCGCCCGGCCATTCGCGCGCCTCGGCCTCCGCCGCCACGATCGCGGTGCGCGTGAACTCGGCATAGCTCCAGATCTCGCCGATCATCCGCATCGTCTCCGGATCGGCGGCGTTGATGGCGGCGGCCATCCGCAGCGCCAGGCCCCAGGCGAAGTCGAGCTTCACCGAGGCGCGGATCATGGTCTGCTGCTGGACGTTGGGCGGCCAGTTGGTGGTCATCACGCTGTTGTAGGAAGCGAGATTGCAATCGATGAACAGCCGGTCGCGCGGCACCTCGACATCGTCGAAGATCACGAAGGCATCCTGCTCGTCGAAGCGGCTCGACAGCGGATGGTCGAAGCGGTTGGCGCCGGCGGAGACGCTATCGCGACACAGGAACTTCAGGCCTGATGTGCTCATCGGAATGCAGAAGGAGAGCGCGTAGTCGTCGGAGCCCTTGGGCAGCGGCAAGGCGGGATAGATCGCGATCTCGTCGGCGAACGGCGCCAGGGTCGCCAGCACGCGCGCGCCGCGCACAACAATACCGTTCGCGGTCTCGCCCACCTTGCGCAACGCATGTTCGTTGCCGGGCTGCGGCGCGTCGCCCAGCCCCTTGTCGACGGTCGGCTGCACGATCGTGTGCGTCAGCGCAATGTCGCCGCGGCGCAGGAACTTCTGGTACGCGACCAGCCGCTCGTAGCCCGCTTCGTTGCCGTGCGCGCGCCACTCGTTCGGGCTGCCGGCGAAGCCCGCGTAGGTGACGTTCATATAGTCGGGCGTGCGCCCCATCAGCCCGACGGAATATTCCGCCACTTGGCGCAGCGCCTTGTGTCGTCGCGCCAGATCCTCGCGGCTCTTCGGCACGAGATGACTCGCGGCAATCGACTCGCCGGTCTCGGGATCGGGCGCGAGGCAAACGTCGGCGTGCGCGTGCTGAAGATCGAACACTTCGGCCAAGGCATGTGCCGCGCCGGTCAATGCCGGATGATCGACGACATCCTTCACCCGCTCGCCGTCGACCCACACCTCGCGCGGTCCCCGCAGCCCTTCCAAGAATTGCGCGCCCGTACGTGCCGGCATGGCGCTAGCCTCCCGCCGTGCGGCCGAAGGTCGGCAGCGGTGCCTCGTGCACAACGACGCCGTTCTTCACCACGCCGACGCAGGCCGCGCCGCCGATCGGATAGCAGATGCCGCGCGGGTCTTTCGTGTCCCAGACCGCGAGATCGGCCGCCCTGCCTTTGGCGATGCGGCCCGCCGTGTCGGAGAGACCGAGGGCGCGCGCGCCGTTCACCGTGAAGCCACGGAGCGCCTCTTCAGCCGTCAGCTTGAACAGGTAACAGGCGAGATGCATCTGCGATGCCGGCGACATCGTGGGCGAGCTCACGGGATTTGAATTGGTGGCGAGCGCCATCGGCACGCCGAACTCACGGAACATCTCGACCGGCGGCTTGCGCGTCTCGTGGAGCGTCAGATGTGCGCCCGCCAGCAAGGTCGCGACCGTGCCCGCTTCCGCCATCGCGCGCACCGAGGCCAGCGACGCGAACTCCAGGTGATCGGCCGACAGGCCGCCGTGACTGGCCACGAGTCCGCCCACGCCGAAGTCGGTGTACTGGTCGGCATGGGCCTTCACCGGCAAGCCATAGGACTTTGCCTTGGCGTACATCCGGCCCATCTGGGCGTGGGTGAAGCCCACCTTGTCGCAGAAGCCGTCGACCTGATCGACAAGGTCCTGCCGCACCGCCTCTGGGATCACCTCGGCGCACATGAAGTCGACATAGTCGTCGCGCCGTCCGGCATATTCGGGCGCCAGCCCGTGCGCGCCGAGGAACGTCGAGATGACAGTCACCGGCAAATCCTTGCCGAGCGCGCGCGAGATGCGCATCAGCCGAAGCTCGCCTTCTTTGTCGAGGGTCGCGCCCGACTTGCTCTCGACGGTCGTGACACCATTGGCGATGAGGCGGCTCATGCGCGCGCGGCTCGCCTCGTAGAGCGCCTCGTCGGACAGAGCGCGCGTGCGCTTCACCATCGCGCCCACGCCGCCGCCGCGCGGCTCGAGATCCCAGCGCTGGCCGCCCTGCGACAGCACTTCGAAGTCGATCAGCCCTTCCTCGCCATAGACGATGTGGGTGTGCGGATCGACCAGGCCCGGCGTCACCACCTTGCCCCAGAGGTCCCACACCCGGCGTGCACCGCCCGCCCGCACCGCAGACGCCCGGCCGACGAAAACAACCTTGCCGCCGGTGACGCCGATCGCGCCGTCCGGTACCAGCCCGTAAGGCGTGTCGCCGTCCATGGTGGCGACCGCCGCGTTGGTCAGCAAAAGGTCGAACATCCCCGCCAGGCTCCCCCGAAATGTCCCCAAATCCTGGGACACCTCCGTTGCTTATGCCATCGGCATTTCAGGTGCTTTGTCCCACCTTCGGCGCCTCCCCCTGATATCATTGATATCAATGATATCAGTCCGCCCTCAGGCGACGGGAACGGTCTGGGCGAGCGCCGGCAGCTTCTCGACCTTGGCGTACCACGCCTCGAGCTTGGGATGACCCGGGCGCCACGGCTCGTTGCCATAGCGGAAGTCGAGATAGCCCAGCGCGCAGCCGATGGTGATCTCGCCGATGGTGGTCAGCATGCCGAGCGTGTCGGCCTGCTTCTCGAGCACGGCGAGCGCGTCCACGACCTTCTTCTGCTGGAGCGCGATGTAGCTCTTGCGGCCCTCGTCCTGCGGCAGCGGGATCTCGCGGCGGCGCGGCTGCGTGGCATCGAGGATACCGTCGCCCAGCGACTCCTGCGTCAGCGCCTTCCAGCGCGCGGGACCCGAGGCCGGGATCAGCTTCGGCGCCGAGCCGACCGAGTCGAGATACTCGCAGATCACCGGGCTGTCGTAGATCGTCGTGCCGTCGTCGAGGATCAGGGTCGGCACCTTGGACAGCGGATTGTACTGAAGCAGCGCCGGATCGGTCGTGCCGATCTTCAGGCGCTCGACCTTGTCATTGATGCCGCGGGCGATGGCGCAGGCCGTGACCTTGCGCACGTAGGGGCTGGCGGCAGAGTAAGCGAGTTTCATTTGATGAGTATCTCCATTTTCAAGCACCCTTCATTTTGCCCTGATAAACGCCTATCTTTCAAATATGACAAAACTCCTCGAGAAGGCGCTTGAGGCTGTGCGGCAATTGCCGCCCGACAGTCAGGACGAAATCGCTCTCGCCATGCTCGCCTTGAGCGGGAGCGACGGCGAGGCCGAAGACGTCGATGTGGCGCACCTGCCGGCAGTCCTCGAAGGCCTCGCCCAGCTCAGGCGCCGTGAACTCGCAACCGATGCCGAGATCGAAGCGGCGTTCCGTCGCTTCGAGGGATGAAGCTTCGGTTTTACGCGCCAGGCGACGCAAGACCTGAGCGCTATTGCCGATTTCATCCGCGAACGTGATCCCCAGGCAGCCTTGCGCGTCCGCAGCGCGATATTCGCTTCTCTCCAGGCCCTCGTCCTCTTCCCCTTCATCGGCCGACGGCAAAAAGTAAGGGGTGTCCGCAAACTCGTGACGCGCCGCTATCCCTATCTCGTCTACTACAGTGTCGACGAAGCGTCGGAAGAGATCGTTATCATCACGATCCAACACCCCGCGCGCGATCGCGAGCACTCTGACACCTGACGATGTGGCTTCACACCCTTTAGCGCGAGCGGCCGCGCAAACCACCGATCATCCGGAACAGCGGCGGCACCAGCAACAGCGCAAATCCCGCGCACACCAGCGTCGTCACCAGCCCGTTGGCGACGAAGATCTTGAGCGAGCCCTGGGACATCAGCATCGATTGACGGAAGGCGTCCTCGGCCTTGTCGCCGATCACGATGGCAAGCACGAGCGGGGCCAACGGATAGTCGAGCTTCTTGAACAGGTAGCCCAACACGCCGAAGCCCATCATCAGCACGACGTCGAGGTAGGAGTTCGACACCGAGTAGGCGCCGACCACGCAAACGATGAAGATCAGCGGTGCGAGGATAAAGAACGGCAGGCGCATCAGCGCGGCGAAGATCGGCACCGTCAGCAGCACCAGGATCACCGCCACGATGTTGCCGAGGTACATCGAGGCGATCAGGCCCCAGACGAAGTCCTTCTGCTCGATGAACAGCGCCGGTCCGGGGTTGAGGCCCCAGATCATCAGGCCGCCCATCATCACCGCCGCCGTCGCCGAGCCGGGAATTCCGAGCGACAGCATCGGCAGCAGCGCGCTGGTGCCGGCGGCATGGTCGGCGGTCTCCGGCGAGACGATGCCCTCGGGCTCGCCCTTGCCGAAGTTGGCGCGGCGCGGCGAGACGCGCTTGGCGATGCCGTAGCTCATGAACGAGGCCGCCGTCGGGCCGCCCGGCGTGATGCCCATCCAGCAGCCGATCGCCGCACTGCGCAGCAGTGCCACCCAATGTTTGGGCAGGCCCGCCAGGGTGCGGAACAGGATCCTCCATTCGATCTTGGAAGAGACCGGCTTGGCGTGCAGCTCGTCCTCGACCGCGATCAGCAGTTCGCCGATGCCGAACAGGCCCATGACCGCGACCACGAAGTTGATGCCCTTCACCAGTTCGTCGACGCCCATGGTGAGGCGGACGCTGCCCGAAACCGTGTCCATGCCGATCGCCGCGATGGCGAAGCCGATCGCCAGCGACACCACGGTCTTCATCGGCGGCGCGCCGCCCACGCCGATGAAACTCGAGAAGGCCAGGAAATAGACGGCGAAATACTCGGCCGGACCGAACTGCAGCGCCACGCCCGCTATCCACGACGCAAGGCAGGTGATCAGCACGACGCCGACCAGCGCGCCGAACGCCGCCGAGCCGAAGGCCGTCGCCAACGCCTCGGTCGCCCGCCCGTCGCGCGCCATCGGATAGCCGTCGAAAGTCGTGGCGACCGACGAGGGCTCGCCCGGGATGTTGAACAGGATCGACGTCACCGAGCCGCCGAACAGTGCGCCCCAATAGATGCTCGACAACAGGATGATGGCCGCGACCGGCGTCATGCCGAAGGTGAGCGGCAGCAGCAGAGACACGCCGTTCGGCGCGCCCAGGCCCGGCAGCACGCCGACCAGGATGCCCAGCAGCACGCCGCCGATCATCAGCGCGACATGGTTCACCGAGATGGCGATGCTGAAGCCGTGCATCAATGCTTCGAAATTTTCCATGGGGCGCCTAGAGATCCAGCACGACGCCAAGCCAGCCGTGCGGCAGCGACACCTGGAAGGCGCGCTCGAACACAAGATAGAGCGCGACCGAGGCCACGATGGCGATGAGGCCCGAGCGCACGACGGAAAGCTTGCTCTGGAACCGTAGCGTGCCGAACAGGTAGGCGGCGGAGCCGACGTACATGCCGATCAACGGAATAAGTGCCACGTAAAGCACCGCCGGCAGCAGGAGTGCCGCGGTGCGCTGCAGGCCGGCGCGCGTCGCCACGATGCCCGTGCCGCGCATCCAGCCGCGCACGAGATTGTAGAGGCTGGCGGCGGCGACGATCGTGCCAGTGATGAACGGAAAGGTGCCGGACTCGACGCCGGACTCCGACCAGTCGATGCCGTTATTCAGGCTCGACACCATGACCGCCACGCCGAACGCGCCGGTCAGGATCGCCGTCGCCGCTTCGAGCGTGCGCCGTGAGAGCATGTCGCGAGGTCCCGGCTACTTGACCAGCCAGCCCTCTTCCGTCGCGACCTTCTTCCACTGCTCGAGGTCCTGCGCCTCGTACTTGGTGAACGCATCACCGGACAGGAAGGTGTTGGTCTGCACCGACTTCTCGATGAAGTCCTTCCACTCGGGCGTCGCCTGCACCTTCTTCATCAGGTCAACGTAGTAAGCCGTCTGCTCGGCCGTGACCTTGAGCGGCAGCCAGACCGTGCGCGGCTGCTGGAACAGCGCAATGTTGAGGCCCGCTTCCTGGCACGTCGGAATGTCCTGCCAGCCCTCGGTCGCCGTCACCTTGCCGGTGTCCGGCAGGCGCTTGGTGTTGAACACGCAGATCGGCCGCTGCGTGCCGCCCTTCCACTGGCCGACGCTTTCGCTCGGATTGTTGACGTGGCTGTCGACATGGCCGCCGGCCAGCTGAACGGCCGCCTCGGCGCCGCTCTTGAACGGCACGTAGATGAACTTGATGCCCGCCGCCTTGCCGATCAGGCGAGTCAGCGTCTCATCGGTGTCCTTCGACTGCGCGCCGGCCATCTTCGCGGTGTTGCCCTTGGCCTTCATCGCCGTGAGATAGTCCTGCACGGACTTGTAGGGCGCGTCCTGCTTCACCCAGAGCAGGAATTCGTCCTGCACCATCGCCGCGACCGGCGTGAAGTCGGTGTAGTTGAAGGCCACCTTCGACACGAGCGGCTGCGACCAGGCGTTGGAAGTGCCGAACACGAGATGGTACGGATCGCCGGTCAGCGCCTTGGTGTAGGTGAAGCCTTCCGCGCCGCTGCCGCCCGGCTTGTTCACGACGACGATCGGCTGGTCGACCAGCTTGTTCTTCACGATCGCGGCCTGCACGGCGCGGGTGAAATTATCCGTGCCGCCGCCCGGCCCCGCTGTCGCGATGAACTCGATCGGCTTGGTCGGCGTCCAGGCGCCTGCCTGCGACGACAGGGCAACTGCCGAAACGCCCGCGATCAGAGTCACGGTGAGCTTGAATGTGACCGACACTTATTCCTCCAGCTTTATTCTTTATTTGCTGATGAAGTGTGCCCTGCCTCGCAGGCTTTATCTAGCCGGATACGGATGCGGCCATGCGAAGCTGGCGGCCGTCGATCGAATGCTCTAGTGCAAGGCTCAAATTCATTCCAAGCCGAGGTCAGCATGATTTACAAGATTGTCGTTACGCAGTTCAGCAAGATGCTGAACAACCTGCTGGCCATTCTGTCCGAGGCCGAGAAGTACGCTGGCGAAAAGAAATTCGAAACGGGCGTGCTGCTGCAGGCGCGACTGGCGCCGGATCAGTTCAATCTGATTCGCCAGATCCAGACGGCGTGCGACACTGCGAAGCTCGGTGTCGCCCGGATGGCCGGTACCGAGAAGGACGCGCCCTCGCATGCCGATACAGAAGCAACGATGGGTGAAATCAGGGCGCGCATCGAAAGCGTCATTGCCTATCTGGGTAGCTTCAAGCCCGACGCATTTGGGAACGCCGCGGCGCGGCGGATTACCCAGCCGCGTTGGAATGGAAAGTCGCTCTCAGGCGAGGAGTTCCTCCTGCAGCACGTCATTCCGAATTTCTATTTCCACGTTGCGGCCGCCTACGCGATCCTGCGTCACAACGGAGTGCCGATCGGCAAGAAGAACTATCTCGGCGACATGCCCTACCGCGATCCTGCCTGACTGGTGACTTGGCCGCGCGCGGCCAAGTCACGACTCCCCCGAAGACGAGGGAGGGAAAAGAGTCGTAACGCGCGTCAGGACGGTCCTGAGGCGCGGTGCCGCAAAGTCGAGAAAGGCGCGCAGCTTCAGCGGCAGGAGACCACCGCCGGCGTGGACCAGATGCACGGGCGACGGTGGAGGCTCGAAGGCCTCCAGCACCAGTTCGATCTTCTTCGCCGCGCGCGCGGCGGCCACCTGATAGGAGAACACGCGCGTCAGCCCCACGCCGGCAATGGCCGCATCGACCGCGGCCTCGGCCGTGTTGACCGCCAGCCGCGAATGGATCGGCACCGGCTGCAGGCCCTTCTTTGTCGGAAACAACCAGGCCGCGGGCGACTGTAGTCCTTCGAAGGTGATACAGCGGTGATTTGCCAGATCAGCCGGCTGCTGCGGCCAGCCATGGGCCTTGAAATAGGCCGGACTGCCGCAGACCACGCGCCGGATCTCCCCCACTTTGGTCGCGGTCATGCTGCTATCCGCCAACGCACCGATGCGCAACGCACCGTCGACATGCTCCTCGATCAAGTTGACCGCGCGGTCCGCAAGAGCGAGACGCACGTCGATCTCGGGATAGGCGTCGAGGAACGCCGTCACGATCGGCAGGACATGCAGGCGGCCGAACACGATGGGGGCGCTCAACACGAGATGCCCCCGCGGCGCCGTGAACTCGCCCGATGCCGCGCGCTCGGCCTCGCCCACTTCCTCGACGATGCGGCGACACGCGGCGACATAGTCGCGGCCGGCATCGGTCAGCGTGAGCGTGCGGCTCGATCGATTGAGAAGCCGAGTGCCAAGATGTGCCTCGAGGTCGGAGACCTTGCGGCTCACCGTCGTGAGCGGCGTACCCAGCCGCCGCGCGGCGGCCGACAGGCTGCCGGCGTCGACGGCCGCGATCAAGACAGACATGGAGTCGAAACGGTCCATTTCCACTTTCTGGAAGGGTATCTATCGATATTACAGACTGATGGTTAATAATGGAAGGACCTATGTTCCGGGCGTCGGCCAGCCCGACCAACAGTCGCCCAGGAGATACCGATGTCCCGCCTGCCCACACCCGCCACCATCGCCGACGCCCCCGCCGCCTCGCAGCCAATGCTCGAAGCCGTGAAGAAGCAGCTCGGCGTCGCTCCCAACCTGTTCCGCCTGGTCGCCAACAGCCCGGCGGCACTGGAGGGCTACCTCGGCATGAACAGTGCGCTAGGCAAAGGTGCCCTGCCCGCGCAGACCCGTGAACGGATCGCGCTGGCGGTCGCCGAGATCAACGGCTGCGACTATTGCCTGTCGGCGCACACCTACCTCGGCAAGAATCTCGCCAAGCTCGACGACGCCGAGATCACCGCCAACCGCAGCGGCGCGTCGAACGATCCGAAAGCGGATGCCGCCGTGCGTTTCGCGGCCAAGGTCGTGCACGCGCGCGGCCATGTCGGCGAGGAGGACGTCCGCGCCGTCAAGGCGGCGGGCTACAGCGACGCCCAGGTGATCGAGATCGTCATGCATGTCGCCCTCAACACGTGGACCAACTACATCAACGAAGTGGCCAAGACCGAGATCGATTTCCCGGTCGTGACCGCACGCAAGGCCGCGTGACGCCATGGACACAATCACCACCTTCACGTCGCCATCGAGCGACGTCGCCTTCACCCCTTCGGTGAAAGCAATCCAGACCCGCAAGGGCTCGCGCGAGGGCTTTGCCCACGTCGAGGCCAAGGGCGGCTGGCGCACCACGATCACGCCGGACCTCGAGGCTTTCATCGGCGCGCAAACCGGCCTCTATTTCGCTACGGCCAATGCCAGTGGACAGCCCTACATCCAGCATCGCGGCGGGCCGCCAGACTTCCTGCGGGTGATCGACGACAAGACGATTGCCTTCGCCGACTTCTCCGGCAACCGGCAGTTCATCACCCAGGGCAACCTCTCGGACAATCCGAAGGCGCACCTGTTCCTGATGGACTACGCCCATCGCCGGCGGGTGAAGATCTGGGGAACAGCGAAGGTCGTCGAGGACGCCGAGCTGACCAAGAGCCTAATGCCCGAGGGCTACAAGGCCAGGCCCGAGCAGACGATCCTGTTCACGATCGCGGCGTGGGACACGAACTGCCCGCAGCACATCCCGCAGAAGTTCGACGCCGCCGACGTCGCCGCCGCACTCGAACAGCGCGACGCGAAGATCGCCGCGCTGGAAGACGAGATCGCAGAGCTCAAGAAGGCTTAGATTGATCAGCGCAAACTTCCCTCCCCCGTCTTCGGGGGAGGTGGCGCGGTAGTCCGCGACGGAGGGGGCGAGCCAGAGTCGAGGTGGCCCTGAGTACGGGTTATGATCTTAAATCGGAAAGAACGGCCGTGCTGCCCTCCCCCTCCGTCGGCGATTACGCCGCCACCTCCCCCGAAGACGGGGGAGGAAAAGTGAGGAGCATCAACCGCCGTAAGGC